>JAIEMA010000064.1 GCA_019752535.1 Bacteriovoracaceae bacterium
TCAAAAATTTTTAGCGCGACAGCATCTTCCATTAATTCTGGAGTAAAGGGATCTTCTAGAAACTCAATTTGAGATTTCACATTCGGATGAACTTGATTCCAAAAATTTTGAGCTTCATCACGCGCTTGAAACAATCCATTAAAATCAAGTCGCCATAAAAGAGTGGGATACTCTTTGATAAATTTTTCAGTTTCTCTCCAGTTATGAATCGCCTCGGAGGTAATTTTTAATTTAACGGTCTTGGCATATGATGGAATAGCTCTGTTCTCAGTGAGTGTCACATGAGAGGGGTAATCCGCATCACTCAATAGAGATTTCTTTTTTTCTATGGCCAGCGCTTCATAATGGGCCCACATCAATGTCGCTGCAGCCTGAGAGAAGGGAGTGAGTTGAGTGAGGGATTCGATTTGATCCTTTAAGCTTGGGTCACCGAGCTCAGGCCAGGGAAAGAGATCTGCATGTCCAGGGGCTTTCAATCCCTCAAATTGCACCCGCACTAAACATCCTTGACGAGCTTCTTTGCCGCTCAATCGATTTGGCGTTGATTTGGGTTTCAACTCGTAAGGATAAAAAAGTATCTGTTTTACTTCCATAGGAGTGCAATTGTGAGCAAGATTCCAAAAATTAAAAGATGCAATGAAGCTTTACCTAAGTAAGCATTAAGCTCTTTTGAGGGCGCGGTTTTTTGAACTCCGCTATTCACTTTGACAGCAAAGATAAGCGAGAGAGCTGGAAGTAAGGTTGCAAGTTTCGATTCTGGCCACCACAAAACACCCATCACGTAGGGAGAGAGCAGAGCCGAGGAAATTATCGCGCGAATAAAATTTTCTCCATAGCGTGCGGCAAGAGTTTTCTTTCCACTTTTTTTATCACCATGGATATCTCTTAGATTATTAATCGCAATCATCGCCACACTTAATAATCCTATTTGTGTGCCGGCCAACCCTGCTCCCGGTACTGGGAATGCGCCAGTCAGTGCATAAGAGAGACCGCCAATGGCAACCCAACCAAAAAAGATTAAAACAAACACTTCACCCAAACCATTATAGGCAAGAGGAAAAGGCCCTGCAGTGTAAGCGATCGCTGCAAGAATTGAAACCACACCGAGAATCACGAGAGGCCAGCCTCCTGCAACCATCAATGGGTAACCAGAGAGAAGCGCTCCAAGAATAGCAACTCCAGTTCCCATCCAAACCGCTTTTGGAGAGAGCCAACCTTGAGCAGTGGCGCGCGGAGGACCCAGCCTGTCGGGAGTGTCTGTACCCTTTTTGAAATCGGCCACATCATTCACAAGATTCGTCGTGATCTGAAGGCAGAGGGTGCAAAAAAGTGCACAGGCGACTAGAAACAATGAAATATCACTTTGGTAACGATAGGCGAGAGCACTTCCTACAAGAATAGGGGCCAGCGTGGCGGTCAGTGTCTTTGGACGAGTGGCCATAAGCCAGGCCTGAACTTGTGTCATAATTTTTTTGCCTGTGATTGGAGAATGTGAGGGGCCATAATTTGAGCTAACTCTTCTGGTGAATCAATTGGAATGCGATGAGCAGATTGGGGAATATATTTTTTTTCTATCCAAGAGGGAAAAAGTTTTGAGAATTCTACATAACGCTCATCATTCTCTCCAAAGATGAGGAGAAGGTGTTGATTTATTTTTTCATTTAAAAGTTCTGGAATAAAATCTTGAGTCCCTGTACCCATTGTTTCAAGCATCTGGGACCACTGCTTTCTTGTTTCCATCGTCACAATGGGAATACTTGGAACGAGAGATCCTTTGAGGGCTCCTCGGTCATTCCATTTCTCCCAAAACAAATCAAAGTCTTCAAGAAGCAGTTTGGCCCAGATGAGATCTTCTTTTTTGCGCTTCTCTTTTTCAGATGTTTCTTTAAAACCTGGATGAGCAGAAATCGCAATAACAAAGGAGAAGGTTCCTGGAGCCTCGATGAGAGCTTGAAGAGCGAGACGTCCACCCATGGAGTATCCAATCAAAACTGGATTCACTCCCTCGCTCATCGCCCGTTGGGCCAGGTAGCGTGCGGCCATCGATAAATTTTCTGCACCCGTGACTTCTTTTTGCCAATTGAGAATTTCTGGTTGGATGCCACTATAATGTGCGATGAAATCAGGACATGTGCCCCAATGATTTTCATCTCCTAAAAATCCAGGCAAAAGCCAAATAGGGTTTCTCATAGAGCTTCCCATTTATCTTTGAAGGCTTGTGTTTCTTCAAAGTCAGGCTTGAGTTCAATGAGGCAATGCGGAGCTGAAGTGTTGAGATCATTCGAGTAGCTCATGCCCCAAAACTGCGCGAGAGATTGAAAATTGAGTTCATGAGAATTAATAAAACTTTGAGCGGGAAACATGCGCGAGAAAATTTGTCCGCCGGAGTTATTCATAATCACAAGTTTTGTTTGAATTTCAGGATCTAAAAACTTGAGCGCCCATGGACCTTGCATATCGTAAAGAGCCGTGAGATCTCCTATGATAGCCCAGTTTTCATGATGAGGTTTGCAATGCCCGTAGAATGAAGAGATTTGGCCATCAATGCCATTGATTCCTCGATTCTCTTGAATATCAAATTTCTTTGATTGAAGGGCATGTTCATTCCAATCTCTAATCGGTCTTGAGTTTCCAAGATAGATCATCGAATCAGGAGCGGCATGAATAGAAATTTTTCTGATCAGTGCCGCTTCACTTTTAGGAAACTCTTCAATCAGAGCATTGCGTTTTTCATGAATGAGGCGATCTTCTTGGATGAGATCTTTTCTTGCTTGAGATTTTTTCCCTTCACTCATCCATTTGATGAGCCAAGCTTTGAGATCGCCTTTTGAGTGTGAGCGATTAGGCAGACCACTCCAAAGGCTTCTGCCAAAAGAGACAACACTTCCATCCCAAAATTCGAGATCACGCCAAATTCTCCATGAAGGAACTCCTCCAAGGCGGATGACTCCATCAAATTCTCCCTTCTTTAACCATCTGCGTGCGGCTTGATCACCTGAATAAAGAAGGTTTGCAATTGTTGAGGAGCGAAGCTGAGAGCTTGCCTCGGCAAGAACGGGTGCTTCAAACCATTGACAAAATTTTTCTACGATTTCCATTTCATCTGAGTCCAGTTGACCCACAAGGATTAATGGTTTTTTGAATTGAGGATACGAGGTAGTGATCTCTGCGTGTTGAATGGGAGAGAGAGCTTCCATTTTTCTAGGTTCATAAGCAGTGGGCTCTTTTATCCACAGCGGTTCTTGAAAGCAGAGATTGAGATGAATCGGTGTTTTTCTGCTCCAACTTTTTATCCATTGAGGAAAAGTTTCACCTTCTTCCCAATCTACAAGTGTGGGAGCGTATTGAGTGAATAGTCCGACTTGATTCATACTTTGCGGCGACCCACTTCCTCGATGCGAGCGTGGACGATCAGCACTTAAAAGAATCAAAGGAACTTGCGTGGCATGCGCTTCAATGACAGCGGGTAAAAGTTCTGCGAGTGCAGTTCCAGAAGTCACACTCACCACAACTGGAACTAGGTCACGTTTTGATCTGCCGAGAGCAAAAAAGGCGGCCGAGCGCTCATCTACAAAAGTGAGCACCTCCCAATCTAATTTTAAAATTTCTACGGCTTGAATCAGAGGTGCATTTCGTCCACCTGGACAGAGAATAAGTGTTCTCACTCCGAGCGAGTGAAAATCTGCAAGCAGCTGCATAGCAAAGACTAGCCCGGAAGTTTCCATGCTTTTTTCACGCTGTTGATTTTTTCTTGAATCTCTCTCCATTCAACCTCTTCTACTGAGTCGGCAATCACGCCACAGCCAGCAGGAATAAATAAGTGATCAGCCCTCATGCGAATTTGTCTTAAAGCAACAATCGCCCAAACTTCTCCTGAGGGCCTATGATGAACCACCCAAGGCGCCGCAAAATCTTTTCTCTCATCAAAGCCAGGTAAACTATAAAGCCAATTTTTCGCCTTCTCCGTTCTTGGAAAAACACCCACAGCTGGAGTGGGATGAAGCACTTTTAAAATTTCACTCGGATCTAATTTAGTTTTTGAAACTAAACGAATCGAAGATCTTAAATGCTCAACACTTCCCGCTGTAAACCAGTGACGATCTCCACGCTCAACCACACCGAAGGGCGAGAGCATTTCGACTATATCCTCTACCACAAGCTCATGTTCTTGGGCGTCCTTCTTTTCTTGCCAATCGGGACGTTCTTGATTTGTCCAACGCGTTCCAGCGAGCGCCATGGTGTGAAGAGTTTTTCCCCCCGCCTCGATGTGAAAAAGCCACTCGGGAGAGGCCCCAAGGACAGACTCATTCTCCAGTTCAGCCCCGTAAACAACGA
Organism: Bacteriovoracaceae bacterium; assembly: GCA_019752535.1. Lineage (GTDB taxonomy): Bacteria > Bdellovibrionota > Bacteriovoracia > Bacteriovoracales > Bacteriovoracaceae > UBA6144. Next base: position 4,336 of record JAIEMA010000064.1, read on the forward strand.
GTTCTCGACCCAAATGAGGGGCTTGTGAGAGTAATTTTTCCCACAAGAGGGTTGCGCCTTTATAGGGAGCGCTTTGAGAAGCCCAGGGGACACCCTTTTTGGCCTCATTGGAGGTGATAAGAGCCTGAAGTTGTTGAAATGATTGGGAGAAGTCTTCTCGCTTAGAGTTCGTCCAACTCAGAGTTGAGGGAAGTTCCCCCTCGCCACACTGAGACAAATCTTCACGTCTAATAATTCGTGATCGCTTGGCGTTAAGAAATCTTGGACTATCTAAGCTGAGAGGTTTAAAAGGCATAATAGAAATTTCCCATTCTGCCTCTTGAGAAGAGAGCGACCAAGGCCCTTCACAGAGAAGAACTCGGTCTGGAGAAATTTCGAATATAAATCGACCTTCAATCATAGAAGGTCATCATAGGGAGGAGCCTGTATGAATGTAAAGTTCGCAGGACTCGACATCGGTGGCAAAAACTTTACCGTGATTGCCGGGCCGTGTGCGGTTGAAAATGAAGACCAAATGTTACAAGCCTCAAACGCAGTGAAAGCTGCTGGTGCACACGTTTTGCGCGCCGGGCTTTATAAATTGCGCACTCGCCCTGATGCCTTTCAAGGTTTAGGTCGCGATGGCTTTCCGATTGTAAAACTCGCCAAGCAAAAATGTGGTTTGCCGTTTTTAACCGAGATCACTTCGGCTTCTCAAGTTGAAGCACTCGCGGATATTGCGGACTTCATCATGGTTGGCACTCGCAACATGTATAACTATGATCTTTTAAAAGAATTGGGTCGCGCGCGCGTGCCAGTGGTTTTAAAGCGTGGCATGTCGGCCAAGGTTGAAGAGTGGATTAATGCCGCTGAATATATTGCTCGCGGCGGAAATGATAAAATAATTCTTTGTGAGAGAGGGATTCGCACGTTTGAAACGGCGACTCGTAACACTCTTGATCTTGCAGGCGCTCTTTGGGTGAAGCAGCGCTCGGCTCTTCCGGTTATCGTTGATCCAAGTCATGGCACGGGTATCCCTGCCTTGATTCCAGGTATGGCCGCAGCGACATTAGCCGCTGGTCTTGATGGTGTGATGGTGGAAGTGCATCCGATGCCTTCAGCGGCACTCTCAGATGGCTCTCAAGCTCTTACGACTGAGCAGTTTGCGGACATGATGGAAAAACTCAAGCGTTTGGGTGAAGTTTGTAATCGCCCAGTACACGCACCAGGCGGACATCTGTGAATTCAAAAGCTGATCGCGTTCAGGGAATTTTCTCTCAAATTGCGCCGAAGTATGATTTGGTCAATGACGTGATGACTTTTCGCATGGCCCATTCTTGGCGTGCAAAAACTGTAAAATTATCAGGCGCAAAACCTGGAATGAAGATTCTTGATGTTGCTACTGGAACAGGGGACTTCGCGATTGAATTTAAAAAAGTTGTGGGATTGGGCGAAGTGATCGGCGTGGATTTTTGCGCTGAGATGCTAGTGCCTGCTCCTTCAAAAGCGAAAGCTTTAGGATTTGATATTGCCTTTAAGCAAGGCGATGCCATGGCACTTGAGTTTGAAGAATCGTGCTTTGATGTCGTGAGTATTGGTTATGGACTCCGAAACGTATCTGATACCGGCAAAGCCATCAAAGAGATGTCTCGCGTCTTGGTGCCTGGTGGAAAACTCATGATTTTAGAAACGGGAAGATCTGAGTGGCCATTATTTAGTGCGGCCACTGAGTTTTATACCAGCAAAGTCATGCCCGTTTTAGGCGGCATGCTCTCTGGTTCAAAAGACGCGTATAAGTATCTTGATTCCTCTTCAAAAGAGTTTCCTTATGGTGAGAAGCTTGTTGAGCTTTTGAAGCGTGAGGGCGGATTTAAAAGTGTTGTAGCTCATCCTTTGTTTGGGGGAGTGAGCTATATTTATGAGTGTCAGAAATAGATAAAAATTTCTTAGTATTATATCCCTCTATTTAAATGTGCTATGACTTCCAAAAATCATGGAGGTCTTATGAAACTACTCGTTTGTGCTGTTTTAGCGCTCTCTTCTTTTTCAGTTTTTGCTCGCTCTGCGAGCGAAGTGATTCAAGAGATTGAAGCACGCGAAGGTGTTCAATGTTATCAAGTTTCTCAGTCTCGTGTAGAGCTTTGCCTTGGCATGCCAGGGTATGGGATTTGTCGTTTTACGAAGACGTATGACTGCTTTGGTTCAAGCGAGTTTTCAGTTAAGCTTCGCATGAAATCTGTTCCGAGTGACGGTGGGAGATCGGTGAGTACAAGTGTGAGTAAAGTGACGATTATAAGGTAGTTAAATAGGATTTTTTTAACTGAGCCCCACTTAAGTGGGGCTTTTTTATTTCAAGGACTTATGCCCTTGTAATAAAAATAACTAAACTTAGATGTATAAGTTTTATATTTCTCTTCGAATTAATCTCTCTATTTTTATAAATCGTTTATGTTTGTGTAAAAGAAGGGAGCATTTATGAAGAAAATAATTTGTATTTTAGGAATTGTATTTCCTGGCTTAGCAACAAAAGCTTTAGCACAACAGATGAAAATCCCAAGAATAGTTGACCTAAGTCCAGAGCGCTCTATCCTCAAGCCAAGTCATGAAGAAATTAGAAAGCTATCCCTTTATGAGTCCTGCTCAGATGAAGAGCGCGTTTCATTTCTCAAGAAATTGATTCTCAATTCGAAAGTTGAAAGATCATCAACTTTAAATGATCTTTTACTTAAAACTAATCTTGAAGATATTTTAAGAGAGCCTATTGAGATTCAAAAGGATGCAATAATTGAATTGATTCGCAAAGGGGGTCTTGAGTGGGGAAAAGTTATCGATCCTACAGAACATATTGGGTCTGCATAATTTTGATTCTAACGGTATCTTGCATGAAAGAAGAAAAAAACATTACTGCGTTGGTTCCTATTAGTGAGCAAGTTGCTAAAGTTGATCCTTCTGAGTTAAATTCAGTAAGCCAGTATTTTATAGCTGATAATATCGGCTTGAAGCTTCTGCATGTTAATCAAAGTAATGATTATGAAAAGATACTTGCTGAAAGTATCGAATTCAATAATGATAGAACGGAAATAATCATAACAATTAAAGATGCAAAGTTTTCAGATGGTTCAAGCATAACATCGACGGATGTGAAGAATACTTTCAAAAGGATGATGGTGAAGGGGAGCCCGCACATACCCCTAAAAGACTTCATTAAAAAAGAAGACCATATCCAAAATCTCAATACTCCTTTTAATTCTTTTGAGGTAATTTCAGAAAAAAAATTAAAGATTCACCTAAGCAGACCGACAAAAGAAATTCTATACTATTTTACTTTGGCTGATTCAATTATTTTGCACTCATCCCAAATAAAAGAAGAAAATCTCACGTTAAGTGATTGGAGCATAACTTCTGGCCCATACTTTCTAAGACAGAACAACATTTTAGAAAAGAATAAAATAAGTCTAGTTGCTACTAATGAAATGCCTGACAAGGTAAAGCTAATTCCTGCTCCGGAGGTTGGCGATACTAATGTTCTCACAACAGCAGACATGGGGTACTCATTTTTTTTAAAGAAAGAAATCCATGAGGAGATATCTCTTCCCCGAAATTATAAGTTTTCAACTGATTCATTTAGTACAATAAATTTCCTGGCAATAAACACAAAGTCAGATAAGTTTAAAGATATAAAGACAAGGCAATGGTTGAATAGCAAGATTCAAAAGCGATTTTTAAAAGATCTTCCTGGAAATCCATATTATAAGAAAGCAAATCAGTTTTTCTTGGTTGGTTCAAAGTTTTATAGAGAAAATTTTAATTGTGAAAATTTTCTTTCTGAAAGTGACAGAGTGCCAGATTCATTAAAAGATGGTTTGACAATTATGACGGCAGTTCAAGGGAAAAAGTTTGCTTTTGATGGTCTAGAAAATGAACTTGAGGCAGCGTTGGGAATTAAGGTAACTATAAACTTTACTGATTCTGTTGAACAGTACCAAAAGAGAAAAGTTGATAGAGACTACGATGCTTATTTTGTTCCTACTTCTGCTAGTTATCATGTAGCAAGTGAATCTCTGAATCTCCTTTATAAAGCAAAAAAGAGATTTGCCGATAATCCAAACGGAAAGATAAATGATCTTATTGATAGCTATCAGAAGAGTGAAGGAGATTCAGTTGGAATTGTTTCCAGTATTATTGAAGAAATGTGCAAAGAATCTGAAGTAATTCCGCTATATTATTTATCATCTCCAAAGTTTTATAATTCTTCAACGGTTGATATATCTGCCATGAACCCTAACGAGTCGATGACTTTCTGGAGAATTCGTGTTCTCTAGGTTAAAACTTTTATCAGCAGCTCCACAGTTACTTGATGCTCTTAAGAGTTACTCGGACTCATTTCAACTAGAGAGATCCTGGTCTCATAGTGGGATTCACACTGTACATTTGAGTCTTAAGAAAGATGAAGTAAACTACAATTCTTGGGGGATTGATACCAATGAAGCTGTTGCGTTGGCAAAGTCGTATATGGAAATGGTTGAGAGGATACACTCAACCATAATGCCATCTCTATGGATGACTTTTGATCAAAAATTCGTACAAAATTTAAACCAAGACTTAATTAGCAATTTTATGTCGACAACTTCTGGTTGCGCGGCTCATTTGACACGCTCAAGTTGTTTTAAGAATTCTGAAGAGGAGATAGTTGAGAGGCATTCATTTACTGAGATTTGTCTTAAAAATATTTCTCCACTTAGAATTTATAATAACACTCTCATTTGGCGTGCTCCTAATAATTACTTTGTGTCTTTAGCCTACTATCTTATTCCCGATGGGGGAGTCATTTTTGGGGCCGGGGCAGGCAGCAATGAAAATAAAGCCATATTAAAAGCTCAGTTTGAATTATCGGGTGCTGTGGCTTGGTCAAGAAATCCATCAAATGTCAAAATGCTGATGGAAAGCAACTGTTCCACAGGTTCTTCTTTTGTCAGAAAAAAACATCTTTTATTAAACGATTTGCCTGCTTTTATGCAGAAGACTGCGCCTAATGGAATAGTAAAAAGTGTGGATGTGTATTATGGGTGCATTGATCTGTTGCCTGAGTTTTCAAATGTCGCTGGTTTAAATGTTACTCGAGCAGTATCACCAGATCTTATTCCTTTTTCATTTCTCCCGTTGAGAGAGCAACCATTTGGCGCCCTGTTTGATTCAGAGCTAGAGCATTGTGTTGTAGTTTAATATGAAAAAGAATATTCGGACTTCATTTTTGGTTGTAATGAGTGTCACAATAGGTTTGGTTACACTTATTGCGATTTTCGTATACGCAATTTATCAAAGAAATCAATTCGAGACGGAACTTCGTAGTTCAATTCAAAATCAAGCAAAGCAGATAATTGCCACTCATCCGGAAGAGAGAAAAACCCATCAGTATCTGATCATTCAGCGACTTTTAAAAAACATCAACAATGTAGAGTCTGTTGTCGTTTTAGACAAAGACTGTAAAACGCTCTTAGGTTCGATTTCCTTGCCAATTACTGATGGGATTTGTCCCTCAAATCAAGAAGGTCTTCTCGTCTTGCCCTATTCAGATGTTCTATCGGGCATTGGTTTTATAGTTATAAAGATTGAAATAATTAAGTTTGCAAAAAATGAAGTTCTTTTAGTACTTGGATTATCAATTTTACTAGCTTTAATAGTTTTCTTTGCTTTGAAGATAATTTGGGAAAAATACCTCTACAATCCACTACTGTTAGAAATTCAAGGAATTGTTTCTAGCGATAAAAGAGAAACATTCTCTGAGTTTAAGCCAATAATAAATCACTTAGACCAACTCCTTATTGAGAAAACATTTATAATTAAGCGGAAAATTGAACTAGAGTCAGAAGAGAAGAAATTTAAAGAAGCAATTAAGGTCGCTCACGATATTTTAAATCCTATTCAAGTTTTGAAATCGAATTCATCCACTGATTTAAAACTTAAGGCATTAGACCAAATCGAGAAAACTGCATGGGACCTTCTCCCTGAAAAAGCACCATTATTCATAGAGAGCTTGAATGTAAACAATCTTATTTCCCAAGTTATAGATATATTAAGATCTGAGTTCCCAGAACTTAATGTGAGCTTTAATGGACATGAGGAGTTTTATGCTCAGGTTTCATCTACTCATTTCCTTCGTTCATTTCAGAATTTGCTAAAAAATGCGATAGAGGTCCAATCTAATAATGTTCCAATAGAGATATGGGTTTCTGCAAATATTGATTATGTAACTATTCAAATAAATGACAATGGGCCAGGGTTCACAGATAAAGCTGGCGTTACAACCAAAGTTCACGGGAGTGGCGTTGGAATATCAAGTGCGAAGGCTTCCTTAGAGCTAATGAATGGTTCTCTTTCTTATGAATCTAGACCTGAAGGTGGAATCAGAACTGTGATTAATTTGCCCTCAGATCAGATTCATCTTTTTTATGGACCTAAGCAAGTTCCTGTTACTTTTGGGGTTTATATTCCGGGTATCATGCAAATTATGAATGCAAATGAGCTTTGCTCAAATCACTATGTCATATCTGTGTTTGATCCTCGATCTGAATTCAATGGTGTCTGGAAGAAAATTCTAGTATCTGATTTGAGTAGGATCAAATTGATTAAGATTGAGAAAGCTCTATTAGTAGATGATGATAAATATATACTGGCTAATTGGGTTCAGAAGGCTCAGCAGGTCGGAATTGATTTGAAAGTTGAGAAGCATAAAGTTGACGTTGTTACTGAGGAAGTCGTTTTTCTTGATAGATATCTTGATGGATTTGATTCATTTGAATGGCAGCAAGAACTTGTCAGGATTGGAAAGAGTGTTGTTTCTATCTCTGGCTTAAACTCTCGTAGTAAGATTCCTCCCTGGTCTTAGTATTGATTTTCTATGAATTATACTTTGACGAATCCGCTCAGAATTCTCTTTTCTTGCTCCGAATCCCTGAATCATTTAGAATTTAAAAACTGGTGAGGGTTAAACCCCATATGTCAGGATATGGGCCTCACCAAAACAAATCCCCGCATTCGAGGGGAAGTATTTAATAGAAAACCGCTGCCCCTTGCACCCAATCCCTGAATCACTTAGAATTAAAAAACTGGTGAGGGTTTGAACCCCTTTGTTCAGAGCAAAGGGCCTCACCAGAACAAATCCCCGCATTCGAGGGGGAGTTTTTAATAGATAGCCGCTTCCTCTTGCACCCAATCCCTGAATCATTTAGAATTAAAAAACTGGTGAGGGATAAACCCCTTTGTTGCGAGCAAAGGGCCTCACCAGAACAAATCCCCGCATTCGAGGGGGAGTTTTTAATTGAAATCGCTTCCTCTTGCACCCAATCCCCAAATCATTTAGAATTAAAAAACTGGTGAGGGTTAAACCCCATAGGGCAGTACTATGGGCCTCACCAGAACCAATCCCCACATTCGCGACGGAGTTTTCAGATGCAATCGCATCTTTGGGTTAGTTGGTCATTGAGTAGTGGAAATATGTCGCTGAAAGTTCTCTTGTGGAACATTGACATTAAGAGTGAGCGAAAATTTTATTGATTCAATCGTACTGAGTTATCGATTTACTTATCTTTCTCTGATTCCCAAACCGTCCTCGGCTTCATCTTATTCTCTTTAAAGTAGTAGAGTGCCTCTTGAATCAAGACTTGATAGCCGCGGCCAGTTTCAGCGGAGAGTGCTTTAAAATATTCTACAACTTCATCATCTAGATTCATGAACACGCCTCGGCGAGTGGCTTTTTCAAAATCAAAGCCCTTGGCCATTTCGGCTTCCATTTCTTCGCGCTCTTTTTTTGTGAGTGGCTTGAAATTATGTTTCATTGTTATTCTTTATCCTGTTTTAGCAGTAGTCTGAATGTATGTTGGGAATACTCAGACTCGACTTGTTGAAAATCACAGGTCGCTCCAAGGTATTATATATATAAAATATATATCTGTCGAATTTGTGGGGTATCTCCTTGAAATTAATGCAATTTGCAGGACACGCTCACAGAACCTTAAGACCCCAAAACTTAACGTTTAGGTGCAGGCGAGTCAGAAATTTTGTCTCCCAAAGAGAGACTTTCTTCATCAAAATCCTTATTGTTGAGTCATGAAATATCTCGTCACTGGTGCTGCTGGATTCATTGCCGCAAAGACTGCGGAATTCCTCTTAAAAGACGGACACTCTGTTGTTGGTATCGACAACATGAACGACTACTACGATGTGACGCTTAAAGAGCACCGTCTTGAAAACCTCAGAGCTCATAAGAATTTCGAGTTTCAAAAAATTGATATTGAAAATAAAACTGACCTTGAGTCGATATTTAAAAAAAGTAAATTCGACGCAGTTTTAAATCTTGCGGCTCGCGCAGGTGTGCGCTTCTCGATGGAGCACCCCGAAGTTTACATGACCACCAATGCGATGGGGACCTTGAATCTTTTAAACCTCATGCGTGATCATCAGGTGAAGAAAATGGTTCTGGCGAGCACGAGCTCTCTCTATGCGGGCCAGCCGATGCCGTTTGTAGAAACGCTGCCTGTAAACACTCCAATCTCTCCCTATGCGGCTTCAAAGAAGGCTGCAGAGGTCATGGCTTACACCTATTCATTCTTATACAAGATGGATGTGAGCGTTGTGCGCTACTTTACTGTCTATGGCCCCGCCAGTCGTCCGGATATGGCCGTTTTTAGATTCATCAAATGGATCGATGAAGGGACTCCGATTGAGCTTTTTGGCGATGGCCTTCAGTCGCGTGATTTTACGTTTGTCGATGATATCGCTCGCGGCACGATCGCAGCCTTAAAGCCTGTGGGTTATGAAGTCATCAATCTTGGTGGTGGTAATAATCCGATTGATCTCTTAACTGTGATTAAGATGATGGAAAAGCATCTTGGTAAAACGGCGAAGATTCAGAATAAAGAATTTCATATCGCCGATGTGAAATCGACTTGGGCGGATATTTCAAAAGCTGAGAAGTTTTTAGGCTGGAAGCCTCAGGTAAGTCTTGAAGAGGGGATTCGTCAGTCTGTGGATTGGTATCTCTCTACCAAGAAGTATGGATTTAAAGTATGAGTATCCTGATTACAGGTGGCGCGGGTTACATCGGCTCACATGTCGTGAAGGCTTTGGGTCTTCAGGGCGAAAAACTAATCATCGTTGATAATCTCTCTACTGGTCATAAAGAAGCTGTGCTTTTTGGTGAGCTGGTTTTGGGTGATATTGGTGATGAGAAGTTCATGAATGAGCTGTTCACTAAATACAAGTTTGAATCTGTCATTCATTTTGCAGGATCAATTGTGGTTCCTGAATCAGTGAGCAATCCTCTTAAATATTATCGCAACAATACTTTGAACTCAGAGCTCTTACTTGAGTTGTGTGTGAAGTATCAAACAAAGCATTTTATCTTCTCCTCTACCGCTGCTGTTTATGGCATGCCAGAGAGTGGAGTTTGCAGTGAAGAGAGTGATCTAAAACCGATTAATCCATATGGCAGCTCGAAGCTCATGATTGAAGAGATACTTTGGGATGTGTCCCGAGCAAAAAATCTTAAAGGCGTGGCCCTTCGTTATTTCAATGTGGCCGGAGCCGATCCCGAGGGACAATTGGGCCAGTCATTCCCTGAGGCAACCCATTTGATTAAAGTGGCGGCTGAAGTTGTAACCGGCAAACGCAGTGAACTTAAAATTTTTGGGACGGATTATCCCACACCTGATGGAACCTGTGTGCGTGATTATATTCACGTGAGTGATCTCGCCGATGCGCACGTGAAGGCGCTTCATTATCTTCGCGCTGGCGGAGAGACGGTGGCCGTGAATTGTGGATACGGTAGAGGTTTCAGTGTGAGTGAAGTTGTGGATCGTGTGAAGAAGGTCTCGGGAATTGATTTTAAAGTTCAAAAAGTAGAGAGGCGTCCCGGAGATCCGGCCGCTTTGACGGCCAAAGCAGATAAAATTCAAAAACTCTTTGGCTGGAAGCCCAAATATAATGATTTAGATTTTATCGTGAAGACGGCGCTTGAGTGGGAAAAGACTAAACCTTTCTAAATTCTCTAATCGCGATATCTAGACCCTCATCAAGAGTCACCTCAGGTTTCCAGCCAAGGGATGTAATTTTAGAGACATCTAATAGTTTCCTCATGGTCCCATCAGGCTTCGATGTATCAAAGACAAGTTGGCCCTTGAAATTCATTTTATGAGCGATCATCTTCGCGAGCTCACCAATCTCAATATCAATGCCTGTGCCAATATTCATAAAATCAGGAGCGTCTTTTAAGTTCATCACGTGAATGCAAGCGCGGGCCATGTCATCGACATAAAGAAATTCACGGCGAGGTTTACCGGATCCCCAGACTTTAAATTCACTTTCATTCTTTTTAATCGCTTGAGCCATACGAGCGATTAGCCCAGGGATCACGTGAGAGTGATTGAGGTCGTAATTATCATTGGGGCCATACAAATTTGTCGGCATGACTGAAATCCAATTGAGTCCGTATTGGCGTCTGAAGCTTTCAGTCGTTTTAAGACCAGCAATTTTTGCAATGGCATAAGGCTCATTGGTTTGCTCAAGAGGAGAGCTGAGTAAGTATTCTTCTTTCAGAGGTTGTGGTGCATTTTTGGGATAGATGCATGAGCTTCCAAGGAAGAGAAAGTTTTGAACTTTAGTTTTGAAAGAAGCATTGAATACGTTTTGCTGAATTAGTAGGTTTTCAAAAATAAAATCGGCGCGAAGTGTATTGTTGGCGACGATGCCACCGACAAGAGCTGCGGCCATAAAAACCACATCGGGTTTGTTTTTTTCAAAATAGGCTAAGGTGGCCGCTTGATTTAAGAGATCGAGTTCTGCTCTTTTGGGAGTGAAGAGATTTTCAAATCCCAAGCGTTTGAGCTCGCGCGTGATGGCCGACCCCACTAATCCGTTTGAGCCTAAGATGAGAATTTTGTCCGCTTTATTCATGGGGCCAATACTAGCGAGTTTTCATCGAATTTGAAGTTTTTTGCGCGTTCCATTCATTTAATATTAGCGAGTTAAGTACCCTAAGGTCACAAATTGTGACCTTAGGAAACATAAACCCTTAAAATTACATCTTTAAATGGACCCGGGTTACCTGCGTTTCAATAGGGAAGATTCTAAGACTTTTTAGTTCTTTAAGGCGATTAGGCTAGTTGGCTCGATGTAGTTACCTCACGCAGTCAAATAGCGAAAAATCGATGACTTCATAAATATTCTATTTACCACATAAAAGTGGTATAATTTAGGGGCTACTATGCCGATAAGTGGCAAGGAAATGAAGAAGATATACGAGAAGCATGGATGGCGTGAGCTTCGCCAAAAAGGCAGCCATGTCATTATGGGAAAAGGTGAAGACAGGGAGACAATCCCACTTCATAAAGAGCTTAAGAAGGGATTGGAGAGTTATCTGTTAAAGCGCATAGGAGAAAAAAAATGAAATATCACTTTAAAATTCATGCTGAATCTTCGGGGTATTGGGCGGACTGCCTTGAGTTAAAAGGGTGTATTTCCCAAGCGGACACAAGAGAAGAGTTAGAGGTCAATTTAGAAGAGGCGCTTAATCTTTATTTGTCTGAGCCGCTCAATTCAAAACATATATTTCCAAAGCCTATAGGAAATCTTGAAGGAAAAAATATTATTGGCGTTCTTGTCCATCCGTCTGTCGGTTTTGCAAATCGTTTGAGAGAGTTTCGGATAAAATGCAAATTAACTCAGCATCAGATGAAGGATAGGCTTGGTTTTAAATATTTATCCAGCTACCAGCGACTTGAAGACCCTAAGCGAGCTAACCCTGAACTGAGAACTATGTATCTTATCAAGAAGTCATTTCCGAAATTTAAGTTTGAGGATATTTTCTTGGTTTAACAGCAGGTACAAATATCACGCAACATGATTTTTAGAGGCTTGGATGAAGTCTTGAGCGTTTTCTTCGAGAAGCTTTTCAATAGATTCTTCAGAAACGGGGATATTCTGTTCATGAAGATCACTTAAAATATTAAAGAGAATATCAGTCACAAAGTTTTTTGCTTCGATATCACCCGAGGTTTCTTTGACAATTTTGTAAAGTGTTGCGATTGATTTAGCAGCTTTCATGTGATCCTTATCGGAAGAATGGAGACTAAGTATAATTAGCGTGATTTCAGCAGCTTATCGCGCATCTCTTTGAGGCCTCTATAGATGATTGATGTTCTATTATGAAGAGATAAAGTTTGTTACAACTCTCATTCTTCAATTTAGAAACAGTTACTCATGATAATTAAAAACTTTATGTCCACCCTCGAGAAGATACTTGTCTTTTTTGAACAAGGCCATATCAGCGGCCATCATGTCTTTCACGAGTGTTTGCAGATTATGCTTGGGCTTCCATCCCAATTGAGTTTTAGCTTTGGTCGGATCCCCTAGAAGAAGCTCGACTTCTGTCGGACGGAAATATTTTTTATCAACGGCCACGACTTCTTTGCCTTTATAAAAGCCTCGCTCGTTCACGCCTTCACCCTTGAATTCAATTTCCATTCCGGCTTCAAGAAAAGCCATTTTCACAAAATCACGAACCGTTGTGGTGACACCGGTGGCGATCACAAAATCTTCAGGCTTCTCTTGCTGAAGCATGAGGTACATCGCTTCTACATAATCCTCAGCATGACCCCAGTCGCGTTTAGCGTTAAGATTACCGAGATAAAGTTTCTCTTCAAGGCCCAAGGCAATTTTTGAAGCGGCACGAGTAATTTTGCGAGTGACGAAAGTTTCACCGCGCAGTGGGGATTCGTGATTGAACAAGATGCCATTACAGGCAAACATGCCGTAAGCCTCGCGGTAGTTCACCGTGATCCAGTAGGCGTAGAGCTTGGCTACGGCATAGGGAGAGCGTGGATAGAAGGGCGTGGTCTCTTTTTGCGGAGTTTCTTGCACCAGGCCATAGAGCTCAGAAGTAGAGGCTTGGTAAATTCGAGTTTTCTTTTCAAGCCCCAAAATGCGAATGGCTTCGAGAAGACGAAGAGTACCCGTTGCGTCAACGTTAGCGGTGTATTCAGGAGTCTCAAATGAAACCTGTACGTGGCTCATTGCGCCTAAATTGTAGATCTCATCAGGCTGAACTTCTTGAATAATGCGAATGAGATTCGTTGAATCCGTTAAGTCCCCGTAATGAAGTTTAAGTTTGACGTTTTTCTCATGAGGGTCTTGGTAGAGATGATCGATGCGGTCTGTGTTAAAGAGCGAGGCGCGACGTTTGATGCCATGAACCTCATAGCCCTTCTTTAAGAGAAGCTCTGTGAGATAGGCGCCGTCTTGGCCGGTTATACCTGTGATGAGGGCGGTTTTTTTCATTCAAGACCTGTTTGTTTTTTAGAGGACGATTTTATGAAAAACAAATATAGAATTTGAAGTGCCAAAAAACAAGTTTCACCAAATATATTGCTAATTGTTATTTTTTTCAAAAATTACGACTGAAAATGGGCTTATATAAGTATAAAAACAGCACTTCATTTACTAATATCTCTAAATGATAAATCAATCTTTTCCCGTTTTTATAGCTGAAGTTGGCGTAAATCATGATGGGTCACTTTTAAAGGCTAAAAAATTAGTGGATGCTGCGGTGGAAGCAGGTGCAACGATTGTGAAGTTTCAAACTTTCAAGACGGAAAAGCTGGTTACTAAGTCTGCTGAAATGGCAGAATATCAAAAAAAAAATATTGGCAAACAAGACTCACAGTATGAAATGTTAAAAAAACTCGAGTTGAGTTATGACGATTTCGTAGAACTAAAAAAATATTGTGTTGAAAAAAAAATCGAATTCCTTTCGACCGGGTTTGACATTGATTCACTAAAGTTCTTGGCATCACTAAATCCGAATTGTTGGAAAATTCCTTCTGGTGAAATTACTAACTTACCATATCTTGAGTTTATAGCTGCTCAAACGGGACTAGTGTTTATTTCGACTGGCATGGCGACAATGGAAGAGGTTGATGAGGCTTTTAAGGTAATAAGTAATATTAGAAAATCTGACAAGGATATATATGTCATGCATTGTACGACACAGTATCCGGCAGAACTTAAAGACATAAATTTGAATGTATTAAAAAAATTCAATGAAAAATTTAAAAACCAAATTGGATATTCTGATCATTCGATGGGCATTGAGGTTTCGTTAGGAGCAATTGCTCTCGGATCAAAAATTATTGAGAAGCACATTACGTTGGACACCAGTGCTATCGGCCCGGACCATAAGGCTTCAATATTGCCTCAAGAATTCAAAATGTTAGTTGATTTGGGACGAAATATTTTTTTATCTCTTGGTACAGATATAAAAAATCCCACTCAAATTGAAATTCAGAATAAAGCAATCGCCAGGAAATCTATTGTTGCAAAAAAAATGATCAAAAAAGGCGAGACATTTTCAGTAGAGAATTTGGATATTAAGCGCCCAGGAACGGGTCTCTCTCCAATGTGTTGGTACAAAATAATGGGAAGAGCTGCGAGCCGTGATTACGATACGGACGATCTCATTAACGAGTCACTATGATTAATCACTTTGTACGACTGTTAAACAGTAGCAATTCTCTTACATTTTCAAATGATACTTTGAAAGTTTGCCTGCCTGATAAATTTATGAAAATTGGGATAGGAAAAGTTGGAAAAAAAAAGTTACATCAAGAGTATGAACATTTGGTTTTTTTGGGATCGACCAAACTCTCAAAATTTATTCCAAGATATAATCTTGAAAGCAATTTTTTTTGTAACATTTTAAATGTGGAGTCTCTTCTACCAACGGATAGAACATTTGATGCTGCAAAAAAAATTTATGACCATTTTAATGCATTGGCTAGTTATCAAACTTTAAGTTTAGAAATAATACCTTACTTAAAGAAAGAGATTCACTGCGCGGGAATGGATTTTTTTTTAAATCAAATTGAAAAAAAAGAAATGCTTATTGGTCCGATCCATGGGGATTTTCATTTGAATAATATTATGAAAAATCAAAGTGGCGAGTTAAAAATTATCGATTTAGATTTATCTATGAAAAACTGGATTCGTCAGTTTGATCTGATTAATGTTCTCGTTTCTGAATATATTCTTACCCAAGGAGTAAAGTGGAAGGAAGCCTTTCTAGCTGCTTGGAAAAATCAAATGGCGTTGGCGGCTCTAGATGAGAGCTGGCCGGAGTGTAGTGTAGAAGATAAAAAAATTCATTTTTATTTGTATTTTATTAAAAGAACGATTGATGAGCATGTTGAATTCACTTCAGAAGAGCATTTGAAGCTCTTGCAGGTATTGGGGTTGAGTTAAATGAAGAGAAGCGACTTGCTACAAATTAAAAAATTTATCCCAGATAAAATTTGGAAATTGATTGTTGGTTCAATCTTTATTGGTGTGCTGAGCTTTTTTGTAGAGTCATCGATGATTATTATTCTCCAGGGAGTTCTTGTTTCTTTAGGTTTAATGGCACGAGAAGCTTCTAGCCTTCCAGATTTTTATCCAACATCTGTACTGCCTGCTTTTTTGGCTGTAGCAGGATTTGGATTCTCTCGCTCAGTTGCAAACTTTTTTAAAACCCATATGGCCGCCCTTGCACAACATCAATTTACTTCATTCATTAGGTCTAAAATTTTAAAAATAGCTGTTAAGAAAGGTAACACTGTTTCTCATGATGAAGTTATCGCATATTTTTCAGAAGTTACGACTCAGTCTGGAAATGTGATTCTCTATATCAATCTTTTGACTTCATCATTGATCTGTACAGGCTTACTTTTTATTCTTGGTTTGTATGTTGCTTTTTGGGAAATGGTTATCGGTGTTATTGCTTTAGGACTAATTGCAATACCGTATGCAAAGTATAATCAAAAAATTAAAAAATCTGGAGCAGGGCTTGTTGTTGAATGGGAAAAAATTAACAACGTAATCCTCATAGGTTTAAAAAATAATTTTTTCCTTAAGATTTTTAATTTAGAAAATAAGGAAATACAAAAAGGTGAAGGAATACTAAGAGAGTACGAAAATCATTTAAAGCAGTACTCATTTATCGCCTCATTCTTTTTCTCACTGCCATCATTTTTAGGTGTTTTAGTTGTTTGTTTCATTTCAATTGTAGGTAAAAGCTATTTGGGGTCCGATTCCATAAAATTGCTTTCATTTTATTATATTTTTATAAGATTTTCACAGTTTGCAAGTGAGAGTTACGCGTCCTTTGCCTTCTTTTCACTCAATTATGAAGGTGTGAAAAAATTGTCAAATTGGCTCAAGCTTCATCTTTCAGATATTCAAGAAGATATGCGACATAACGGTAAGAAGATTGAAAAATGTGAAGATGTCACGGTTTCAATTCAAAACTTGAGCTTTGGATATTCTGGTAAGCTGCTATTTCAAAATTTAAACATTGAACTAAAGAAAAGCGATTTTTTGTTAATCAAAGGTCATTCAGGTAGCGGCAAGAGTACTTTGCTAAATTTAATCTTTGGTCTTATCAAGCCAACTTCAGGCAATGTTCTTTTTAATGGGGAGCACGAGATTAAAAATTTGGCAGATATAATTGGTTATGTCGGGCCTGAGCCATACCTAATACCAGGAACAATTCGTGAAAATTTAGTATATGGTTCAAATATATCTGTTACAGATTCTGAGATGTATGGAGCACTTGAAAAAGTAGGGTTATTAGACTTAGTTCAGAGTTTTTCAGAAAAGCTAGACTATCGATTAAGTGATCATGCGCAAATCTCAACTGGTCAACGACAAAGACTTTCAATGGCGAGGGCTATTATCCGTCATGCGCGAATTTTTATATTAGATGAAGCTACGTCTAATATTGATCATTACACAGAGGATAAAATTATAAAAATTCTTGAAGAGCTTAAAAAAGATATGATTATCGTTTCTGTTTCTCACAAGGATTCGTTCGATAATTTGGCGACTACAAGACTTGTTTTGGGAGACAATTAATGAAAAGAGTGCTTGTTACTGGTGCAGACGGATTTATTGGCTCGCATCTTTCTGAGTTTCTCGTTCAGAAGGGTTATAGGGTACGCGGACTGGTTAATTATAATTCATTTAATAGCTGGGGATGGTTAGATACAAGTCCTTATGCAAAGGAAATGGAAATTGTATCTGGTGATATTCGTGATCCCTTTTTTTGTAAAACGATCACCAAAGAGATTGACGTTGTTTTTCATTTGGCGGCACTTATTGCCATACCATTCTCTTATCAAGCGCCACAAAGTTATATTGAAACGAATGTAAATGGGACTGCCAACATCTGCCTTGGAGCTATCGAGAACAATGTTGGTCTCGTAATTCATACCTCCACTTCTGAAGTATATGGAACAGCAAAATACGTCCCTATCGATGAGAATCATCCGCTTCAGCCTCAATCGCCTTATAGTGCTTCAAAAATTGGTGCAGATGCAATGGCTCAAAGTTTTCATAATTCCTTTGGGTTGCCACTTATAACCGCGCGACCTTTTAATACATATGGACCGAGACAATCCGCCAGAGCAATTATCCCTACAATAATCACTCAGATGCTGGCAGGAAAAAAAACAATCGAACTGGGGGATATATCTCCAACGAGAGATTTTAATTTTGTTTTAGATACAGTTCTAGGCTTTTATAAATTATTTCAAGCAGAGAAAGCTGTCGGCAAATGTGTGAATATTGGTTCAAACTCAGAGATTAGTATTAAGGATTTGTTTGAAAAAATTAAAAAAATAACAAATTCACAGTGTGAACTTGCGGTCGACAAGACTCGTATTCGCCCAGAAAAGTCAGAAGTATACCGTCTTCTGGCCGACAATGCCCTTATAAAAGAAATTGCAGGTTATATTCCAGAGTTTGGATTGGATCGTGGTCTTGAAGAAACTGTAAAATGGTTTTCTGACCCAATTAATCTAAAAAAATACAAATGGGATATTTACAATGTTTAGGGAGCAAATTGAGTTCATTAAGGGATTGTATGCAAAAAACGAGCTTTCTTTGCATGAGCCAGTTTTTGGTGGCAATGAGCTAAAGTATGTCTCTGAATGTATAAACTCAACATTTGTTTCGTCTGTAGGACAATTTGTGAATAAGTTTGAAGAGAGTGTTTGCCAGTTTACGGGTGCAAAATTCGCCGTTGCAACGACTAATGGAACCTCAGCTCTTCACCTCGCACTAGTGGCTTTGGGAGTTGAAGCTGAGGATGAAGTTATTACTCAGAATATTACTTTTATTGCAACAGTTAATGCGATTTCTTATTGTCGTGCAGTCCCGATTATAATTGATTGCGACGAAGATAATTTAGGATTGTCTCCGAGGCTTTTAGAGAGATTTTTGGATGAAAACGCAGAGCTTATGGATGGGATTTGTGTTAATAAAAAAACAAAACGTAAGATTAAAGCGTGCCTTCCTATGCATGTTTTCGGTCATCCAGTTAAGCTTGATGACTTGATTCTAGTCTGTAAAAAATGGAATATTACTATTATAGAAGATGCTGCTGAGTCTTTGGGATCATACTACAAGGGCAGACACACAGGTACATTTGGTGAAGTTGGTATCTTGAGTTTTAATGGAAATAAAGTGGTTACTACTGGTGGCGGGGGAATGGTTGTAACAAATAATTCCGAGCTTGCTAAACACCTCAAGCATTTGTCGACGACAGCGCGAGTTGCTCATAAGTGGGATTTTATTCATGATGAAATTGGCTTCAATTATCGACTTCCCAACCTGAACGCAGCTCTTGGCGTGGCACAATTAGAAGTTCTTCCATCTTTTCTTGAAAACAAGAGAGACACGGCAAAATCCTACAAAACATACTTTGAGTCTAAAAGTATAAAATTTTGGAACGAAAGCTTAGATACGCGATGTAATTTTTGGTTGAATGCAATAATACTGAAAGACAAAAATGAGCGTGATGTTTTTTTGGAACAAACCAACAGCAGTGGACTTATGACAAGGCCACTTTGGAGTTTGATTTCCGATTTAAAAATTTACAATCACGCCGTAAAAACTTCTTATCCAAATTCGGAGTACTTTAGAGATAGACTAGTTAATATCCCGAGTGGAGTTAGAAGATGAAAAAAGTTGTCGCTTTTACAAGCACCAGGGCGGATTATGGCCCTATTTTTCATCTGATAAAATCTCTTTCGTCAGATTGTGAGTTGCATCTGTTTGTAACAGGAACGCATCTCTCAATGAAACATGGTTACACGATTGATCTTATTGATAAAAGTATTTTTAAAAATATTCACAAACTTCCTGTCGATTTGGAGGGTACCGAGGCTGATATTTTTGCTAGTACTTTGAAATTGGTTTCAGCTGAACTAAAAAAGCAACATTACGACATTGCGATAGTTTTGGGCGATCGTTTTGAAGCTCTCGCTTTTGGTGTTGGCGCCTTTATGGAAAATATCCCTCTTGTTCATCTTCATGGCGGGGAAATTACTTACGGTGCAAAAGATGATAGTTATCGGCACTGCTTAACGAAGCTTTCTCAACTGCACTTCACGGCACACCAAGACTATTCCAAAAGGGTGATCCAGCTTGGGGAAAATCCGACGTCTGTCTTTAACGTCGGTGCATTTGGCTTAGAATATTTGAAATCATTTAACAAAAAATCTAAAGCCGAACTTTCAAAGATTTTAGATTTTGATTTAACTAAGAAAATATTTTTGGTTACTTTACACTCCGAGACTCATGACGAATCCAATGTCGAAAATGCAGTTAGAGAAGTATTGGATGGCCTTGCACATTTCACTGATGCAAGTATAGTCATTACGATGCCAAACATAGATGTTGGAGGAAAAATTATCAGAAAATATCTTAATGAATTTTGCCGAACATATAAGAATGCCAAGTGCTTTGAAAACTTAGGTTCAGATAATTACCTTAGCGTGATGGCAATCTCGAATATCGTGATTGGTAATTCGTCTAGCGGGATTTATGAAGCTCCTTACTTTAAGATACCGACAATAAATATTGGGAGTAGACAGGCGGGTAGAATTAAAGCCGAAAGTGTGATTGACGTTAAGTATGATAAAGATCAGATAAGGGATACGATACAAAGAGTGTTAAAGGGCTTAGATTTAAAAGATATGCTTTACCCCTTTGGCCAACCAGACGCATATATAAAAGCGAAAGATATTATATTAAATTTTTCTTTTGAGCCAATGAAAAAATTTTATGACAAAAATTAATAAATACGTAGTTAATGAAAAATCTTCAATTTTTAATGCAATTAAATTTATTACGGAGCAAGGAACTCAATTTGCAATAATTGTCGATGATTCTATGAAGCTCAAAGGGGTCATTACTGATGGTGACATCCGAATTGGAATTCTTAGGAGCCTTGATCTCCAGTCTTCTGTCACGAATATTATGAATAAGAATCCTAAGATTCTTCAGGTCGGCTACGAGCATGGGCAATTAATTAAGCTTTTAAATAAATTTAAAATCAAGCAGCTTCCAATTGTTGATAAAGATATGAAAGTTGTTGATGTTTATTTAAATAATAAAGAGACATTCATTGAAAATGAGAGGAGAAACCCTGTCGTACTCATGGCGGGTGGGTTAGGTTCTCGTCTTGGTGAGTTGACATCTAATTGCCCAAAACCTCTTTTAAAAGTTGGGAACAAGCCTATTCTAGAAATTATCCTTGAAAATTTTATTGAGTATGGTTTTAAGAATTTTTATTTTTCAGTTAACTACATGTCGGACCAGATTGAACAATATTTCAAAGATGGGTCGGACTGGGGTGTGAGTATAAGCTATATCAAAGAAACTGTTAAACTTGGTACAGCGGGAGGTCTTGGTCTTGCAGATTTTGATCGGGATGAGCCAATCATCATAATGAATGGAGATCTGTTAACCAAGGTGAATTTCAGTCAGTTATTGGACTTTCATGAGAAGTCTAAATCAGATGGTACAATGTGTGTACGCAAGTATGATTTTCAAGTTCCCTATGGAGTTATTGAGACTGACGGGGACTCGATCCAAAAGATTATAGAAAAGCCGATTCATGCTTTTTTTGTGAATGCAGGTATATATGTTCTTAACCCTAAATTTTTAGACTACATCAAGCAGGGCGAATATATGGATATGCCAACTCTATTTGATTTGGCGAAAACGAAGATGAAAAACCTCAAAGTTTTTCCAATTCATGAATACTGGCTTGATATTGGCCGACTTGAAGATTTTGAGAAAGCCCAAGTCGACTTCAAAGTCTTTTTTAACAATTAATTAAATTTTCTAAAAACTGGTTTTAAAATATGACCTTGTAAATATTTTTCAAAACCATCATTAAGACCTTTTTCATAGACTTTAAGTGCGGTCTTAGCGGCAGTTAAGGTTTGATCTAGCTCGCTTTCCTTGTGAGCATAGCTAATTGAGACATACGCCATGATGATTTTTTGCTTAATCATCTCTTGATTGAAGAGTGTTCTTAGTCCCCAGCTTAAATTTAAGTCTTTATCAAGAGTGCTATAGATGGGCGAACACGGAATTCCAGACAAAAAGAAATTTTTCTCAATACCTAGGTCTTTTGCAATACCGTTAATTCCTTCGGTTAATTTACGTCCATAAGACCACATGTGCTCGGGAATATTTCGTTCTTGGTAAATATTAATCGTTTCAACCAATGCTCCCATGCCACACATTTCTGCTCCATGAGTAGTGGAAGTGAGAAAAACTCGCTCATGCTGGTGATGAATACCACCTCTTTCCATGTACTCACGCTTTCCTCCAAGAGCTGCTACAGAAAATCCGTTTGCCATCGCCTTGCC
This sequence comes from Bacteriovoracaceae bacterium, assembly GCA_019752535.1. Lineage (GTDB taxonomy): Bacteria > Bdellovibrionota > Bacteriovoracia > Bacteriovoracales > Bacteriovoracaceae > UBA6144. Next base: position 26,064 of record JAIEMA010000064.1, read on the forward strand.
AAAAGTAATGAGATCAGGATCGATATCATAGTAATGAGCCGCTCCAAGGTTGTGCCATCGAAAACCAGTTATCATTTCATCAATTATGAAGAGGGAGTTATTTTGTTTGCAAAGATGTTGAACATCATGAAGAAAATGTTTTTTAGTTCCAGGAAAGTATGTGGAAGCGCATGGTTCAACTGTTGTTACTGCTTCCATGATAACGCAAGCAATCTTGTCTTTGTGGGACTCAAAAATTCTTTTGAGTGAGTCGATATTATTGTAATTGAAATAAACAGTCAGTTTTTGAATATCTTCTGGAACACCACTATTTACAACGGTATTGCCAATAAACCAGTCATCATAGGAGAAAAAAGGATGTTCAAGACATCTTACGACAATGTTTTTTCCTGTTACTGCCCTTGCAAGCTTTACTGACGCGGAGGTCACGGCAGAGCCGTGCTTCGCAAACTTAACCATTTCGATGCTTGGAATGAGTTCACAGATTTTTTGAGCAGCTATGATTTCAATTTCTGATGCGCGTGTAAGATTGTTACCGTTTTTAATTTCGCGAAAGGCTGCCTCAGATACCCTGTCTTCAGCGTACCCAATGCCAACGGAACGAAGTCCCATGCCATAATCAAGGAATTTTTTCCCTTCAACATCCCAAACGTAGCAGCCTTTTCCTGCTGATAGAACAGCAGGGGCATTAGATGGAAATTGATCGTCGCCACGACTGTAAGTGTGGGCGCCACCAGGTATATATTTATGTGCTAACTCTTGAGCTTGTTTATTGGTGAACACAAAAACCTTATTCCTTAACACTGAAATCAAATGTAGAGGGGCAATGATTAATAGCTGCAATTCTACAACTAATAATAAAACGAACTTTGTTACTAGATGGATTTTTATTGGATCTGTGGACTATGTAACTGTGAAGACCGACGAGGTCCCCTGGTTTTGCTATTGCGAACAATTCTTGGTTTTCAATTTTTAAATGATCAATGTTTTGAATAACAAGATTCGTTACTGAGTTAGGGACGGCCTTTTCTTTTTTCTTGAAGGGAAGTTTTCCGCGATTGTTTGATCCGTCTAAGACGCTCATTGTTCCATTGTCCATAGTTGCATCATGGATTACAGGAAGCCAAAAATGAATGACGTTTTCAAGTTCTTGATGATAGTGAATTTCTTGATGCCAGTCATAGCTTATGCGTTCATCACCCGGTATCCCAAAGAGCAGACCTGCGCCTAGTTCAATATGAAGAAGGTTAGGGTAAATCGTATCCATGGCTTTTTTAAGTTGAACCCTGAGCTGATCAATTTCAATTGATCTGCTTATTGTTTGATAGATTAAATAAAGTTGATGAGAGTTTTCTTTATTGAGGCGAATAACTGTTTCATCAATTGTTTCTCCTTTATGAGAAACTGTTGCAAACAGTTTTTTGATAAAGACTTCGGCTTCTCTAATTAGAGACTGAGGAATAAAATCTTTAATGGCAAAGAATCCATGTTTTTCATATGAACTTTTAATATCTTCTAGTCTGATAAAGGGAATTGAGTTGCTCATAAAATCTCGCTAGTTAGCTTCCAGGCTCCATTAATTTTTTCAAGGTAGGTTTTGTTGGCAAATTTATCGAATACTGCATCGAGCTCGTTGCGTGTCATTTGGAAATAGTCACAATAAATCTTAATGTATTCTTCTGGTGGGTAGTGGCCATCAAAACGTTTGACGAGATGTTTGCCTTGTTCCCTCTCGAGTGCCCCGCGCCTAATGTCGATACCTACATCAGCAGTACAACGGCCAAAGCCAAACTTTAAGAACATCAAATAAGAATGTAGATCGTATAGGAAAGTGTCAGTCTGTGCAAAGTTAGTATAAGTCCCTACAGAAGCGTCGGTCCTTTCTTTTAATCCACATTTCTCTTTTGCTACTAAGTAGTGGTGATAAGGATCCCAGTTTTCAAAAAAAGAAAAATGTGTAATAGCAAGGTTACCTTTTTTTGCCTCATCCATAGAAGGGTAAAGCCAGAAATAAAGTTCATTTTCGGAGAATCCAAGATCAATATATTTTTTAGGATCAATTCCACTTAAATAGATTTTAAGTGAGTCTTCAAAATCATAATATGGAGTTGACTTCAGTTTATCAGTTCCACCATATTCTGTTTCACCTTCTTCTCCAAACATGATGAGTGGAATCTTAAAATTAATAGCCGTTTTAAAAATTGCAACTTGGACATTAGTCATCCATGCCATAAGGGGTTGTCCAAATTCAACCAAAGTTTTTTTTGCAATTGCTTGGGATACCATTGGGTTGGCATGGATGGTAATGCAGTCGTATCCACTTTGGATGAAGCGTTGCAGATTTTCATCTCCAATAGGCATCGGAGTAGGAGGAGCGATGTGAACACAAAGTGGATTCATTTTGAGTTCATGTTTCATCATGTAAGCGACATATGAACTGTCTTTTCCGCCGCTCACAGGGACGATGCAATCAAAATTTCCATTTTGAGAGCGATACTTGTCACAAATTTCTTTTAAAAGACTACCTCTGGCGGTCCAGTCGATTTTTTTCTTTTCTTCAGCCCAAGTGCATGCATTGCAAACACCTTCGTTATTAAAGGTAATTCGAGGGCGAGTTGCCGGCATAAGACATTTTGTGCAGCGTTGAAGCAAGGCGACGCCCATAGTAAATCCTCTCAAAAATTGATGATTTTGAAGGCAAATTATATGTTTTAGTACAATTTCCTGTAAATCGGTATTTCAGATAGGAGAAAGTGTAGTTTATCAGGTAATGTTTTGAATATTGAGGAAAAAATATGGCAAAATTTTTAGTCATTGGTCTTGGATCAATGGGAAAACGAAGAATACGTTGTCTTAAGAGTTTGAATTACACGGATATATCTGGTTTTGATGTACGCTCCGATAGAGCCAAAGAAGCGGAAGTAGAAATTGTTTCAAATCTTGAAACCTTTATGCTGCAGTTTAAACCGATCTGCATCATTTCGGTTCCTCCCGATAAGCATCTTCCATACATGGAACTATGCTTGAAATATGGGTGCCATTTTTTTGTTGAAGCCTCAGTCATTATTGATGGGATGGAGGACTTTGAGAGGAGATGGAGCTCAAGTGGTTTAGTTGCAGCACCCTCCTGTACTCTTCTTTTTCACCCTGCAATTCAGCAAATTCATAAAATTGTGCAGCGAGAAAGATTAGGTAAAATTTCGAATATCATTTATCACTCGGGTCAATACCTTCCAGACTGGCACCCTTATGAGAAGGTATCCGATTTTTACGTTTCTCAGAAAAATACTGGAGGTTGTCGGGAAATTGTACCGTTTGAACTGACTTGGCTATGCACTGTATTTGGTTTTCCCGAAAAGAGCATTGGATTTTTTGGCAAGACCATTTCTATTGAGGGAGCAGAAGAAATTGACGATACCTACAACATGACCTCCAAATTCAAAGAGGGTCATCTCATGTCCTTAGTCGTCGATGTTGTCAGTCGAGTGGCCACAAGAAGATTACTCATTAATGGAAGCGAGATGCAGTTGAGATGGAATTGGGAAGATGACTATATCCAGTTGCATCATCCTAGCGAACGGATAGAAAAAATTAGCTTCAAACGATCTCAAGGCCATGAAGGATATAATCCAAATATCGGCGAAGGGATGTACGTCGATGAGCTCCGCGCTTTTATTGAAAAAGTGAATGGAATTGGAAATTATCCTACAGATTTAGATTACGACACGATGGTATTAAAGGTTTTGAATGAGGTCGAGGCAACAAAATGAAAGCAGTGATGTTACTTAGTGCGAGATCAACATCAAAAAGATTGCCCAATAAACATTTTTTAAATTTGTGGAAGGGCTTAACTCCCCTTAATGTACTTTGTCGCCGCCTGAGTCGAACAGGGATTCCTATCTGTATAGTGACAACAACAAATAAGTCAGACGAAGTGTTTGATAACCTGAAAGGAGAAGGAGTCTCTGTTTTTAAAGGCTCAATAGACAATATTCCTTATCGTCAATATATGGCCGCAAAAAACCTTGGAGCAGAATGGATCATCTCTATCGATGGCGATGACATTTTAACCTCGCCAGAAGGGGTAAGAACATTATTTGATACTATAAAAAATGATCCAGCTGCGGAGGATAAACTTTTCTATACTGTGGGGCTCCCTCTTGGGATGAACGCTAGTGCATATTCGGTTTCGTTGCTTGGTAAAAAAATACGCGGGAAAGAACAGCTGCAGTTTGAGACGGGTTGGGGAAGAGTTTTTGGAGATGTTGTTAAAGTGGAAGTTAGCCAAAAAACGTTACCTTTTCCGGATAAAAAACTTCGCTTCACATTGGACTATGAGCAAGATTTTAATTTTTTTCAAAATATTGTTTCTCATTTTGAGACCTCAATTGAAACAGTCTCTACGGATAATATTTTGAGATACGTTTTAAATAATAAAATTTTTGATATCAATGAATCAATTATCGAGGAATATTGGAAAAATTTCTATCGCGAGAAGGAGTTAGAAGAAAATGCTTCAAAATAGACTACCTTCCGATTTAGTTAAAGTTATTCAATCCATTGTCCCAGAATTCTTAGGAGATGGATCGGAGGCTTTGAGTCGATATGCAATCGATAGTTTTGATCTCATGACATTGAGAGCAATTCTTGAGGAAGAGCTACGAATACGTTTCTCTGACGATGAATGGGTTAATGTTAAAATATTTTCTGATTTTAATAAAACTGCTCATGCTTCTGAGTCTATAAATTTATCTGAAACGCTAGATTTGGTCCGTGATTATGTTCTAAATATGCCTCAGATGAATGTGAGTGGTCTTTCGGAGTATTGGTATCTTAAAGAAATCGGAGATATGCATTGGAGAATGATTGCAAAATCATTAGATGTACCATCCGATAGAATTCTAGATAAGGCAGGAAACAGGCTTTATTCAACATTTGTTAGAATCAAATTTAGCTCAACGCATTCTTTTTTTGAATTTAAAGAGAATGATCAAATTGATTTAAAATGTGAAATGGGTAGATTCGGGAATTTCTTTTTAAGCAAAAATACCTTAAAGAGTGAAAACAAAAAAATTTCTGCTGAATTGGTGACTAGTTTTGTTGCTCGCGGGAAAAACAACTCCGAGCTTCATAAAGCTACGCCTGTAAAAGAAGTTAATGAAAACGTACGGAATTATTCTACGGTTCCTCCGTTAATTGATACCTATCATTCAGTACGAAAAGAATTACTCATAACGTATGAAGTAGATGGGCTCAAATTCGACCTGAATTCTAAGCCGATTTACGAGATGGATTATCACCTTGATCCTTACATAGATTTAAATGGAGTCGGTTTATTGTATTTTGCAGCTTATCCCCATATTTACGATACTTGTGAACGATCATTTATGAATAAAGAAATAGTTGGCCAAGATTGGTCTTTAGCAGCTTCGCCATTGAGCCGCGATACCTTTTACTTAGGAAATGTGGATGTGAAAGACAGTATTGTGTGCAGAGTTTTGGAGCATAAGATTAAAAATGGAAAGGCATACTTTGTTTCGGAGCTTATTCGCAAGAGCGACTCTAAACGTATTTCTATTGCAGTTTCCATTAAGGGGATGCACCCATGAAAAAAGCAATTATTATGGGTGAGGGAGGACATGCAAAGGTCATTTACTCGTTTATTTCAAAACTTTATAATGACATAACATTTTATGGGCCAGTAATGGAAGATAAGATTTGGAAAGAGCCATCCAAATATATGGAGCATGACTTTTTTTTAGGAATTGGCGATAATAAAATTCGTACCAAAATTTTCAAAAAACTAAAAAATCTTAATTTTAAAATGCCTATCTGTTATGGGCCTAACACTTTCGTGGCTGAAGACGTAAAAGTTGGTGACGGTACTTTTGTTGGTGCCGGCGCATGCGTTATGGCGGGAGCAGTGCTTGGGGTCAATGTGATTATTAATACGCTAAGCTCAGTTGATCATGATTGTATTATTGGAAACAATTCGCAAATCACGGCAGGCATTACGCTCGGGGGAGCTACCATCATTGGAGAAAATTGTTTTCTAGGCATAAAAGCGTCTACGGTTCCGGGTGTGAAAATAGGCAACAACGTCCAAGTTATGGCCGGATCTTTAATCGTTAAAGATGTCGAAAGCAACCTTATCGTAGGTGGCTACCCTGCCAAAACTATTAAGTATGTTGAGGAGGAACAGCTATGACTGAAAACACTTTCTTTTGTCTAAGTGGTAAACGCGTTTCACTTTATCCGTTTGAGAACACAGAGTTATATTCCTCGCATTATCTAAAGTGGATGAACGATAAAGAAAATGTGAAGACAATTGGCAGAAACGATTATCTTTTGCCAGTAAGTCAGGAAAAACTTAAAGAGTATGTTCAGGGCTTAGATAAGAATAAAACGGCATTTTTTGGTATTTATTTTTCAGAGAGTGGAATTTCGCCTAAAGAAAAGATGCAATTTGTTGGCACTTTTAAAGTTTATGACATCGATTTTCAATCACGCAAAGCTTCTTTTGGAATTATGGTAGGTGAGCGGGGACTTTGGGGAAAAGGAATAGCAAGTGAAGCAATTCAAATTGTTTCAAACTATTGTACTTCGACACTTAATTGTCACAAATTGTGTGCGGGTTATCTTGAGACAAATGTTGGCATGGCCAAAGCCTTTAAAAAGAACGGCTTTGAAGTTGAGGGGATTCTAAAAGATCATTTTTACGACACCGAAAAATTTCATAATGTTGTGCTGGTAGGAAAGGTGAATAAGTAGTGATTGTTATAATCGATTACGGGATGGGAAATATTGCTTCTGTAAAAAATGCTCTTGAGCATTTGAAGCTAAATTGTGTTGTTAGCCGTGATGCTGAAGTTATTATGAATGCTGACAAGCTAATTCTTCCAGGGGTGGGATCGTTTAAGAAAGCGATGGGTTATTTAAATCAGTATGGTCTTGTTGAAGTCTTAAATGAGAAAGTTATTAATCGCAAAACACCTGTATTGGGAATTTGCCTAGGGATGCAACTGCTTGCAGAGTTTGGAACGGAGGATGCAGAGGAAAGCCATCCGACACCGGGTCTAAAATGGATTTCGGGTAAGGTAACAAAAATTCAAACGATGTCTCCTGAGTACCGTGTACCTCATATGGGGTTTAATTCCATTCGCCAAATAAATGAAAACCAAATTTTAAGGCAAATTCCCATCGATTCACATTTTTATTTTGTTCACAGTTATCACTTTCAAACTGACCAAGAAAATATTATTGCCGTCACAGAATACGAAAGTGAGTTAGTTGCAATTGTGGGAAGGAATAATATCGTGGGAGTGCAATTTCATCCAGAGAAGAGCCAACAGGTGGGTCTCAAGTTAATTCAGAACTTTGTGGGAATGATGTAGCATGCTTAAAAAAAGACTCATATTTAGTTTGCTAGTGTCGGATGGAAACTTTCAACTCAGTCGAAATTTTAATCTTCAAAAAGTAGGTAATCTTTCTTGGCTCTATGATTGTTATAATCTCGATGCAATTACTAAATCTATTGATGAGTTAGTCATATTAAATGTCTCAAGAAATTTTGAAGAAGATAAAGCCTCATTTCTTGAGGTCGTTTCGAAGTTAGCAAAAAATTGTTTTATCCCTATCTCTTTAGGCGGTGGGATTCGTAGTCTTGAGGATGCTTTTTTGTACATGGGCTCCGGCGCAGATAAGTTGGTTGTTGGTAATATACTTTTTAAAAATCCTGAACTCGTTAAGGAGCTCGTTTCCGTTTTTGGAGGTCAGAGCATCACTGCGGCCGTTGATTTTCTGCGTAAAGGAGACGACCGAATTATTCAAATTAATAATGGCAAAGAAGTCATTGATTTTAAGTTTGAAGAAGGTCTTAGTTTTGTTAATTCGCTTGGAGTAGGAGAACTGCTTCTCACCTCTATTGAGAAAGATGGAACGGGGCAGGGATATGATTTAGAAGCCTATGAAATAGCCTCAAAAATATTAACAATACCGATTGTTGCATCTGGAGGTGTTGGTAAGTTTATTCATCTCTCGGAGAGTCTAAAGGTTCCCTACATATCGGCTTCAAATACGGCAAATATTTTTAATTTCATGGTTAATGGTCTAATTGATGCTAGAAAATCAATTGAAGATTCTGGCACTAAACTCGCACATTGGAACTTATAATATGTATAAAGAGTTATTTGATTTCAAAGATAAAGTTGTCGTCGTTTGTGGTGCAGGTGGGCTCATTGGCAAAGAGCTTGTTCAATGTTTTATTGAGTACAATGCAAAAGTTGTGGCCATTGACATTAATAAAATTAGACATGAGAACACAGATGTTCTTTGTCTACAGATGGATATCAATTCAGAGCATTCAGTTTCGACAGCGTTAGACAACATTTTCAAGAAATTTGGACGTATTGATTCTTGGGTCAATTGTGCCTACCCAAGAACTTCCGACTGGAACAAGAGTGTTGAGGAGTCTGGACCTGAGTGGTTTAACAAAAATACAGAAATTCATCTTGGAGGATACTATCTGACTTCAAGGGCGGTGCTTGAAAGAATGAAGGTTCAAGGCGAAGGATCCTTGGTAAATTTTTCAAGTATCTACGGAGTTGTTGGGCCTAATTTTAATATTTATGAAGGGCTTTCAATCAATAATCCGGTCGCCTATTCGGCAATCAAGGCTGGTATTATTAATCTTTCGAAATATTTTGCTACATATTACGGGCCGTTCAATTTAAGAGTAAATTGCGTGAGTCCTGGGGGAGTATTTGATAACCAGGATTCCGTGTTCGTTAAGCGGTATAGTGCTTTGACCCCAATGAGAAGAATGGCAAAAAAACAAGAAATAGCTGGGAGTGTTTTATTTCTTTCAAGCAATGCTGCTTCTTACATCACAGGACAAAATTTGTTGATTGATGGTGGGTGGACAGCACATTAGTCAAATGATTTGAAGTGCTCTTAGGTATTGCGGTTCTGTTTTTGGGTCAATATTTTTTAGATTGCTCGTCATTTCGCGAAACACGAATTCAATATCTCTTTCTTTATAACCCCAGATTTTCATAAGTAAGTCAGAAGTTAAAACAACATTGTCAGTGATCGAATATGACCTGAACGCTTCTAATGTGAGAAGGGCTTTTTCAATTTGGTACAAATCAAGTTTTTTTAAATTTTTGATATTACAAAGAACTGATTTATATTCTTCTAAATTTTCAGGTTGAATCGTAAAGCCAAGATCAGAGTAGAACGGTCTTCCTGCAAGGACAACAGGTACACCAAAACATGAAAATTCAAGTCCAGCCGTACCGTTAATTGTTATGAGTGAGTGAGCATATTTAAAAGCAGAGTTTGTATTATAGTCAGAGGGAACTATTTTAATGTGCTCACACTGGGCTTTTTCAACAAGTGATTCAACAATACCTTCTTCGAGGTAAGCTTTGGCCGCGGGGTGAGGTTTTACAAGCCAATAAACATCGGGAATGGACTTACAAATCTCTATCGTTTGTTTGATCCATACATAATAGTCTTGAAACAATAAGAAATGAGAGCAGTGTGGGGCATCAGCAATGATGTGGGCAAAGATAAAAACGATGGGTTTGTTTTCTGTTAAATTGAGTGTTTGTCGAAGAATTTGTTCTGAATAGTGTTCTTTAGAAGCATAGGCGAGCTGAACGTCAACTTGATCAATATTTCCCATGAGCCGAGTTTCGAGATATTTCTTGCTTTCAGAAATTGTCTTTTCTTTTTCCTTTAAAGTTGAAACTTTGTTTTTTACAAAATTTCCAACGAATTCATGGTACACCGGTGTAAAGCAAACTTCTGGATTTGAATTTTTCTTAAGCTCTACAACTTCAATGTCAGTCGTGAGAATGACACGAGTATTGTTTTCTAGGGCTACTCGGCATAGGGTGCCATAAATGACATAGCAGGGATGAGTGGAGATGAGAAATTCAGGCCTAAGCCTTTTAAGCAAGCGTTTATAGACGAGGACGTCATAAATGGCTCTTTTTATAAAGCTCTTCATATCTTCTTGTATAAGATCAATCGTTTTATCTTTTTTTAGAGATGAAGTGATCGAATCATACACAAGATCTCCAATATGAATTCCTGCAAATTTCAACTTGAGAAGATCTTCACCGGTACGGCAATTGTCGAGAATCTGTTTTGAGATGATGGCAACATATAGGCGATAGAGTTGATTAATAAGATTGCCAGCAAGTGAATAGTGGTTGGTAATCCCAAATGATTCATAGAGGGCGATAGATTTTTTGTGTGTGTGAAGCATCTCGTCATAAAGCACCACGGGAATCAAGTCTGGGTGCTTGCTTTTAATGGCCTGGCAAATTAAACCAGTGCGATATAAATAGTTTGGGCCATAATCAGCAAGAATGCCTTCAACAAGAACATAACCTTTTGACCTGGCTGGCTTGCTGTTCTTCCATTTTGTGAAATTTTCCTTTAGAAACGCGTTTTCTGGTCCTGACAAAACCTCAGATGACTTTGCACCGTGAAGGCGATATATAACTTCTTGGATAATTTTTTTAAAAAATCCGATAGATCTTTTCATTAAAGACATTGATGTTTTCCACAGTTGCTTTATTTAGGAATATTTTAACTTTTTAACAATCTAAACTAAAGCACAAAGGAGCTGAACTTTGCAAATCAGACATATTGTAAAAATGAACTCTCGCCTAAGTTTTAAAGATTCCGCCAAGCCGATCCAGCGTTTTATGGAAATGCGTGCTCAAAAATATCAAATTGAAATAGCTTTTTGCTCGGAGTTCCCTGATAAGAACTCATTAAAGATATCTGGAATTTATCTTTTCTCTGATATGATAAATCCATTTTCTGATTATGATGAAATTTTGAACGTTCTTAAGCAATACTCTGCTTTTGATTGGACGCGTTTACAAGTAGAGGGACTTGTACCAGGAACCGGTTTTGTTGATATATTTAAAACTGGCGGCGAAGCTGATTTGCCTAAAACGTACTATTCAGGCCAGCAGGCGAGATTCAATCTTCAGATTAATATTTTTAAGTATAAGCGACTCAAGGTTTTTCTTCGTCTTCTAGGCAAGATTAAAGATCTTCATACATATAGTGTCGAGCAATTTGCCTCGAAACTAGAGTCAAAAGAAATTTTTGAATTGGTCATTTCATATGGCGAAGACATTGAGATTGAATATTTTGATCACTGTCCTGTTTGTCGGTGTAAGAATGTTCAAAAGCTTTACCAGCAAGATTCGCAACCCTTCCTGGGATTCATTACAAAAAACTCATCTTTTTATACGCGTTGTCTTCAGTGTGAAGTTATTTATTTAAATCCTTGTCCTAAGCGTGAAGATATTCCCCGGATTTATGATGAGTTTGACCGTCAAGATTTTGCTGCAAGTTTAAATTTCCCTTATGATGAAAAAAGTCAGAGAGGGAATTTTTTGGAAAAGCTTAAATTACCAGAAAAAAGTAAATCTCTAGATATGGGTGGTGGAATTGGAAAATTTAGCCAATTTTTGAAAAAGAAATATCCTGCTTGGGACGTCACTCATAGCGATTTTGAAATAAAGCAATATCCAGAATTGGAAAAAATGGGAATTCAAACTAGGGCTCTCGATTTTACTTCGTCTTCTATTGGGGATTCTCAGTTCGATTTAATTACGATGTGGGAGGTCATAGAACATATTCACCCTGAGAGATTGGAATTTGTATTTCAAAACATTGCGCGTGCGTTGGTTCGCGGTGGAATGTTTGTTTTTAGTACTCCTAACTTTGATTCTTCCCTCTGTAAGGCATTAGATTTCTACTCAGCTTGTCCTCCATTCCATACCTTTGTCTTTTCTGAGACATGGCTTACGCACTATTTTAGTAAGCATGCTGATTTTGAAATATCAAAAATAGGATATTGCTCTGACTTCTTGGATGATTTGGGTGGGTGGATGAAGTATGGACAGCAGACTTCGCCGTCAATATCACTGAGAGGCATGTCAGAGTTTGTGAGTGTTTTGTCTGAAAACTCAAAGATTGATAAGGAATTGATGGCGGATAGTGTTGAAGGAACAGAGATTATTTATTGCCTAAAAAGGAAGTGATTGTGGGAAAAAGAGAAAAAATTATTTTTTACTACGATAAATTTCCTTTTGTAAAATATGTTCCCGTGTTTGGTCCTTTCTTGGATAACATCAAGAAAATGGATAAAGATCCTGTCGCTCTAAAAAAAGTAGATGAAATGGTAGAGCGCATTTTGTTTATAAAAAATTTTCATCGGACGGCACCAAGAAAATATACCGGTGGAATTGTGTTAAATTTTCTTGGACTACACCCTTTTCTAGTAACTTTTCATCATATAACTTGGAAAATAAGGTCCATGGCCTACAGAGGGATAAAGTTATCGGAAAGGCCTATTGTAGATGAATTGAATATAAACGGTGTTATAATTATTCCTGATTTTTATACACCAGAAGAAATTGCTGCTCTTCGGAGGGACTTTCAAACCAAAAGTCCTTTTTTTATTAGGCATTTTCCTGAATTTAAAGAAGGTTTAATTCTCGGCACAAATGCCGTCAAGCCTTGGACATAGCCACTTCAGTCTGAGGTAGCGGAAAAACTCTTTATAAAAAATGTGAAACTGCAAAATATAATTGGGAAGGCGTCAGGAAGAAAATTACGCCTTAATCCAGAAGTTAGCTATTTAGAATATTTATGCAAATTGAGTGATCTTGGGAAAGAGCAGGTGGATGGACAGGACCGCTTGCATTGTGATGTAGCCTATCCATCGTTTAAAGTATTTGTTTACGTTACTGATACAGATGCTTCCAATGGGGCTTTTATTTATGCTCCAGGTTCTCATAAATTTAGCTTGAAACGCCTTTGGATCGAATACAAGATGTCTATTAAGTATTATGTAAAACATTTTAAAGGCGATATTAAACCTGAAGTCCTTTCTGAAGATGATTTAAAAACGCTGAACATCGATGAAAAATCAATGGAAGGAAAATCTGGTTCAGTTATTATTTTTAACACGATGGGGTTTCATAGAAGAGGGAATTTTACTAATTCACAAAAACCTATTAGGCAGGTCGCACTTGTCAACTATCGCTACCTGGATTCCTGGGCAAATGTAATTGGTTGGGAAGCGTAAAATTAAAAAATTATTCCCTTCAGCCTTTCCTGGAAAATATTTTTTTGGGAAAGACTGTTGTAGGTGGAAGCTGGATTGTCGCCTTTAAGAACTTTAATCATAGCTTCCGCAATTTCTGATTCATTATTTGGATCAACGAACAGTGCATTCTCCCCCAAAAATTCTTTATAAGCATAGATACGAGAATAAATCACTGGGGCGCCAAGGGATAAAGCTTCTAGTGGTGGGATGTTGGTTGGGCCAAAAAATGTCGGCATGACTAACGCTTTAGTGCTCTTATATAAAGCAATAATCTCTTCTTCTGAAACATAACCGGGGAAAATAACAGAATCACGTAGATCAAGGTTTTCAACTAGTTTTAAGGTATCATCGTACCCATTTTTTTTCCCACCGGTTAGTACGAGAGCAACATCTGGAATTATTTTTTTTACGACAGAAAATGCTTCGATTAATTTTGTGTGGTTCTTGTGCATCCAAAACTGAGCAGGGTAAAAGAAAAATTTGGGAGGAATATTGAAACGGTCAAAGATGCTATAGTCGGGTTTTTTTCCTAAAAGATAGTCAGGTATAATATAGGGTATTATCACTGTTTTTGGCGCATATATATGGCCATAAGATTCGCAAACTTGATCTTTGCCCACGCTTGAGTCAACCATGATTTGGTAGGAGTATTTGCAAATATTTTTGTAGTGATACTCTCTAAAATTATACTCCTTTGGATTTCCAACTTCGGGAAAACGCCTCTCATATCTATGCATGAGATCGTGAATAGTAGTAACTGAACGATATGTTCCGAAATAACTCATACTATCTTGAGAAGGGAAGAAGCAAAGGTCACTGTTTGTTTTTCTTATTACAGATGCAATGGGATGGAAGTAATCACCAAGGTATTGCCAAATGTTTAAAGGAAGCTTGAGAGTCCTCCAAATTTTAAAAAGACCTTTGAAAAATAGATTATTTTTTACGACAATTGCTTTCTTGACACCCTCTGTTTGAAGCATCCTGTTCCAGGAATCATTCTCAATAATTACAGTTAGTGTGATTAAGTTTTTCTTCTCTAATTCTCTTAAGGATTGAAGCAAGCTCAAAGAATATTGAAACGTTCCACCCCACGTTGGATCGCAACTGAGATATAGAGAAATGCTTTTCATTTTTTCAAAATGCTGTAAACGGCCCATGAGTTATCAGATGGCACCACATCTTTTTGCATCCATGCTGCGTGATGAATTTGTTGTAAACCAGCTACTTCCGCAAAAAGTTTTATTTCGGGAGAAAAGAAATATCTCATCGGATGTTTCTCGTGCAGTTGGCTGGTCTTTTGATCGGCTATGTTTTTTATCTCAATATCAAAGTTAACAGTCGCTACGTTGGCAGCATAGTCTAGAGTCGTGCTGGCATTACGAGTAACTGAAATTTCTTCGGTAGAAAATTGTTTAGTTCTTTTTTCAGGCTTAATACTAAGAACTGCTGGGCCATACCAATAATCAATGATGCAGACACCACCCACCTTGAGATTGTGTTTTGCTGTCTTAAGGAAGTCAATTACGTCTTGATTCAGTGTTTGATAACTTAGAACGTGAAAAAGAGAAATAACAACATCAAATTCTTCAGCTAAATCAAGTTGAACTCCGTCTCCGACGAGAAATTTGCAATGAGGTGACTTGTTGTTATGTTTAGCAATTTCAATCATGTGTTCTGATCGATCCACACCAGTGATATGAAAACCTTTTTCGGCTAAAAAAACATCGTGCTGACCCGTACCGCAGCCAATGTTCAAAATGGATTTGGCATTGGGGGCATATTTATGAATGAGGTGGGTAATAAACTCGGCTTCACCCTTGTAATCTTTGTCTTTATAGAGAGCATCATAATATTTGGCATAGTCTAAAAATACGCCGCTCATATGAGATCTCTTAAAGTCATGACAACTTCATCAATTTGCTTTTCCGTTATTGCTAATCCGCTTGGGATGTAGAAACCACGTCTTGCTATATTTTCTGCATGAGGAAGTTTTTCATTTTTAAAAAGACCATTTTTAAGTAGAACCGGTTGTTCATGCATGTTCCAAAAAAATGGACGAGTCCCAATGCCTTTTGCGCCAAGAAGTTTACAGAAGGATTCAGCGTCGTGTTTGAAGTCTGATTTTAGAACAATTGGAAAAACCCAGTAGATGTTTTTGGCATAATCAGTTTCAGGAATGGCTAATTGAAAAGCACTAATATCTTTTAATTTCTCATTATAGAGTTTTCCCATCCAACGCTTTTTTTCAACAAACTCATTTATTCTTTCAAGTTGTGCAACCCCTAAGGCAGCTTGAAGATTTGTCATTCTAAAATTCCAGCCAAGTTCATCATGTACAAAACGTTTCTCAGGTTTGAAGCAAAGATTGCGGAGTGATCTGCAGTGGATTGCGACTTGATCATCGTCAGTGAGGATCATACCTCCCTCACCAGTTGTAATGTGTTTGTTTGGATAAAAACTAAAGGTCGAGATGTCTCCAAAACTTCCACACTTCTTATCTTTGTAGGTTTGGCCGTGCATCTCAGCGGCATCTTCGATAATTTTTAGATTATATTTCTTTGCAACTGCGAGTATGGGATCCATATCACAGGGAAGTCCATAAATATGAACAACCATGATGGCTTTGGTTTTGTTAGTGATTTTTTTTTCTATTTGAGAAACATCAATATTGTAAGTGTTGGGATCGCAATCAACTACGACAGGAATGGCACCCGCGCGAACAATAGCAGCTGCGCATGAAATGATAGTAAAAGTAGGCAAGATGACTTCATCACCTGGTTTGACTCCCATGGATACTACTGCAGCATCTAAAGCAACTGAACCATTGGAAACAGCAATTGCATGTTTCCGCCCAGTATAATTTGCCATTGTATCTTCGAATTTTTTGATAAATGGCCCTTCTGAAGAGATCCATCCTGTATCAATGCATTCGTTGAGATATTTCTTTTCGTTACCATTGAGCAGAGGCTCATTTACCGGAATCATTCTTATGCCTTAATTTTTAAACTTGAAGAATTAACAGGTTCGAATCTTATTTTGTCTTTTTCACCAGCATAAGGCCCTTGTTTAACTTCAATCATTTGTAAATCTTCTAATACTTCAAATCCATGTCCACCCTGAGCTAGTAAAATTACATCTCCAGCATTCAATATTCGAGATTCTAAATAAACTTGCGAGTCATCGTAAAAATCGACTCTTAATTTACCGCTTTTAATTATTAGAACTTCTTTAGTTAATTGAACTTCTCTGGGAACCGAATTATGCACATGAGGTGGTATAATTTTTTTTGCGGGATGACCCATTGCGGCTATTTGTTGAGAGAATTCATTAGGAGTATAAAATTCAACCCCTGAGGCTGAATGTTCACTTCGAATTATTATGGCTAATAGCTGGTTTCCGTGATGAATTTGCTCTAGGTTTTTCATTCGCAGATATTAAATTAAACGAGTACAAAGATCATTAGAAAGATTGTATCTTTTATATGTCGCGAGAAAATCTTTAATTGGATTTATAATAAGTGTCATATGTTTAACTTGTGAAAACTGCCAAGTTTACCTTGCGAAGGTAATATCTTTTGTGTAGAGAGTGCAAGTTTGGGCAAAAGGCTAATTAAATGAAATCTTAAATTTATTTAAGATAAAAAAGAGTTGCTACGGCATTTAATTTTTTAAAGTTGAGGCTTTCCTGGATTACCAACTACAGTTGATTCTTTAGATGTATTTTTTGTAACAACAGCCCCAGCTCCAATTAAGGAGTTCGATCCTATTTCAATTCCGGGTAAAATGGTAGCATTCGCGCCGATCGAGGCACCTTTTCTTATAATTGTTTTGGGATATTTAGAAAGATGATTTTGGGATTTTGGATATTTATCATTGGTAAAACTAGCTGAGGGCCCAATAAAGACGTTATCTTCGATAACAATCCCGTCATAAATCGAGACGTTGTTTTTAATCGTCACATTATCCCCAATGACGACATCGTTTTCAATAAAGCAGTGAGAGCAGATATTGCAATTTTTACCAATTTTGGCACCAGGAAGAATGACAACATATTGCCAAATGCGGGTGCCGGCACCAATGTTTGATGTCTGTACATCAGAAAGTGGGTGAATCATAATGAGGCATTATCAATTACTTTTTTTCACTATAGAAGAGGTATTTCTTGAGCTTAGTGTCAGTCATTATTCCTTGTTATTATAATCAAGAAAATGTGGCGTCGACATTTAGAGAAATTAGTAATGTATTAAACTGTTTGGATTGTGAATTTGAGGTTGTCTTTGTTGATGACGGCTCAAAGGATCAAACTTTTAAGGAATTAGAATTACTAAAAGTTGCTCACCCTCATCAAGTCAAAGTCTTAAAACTAGTGAAAAACGTCGGCTCCTATACCGCTATTTTAGCTGGTATGAGTCACGCCAAAGGCGATTGCCTTACTGTGATTTCTGCCGATCTCCAGGATCCACCAGAACTTATTTCTCAAATGTATTCTCACTGGAAGCGGGGCAGCAAGCTTGTGCTCGCCGCTAGAATAAAACGAAGTGATGGTTTTTTTAATAATATATTTTCTACTCTCTACCATCTCTTAATTCAAAAAATGGCCATTCCCGGAGTCCCAAAAGGTGGTTTTGATTTTGTCATGTTCGACAGAGAATTGCGTGATCACGTATTAAAAATGAATGAGAGAAACACCAATACTCTCTACTTGCTCCCTTGGCTTGGATATTCCTATGTAACGATTCCTTATGAGAGAAGAAAAAGAGAGCATGGGAAATCACGTTGGACCTTTTCAAAAAAGCTTAAGCTCTTTATTGATTCATTTGTGTCTTTTACCTATTTTCCCATTAGGGCGATTTCTGTTAGTGGGATATTGTTGGGATTAATTTCTTTGATTTATTTGCTATTTATTCTTTATTCAAAAATTTCTGGAAAGATCCAAATTGAGGGTTGGACGGCTACGATGGTGACAATATTAGCCATCTCTGCTTTCCAGATGATCGCTCTAGGAGTGATTGGAGAATACGTTTGGCGATGTCTTGATATCGTAAGAAATAGACCGCAATACATTATTGAGAAAGAACTTTAACTCCCTTTAATTTATAAAACTCAGCGACACAGTAGTTTTTCCAGTCTTTCTCATCTGTCGAGATTTCGTGACTATTAAGGCTTCTAGGCGTTTTATCCTTAAAGGGAGCAACATTCACAATTTCTGCTTGGTTCATTTTTCCTGCAAGCCTCAGCTCTTCGTCTCGATTCAAGAAGTGATCCCTAAGTTTTAAGCCTCTGTAAAAATCAGACCCAACGAATAATGTGGTGATGAATATAAAGATAGCAGCAGTGTGAGTTTTATATTTATTAATAGGGTAAGAAATTCTGATACTAGAGAACATAGCAAACAAGCCAAAACTAGACAGTAAGACGAATAACGAGGCTGGCCTTGAGCCATTAAAGCCCTGAGCAAAGCCCATGGGAAGACCTGAAGCAATTGCACTGACAATTAAACTTACTCCAATGACCCGGCGATAACTCCTTGAGGATTGAGAGAGAAAAATAGAAGAGATGACTCCAAGTAAAATTGAAACCAGGTTGAGGTTTTTTGAAGAGTCTAAAAATGTTAAGGCCACATTTAAATAGGATTCAAAAAGATTGAAAAAGTTAAATGAAATGGCTTTAACGCTTTGAGCCCTCGCAAAATTTCCTGGTGCCAAAAATAAAGGAATTGAAAATGAAGTAACGATCAGAGAGAGGATAAATAAATATTTAAAATGTTCTTTTTTGAAAAAGTCCCCTTTTAAGAATGTATAAGAAGCCATGAAAAAAATGAGGGCAGGAGGCACTGTCTCAATAGAATTTGATAGGATGAGAATAAAAAATATCAATCGAGCAGAAATTTTTTTGCCTTCATAGCATTTGATAAATTCTGAAAGGAAGTAAGGTATGAGAAGGTAGCTTAAAATATAAACGACTCCACCCGTGAACCAAATAACAATTCGACTTAAAACGTTACGATAGGTGAGCCAGAGAGCTGTAGACATCAAGCTGAAGGCGAAATACTTCTCTTGAGTGATGAGTTTTGATAACTTGAAAGTGAAGAGCATAAAGACCAAGACCAGGAACATACTTATAAGATTGAGGTGAGTGAGGGGTATCACCAATGCAAAAAAACTGATTATGGCAGATGTTAGGAAGCGCCCTGTCCAAGTCTTATAAAGGTGAATTGCATAATTTAACTCACCGAATCGATGGGAGTAAATGACATTACAGAAATCATCAGCAACTGGGACTGCATTAAATGCATTGGCCATCATCGCTAGGACATAAAGAGATAGACAGACGAATAAAAGTTTTCTCATATAATTAAGAGGAACATTAGTTAAATTTTTAAGAAGAAACAATATCTCTCTATGGCAAATCTCATTCAACTTCAGAGTTTTAGTGATTATCGAGGCTCACTAGTCGCGATCGATAAAATTCTCCCTTTCGAAATGAAGAGAGTCTATTTTATTCATGGCGCAACTACCAAAAGAGGTGGGCACCGTCATATAAAGACTTTCCAGGCACTTCTTTGCCCAAGTGGAAGTTGTGAAATTTTTGTTGATTCGGGCACTAAGGAAGAAGTGTATTTGTTAGATGACCCTTCAAAGTGTCTCATTCTTGATCCCTCTGATTGGCATACGATGGATAAATTCTCTAAAGACTGTGTACTCTTGGTGATTGCTTCAGAACATTTTGATAAAGACGATTATATTGCCGAGAAGAATCATGATTGATTATGAGAATCTCTCTAAACTCAATGCCCCCTTTTTTGAAGACTTTAAAAAAAGTTTCTCTCAAACCTTAGATTCGGGTTGGTACGTGCTTGGAAAAAATGTTCTAAGTTTTGAAGAGAATTTTGCACGTTTTTGCGGCTCGGGGCATTGCGTAGGAGTTGCGTCAGGTCTTGATGCGTTGCTCCTGAGTCTAAAGGCTTTAAATCTTCCCTCTGAGTCTGAAGTCTTGGTTCCTTCAAATACTTATATTGCGACTATTTTAGCCATTATGCAGCTGGGTCTAAAGCCTGTTTTAGTAGAGCCTAGGCTTGAAACTTATAATATTAACCCCGATGAGATCAGAAAGAAGATCACTTCTCACTCTCGAGTGATCATGGTCGTTCATCTCTATGGCAAAGCTTGCGAGATGAGTGAGATTAATAAAATTGCTCAAGAGTATAATCTGAAAATTATTGAAGACTGCGCTCAGGCCCATGGGGCAAGTATTAATGGCCAAAAAGTTGGAACGTTTGGAGATTTTGGCGCTTTCAGTTTTTATCCGACAAAGAATTTAGGTGCGCTAGGTGATGCAGGGGCGATCACAACGAATGATCCGAGTTTTGCCCAAGCGATTAGAGTCTTAAGGAACTATGGCTCAGAGAAAAAATACTACAATGAAGTGATTGGTTATAATTCGAGATTAGATGAAGTTCAGGCAGGATTTCTTGATATTAAATTAAAATCTCTGGACCAAATTAATCAGCACAAAATAAACCTCGCTAAAACTTATCATGAGAATTTAAAAGAGCATGTCATAAAGCCTATCAAACAAGAGGGCTATCAAGATGTCTTTCATATTTATAACATTCGACACTCTAGAAGGGATGAGTTGAAAGAGTATTTACTTGAGAGGGGGGTGAAGACAGAGATTCACTATCCAGTCGCTCCGCATTTACAAAAAGCTATGCGAAATGCTCAGCTTGGAGAGAGTTTTCCTATATCCGAAATGATCCATCAGACGACTTTGAGTTTGCCTATTTCTTTCTTCCATACGACAGAAGAAATTTTTAAAGTGTGCGAAATAATTAATTCATTTAGGTAAAACCATTGATCAGCATTGTAAGCATTACATTCAATAATCATTCTGAATTAATTAACACCATTAAGAGTGTTGAGAGAATCCCATACATTGAACATATCGTTGTCAATGGCGGAAGTTCCCAAGAAACAACTGGTTTTTTAAAAACATTTTCTGGAAAATTTATTTCAGAAAAGGATCATGGAATTTCTGATGCCTTTAATAAGGGTCTCTCGCTCGCCTCAGGTCTTGCAGTTGGTTTTCTTAATAGCGGTGATGTGCTTATTGATCAAAGCTACTATTCTGAAGCCCTTGAGATATTTCAGAGCAAACCTGATGTTGGTTATGTTCATGCTGACATTGAGTTTATTGATTCAATTGCAGGAAGTCTGACTCTTAAGCCCAAAGATACTTTGCCCAATATGCCCTTTATGCATCCCACTCTCATTGTAAGAAAAGAAATAATTGAGAGAATTGGTGGATTTGACCTTCAATTCAAATCCGCTATGGATCTAGATTTTGCTTATAGGCTTATAAAGTCAGGAGCGAATGGCCATTACATCCCGCGTGCAGTTGTTAGGATGGACGGGCGCGGCATTTCTTCTAGTAGGCCCTTCTTAGGGATTAGTGAAAAATATAAAGTCGTTCTTAAAAACAAAGATTTCAATTTCAAAACATGGCTCAAATTAAGTTTTGCTTTTTTCAGAACAACGCTTAGAGTTATTTTGATCAAAATTGGACTCCAAAACGTTATTTTAACTTACCGTCGAAAGAAGTATCTTTATTCTAAATAAATAAGGATTTCCTCTATGAAAGGCATCATTCTCGCTGGCGGCTCAGGCACTAGGCTCTTTCCCGCTACCATCTCAGTCACAAAACAGCTGATGCCGGTTTTTGATAAGCCCATGATATATTACCCGCTCTCGACTCTTATGCTGGCAGGCATTCGTGACATTCTCATTATTACCACTCCTCACGATCAAATCCTTTTTAAAAACCTCCTTAAAGACGGCTCACACCTAGGCATTCGTTTAAGTTATGAAATCCAACCTGAGCCCAAGGGCCTGGCACAAGCCTTTACCATCGGTGAAAAATTTATTGGCAAAGACAGCTGTTGCCTCATTCTAGGTGACAACATTTTTTACGGTTATGGATTCTCGGGCATGCTTGAGCGTTCAGTGAAGCTCGATAAGGGTGCAACTGTCTTTGGTTATTACGTCGCTGATCCTGAACGCTATGGGGTTGCCGAAATGGATAAGGCCACAGGCAAAGTGATTTCTATTGAAGAGAAACCTAAAAATCCAAAATCCAATTATGCAGTAACAGGTCTTTATTTCTATGACAATCAGGTTGTTGAGATCGCAAAAAATCTCAAGCCTTCTCCAAGAGGTGAGCTTGAAATAACAGATGTAAATAAAGTCTATCTTGAGCGGGGTCAGTTAAGTCTTGAAGTGATGGGGCGCGGCTTTGCGTGGCTTGATACAGGAACGCATGAAAGTCTTCTTGAAGCTTCGAACTTCATTTCCACCATTGAGCATCGCCAAGGCTTAAAGGTCGCTTGTCTTGAGGAGATTGCCTTTAATAAGGGCTGGATGACGGCAAGCCAGGTTGAAGAAGTGGCACTTCCCATGGCGAAGAATCAGTACGGTCAATATCTTCTTAATTTGATAAAGAAAAAATGAAATTCACTCCAACCCCTTTTAAAGATTTAATCGTTCTAGAGCCTAAAGTGTTTGGGGATTCACGAGGATATTTCTTTGAGTCTTATAACCAAAAAACTTATGCGGATTTAGGTTTAAACTATCAGTTTGTTCAGGATAATGAATCTTTCTCTTCTTATGGAACTCTTCGTGGCCTTCATTTTCAAAGAGGTGAAGCCGCTCAAGCGAAGCTAGTGAGAGTGCTTGAAGGGAAGGTCTTGGACGTTGTCGTAGATCTAAGGTTGCATGAGCCTACTTTTGGTAAGGTTTTCTCCATTGAGCTCTCAAGTGAAAATAAAAAGATGATGATCATCCCACGTGGGTTTGCTCATGGATTTGTGGTCTTAAGTCCTACCGCTTTGTTTAGCTATAAGTGCGACAATTTTTATAATCCCTCTGCGGAATCTGGTCTTTTGTATAATGACCCTGATCTTGGCATCAATTGGCTAGTACCAGAAAAAGATTTGATTTTATCAGAGAAGGATAAAAAGAATCCTCTCTTTAAAGACATCAAGAGCCACTTATGATTTACGTGACAGGTGCTAATGGACAACTAGGGAATGAACTTAAAAGACATCTGCCGGATGCCCATTTTCTCAATCGCGAATCACTTGATCTCTCAAACCTTAATCAAGTGGAAGAGATTCTCAAGTCTACAAAAATTTCAATCCTCATTAATTGTGCGGCTTATAACCAGGTCGATTTAGCTGAGAAAGAAAAAGAATTGGCCTTTAAAATCAATGCTGAAGTTCCTGGGCTTTTTTCTCGCTACTCTTTAAAAAATAAATTTAAACTCATTCATTTTTCCACTGATTATGTCTTTGATGGGAAATGCTCTGCTCCTTACAGCGAAGATCAAAAAGCTGAGCCTTTAAATTATTACGGTCAAACGAAGCTTGAGGGTGAAAAAAGAGTGATGGATGAAAATCCTAATAATTTAGTCATCAGAACCTCATGGGTACACTCGCAATTCGGCAATAATTTCGTGAAGACACTTCTCAAAGCAGGCCGCGAGAGAGAAGAGTTAAATGTGGTTTTTGACCAAGTTGGAACACTCACCTGGGCTTCGGATTTAGCCGATGCTGCTTTGAAAGCCCGAGAGCTTAAGGGGATTTTTCATTATTCAAATGAAGGGGTCTCCTCACGCTATGATGTCGTTGTTGAGCTCAAAAGACTTAAAAAATTTAAAGCCAAAGTGAATCCGATCCTCACAGAAGCTTATCCCGCTCCCGCTAAACGTCCTCACTATAGTGTTCTTGATAAAAGTAAGATCAAGAAGGCTTTAAATATTAATATTCCCCATTGGACAGAGAGTTTAGAGAAATGTCTTCAACAACTATCCTAATCACAGGTGGAGCTGGCTTCATTGGCTCAAATTTTATTCCTTATTATTTGGAATCAAATCCTCATGTGAAGCTGATTAACCTTGATCTCATGACTTACGCAGGTGATTTAACTAATTTAAAAGAAGTTGAATCTCATCCTCGCTATCAATTTATCAAAGGCGATATTTGTGACCGTCCCTTGGTTGAATCCATTTTCTCAAAAAATAACATACAAGGTGTCATTCATTTTGCTGCTGAATCTCATGTGGATAATTCCATCACAGGCCCTGGAGAGTTCATTCGCACCAATGTGACGGGGACCTTTACGCTTTTAGATGTGGCCCGTATGACTTGGATGGAGAAGCCCTTTACGGTTAAAGCCGGCTATACGCATGCACGCTTTCACCATATTTCAACGGATGAAGTCTATGGAAGTCTTGGGGCTACAGGGCTCTTTACGGAAGAGACTCCCTACGCTCCTAATTCACCCTACAGTGCCTCTAAAGCGAGCTCTGATATGATTGTGAGAAGTTATTTTCACACTTATGGCATGAACGTTGTGACCACGAATTGTTCAAATAACTATGGGCCGAAGCAGCATAATGAAAAACTCATTCCCACAATTATTCGTAAAGCTTTGAGTGGTCAGCCGATTCCAGTCTATGGCGATGGAAAAAATGTCCGTGATTGGCTTTATGTGCTCGATCATTGCACCGGGATCGCTAAGGTCTTTAAAGAAGGAAAGTCTGGGGAGACGTATAATATTGGTGGAAAGAATGAGAGAGAGAACATATTTATCGTGAAGCATATCTGCGGGATTTTAGATCGCCTAAAGCCACTCAAGTCGGGATCTTATACTCAATTTATCACTTTCGTCGCCGATCGACCGGGACATGATAAGCGCTACGCCATTGATGCCTCAAAAATTGAAAAAGAGCTCGGCTGGCTGGCGGATGAAAATTTTGAGACAGGTATTCAAAAAACTGTGGAGTGGTATCTTTCAAAATGAGACGAAAGAAGATTCTAGAGCTTCCATTTCTTCACAGCAATCTTAGAGGACGTGTCCTTTACTTGGAATATATTAATCCTAAAATCATCTCGATCGAATCTCGACTTATCGAGAGAATTCTTGAAACGCCTGAAACCCCACTGCCATTTAAACCTGGTGATTTTGATAGCTTTTATATCAATTGCTCTAATGGATCTGGAAATATTGAAATTTTGATGAATGAAATTTTGCGAATCTCTAGTCCGGGTTCGGTTGTGCTTTTAAAAATGTTTGAGAGTAAGGAGTTTCCTGTTCTCAAAAAAACATTCGAAGAGAAGGGCTATATATTTGATAAATCTTTAAAGATTCCCTACCTTCGAAAATTTTGGGGTCCAAGGAAGTGTTACAGTACTTTTAATTATTTTAAACTCGTTGAAGAGCAGCCAAAGAAGAAGATTTCTGTCGTGATACCGATGTTCAATAATGCTCACTCAATTCAGCGAGCCGTTGATTCTGTCGCAAAGCAAACTTACCCGATTGAAGAAGTGATTATCGTCAATGATGGCAGTACGGATAATTCACAGAGTGTGGTGGAAAATATTAAAAGTACTAGCCAGCTAAAGATTAAGCTTTTTAATCAAAAAAATGCAGGGCCTTCTTGTGCCAGAAATATTGGGATAAAAAACGCCACGGGAGAGATGGTGGCATTTCTTGATGCTGATGACTGGTGGTTGCCGGAGAAAATTGCCACTCAAGTGAGAATCCTTGAAAGTTTACCTGAGGCAGGACTAGTCTCTTGCAATAGAAACAATGAAATGTTTCCTCATTTTCTTATTTTTGGTTTTGGCAATTTTGTTCGACTCCCTTTAAAGTTACTTCTGATTAAAAACTTCTGTCCCACACCTACGGTATTGGTTCATCGTTCTATCTTAGAAAAAATTCTCTTTGATGAATCAATGACTCATTTAGAAGATCTAGATATGTGGATTCGGATTTCCAAAAGTTATGATTGTTATCTCTTAAATAAGAGTCTTGTTACAACTGGAGACGGAAAGCCGAACTTTGGACATAGTGGGTTATCTCGTAACATCTTTTTGATGGAATTAGGGGAACTCAAGTGCATCTTGAAAGTTAAAAGAGATCAATTTATCTCTTTCTTTGAATACTTTCTTTTCTCAACTTACTCATTTTTAAAATTCATTCGAAGAATTTTTATAGTTTTGCAAAGACACTAAAATAGCAATATTGCTTCATTCTCAATTTGTGATATTGAGATTGAAAAAATGACGAAATCGATCTTTGATAAGTCAAAGCTCTGAATCAATATCTACAGTCTTTTCGACTACATAGTAAGCGATTGTCGGCTGACAATTATTGGTTTGGGCGCGTCAATCCGTTTTGGTTAAAAAATAGCTTCACTTACTTAATTATTTTGAATCCTGTATTGTCTTTAATAATACAAGTGACAGAAACTAAGCACTTTCAGATTGTAAAGAATGGTATAACAAATTTTGGTTGATAATTATGGTGTTTTCTAGCCTTGAATTTTTATTTATTTTCCTACCAACATGCTTTCTTTTGGTAAATGTCTTTAATAAAAATAATAAATTACTCAATATCGTTTTATTAATATTGAGTCTGTATTTTTATTTTTTAGGCGAAAATATATATTTATATGTTTTGTTTTTAACAACAATAATTAATTATTTTTGTGCAAATTGGATTGTAAGTTATTCGCACCCAAAGATAATGATTAATATTTGTATTATTTTAAATCTAGGTATTCTTATATACTTTAAGTATGCAGGATTTGTTTTATCCTTCTTAGATGTTAGAGATCCTAAAATACATCTCCCTCTCGGAATAAGTTTTTTTGTATTTCAGGCAATGAGTTACACAATAGATGTTTATCGCAAAGATATTAAGCCTTCTAAGTCATTTCATGAATTTTTAATGTATATTTCTTTTTTTCCACAATTAGTGGCTGGGCCAATCGTCAGATATATTGATATAAATAATGAAATAAGAAAGAAGAACTATGATGTAATTGGTGGAATTGAAAAATTTATTTTGGGACTTTCAAAAAAGGTTCTGATTGCTGATCAAGTCGCATTCTATGCAGATTTTTCTTTTGGTATAAGTACTACAAGCCTGAATTCGAGTTTGGCTTGGTTAGGAATACTCTCATATTCACTTCAGATATATTTCGACTTTTCTGGTTATTCAGACATGGCCATTGGCCTTGGCAGAATTTTTGGTTTTAAGTTTTTAGAAAATTTTAACTACCCGTATATAGCAACGAGCATACAGGATTTTTGGAGGAGATGGCATATATCTCTTTCGACTTGGTTTAGAGACTATCTCTATATTCCATTAGGAGGAAATCGAATCAGCACTCACAGAACGTACATAAATCAGTTTGCGGTTTTCTTTCTGTGTGGACTCTGGCATGGAGCTGCTTGGAATTTTGTTATTTGGGGAGTTTTTCATGGTATGCTTCTTACTTTCGAAAAATTCTTCGGCCTCAATCATTTTTTTGAAAAGAATAGATTCTTTGGTCATTCTTACTCATTGTTAATGATAATGATTGGCTGGGTCTTTTTTAGATCAGACAATCTAAAAAAATCATTTGAATATATTTATAGATTGTTTAGCTTCTCATTCAAGCCAGTTGAAGTTTCAGTTTTATTTTTATTTTTATTAGTTGTAAGTATTTTGGTTTCTTCTGGTCTGCCATATAATCTTTTTTCACGTTTACCAAATAAGATAAAGAGCTTAACTCTTGTCGTCCTATTTTTCTTTTGCTCTGCTGTTTTAACCATACAAGGGCAAAGCCCGTTTATCTACTTTAGGTTTTAAAAATGAAAATAAGATTGATAATCCTTTGTCTTTTGTATGCACCATTTTTTTACTGCTTAGGGGAGTTTTTTGTTTTAGATAAAAACGTTTCACTCAAAAGAAAAGATTTCATAATTTTTTTCAATGAAAAGTCACCTTTCATAAATAATCTTAAGAAGTTTTCATATAAATATTATTCACAGTTATCTCCATCAAAAATTTCTACCATCTGTATTGGAGAGGATAAATATCTTTTTTACTGTCCCCAATCAGATGGATTTCCAATTCGGGATATATTTTATGATTCCTTTGAGCAATCTCTTGATCAACCGAATGATAAAGTTCTCAAAGCCGTTTTAACCCATCCGAAAACATATTATCTTGATATTCCATCTAAAATTAGAGTCTATTCTGAAAAGTGGCCTCTTGCTCGAGGTATAATCCATCAATATAATTATGCAGACAGGGCAGAAGAAATGTATTCTAAGTTACTGCAAAATCATTTTTTCTCAATTAGGGCAAATGAAAAAATTCTGCTGAATTCAAAAGATAAATATATTTACTTTTTTAGAGACACACACTGGACACCAATTGGTGCTTACGTCGTTTTGAAAGCGATGAATCTGCCTTTTTTTAATGAAGTTCAATTCAAGTTGGGTAAAACTTTAGAGGCTGATCTTGTTGCTATGTCAAACTCACTTATAGGGAGTCAGTTTGAATATGCAGATAATAAAGTCTTGGTTGAAAATCCGGAGGTAAACGTAAGAGTTTTAAAAAAAGATCGTATAAGAAAATTTCTTAATTCTACCAGCACCGGTCCAACGATTTTAGTTGTTGGTGACTCATTCAGAGAGTCCTTTAGCGTCGCTCTTTCAGGAATGTCTCGGGTCGTAGATGAGTATCACGTTTCATCATTTGATGAAAAAATGATCGATATTAAAAAATATGATTATATTTTTGTTCTGAGAGCTGAAAGGTATATTTATAAAAATATCTTATAGTTTTGCAAAGACACTAAAGTAGCAATACTGCTTCATCCTCAATTCAAGAAATTTTGATTTAAGAGGCATGTGAAAATGTTCAATCTGCTTGAATCCAAAAGTCTCAACTGTTTCACGTAATTTTTTTTCACTATAAAAAACTTTGTGGTCATGATCCCAGTTATAGCCAGCCGGAGCTGGGACTCCTATCATAAGATAGCCATCTTTCTTTAACACACGATGAGATTCTCTGAGGATCTCTGAGGGCTCGCTGATGTGTTCTAAGACATTGTCCATAATGGCACTATCAAAAGTATTTTCTTCAAATGGCCATTTTTCTGGAACGAAATAGGCTTCAAATCCGAGTTCTTTGCAGTAATTGACATTGAATTCATTGACATCAATGCCTACAGTATTCTTTCTGTAGCTTAGAAAACTTCCTGTCCCGCAACCAATATCCAGAGTTTTGCCCTTAAGGCGTGAATTGATACGGGGATAGAGCCATACTTGACGATAAAAATCTCCACGCCAGCTTTGTTTCAGCAGATAGTGGTGGTATTCAGCTTTAAGCTCTTTGCTCTCTAACTCATTCTTATCCATAATTCATCCCTTTGAGGTAGCTGCTAAGAACAACAAGAGCAATGGTCATGAATGATGTCATTAAAGCTAGTTTAGATGAGATCAATCTTTTTTTGTAACAAAATTGAAGATTCAAGACGAGATAAATCCCCTGAAAGGCCAGATAGGCATACTCAATGGCCTCTCTATTGGCAAATTTTTGAAGTAGAACAAAAGAGAGAATCACATAAAGCGCATTAGAGACGCTATCAAAGAGGATGTACTCTTTTCGATAGCTTAAGCCGATCATGGTAAAAATAAAAAACCAGTTTATACAACGGAGCATTTCTGCGACAGAGAAAATGGAAAGGCTTGCCTGGTATTGCGCAATCTTCTCTCCGAATAAGAGCTTGAGAAAAATGAAATCGAGCGAGTTAAGAAGAATGAGCGCCAAAGCTGTTAAAGGCACAAGGAAGAGGAAAATTCTTTCACGAAATTGAACATCATTGGGCTTTTCTGAAACGGAAGCGAGATAGTAAGTCCCAAGACCTGAAATGATGGCAAGGGTGAGATAGCTCACGAGGCTGAATTCTGCTTCAATCACACCCGTCTCTTGAAGGCCCAGGAAATGAACACTCAAAGATTTAACGATTAAGGGGCACAGAAACCCAATAGCACCCGTGAGAATAGTGGCCAGCGAAGTCTTCTCAAAATCAGTGAGGCGTTGAAATTTTTCAGTTAGTCTTAATTCTTCTCTCGAGTAATGCTTCCAAACAAAAAAACTGATCAAAGCTGAAGCAGAATAGCTCACGAGAAACATCACACCCATCTGGGGCACAAAGAGAAAAGTCACAATCATAACAGCAAAAGGTAAAGCTTGTAGTAATCCTGAGGTTAGAAGATGTTTCTTAGCTGCTAAAATAAATCTAAAAAAACTGTAGTTCGTGAGTGTGAGAAAAACTAAAGGCGAGAAGAGGATGAGATCAAAGAGTTTCATACTACCAAAAAGCGCCAGGGTAATGGGCTTTGAAAAGACAAGAATGACTATGGATAGGAGAATGGCGGCGATCTGAAAGTATTTAAAAACTTGAGTGGTGAAAAATTGTTTGTCTTTCGCTTTTGAATAAGTCTCGATGACGGCAAAGCCGTTGCCCCAAGAAAGAAAGACAGTACAAAATTGGATAAACTGGCGATAAATACCAAATTCAGCAATCCCTTCTACACCAAGTTGATCAGAGACAAGACGCAAGAGGATAAGGCCAAAGAGAGCTGACAAAGCAACTCCAGCCCCACTGCGTGCAAAGCTGTTAAGAAAGTCTTTCATTCGTCTCTTTCATGAAGTGATCTGAATAAACACCGTACTTTTGAAAATAATAAGCGGTGGAGAGCATATGAATCTTAAATATATGCATACTCTTATAACCGGCGCGCCCCCAAGCATGATAAGCAGTCAGTTCTCCAAAGACGGTATTGGTGCCGTTCGTTTCAAAGTGACAGCGACGTGAGAGATCAATATCTTCAAAATAGAGAAAGATACCTTCATCAAATCCACCGAGCTGCTCGAAGAGATCGCGGCGGAAAACCATAAACGATCCGCCGATACTAGGGCAGATAAAATCTTTGGTTTTATCAACATACATGAGGGTGTAGGGGTGAGTTTCGGGTTTATAGATTTTAAGTTTTTGAAAGATAAATCGCTGAGCAATATCCCAAAGGCTTGGGAGAAGACGATGCATATCCTGCGTTGATCCATCCGGATTTAAAAGACGGACACTGGATAAGCCAATTTCAGGCTTAGCATCCATGCGCTCTTTAATTTTTTTCAAAAAGTAAGGATCTTCAAAATAAATGTCTGGGTTAACGACAAAAAAGTAGCTCGATTCTTTGGCTCTTTTGAAATTGCGATTGTGCGCGCTTCCGTAGCCCAGGTTTCTAATCTCTTTTTCATAACTAATATTCAAACCTGGGTATTCAATTTTATTTCTTGAAAAGGAATTATCCCAAACCAAGATCTCAAAACTCACGTCTTTTTGAAGAGAGATTGAGTGGAATAATTTATTGAGATCTTCAAAATTTGGATTATAAACAACAAGTGAAATGGTGAAGTCCAACATCTGCTAGTCCTTAGTAAGCATTCTTATTAATGAAGCCTTTCCAGAAGGTCATAATAATAATCCATAGATCCATCCAAATGGACCAATTCTTAATGTAGTACAAATCGCACTCAATTCTTTTTTCAATGGAGGTGTCGCCTCGCCAGCCATTAATTTGCGCCCATCCTGTGATCCCAGCTTTCATCTTGTGTCTGAGCATGTAAGTGGGAATTGACTGCTTAAACTCATTCACAAAAACAGGACGCTCTGGCCGCGGTCCCACTAAACTCATATCACCTATGATGACGTTAAAGAGTTGCGGGAGTTCATCTAGAGATGTTTTACGGATAATTTTCCCAATCGGTGTGACTCGGGGATCATCTTTCACAGTCCACGTCTCTTTATTGGAATTTCCCACAGTCATGGAGCGAAATTTCCACATTTTAAATTCTCGACCATCAAGTCCCATGCGCACTTGACCATAGAGAATGGGCCCCTTTGAAGTGAGCTTCACTAACAAGGCTAAAAGTAGAAGGAGAGGAGAGATGAGAAGCACTCCAAAAGTACAAAGGATGAGGTCAAAAGATCTCTTAATGATGACACTGCTACTCTTTAAATTGGGCTCATTCACAAGAATAGCAGGTATTCCATTGATGATGTCGACGAGCTGGTAGCCCACAAAAGCATTGGAGAGATCTGGAAGGACAATAATTTCAATAAGTGTGTTGTTCAAATCAATCAAGATTTTATTCACAATAGGATAATTTTGATTTTCAACACCAAAGACAATGATATCTGGCTTTATTTTTTCAATCTCTAATAGATTGAGTCCATGAAGTTCTTCTTTGGTTTTAAGCCATGTCTTAATTTTGAATCCAAACTCAGGGTTGCGAGAGACTTTTTTGGCATAAGTTTGGATTTGCTCAGAGTTTCCAATAAGTAAGCACTGCTTTGAATGACTTCCGTCTTGGCGAATTTTTCTTAAGAGTCTTCGAAAGCTCAGTTTAAAACCAGTGAGTAACGTGCTTGAGATCAAGAAATGCGAGATCATGAACAAACGAGAGAGCTTGTATTCAGACAGGAAGTAGCTGATCACAATAAAAATTAAAAACGCGAGAGTGTTCGCTTTGAGAAGTGTAAAAATGTCGCGCTCAAGAGAGGTGAGTGATTTTGTAGAATACACTCCACGACTTCTGAAATAGTAATAATTCAAAAAAGTCAGCAGGATTGAAAATTTAAAATACCAATCAAATAATCCCTGTTGGGCATCAAGAAGATTACTTTCAAACCGCAAGAAATAACAAATCCACCAAGAAATATTGATGAGTAAAAGATCAGTGATCTTATTGGTGATTCCTAGACTGCGGTTCATGAATGCAGGTTACTAAATACGCTTTGCGGCGTCTACCTTGATGGCCAAACTTAACGCATATAGAAAAAAGATCATAGAGGCGTTATTCGCATCAAAGGTAACTTCAAATTGACTTGAGATGACAAATGCCACGCCGAAGGGAAAGACGAGTGCTCTCACCAGACCACCGGCTTTGAAGACTTCCATAGCCCAGCTGATCACCCATCCTAAAAAGGCGATGAGTCCTAGGATGCCTGTGCCAGAAGCCACTTCTAAAAATAAATTGTGGGCATGAGCATCGTTATAAAATTTTGCATCTAAGTCATATTCAGTTTTGATTCGATTCAACTGTGAATGAAAGTTCGATAATCCCCAGCCTAAAACAGGTTTTTCTTGAGTAGCGATCATCGCCGCTTTCCACTGACTTCTTCTCATATAGTCAGACTTGTTATTCTTACTCATAAGAAAGCGTGAATTATAATTTCCTGAACCAAAGAGATAAATCCCTACCAAGCACGCGACACCAAAGGCGGCAAGGCCTCCTAAAGTTAGACCAAGTTTTGGTTTAAAGTAGTAAAGAACAAAGGGAAGCCCGCAGAGGAATCCAAGAAGGGCACCACGAGTGTATGTCACATACATTCCCGCAAATCCTAGGATCAAAGCTGGAATGGCCAATTTCCAATTAAACCAATTTTTCAATTTCTCACGATGAAGAATACATCCAAGCACAACGAGAAGGAGCATCGCTGAGCCGTAGCCGTATCTTAAGGTTGGAGTAAGTCCTCTGGCTCTCGGGGCTCCAGTTGAAAGGAGCATGTAAAGAGCGTAGCTACCGGATATAATGATGCTAGCGAGAAATGAGTTCGAGAGTATCTTTTTGGTTTTATCCGTTGCCAGTGGCAGCCAAGCTTTTAAAACAAAAATTCCACCGAAGCCAAAAATAAAATACTTAAGTCGTCCATAATTCTTGGATGGAGAGGGGAGCAATGAGTGATTGGTGAGAAGGCTTAATAGAGCAATTATTGTAAAGGCGACGAGAAACCATGCGCTTGTGGGAAGCTTAAATGATCTATTTTTGATGTTCACAAAAAGAAAATAGGCCAACGGAATAGTAAAAAGAATTTGATAAGCAGAGAGGACAGTGACTGAAGTGAGTAGACCAGTGGCCAGAAAAAAGAGCGAGAGAGAAATTAACTGAATCATTCTTATACCTTTAAATTCTTTTTACAATCTGATCAATAAGCCACATCTCGTTTGGTTTTGTAAGAGCAAAGATGAGCTGGCGAGTGAGACGCTTACTTGAAATGAGGCTCACTTCGATGATGGCCGACTTATCTTCAATTTTTGAATGTGTGATCGTGTAGGAATCGAAATCGAGTAGCGCTTTCCAGATGTCTTCTGAGAGATAGGGACGAATAAGGGCCTTATCTCTTAATTGTGTCTGAAGCCTTGAAGTCATAAATTGCCAAGCCGCTATTTGGCCCGAGTCTTTTTTAGGGATATCCATATTTCTCATCGAATACAGAATCACCTGAACGACTTCCTTTGCGTCATAGCGCTCAGAAGGATGAGGAAGAGTCACATCAATTTTTGAATCCGTTTCATTAATCGTTTTTTGAGTCATCGAACGGATAAGAAAATACTGAGCCGTAAAGACAATCAGGAGAGTAGGAATCATGATTTTGAGATTACTTTTCACCTCTCTATGAAGGCCTAAAAAGGGGGCTCAGGCAAGTATTTGGGGTTGATTTTTGTGTTATAACGTGTTATAACACAAAAATGGGTGCACTAAAACTACAAAAAATTGGCAATTCTCTCGGGTTTAGAATCTCAAAGTCAGATCTTGAGAAAGCAGGCTTTGATACAAATTGCGAATATGAATTAATCGCTGAGAAAGGGGTTATCATCCTGGTCAACAAGCGATCCCCACCATCAAAATGGAAATTTCCTCAATCGAAAATAGAGCCTGAAGATGTGGAGTGGTTAGATGCAAAACTCAGCGAAATACCAAAGAGGTGATGTCTGGGAAGTGATTCTTGATCCGACAAAGGGATCTGAGCAGCGGGGCACACGACCCTGTGTCGTTGTCTCTCATGAAGTGATGAACTCAGCACTTACAACTCTAGTCATGGTCCCGCTTTCGACAAAAATAAAAGAATGGCCCACAAGAGTTGATATAAAATTTTTAGAAAAACCAGGCCAAGCTCTTTGCGAACAAATAAGAACAGTAAGCCAAGATAGACTCACAAAAAAACTTGGTGAGTTAAATTTAAAAGAAATAGCTGAAGTAAGAATAGTCCTTCGCCAAATGTTTTTTGATTAATTCTTAAATAACTCCCTCGTGAGCTTATCGATGCGCTTCTGTCTCATTTTTTTCGGAAAGTAAGCCTTAAGTGGCGCCAGCTCTTTTGTCACAATTTTTAAAACCTCAAGTCGCGCTTTCGCCTTATCGTTACTATCCACAATGTGCCAGCCCGGGCATTTTTTAAACATCACACTGCTGGCCTTGGTATAGGCATCCCATTTCCTGCGATTTCTCACATCTTCTTCTGTGATTTTCCAATTTTTAAAGGGGTCTTCAAGGCGATCTTTAAATCGCTTAAGTTGCTCATCTTTAGAAACAGAAAGAAAGATTTTAACAAATAAAATGCCATCATCCTTCATCATTTGCTCGAATTGATTAATCTCAACATAGGCTTCTTTGATTCGTGATTCACTGGCGAGATTTTCTACCTTTTCAACCAACACCCTTCCATACCAGGAGCGATCAAAAACCACCATATTGCCGGCTTCAGGGAGAAATTTCCAGAAGCGCTGAAGGTAATGCTGGCCTGCTTCGACAGGAGTCGGCTTGCCGATGGGAACAACCAGGCAGCTTCGTGGATCAAGGGTTTCCGTCAGGTGACGAATGCAAGTCCCTTTTCCTGCTGCATCGAATCCCTCGAGGGCAATAACCACTCTTTTTTGGGCGATGAAGGCCGCTTGCTGGTAGCGGAGCATGAGAAGCTTGAGATCTTCCATTGTCTTCATAAATAATCCTTAAAATAATGAATGCATCACTTTGACTTGTCTAGGTTGTCATATAATATCTTATAGATCCAAGCCTTTTGAGAGAGATCTTATGAAGAAAAAATTTATTCTCGTAAACGTTTCTGGCATTGGAGATATTGTTTCGAGTTTGATAGTCGCTAATCCACTTCTTAAACTTGGCACTGTGGCCATCGTCATTCCTAAAAATTTTAAAGGTCTATTAGCCGACACTGATTTTATCGAATTCACTGACAATCAAATTCCTGAAGAAGAATTTGATGTTCTTATTGATTTAACTTCAAATACACAGAGTCGATCTCTCACAAAAAAAATTAAAGCAAACTTTAAGCTAGGGAGAAGTAAAAACTTCTGGCATAAAATTAAATTCTCTCAAATCTATCATAAGATGGTTCCCAAATACCCCACTTCTGATCACATCACTTGGGACTTTAAGCCTATTCTTGATTACTTAAAAATTGAATTGAGCAATACAACCTATTTGAGCACTACTTTAAAAGCCGAAGAGAAAGAAGTTTGTATTCACATCGGTGCAGATAAAGAGATTCGAAGAATTCCCATTCAATTAATCGTAAAATGTTGTGAGTATTTTCAAGAGAGAAAAATCCCTGTTCGAATCATTGGAATAGAGCAGGAGATTGTGAATGAAGTGTTGGAGCGAACAAACGCTTATCCCCTATACGAGAAAGGGAGTTTATCAGATGTAAAACGTTGGTTAAATAACTCGATAATAACCGTTGCATCGGATAGTGGTCTTTTTCATTTAGCAAGCTCTCTGAATAAAAAATCAATCGGATTGTATGGGCCAAATACTTACAAACGATCTGGATCAGTGAATCCAAATGCTCAAGTGCTTGAGCTCGATTATGATTGTCGCCCCTGTAATCAGAATGTTGCCTGTCCTTATGAGAACAAGTGCATGAAGGATATAACTTGGGAAAGTTTGAAAGCGAAGATTGAAGAAATGATGGGGACCAAGTAGGAAATTACAGTTTTGCGACGAGTTATCGTTTAAAGTTTCGCAAAAATTGTTATACTTTGGTGTCACTTTATATTGGAGAATCATCGCATGAAAGTCACCATCATTGGCACAGGTTACGTCGGTCTCGTTACAGGGACTTGTTTTGCTGAAATGGGTCATCAAGTGACATGCGTGGATATTGATGCGAAGAAAGTCGATCGCATGCGCTCTGGCGAGTGTCCCATCTACGAGCCGGGTCTTGAAAGCATGATGAAGTCCAATATCGAAGAGAAGCGCCTGACTTTTTCCACCACCTACGAATCTGTCACAACTTCACAAACCGTCTTCCTGGCCGTGGGGACTCCCTCATCTGAAACAGGCAAAGCTGACCTTAAGTATCTCTTCTCAGCTTGTGATGGAATCGCTCCTTACTTACAAGACGGCTCTGTCGTTGTCGTGAAATCGACTGTTCCCGTAGGAACGGGCTTTAAAGTGAGAGAGCATCTTAAAACTAAAACCAATAAAAAGTTCGTGGTTGTTAATAATCCAGAATTCCTCAAAGAAGGCTCTGCTGTTGAAGATTTCATGAAGCCTGAGAGAATTATTATCGGCTCGTATGATGAAGCCGCGGCTCAAGTCGTGGAAGAGCTCTATGAGCCGTTTAATCGTCAGGTCAAGCGCACGATCCGTATGTCGAATCTTTCTGCTGAAGTCACAAAATATGCAGCCAACTGTTTTCTCGCGACAAAAATTTCTTTCATGAACGAGATGGCCCGTCTCTGTGATGCCGTTGGAGCTGATGTCGAAGAAGTTCGCCACGGCATCTCAACGGATTCACGTATTGGCTCTCAGTTTCTCTATCCAGGTCCTGGATATGGTGGTTCATGTTTCCCGAAAGACGTGAAGGCGCTGGTACACACGGCAGTTGAACTTGGGATGAATCTTAAAATTGTAGAAGCCACAGAAGTCGTGAATAAAGAGCAGAAAAAATACATCGCCCAGAAAGTCCTTAAGCACTTCGGATCGGATCTTAAGGGAAAAACGTTCGCTCTTTGGGGCGTGGCTTTTAAAGCCAACACGGATGACATTCGTGAAACGCCGGCCATCGATACAGCGACAGCTCTCGTGAAAGCAGGAGCCAAGGTGCGCTTCTATGACCCGGAAGCAGGAGACAACTTCCAGTCCCATATGAATGCTCTTGAGATCCCAGTCGATCAATTTGAAAATAAGTATGATGCCTTAACGGATGCCGATGCTTTAATTGTGCTCACTGAATGGAAGCAGTTTAGAGCGCCTGACTTTGAAGAAATTAAGAGTCGACTTAAAGATAAGGTTATCTTTGATGGCAGAAATCTCTATAACACTCAAAAAATTCAAGAGATGGGCTTTAAGTACTTTGCAGTAGGAAAAAAGATTAACTAGAGTCTTTTTCCAAGAGCCTCAGGCCAGCTCTCATGTCTTTGGCAGAAGATGTGTTTGAGTATCTCATTTGAAAAATCATGATTCGGGTGATTCGAGTTACCGAAATGGTGACGATCGCTAAACGGTGCGATCTCAGGAACATCAAAGTCATAAACTTCATCAAATGTTTCTTTTAAAATGGATTTAAATTTATCGAGTTGCACTTTGAGATGTGTGTCTTGATTGATGCGATTGATGTGCTCAATGGAGTAGGGAGCTGTTATAACGACTAAGCGAAAATGATTTTCATCCGAGAGCTTTTTGATCTCTCTGAGCATCTCAATTCTCTTCTCACTTAAAACATAGTTTGGATAATTGAACTGATTGACTTCGACGGGACCTGGTGAGTAAGGCTCTCTTCTATGATCTCCGTCTTCCAAATAAGCATGTTCAGCTTTTCCAAAGAGATTCACCCAAACCACTTTAAATGAATCGCCCAACGCCTCTAGCGAGAGATAAGCATCCTTAAGGAATTTCTCATCAACTTGAACTTCAGTAGAGTTTAAAAAACGTGAAAGGGGAGAAGAGAAGAACATATCATCAGTTTTGATGTTTTTATTGAGTTGTTCAAAATCGAGAACTAAAAAAAAGAGTTTGGGTTTGTTGGTTTGTAAAATATGTCTTGTGATCGCTAGAAAATCCTCTGGTGTTGCACTTTGAGTGGCGTAGTTATAACTGGCCAGACCTGTGCATTCCTTTAAGATCTTTGTTTCATAACGATGGGCCGTACTGGATCCTATGATGAACGCCTCATATTTTTTATCCCGATACTGGATTTGATTAAATTTATTCTCACGAGCAAAATCCACTGCTTTCGTTTCAAAGCCGAAGGGATTAAATCCGTACTTGTTGTAAGGATCAACGGAGAGAATGAAGCCATAAAGGCTTGAGAAGAGAAGAGCTGAAGAGAGTAAAAAAATCGAAATAAATTTCATATTAAAAATTAAAATAAATAAACTCTGTTATTTGATTGAGTCCAAATAAACAGAAAGTAAAAATCACACTTAAAGTAAAAGCCATTTTAGGAGTGGGAGAAAATTTCTTTAAAAGCTGTGCCGACGTCTGCGTGCGATAAATCAAAAACCAAACGGCGAGTAGTCCCACAAGAAAGAGATAATCATTCGGCTTTAAATACGTTCCCATGGAGAAATTGTATTGGGAGAGCATCCCCACAGATTTGAGGCCAATTTTGGGTATCACAACACCATTGAATCCGATGAGGCCTTGAAGGATCTTGAGAGCGTGAGAGGGAGAGCTGGCCCTAAAGAGCACGAAGGCAGCATTGACAAAATTGACGGTCCAAAAAATCGCCCATCCCTCTTTCATCTTCATTTTCTTTTTTTTGCGGATATGATTCACGATGAGGGCGAAACCGTGAATAGCGCCATAGTAGGCAAAATTGATATTCGAGCCATGCCATACCCCCGCCAAAAACATCGCCGTAAAAGTTGCCACCATCGTTGTTTGAAACGTGATTGAAGGCATCGCACGGACAATCGGGGTGAAAATATAGGCGTTAATAAATTGCGTGAGGGTCATATGCCAGCGAGACCAAAAATCGATCACGTTCTTTGCTTTAAATGGTGAGTTAAAGTTCACCGGAATGGTCAGTCCCATCATTAACGCCACCCCGATCGCCATGTCAGAGTAGCCGCTAAAATCAAAATAGACTTGAAAGGTGTACGAGAGGGTTGTTTTCCAAGCGGCCAGAAGAGGGAGAAGGGTTGGACTTCTAAACCCCTCATTGGCCCATTTCGCAAAAAGCTCTGCGATTAAGATCTTTTTAGAGAGACCAATCACAAAGAGAAAAATTCCCTTCTGCAAATGTTCTATATGAAACGCAGGGATTTGTTTAACAAGGGATCTCACTGAGGTGATAGGGCCAGAGACAACTGTCGGAAAAAAAGTCACAGAAAAAAGATAATTCAAAAAGGGCGGTGGTGGCATTAAGCCCTGGTGAACATCAACGAGATAGGCAATCTGCTGAAGCGTATAAAAACTAATTCCGATGGGGATCAAGATGTTCTGTAAGAATGAATATTTAAAAACACAAAGCAGAGAAATATTGACACTCACGCCTAGGAAAATCAGAAAGCTGTTTGGTTTTTTTCAATAAGTTTCGACAGGCCATAATTAAAGAGAATAGAAATGATGAGGATTAAAGCATTCGTTTTTGAAAACAGGGCATAAAAGAAAAGTGAGGCAAGCACCGTCCAAATCTGGGCAGACTTAACAAAACCCTTCCTGTTTAAAGGCCAATAAACCAAGAGGAAGACGGGCAGAAAAAGAAATATAAACTTATAGGAATTAAAGAGCATACTAGCTGGTTTTCTTCTTAATCAATTCGACCATCTCGCCCACGTTTTTTAATTCCTGAAGTTCACCCAAGGCGAATCTCACTTTGTAGTGCTTCTCGATCATAGAGATGAGCTGCAAATGAGTCATCGAGTTCCATTCATCCACGTCATCTGCTGTCGTTTCTAGACTAAACTCAATATCATCATTTTCAAAAGCTTCGCGAGCAATCGTAGTCAGTGTGTTAAGGATATCCATGGTCATGCCTTTTTCTTTTCAAGATACCAACTCTTCAAAGTTTTTTTACACACTTTGCCAGAGTTATTAGTTGGAAATGCGTCAATGAAAACAATTTTTTCAGGAATTTGATAGTCGAGTAGAGTTTTAAGAAGTTCAGCCTTGAGCTCTTTGACCGAAATTTCTTTCTCTAAAATGATAAATCCCACCATGAATAGATCGGCTTCCGCTCTCTCTACAGCAATAGTCACTGAATCTTTTACAAAAGGATTTCTTGTTATGTAGGAATCAATATCGAGAAGATCAACTCTAAAGCCTCGAACTTTAATCGTATCATCGAGACGACCCACGATGTAGTAGTCGCCCTTCTCATCACAGAATGCAATGTCGCCCGTTTTGTAATGAACTTCACCATCCGCTTTAATCATGGCTTTGGCCGTCTGTTCGGGATTGTTGATGTATCCCTTCATGAGTTGAATGCCACTGAGTAGAAGTTCTGTTTCTACGATTTTACAGCTTGTATTGGGCAGGGGCTTACCAATAGAAACATTGGATTCGCGAATATCTTCACTGGGATTGAAACTCAGTTTTTTGAAATGAGAAAAAACAGTTGACTCTGTAGGCCCATAACCATTGATGACAGTCGAGTCTTTCGGCATGTGCTTAAGACACTTGTCATAGAGACCTTGGGTGAATCTTGAGCCAGCTAAAATAAGATGCTTTAAACTTTTTAAGTTGGCTTTATCTGCGACAAGATCCGAGAAAAGCATATTGATGTTGTTCGGCACAGTATTGATTGTAGTGATCTGATAATCTTCAATTTCTTTAGCGAGCCTAAAAGTGTTCGCTTCCCAGTGAGAGATATACATTTCGATATTTTTAAAAACGAAGAGACCTAATTCAACCAATGAAATATCAAACGTAAACTCCGTGATCTCTAATAATTTATGATTTGAATTAATCTCGCTGAAGCAGCTCTCTATCCAAGCATAGAAATTGGTAAGAGCTTTGCGCTGGATGATGACCCCTTTGGGTCTTCCAGTTGAGCCAGAAGTAAATAGAATGTACGCCTCATCTTCGAGGTTTACTGTCGGAGTGAGAACGACGCCTGGAGCTGTGGCAAGTATCTCCGGAAGTTTTTTCTCATCGATGAGTAGAGAAAAACCAGAGTCTTCTCTTATTTGCTCAATCCGACTTTCGGGATAGTTGGCCATCATCGGAATATAGCAGATGCCTAATTCCTGGCAGGTTAAAATGGATAAGACGTATTGATAATCGCGATCTAGCTTGATGGCGACTCTTTGACCTAAGCAATTCTTTGAAAGATAGGTTTTGAGACTTTGATATTGAGAAGCGACCTGTGCCTGAGACAGTAGATTTCCATTTCTGTCATGAAGCTTAAATGGACCACTCAATCTTTTATTGATGGCATTACTGATGAGCATAGGGAGCCTCACTTGATGTTAATTCTTTTTTTCCGGCCAATCCATCGATGTCATTGCCATAGATTTGAAAGTCTAAAACTTCTTGATTGGATTGAATCGATGTTTTGTAGCCCAACATTTTTAATAAAAACATTTCGATATTAAAGGCGGTAATATTTTTTAATCCTGCAAAATGTTGCTTCATGATTTCTTTCGCATTACGAGTCATCATCAAAAAGGGAATTAAATAAGAGGGCTCTTTTAAAGCCCCATGCCCCCAAACCCCCATTTCACCCAGGCCTTCTCCATGATCAGAGAGATAAATCATAAGAGTGTCTTTCTCATGTGACTTGATAGCGATAGAGAGCTCTTGCATAAAACGATCAAACTCGAGAACGGAGTTGTCATAATCATCCACTCGCTCATTTTGAGCTTTAAAGATCTTTTTATCGGGATCAGATCTTAAAGCGTAGGGCCCGTGAGAGCCTCGTTGGTGGAGGACGAAGAATTTTTTTCCCGGCTCATTGAGGCGCGCTTTAAGAAGTTTAATCAATTCCTTGTCATCAGCTGAATCAGCAATCCGATCGCCTTGAGGAATATCTTCAAACGTTTTGAGTTCATCCACCATCGTGTGACAAATCATGGGGATGATATAGCGAAGTTGTTGCTGAGACTGAGAAGAAAAGAAGTAATTTTTAAATCCACTTTCTCTGGCTTTCTTAAAGAGACAGCGTTTGCCTTGAGCAATCACACCAGAGCCACTGACTCCATAAGTCGCATTCATAAAAAAAGCGATGGTGATGTCAGTCGAAACTCCAGATGAAATGGCTTTATTAAAAGCAAAATGCGGATTCGTTTTTTGAGACTTAAGGAAGGGAGTGGTGTCTCTCTCGTAGCCAAATAGGGATTGATGATTGGGAGTGAGACTTTCTCCTAAAACCAGAATCACATTTTGATAGCTCGAATTGGCGGGAATAATTTCCAAGCTATCGGCCATCAGAGGCTTATGGTCTGAGGCATGGTTGCGATTCATTTTTAACGGTAGAATTTTTCCTAAAAAATATGAAATCGAAAGATACACATTCATGCCGTAGAGTTCTTGATCTGTGGGCTGGCGTCCCCAATTGTTACCGGTGAGAAGTGTTCTCAGAGGGTAGTAGGTGAGGCTTAAGCTTAAAATGAGGGAGAGCCATGGCAGGGTGACAAACTTTAAGCGGCTTTGAGTGAAGTAGAGAACCAGCATAAAGGGCAGAGTAAATAAAAGGGGAACACCCAAATGATAGGTCTCTTGGACCAACGTTCCTGAGACTTCATTAAATTGAGCAAACAGCAGCCAGATTTCAATCGGAAGGGCCTGCGTTCCATAATAGGAGAGATGACCCATTTGCATGAATGCGAGAATCATGATGAACGTTGAAAACAGATATCTTAAGCCCTTGGGACGGATGAATGAGAACAAGAGAAAGAAAAAATAAATCAGGACATACTTTCCGGCCGGAAGGTTGGAGAAGGGAATTCCTTTATAGATCTGGAAGCCCATTTGCTGAATG
This sequence comes from Bacteriovoracaceae bacterium, assembly GCA_019752535.1. Classification (GTDB taxonomy): domain Bacteria; phylum Bdellovibrionota; class Bacteriovoracia; order Bacteriovoracales; family Bacteriovoracaceae; genus UBA6144. Next base: position 69,843 of record JAIEMA010000064.1, read on the forward strand.
AGGGTAAAAGCCCAAACCATGAGGGCCCAAAGGAGATTTCCCCTAATTTTTTGCAAAAAATTGAACGCAAGCATGGTGATAAATATGTCATAATTAGAGGCATAAATCTTATGAAAGTTTGTTTTTTCAATACGAATAAAGCCTGGGGAGGCGGTGAAAAGTGGCATCTTAGTCACGCGTTAAAGCTGCGTGATCTTGGATATGAAACTTTGCTCGTGGCCCAAAGTGATTCAGAGCTCAAAAAGCGCGCTCAAGGGGTAAAGGTTTTTGATCTTAATCTCTCCAACTTGAGCTTTCTTAATCCTTTTAAGCTCTATAAAGCGGCTCAAATTTTGAAAAAAAACCAAGTGGACGTTTTGATTGTGAATCTCCCGATTGATTTAAAAGTCGGAGGCTTTGCTGCAAAAATCGCCGGTGTAAAAAAAATTGTTTATCGCCGAGGCATGCCCCATCCTTTACGCAATACTTTGCTCAATCGTCTTTTGTTCAAATATGTCTTGGATGGAGTGATCGTAAACTCGAAAGAAATTGGCCGCACTCTCAGCCAAGGAAATGAATCTTGGTTTCCAACGAAGAAAATGAAACTTGTCTATAATGGGGTTGATCTCTCTCATCATCATGAACGCGCGCCTATTAAGTTTGATAAACTTATTATTGGCAGTGCCGGACGTCTGACTGAACAGAAAGGGCAGTTTTATCTTATTGAGTTGGCAAAACTTCTTAAAAGTGAAGGAGTTGATTTTAAAATTCTTTTGGCAGGCGAAGGGGAGCTTCGAGAGAGTTTAAAACGCAAAATCCAAGAGGCTCAACTTGAATCTCAAATAGAGCTCTTAGGACATGTCAGTGACATGAAGAAGTTTTTTGAAAGCATTGAAATTTTTGTCTTCCCAAGTCTTTTTGAAGGATCGGCGAACACATTGATTGAAGCGCTCTATTATGAAGTCCCAATTGTGGCTTGGGATGTAAGTTCTAACGCTGAAGTCATTGATGAATTCCTAGTCAAACCTTTTGATATTTCTGAGATGAAAAATCACATTCTCTCTTTGCATCATGATCAACATTTAAGGCAAAAACTCATTGAGCAGGGAAGAGTGAGTCTTAAAGAAAAATTTGATAGCCAAAAAAATCTTGATCAGCTCCTAGAGTTTATCTCCCTCTAATTCAGCTGGCATTTCATCTTCATGATCTGAAAATACATTATAAACAGAGTTAATACTGTGAGCGCTAAAGCTCCAGTTTTCTGTGTGGCCTTTGACTTCATATTCCGGAAGTGTTTTTTGAAAGTCTTTAATCATGGCATCGATCTGATTGGCATCAAAGTCTGTATCATCGGTGTGCCACATAATTCCTGAGAGCTCGATCTCATAGCCGTGACACTGATACTGAAGCAGAGAGGAGTCGACTCGATGACGGGCCATGATGTGTCGGATCTCTTTATTGACTTCAAAGCGTGTGAGTTTATGTTTCATGGGTTAAGTATTAAGCCAAGTTTAACAAATATGAAAAAACAGGGACTTGGCTATTTTACAAACAATCTTGTTTGAACCTGATTTCGGGGTTATAACGCATTTATGAAAATATTTATCCTCATACTTTTGGCAATCTCTCAGGCCCATGCAGCAAGTGTGCTTTTTATTGGAGATTCCCATTCGGTTGGCCCCTTTGGTTGGGAGATGGATCGCTTGATTCGCACGATTCCAGGAGTCACCCAAACAGCGAGCTATGCTTCATGCGGCTCGATCGCTCAATGGTGGGTGACGGGAAAAAGTACTCCCTGTGGCTATTGGGAACATCAGGGCCATCAAGCGGCGATAAGTCTCAAAACGGGGCCTACTCCTATTTTTTCGGATCTCCTTCAAAAGCATAAGCCAAGTGTCGTCGTGGTCGAGCTCTCTGGAAATTACATGGGATACTCGGATTCATTCTCTGTTGATGACATGAGAGCGATGGCGCAAAAAATAAAAGCTATCGGAGCAAAGTGTCTTTGGATTTCAACGCCAAAAACGCGCGTGAATCCTGATCGTATTTTGCGTTTAGTTCCCCTGGTTCATGAAGCCGTGGGTGATGTGTGCGAAGTCTTTGAGAGTCATCTTGTGACTGAGTATCCGGCCACAGGTGGTGATGGAACTCACTATTGGTTTGCTGCAGGAATTCCGATTGCTAAGTCTTGGGCGAAAGCAGCGAGTCTGAGGCTTGAAGCTTTATTTTTTCCTTAATCCCCCCATCAATATAAATCAGATTTTCGATATGGGTCGCTAGCATGCCTGCATCTTTCGGATGGGCCAGAAGCCCCGTTACAGAATGGATAATGAGTTTTTGAATTTCCTTCCCCACAATTGAGACGACAGGAATCTTTAAAGCGAAAGCCTTGAGAGTGAGATCTATAAAGCTCTTATCTTCTTGAGTGAGAAGAAGAGCATCGATGCCTTCCAAATGATCGCTCTCGTGAAAATGAATCTTTGGATGAGTGGGAATTTTTTTTTGGAACTTCTCAGCTCCTTTCAAAACAAAATGTAAATCTGCGTGATGAAGCGTGAGCTCATGAATGACCGCTAGAAGTGTTTCCAGGTGTTTGGTTTTAACTGGAGCTAAAACGACACGGGATTCTTTTGGGATTTTTAAAAGCTCTCGAATATCCATTAGAAATAAAGCCTCGCCCCTAGCAGCATACCATTGATTCGCTCATTATCTTGCACACCTGTTGAGATTCGTTTAGCTGTGTTGAGTTGCTGCTGATAATAAGCATAAACTCTTAAAATCGAGAGCTCCCAAAAAAATCCCCAATGATAATCCATCGCGGTCACCTTGTGCGTTTCGGTTGTGGCAGAATTGAGTTGGCGAAATTTTCCTTCAATGCCCATGTGTCTAAAAATATATAGATTTGAGAGAGCGCCATAAAAAGTTTGAGAGTAGTTTCCATAATAGGTGTGATCAGATTTTTCTTGGCCACCTAAAATAGTGAGATGTGTTGATTGGGTAGAAGAGCCCAATAAGCGCAAAAAAACAGTGCCTGCATCTTTTTGCCAATACTGATCTTTATTGGCGATTTTCATTTGATCTCGAGAGATTCCAATTCCTAAGCTTCCTACAAAAATCTGGACTCCACCGCCGGCCAGTTTGAAATCATCATCATCAGCATTTGTCCCATCTCTCTTCCATGAGGGAGCTCCACCATGGATATCGAGAATCAATTCAAACATAGGGCCTTTTTTCCGATTCCAAGATAGCCACAAGTCTTGAGCTTTGCGTTTTCTCTTCTGTGCAAAAACATCTTCAAGCGTCCAACGTCTTTGAATCTTCTCTTTATGTTTGGCCATAACCGGCCCATAGACACTTTGTGCCTGGGCAGAACTTAAACAAAGAAAGAAACTCAACAGCCAAATCATTGTCTAAGAATAAGTTCTTTATCCACAGGGAACAAGGCTGACATAATGGAGATTATGAAAAACATAGTGATCATCGGCGCAAGCCACGGAATTGGGGCTTCAATACTGACAAAACTCAGTGGCCATCAAGTTTTCCCTTTTTCAAGAAGTGAGACCCCACCCTTTGACGTCCTCACACAAGATCTTCCCCTTGATGGTTTGCCAGAGGTGATTGATGGTGTTGTGTATTGCCCAGGTTCGATCAACTTGAAGCCTTTTCACCTGCTTAAGAATGAAGATTTTGAAATGGAGTGGCAGCTCAATTTTATGGGCGCCGTCAAAGTCTTGCGCACCCTCTATCCCCGTCTAAAAAAGTCCGAGATGGCGTCTGTGGTTTTGTTTAGTACTGTCGCAGTTCAAAATGGTATGCCTTATCACGCTTCAATTGCTGCAGCGAAAGGTGCCATTGAGGGGCTCACTCGTTCGCTGGCCAGTGAATGGGCCCCAAAAATCCGAGTCAATGCGATTGCCCCCTCATTAGTCGAAACTCCCTTGAGTGCAAAACTCACGGCTAATGCCAAAATTAAAGAGCAATCTATTGAGAAGCATCCTTTAAAGAGAATTGGGACTCCTGAAGATATCGCTTCTGCTGCTGTATATTTGCTCTCAGATGAGTCATCTTGGATGACTGGACAAATACTGGCCGTAGATGGAGGGATGTCTTTATAATAAAGGCATGATCAATCTCGATTTATTTCAAGGCATCCGTTTTTTTGAAGCTTTCCCTAAAGAGCAGCTGGAGGAGATTCTTCCTTTAACTGAAAGAAAGTCATTCAAAGACCAAGAGACTATTTTAAAACAAGGTCAGTTGAACCTTGATCTTTTTTTTCTTCTCACTGGTGCAGTCGATATAAAGATTGATGGTCAATACGTGGCTTCTCTCTCCTCTCATGGACAAGTCTTCGGTGAGATGTCGATCGCCAATCACACGACATGCACGGCGACTGTAACTGCAAAGGGTGAAACAACCATGATGATGCTTAATTTTGAAGAGTTAAAACAATCACTTTCAAATGAGAAGAGAGATGGTGTGTTGAAAAACTTCTATCAGGCGACTGCAGAAATCCTCGCAAGAAAATTAGTGAGCACCAATCAGCTCGCCAAAACTTATCGAGCTGAGCATGGCGCTTAAAAAGAAAGCTGTTGTCGTTCTCTCTGGCGGAATGGACTCAAGTCTCTGTTTGGCTTTAGCTTCAAAAGAATTTGGTCCTCAAAATGTTTTAGCTCTCTCTTTTGATTACTCTCAACGCCACAGCATTGAGCTTTCTCAAGCTAAAAAAATCGCCGCTCATTTTAAAGTTGATCATGTGGTGTTGGAAATTAAAGCTCTCGCCCAAATCACCGAGAGTGCCCTTTTAAATAAAAATGAAATTACTCATAAGTCAGGTGAAGCCCCCAACACTATGGTGATCGGCCGCAATGGACTCATGGCCCGTCTGGCCGGCATTCATGCACACTCACTTGGGGCTGATTGTATTTATATGGGCGTGATGGAGCTTGAGTCGGCGAACTCTGGTTATCGTGACTGCTCTCGTGAATATATGGATTTGATTGAAAAAGCGCTTCGGATGGATTTTGCCTCATCAACTTTTGAAATCCGCACACCGCTAATGAGAATGAATAAAGAAGAGACCATGGAGCTCGCTCATTCGTTAGGAGTGATTGAATTTCTCTTAGAGAATACCGTGACTTGTTATGAGGGAATTCTTCATGAAGGATGCTTAAAGTGTCCGGCCTGTAAACTTCGCAATTCTGGCGTCAGGGCCTTTATAATAAAGCACCCTGACGTGAATTTTTCTTGGAAAACTAAAATCTAATCGAGATCAAGACTTTCTTGTAAATCACCCCAAAGCTCAGAGAGCTCACGGCGGTATTTTTGACCTTCTTCCATCCACACATCTTTATCCTTACGAGTGCCCTCATCGGCGACCCACTCATCAAGAAGAAGCAAGTGATCTTCCATCTCATCGAGAAGTGCCCCGACTTGATCATCTTGATCATCGACTGAAACTCCAGCCAGTGTGAGTCCCATTAAAAAGAAATCTCCCAGTCTTCCAACTTCTTCAATTTCTTCTTTAAGAGTTGGCCCCTTCACATCTAAGAGTTGAGCTCTTCTTTTTTTAAGATTCTTTTCAATATCTTTCCATGTGGCCTGGATTTCTTTTTCAACCGCCGCGCGAGCGGCGGGAGTTTCAAACTTCACTGGTGTTTGAGAATCTTCCATGAATAATTCACGCAAGGCTTTATGAAAGGGCATCGGATCATCGGCCGTCATGGCACCGATACAAAAAGCCTGGATCGAACGCTCACTCATTCCGATATCACATTGAGAGAGAACTTGAGATAGTGACATTTAAACCTCTTTGATAAATTGAGTAGAAGGGAAGCGGACTCGAGGTCCATAAACGCCATTGTTGCCGCGTTTACCGACGCTAATCACCATAGTCACTTCATCACTTCTCTTTAAGTTTAATAGTTTTTTTACTTTTCTTGAATCAAATCCTTCCATTGGACAGGTATCAAATCCATGGGCCGCCATTCCCAGCATGAAATTCTCGCAGGCAAGGGCACAACTCTTTGAAGCCCAGAGCGCCATTCCCTTGTGATCGGTAGGCTCACGTGGGGTCACGGCCGTGAAGCCTCTAAAGAAGAACAAAACTTTTTTAATATAACCAAAAAGGCTCAATGGCCCTTGAGTGTAAACAAAGGGAGCGAGTTTTTGATAATAAGCCCATGCTGATTTGGGAATTTTTTGGCCTTGCGCTTCTGCAGTCTTAAAAGTCTCCACCATTTGTTTGGCGTGTTTTTTCCAATGTGAAGGTCTGGCGACTGCGACAATTAATTCTTGCGCCGTTTTTGCGGCTGGCTGATTGAAACAATACTTAGCTAATTCTTTTTTCTTCTCAGGATTTCTCACCCAATAAAATTCCCAGCACTGAAGGTTTGAGGAGTTGGGCGCCATGAGTGTCCACTCCAAAACTTCACGCATGACCCGCTCTGGGACGGGGGTTTGATCATAAACGCGCACACTTCGGCGGGCCTCAAGAATACGGGCAAAGGCTTGTGGGTCTGTCGCAGGGGCCACCTCTCGGTAACCTAATTCTGGGACCTTAGAAAAGATTTCACTGGACTCACTCATCACTTCTCCTAGAAAATTTACAGCCTTTGGGGCTTTTATCACTTTCAAATCATCATTTGTTCTAGGATACGTCAGCATGAAAAATCTGGTCTCATTTTTTTCAATTATCTATTACGCAACGAAGATTTTGTTGATGGTTTTCCTCGTCCAGTGGTGGTTAGGGGATGCTTTCGCTGCGGATAACCTAGCTGTGTCGAGTCAAGAAGCCGCGGCTCTAGAGTCTCAACGTGAAATACTCAACCTTTTGGGTGATGGGACATTTGAATTTAAACAAACCATTAACTGTACCAAGCTTGAAATGGGCAGTGATCCAGTCAGGGCCACTCGTGGCAGTACAAAGTTTTATCGCTGTCCTGATTTAACGATCAGTTTCCCTCAGCCCGATTCAACGGGCATGAATGGCTGGAATGGTTATTGTGGGCAGGTGGCCGTGAGTAATATGTCTGCGATGTACTGTGCGAGATCAATGTCACCCCAAACGATTGATCAATATGCCACAGATATGACTCCTGGTAACAGACCGGGAACTAATCATCGTGCGCTGAAGAAAATTTTTTCTGAGTCTTCAAAGTATTGTCCTGAAGGAAGCTGGAAGAGTCATTCACCTTGGACGGCCAATGGATTTATCGAAGGTCTCAAAGACTCGCTTTGGAGAGGTCCAGGTAAAGTTCAGAGAAAGAGATCAAACGGAAAAAATATCAATATCTCACCCGTGGCTATTTTATTATCAGCTGGGCCCACAACTCTTCATTGGGTCACTCTCGTTGATTTTGTCCAAAATGAGGATGATAAATACGGCTGTGATGCTCTGATGAATACTTGGGGTAATCAGAAACTCATGACTTGTGAAAATCTTGTGAAATATGGAGCTACTTTTCTTTTTGGTTACCAGTATCTTTCGTTTGAGCTTTAAACGGATCATAGAGCGTTTCTCCGGCCTGCATGCGCCAAATCTTAAGCGCCCTCATAAAATTATTATAAGAACTTAAAAGTGAAACCACGAGTCCGTGTGTCCCATCGAGAAATCCTAAGCGCAGAACATAGTGACGCAAAAATCTTCCGAGCGGACGAAAAACGATATAGCCCCAACCAATACGACGATTAGTTTTTTTGAATTTCTCCACGCGATCCATCGCTCCCCAAGTGGTGTAGCGATCAGCTTTTTTGAGATAGCTCATCAGATCGGTGTACGTGTAGTGGAGAATCTTGTTTTGAAGCTTTGATATACTTCCCTGAGCGATCACTTCCGCATGCACCTTAAGGTCCTGGTACTTACAAAGATCGCGCTTAAAGAGGCGAATGACTTTATCAGACTGCCAGCCCGAGTAATTGATTCTCTTGCCCATAAAGTGATTGGCCCGATAGATCCAGAAGGCCACATGACTTGTGCCCCTTTTCACAATCTCTTTGATTTCCCTTTCAAGCTCAGGAGTCGAGCGCTCGTCGGCATCGAGAAGAAAAATCCAAGGGTGACTAGCTTGAGGGATGGCCCAGTTTTTCTGAGAAGCTGAATAGCCATACTCACGCTGAATCACTTTTGCCCCTTGGGCTTTAGCAATCTCGATCGTTTTGTCCGTACTGAAAGAGTCAACGACTAGGATTTCATCGGCCCAGCGCACAGAATTAATCGCTTCGGCGATGTGCTTCTCTTCATTAAAAGTAGGAATGATGGCCGTGATTTTTTCCATAGTGTAAACTCATCCTATCGTATGACGCAGATTCAATCAAAACCTATTCTCATCATTCAAACCGCCTTTATTGGGGATACGATTTTAGCAAGCTCTTTTGCCCATTCGGTTCATGAAAAATTCCCTAACGCTCCTTTGCATTTTGTCCTGAGAAAGGGCAATGAGTCCGTTATTCAGGGGCTGCCTTTCATTGAGAAGGTATGGATATGGGATAAATCTCAGGGAAAAGTGAAATCCCTGATTGCTCTGATTAAGGCGTTAAGAGAAATTGAATTTTTTGCGGTTTTAAATATTCACCGCCATTTTAATTCAGGGCTTATCACCGCTTTGATGAAAGCCAAAAATAAAATTGGCTTTAAGCAAAACCCTCTCTCCTTTTTTTATACTAAAAAAATAAATCATCAAATTCCTCATGTAGTGAGTAAGCGCGCTTGGCATGAAGTGCAGCGAAATTTGCAACTCTTGCAGGCCTTGGCCCCCGATTTTCCCATGCCCATGAAAACTCAAGGACTCAACCCGCATTTACCGATTGAAAAAAAGCACGAAGAGAAAGTCTCTCAATACAAGATTCATCCCTTTGTCGTCGTGGCTCCAGCCTCTGTTTGGTTCACCAAGCAATGGGAAGAATCAAGTTATATTGAACTCGTGCGTGAGCTCTCAAAAAACTATCAAGTGCTCTTGATCGGAGGCCCTGGTGATAAAGAGCTGTGTGATAAAGTGAAAGCGGACACAACGGCGATTAATCTTTGTGGAAAACTCAATTTATTAGAATCAGCTGCCCTCATGAAAGGGGCTCAGCGTGTGTTTGTGAATGACTCAGGCCCTTTGCATTTAGCGAGCGCTGTGAATGCTAAAACCACTACGATGTTCTGTGCTACCATTCCTGAATTTGGATACGGGCCACTGGCCGATGAAGCGATTGTTTTAGAGAGTCCTGAAAAATTAGACTGCAGGCCTTGTGGGCTCCATGGGCACACGAGTTGTCCCAAGGGTCATTTTAAGTGTGCCAAAAATATTACGGTTGATATGGCGCTCGCGACTTTATCCCAGAAGCATTGAGAAATCGTCTTTCGTTAATTTTCCACTAAAGTACTGGTCATCATCTTCGGCCATGAGATCCCTGAAGAGCTCGCGCTTGGCCTGCTGAAGAGTGAGAACTTTCTCTTCCACTGAATTTTTCATGATCGGGCGATAAACCGTGAGTTTGTTTTCTTGTCCAATACGGTGAGCTCGATCGACTGCCTGTCGCTCCACTGCAGGATTCCACCATGGGTCCATGAGGAAAATATAAGAAGCGGCCGTGAGATTCAAACCAAAGCCACCGGCCTTAAGTGAGATGAGGAAAATCTTCGCGTCGCCCTCTTGAAAGAGCTCCACTTGCTCAGTTCTCTTCTTGATGGCTTGGGAGCCATCAATTCGAGCGTATTTCCAACCTTGAGTGCGGATTTTATCTTGGATAATATCGAGGTAAGTTGTGAATTGAGAGAAAACCAGAACCTTATGGTTCTCTTCCATCAATTGCTCAAGATTCTCCATCAAGAAATCGACTTTCGTGGAATAGAGACTCGCGCCCTGCTTCTGCCAGAGACACATCTGACGGAGCTCAAGAAGAGATTTTAAAACCTCACCATATCGCTTACTAAACGTCGGGTTACTCATTTGAGTCTTAACCGTGTTGAGGCGATTTTGATAATGCTCTCTTTCACCATCTGAGAAATCGAGGAAGACGTGATTCTCCACTTTCTCTGGAAGCTCTTTTAAAACTTGCTCTTTTGTCCGTCTCAAAATAAAGGGCTTCACAGTTTTTCTTGCGAGTAAGCGATTCTTTGCTTTCGAACTTGAGCGCACCAGTGAGAGGTCTCCCCATACGCCCGGCACACAGAGATCCATAATATTATAAAATTCAGCAAGATCATTTTCCACAGGAGTACCTGTGAGGCAAATTCTGAATTTCCCTTTAAGCTGTCTCGCTGCATTGGCGCCGAGGCTTCGGATATTTTTCAAATGCTGGACTTCATCAAAGATAATCATGTCAAAATCTTCCTGCGCAAAAGCGGCAAGAGATTCTTTCTTCATGAGTCCATAACTTGTGAGCACAACTTGAGTGCCTTCAGGTATTTCTCTCTCTTCTCCGTAGAAGATTCCCCATTTAAGATTAGAGAATTTCTCTAACTCATTTTTCCAGTTATAGAGAATGGAGACCGGACAAATGATAATCGCGCGCTTCATTTTCTTTTCATCAAAAAGTGCTTGCAGCAGCATGATGGTTTGAAGCGTTTTACCTAGACCCATATCATCGGCCAGGCAGGCGCCAAAACCATGATCCCAAAGGAATCTCAGCCAATGATAACCTGTCGCTTGATAAGGACGAGCGAGATCTTTATAGCGCTCTGGCAAAGGCGAGAGAGGCATCGATTCAAGATTCACGATTCTCTCGCAGAAGATTTCTTCTTCACGAGTAAGCGCGCCATCGACACCTAAACGCTTAAGTTCAAAGAGCTCAAACACACGGGCGCGATGAAGAGTGAGACCAAAGCGTCTAACTCCTGGGCCAGATTCTTTCTTTTCTCCCTCAAGCTTCGTGTAGCGCTTCATGAAGCGCAGAAGATCTTTCTCTTTATCTGTGAGAAGTACAAGGCCCTTATCAGTTAAAATATAATTATCAGTCAGCTCCGCACTTTTAATAAGATCGAGGTCCTCATCACTCACCACAAGATCAAGCTCAAACCAATCCAGGCGATTTTGATTTCGCTCAAAGCGGATCGCACTCTTCCAGTTGCGAATAGGCACATCGTTATACATGAGCGGGAAGCCCAGCACACTTAAGCGAGCATGGAGGCCCGAGATATTTTCAAGGACGGTATTTTTTGGAAGCTGCAGTATAAGTTTTCTCTCCTCTGGAGGAGAAAATACCGTCTTCCAGGCGAGCTCAGTCAGACTGTCCAAAAGAGCGATCATGACTTTTTTCAGAGTCGCAGTTGAGAGGCTGTAGAAGGCTTTAAGGTCATTATCCCAGAACGGAATTTCTGGATCTGCATTAATCACATCAATCCATTCACCCATTCTCTGCTTCATCGAAGCCCCATGAAGATGCTTTCGATGGATCACTGTGTCTCTTCCAAAGTCTTCGACGAGATTGCGATAGAAAGTGCAGGCATCAACCTTGGTTCTAAACGTTCCGCCCCAGCCCCCTTCGGTCACAAAAAGTTTGAGTGGTTCAGGAGGCTCAATCAAACGATCTTGCTCGTCGGCGATTTCAATTTGAAGATTGAGAAAACTTTTTCGAGCCGAGGGCTTAATCCCAAAACGCCAATGAATGGGGTGAGGGACAACCGTTTTCCAAGAGATGCCTTCAATTCTTAAATCTAAATGTGGCTTATCGCGAGTGTCTCTGAAAATTCTCAGCCACTCATTGACTGTCATCCAAGGATCGTTTTGCTTGAGACTTTTAATGGTCTCCATCACATCACTTGGGAAATCGATCGCAGCCCCAGTTCTCCAGTTAAACATCGTGAAGACATCAAAGACGGAGATCTCTTTAATTTCTGTGCCCTCTTCATCAATCCATGAAAAGCGAGCGAAGTGTTTATCTGCCGCAGTGGCGAGCTCACGCATGTTTTCATCTTCAGTCGTGGGAAGAATATTAACGACGAGAGTACCAATCCATTTTGTAGGAGCTGGATAGACGACAACTTTTCGATCAGTTAGTAAGTAGGAGAGTGAGCCAAAGGTCGAACTTGGTTTTGAGCCTTGAAGGTAAGTGGCTTGCTTAATGAAAGTTCCATACTGAACAGCTGAGACACCTTCACCAAAAAAACTTGGCCCAGAATTTGTTTTAACTTTTTGCTCATTTCCAGCAGCAGAAAATTGCTGCCAGCGAAGCCACAGTGAAGCGCCATGCACACAGCTCTCTTCTTGAACCCAAATAGGGCAATTGCACTTGGCCTGGAATGTTTGAGTTTCTTTCTTCCAAGTGAATTTCGTCTCGTAGGTGGTGTTGTTATCACTCACGATTCCAGAGACGACGAGATGATTATCGAGACTGCCTTTAATAAAGGAGAGTGAGACTCTTCCTAGTTCAACTAGACGGCGCGCTTGAAAGCGCACAGGCTCAGCGTAGGTTTTTTCAACCATCGCTACTACTTCCGGCATTGTTGCGTTTAAATCTTCCAAAAGGCGTAATTCCTGCGCTGCGTTTAAAAGAATTAAGTATACTGGAAATTTAAGGATTCGGCGATGAGAAAGTCGGCGTTACTTATAAGGAGTAACGCCGACAAAAGAAAAATTAGTTATCGAGATAAGACTTAAGAAGCTTCGCACGACTTGGGTGACGAAGTTTGCGCAATGCTTTCGCTTCAATTTGACGAATACGTTCACGAGTCACGAAGAAATCTTGTCCAACTTCCTCAAGAGTGTGATCCGATTTTTCGCCAATACCAAAGCGCATACGAAGAACTTTCTCTTCTCTTGGAGTAAGAGTTGAGAGCACCGAGCGTGTTTGCTCAGAGAGCGTGATCGACATAACAGCTTCGACTGGGGAGATGATTTTCTTATCTTCAATGAAATCGCCCAAAGATGAATCTTCTTCTTCACCAATTGGAGTCTCAAGAGAGATTGGCTCTTTAGAGATTTTGAAGACTTTCTTCACCTTATCAACTGAAAGCTCCATACGATCAGCAATCTCTTCTGGAGTCGGCTCACGACCGAGTTCCTGAACGAGCTGACGGCTTGTACGAGCGAGTTTGTTGATTGTCTCGATCATGTGAACCGGAATACGAATCGTGCGGCCCTGATCGGCGATCGCGCGAGTGATGGCCTGGCGAATCCACCAAGTCGCATAAGTTGAGAACTTATATCCACGGCGATACTCGAACTTATCAACGGCTTTCATCAAACCGATGTTTCCTTCTTGGATCAAATCCAAGAACTGAAGACCGCGGTTGGTGTATTTTTTAGAAATAGAAACAACCAGACGTAAGTTTGCTTCAACTAGCTGTGCTTTCGCTTTATCGGCTTTCTCTTCACCAGTAATGATGATGTTATAAACAGATTGGATATCTTCAAACGCCATACCAGCATCAATGACAAGGCGGCGAAGCTTACGAAGGATATCTTCCTGCGTACGAATCATTTGCTCGATTTTAGCATCTGTCGTGTAGAGCTTTCGAGCAAGTTCACGCTTGAAGACATCGTCTTCAAGAAGGCGGTCATACATTTCTTTGTACTCGCCATCTGTGTTTACTTCTAAGAATTTATAAATACGTTCTTGCTGCTCATAGAGTTCACGGAACTGAAGGTAGTAGCTCTTAACCGGCTCAGTGAAGCTGTTAATGATCTTACGGTTGAATGTAAGGTCAACTAATTCATCGCCCACTTTGAGCATGATTTTTTGTTCTTCACCGATAAGCTTCTTCAGTGTGCCGTCTTCATTAACGATAACACCTAAAAGATCGCGTACACTGTCGACGACTTTGTAGATACGGTCTCTGACTTCATGAACTTCTTTTTCAGTTGATTCATCATCAAGACCACGGACAAGGTCGTTAACAAATGTATTCTGTTCTTCAGCTTGCTGAATACGCTGCTTGAGTTTTGTGATCTCTTCTAGAGCATGCTTAGACTTCAAACAGGAAAGAACGATCTCTTTTTCCCCTTCTTCAATCTCTTTAGCGATTTTAACTTCGCCTTCACGAGTGAGAAGGGCGACTGAGCCCATTTTCTTTAAGTAAAGTTTAACTGGATCAGATGATGAAGTACGTAATTCTTCTTCTTCGGCAGCGGCCAATGGATCTTCAGCGGCTTCAGGTTGAGCTTTTTCAGCTTCCTCTTCATCGGTCTCTGGAGCACGCACAATGATGCGTGCTTCATCGATTTTTTCCATGATCATATCGATCGAGAGAACATCAACAATTGATGCCGGTATGGCATCGTTGATTTCTTCAGGAGTCAGATACGACTGGTCTTTGCCCTTCATGAGAAGGCGGGAGAATTCTTTTGAGTTTAGAAACGCTACGACTACTGACATGCGTATTCTCCTCGAGTTTAAAAGGGGTTCTTCTTAAGTTCTTGCAGATCTCGGTCGAGTTTGGTGATTTCCTGCATGTAAAACACCACTTCTTCCTCGGTCTGGCTTTGCTTTTGTAATTCTGTGAGCTCTTTGCGTTTTTGGCGCATTTGTTCTAACTGCATTCGAATTTTTAAATCTTGCAGCAAACGAGTCACAACTTTGTCGTTCAAAGGCTCGAGCTTGTAGTGCTCAAGAGCTTCTGCGGCGACGCCTTTAATTTCACGTCCATATTTTTCTGAAAAAACTTCGTCAGACAAAATAGAAACGTACTCTTGCTCATCGATTTCCAAATAAATTTTCGTGAGCCAAAGAATTAATGTTTTTACCTCAGGATGAGAGATATAAGCAAGAATTTCATGGAGTTGCGGTTGAGATAAGCACTCGGGGTGAGTCATGAGAGTCTTCAGGAGAAGTTTTTCACCCGAGAACATTGGCGGCATCTCTTCTTTCACCAGAGGGGCGACAGTCGAGAGCTCTTGAGAGTTTGAATCTTCACTCTCTTCTTCGTCTTTATTTTCGGTCGTTTGCACTACGGCACGAGGGGCCATTCGTTGTGTTTCTTGGTTTTTGAGACTTAATTTGTAATGATCAATCAGGCTCGTCTCGTCAGTTCTGACTTGAAGACGCTTTGCAACACCAATAACGCGCTCAGTAGCTTCAAGATGATCTTTCAAGGGAGAAAGGAGCTCAAAAGTCTCTTTCATGAGTTGAAGTTTTAGATCAATAGTTTCAGGAATAGGGTTGGGGATGAGTTGATCAAGAAGGTAGTCGATGAATCTTGGGGCCTTCTCAATTCTCTCCATAAGCGCTAAGCGGCCCTCTGTGCGAAGAAATTCATCGGGGTCTTTGGCCGGAGCAAACGAGAGAAAGCGCGGAAGAATTCCCTGATTCATGAATGCCGCGTTGATGCTCGTCATCGCTTTAATTCCTGCTGCATCTGAATCCATGGCAAGGATCACATTCTTGGTCATGTTCATTAGAAGCCTGAGTGAAGATTCACTCAAGGCCACACCCATGGTTCCAACCGTCTCAGTGAATCCAAACTGGTGCATCATCACCACGTCCATGTTTCCTTCAGCAAGAATCACACGATCATTTTGGCGAATGGCACTTTTAGCTAAAAAATAACCATAAAGAATTGAAGCTTTATGGAAAACAAATGAATCAGAGGAGTTTAAAAATTTTGGATTTTGATCTTTTAAAACAGCTCGACAAGTAAAGCCTCGCACTTGGCCTGCGTGATCATGAATCGGAAAAACCACTCGGTCACGATAGAAGTCATAGGGTCTGCCGCCCTCTGAAACTCGCACTAAATTCAGCTCTCTGGCCATTTGTTTAGCCGCTTCTTGTTGATCAGAAGGAACCTTATCAAATTGCAGCATCAGAGCATTATTTCCAGGCGCATAACCAATTTGAAACTGCGTGATACTCTCTTGAGAGAGTTCCCGATCTTTAACGAATTTTACAAAATGCATGGGCTCTTGTTGGGCCACATGAGTGTAGAGGCGGTTGGCAAAATTCAAAACTCTAAACCCAAGTTCGAGACGTGGATTTTTTTTGCGCTCTTTATTGAGCTCATCCTCTGGAAGTCCCAAAATTTGAGCGCACAAGCGCATGGCTTCGATGAATTCTATTTTCTTAAAGTCTTGAACGAAAGTGAGAGCATCACCGCCGCGATCGCAAGGCCAGCATCTCCACAAACCCAACTTGTCGTTAACGGTCATGGAAGGTTTGGAGTCGGGGTGGAAAGGACACAGACCCACGAGTCCTGAGCCCGATCGTTTTAAGGGAATAAAGTTTCCGACGATCTGAGAGATCGGCGCCTGCTTGATAAGATCACGCAGCTGAGAGGACATTGATTTCCTTATTTCTTGTTCTTTAGCACCAGGGCTTTAATCAATGTACCTTGAGAGAGAAAGATTTTCTCGAATTTGGTCGTGTATTGAGATAAAAAATGTTCTGGATACTCATGGCGTAAATCATGTGATTTCAACGAGATCTCAAATCTTGTCTCATCCTTCAAGGCGTCATTCATCCACTCGAAATAGCCATCATGGTCTGTTTTTACCCAAAGGGTGCCGCCGTTCTTTAAAACTTTATGAGCAGCATCAAGAAAAGGCTTTTGGAAAAGACGCTTTTTGTTGTGACGAGTTTTAGGCCATGGATCAGGAAAAAAATAAAAAATATTATCGACTTCATTCTCGCCAAAAATAAATTCGATTCTTTCTCCACGTCCTCGAAGGTAGCGGAAATTCTTGTTCTCAATCTTCTCTAGTTTTTTGACGAGATGAAAACTTCTCTTAAAGCGATGATCGAGTCCCACGAAGTTCTCATTGGGATTATTGCCACACCACTCGAGCATGAACTCACCGTAACCGACACCAATCTCGACGTTTAATGGGTTTGGGTTTCCAAATACTTTTGACCAAGCCCCTTTATGAGTTTCTGCTTCTTCATCCCTTAAGACGAAGGCATCAAAAGCCTTAAGCTTTTCATCATAGGGATTTTTGCGGCTGAATTTTTTAAAGTCTTCACGGTAGATGTGATTTTCAGACATGGAGGTTTTGATAGTCATAGGTGGGAGTTTTTAGCAAAGAGAAGGCAGAGAGTCTATTCTGGGGCAAAAAAAAAGGCCTCTCCTTGCGGAGAGGCCCATTTTTGAACGATTAACCAATCAGTTTCAAAGCGTTCTGGCCGTTCATATTGGCCTGAGCGAGAACAGAAGTACCAGCGGCTTGCAAAATCGTGTTAGTTGCTTGCTTCGCTGTCTCTTCAGCGTAGTCCACATCGCGGATACGTGAATTAGCAGCACTCAAGTTCTCAACGTTCACCTGCAAGTTACTGCTCGATGAAGCTAAACGATTTTGTAGAGCACCCAAGAAAGCACGTTGACCAGAAATTTTTTCAATCGCTGAATCCACGCTTGCAAGGCTTGATTGAGCTCCTTCTTTCGAAGATACCTCTAAACCTTCTACACCTAACTCTGAGATTGAAGCGTTTACTTGCCCAGCCTCATAAGTAATTTTGCTATTCTCGTCACCCTTTGTACCCACTTGGAAGTCAAATGTGTCGCCAGTTCCATCAAGTAGCTTTTTGCCGTTAAACTCAGTCACTTGTGAAATACGATCCATTTCCTTCAATAAGTTTTGGTACTCCATGTTACTAAAGCTGCGCTCAACATCACCTACGGTATCTGAAGAAGCTTGAATCGCTAATTCACGAAGACGTGTAAGGATATTTTGAGACTCGTTCAAACCACCTTCAGCAACCTGGACCATACTGATACCGTCGTTAGCGTTACGATCTGCTTGTTTTGCCGAGCGGATCTCTGCTTTCATCTTCTCGCTGATTGCCATTCCAGCAGCGTCATCTGCGGACTTTGTAATCCTTGAACCTGAGCTGAGTTTCGATAACGAAGACTCTTGCGCTTGATTCGTTTTGTTGACGCTACGTTGAGCTGCAATTGACGAAACGTTCGTGTTAATTCTTAAACCCATAGACCTATCCTCCAGTTATATACATTCCAAAACCTCCTTGATGGTCGCGGGTGTTCAATCCGCGTGGGCTCCATGCCCTTTTTTGTTTTTTAGACTCTTTCACCGTGAAAGAGTCGTTGTTGACCAAGCATTTCGGTATAGATTTGTAAGAACCTGAGGAAAAAATTGCCTTAAATTGAGTTTTTTTCTAAGAAATAATCCGACTGAATTAGTCGTGAATTCGCAAGCTGTTGAAAGGGAGAGAAGAACTCTCTCCCTTTTAAGAAGTTTCTAATAAATTATTTGTACTCGTTAACGGTTTTGATCACAAAATCGATCTCTTCTTGGGTCATGTAAGCAAAACACGGAAGATTGATGACTGATTTTGCAATCCAATCTGCATGGCCATGAGAAATTTTTCCACCAAGAAAATCTTTTGCTCCTGGCTGCTCACTCATCGCTCCTGGATAAACTGTCCCATAGCCAATCTCTTTTGATTTTAAATATTCGATAAAGGCTGGACGAGTCGAAGGTTCCATTAATGCAACAGAGAGATAGCCATTCTCCCAAACGCCTTGAGCTGGAGCGATGAATTTCAGAGCGGGATTTTTAATTTTATTTCTGTACTGATCGCAAACGATACGACGAGATTCGAGTTTCGCATCGAGGTGCTTAAGAGCTTCAACCATAAAGCTCGCTTCATAAGCGCCAAGGCGTGAATTCCATCCAATCATGCCATGATCGTAGTGACCTGTGCGTCCATGATTGATGAGAATCTTAGCTGCGTTAGCGATAGAACTTTCAGTGGTAAAAATACCTCCAGCATCACCGCTTGCTCCTAAAACCTTTGCAGGATAAAAACTCGTCGTTGCCACGGTTGCATTTTTTAGCAGAGATTCATTATTGATTTTTGTCCCAATCGCTTGAGCGCAATCTTCAACCAAGATGATATTTTTCTCTTTACAGATTTTTCTAATCTCCATCGTCTCTGGACAAGCCCAGCCATAAAGATGAACGAGTATGAGGGCCTGAGGTTTAAATTTCTCAATGCCTTCTTTCACAGAAGCTACTGTAAGGTGAAGAGTTTCACGGGAGACATCAAGAGTGTAGGGAATGGCACCGACGTTTACAACCGCTTCAAACGTAGCCCAAAAAGTCATATCTGGAAGCATGACTTTATCATCTTTTTTTACACCGGCTGCGCGAAGAGCGATTTGAATGGCATCAGTTCCGTTTGCACAACCCATGGCGAATTGAGTCTGCGTGTAGTTTTTAAGATCACCTTCGAACTGACCCACAACGGGGCCGCCGACGAAGTGTCCATTTTTTAAAAGTTCAGCGGATTTTTGAGTCACGGTTTCAAGAAAGTTTTTTTCGAAACGAAGGATATCAATAAATGGGACTTTCATAAGTTTTCCTCTCACGGTGGATGTGAATGGAACCCATCTTAGCTCTTATTGATTAAACTTGGAAAAAATAAATTAGGATTTCGAACCTGGTTTCTGACGCAACCATTGCTCAATGATTAAGGCAGCTTTGCGCGCCATTTTAGGGTCGCGTTCAAGAAGACCGTTGAGTTTTTGCTTTAAATCCTCAACGATCTTCTTGTCTTGAGAAGGAGAGACTGCATACAACTGATGAAAGTTGTGGGCAGGTTTTTTTTGAGCAGACACAAATACTAGACAGCTTCAGCTTGCGGGCTGCGCTGTTTGTTACTTGCGACTCGCTCCATGTGTTCTTCGATAATTTGATAGAGTTCAAGTTTAGTTGTTTTTGGATCCATGCCTTCTGGCATAACCGAATAAACCATCTCACCATTATTCTCAGTGAAGATGAACCATGTATTGCCAATGCGCTGGAACAATACATCGCTAGATACAGACTTTGTCGATTTTGTGTTTGTCTTAGTGCCCATGATGTTCTCCTCCTGAGAATCGTGACGAACGTCCTGTCCGTCTTACATCTAGCTTTTCGTCGGGCTGCGTCCAAACTTTAGACATTTTTTTTCGATCATGAAAAAAAATTATCCAAAATCTCAGAGCGATTTAGTAGGACGATTGAATCCCAACTAGGCCGGCGAGACTAAAAGTGATCTTAGAATTAAAGCTATCACTGCTCCCTGAGCGCCACCATTGTGGGCGATTTGTGCCTGATTTTGCTTGAAGATTGTAGGGAGACTCTATTTCGCCCCAAAGGCCTGCAATAAAGTCCAAATCGGCTAAAAAGCCAATCCGCTGCCATTGAGCACCGGCACGAGACCCTAAATTCCAGCCCCAATAATTGCGAATTTCTTCCTCTCCAGTATCAGGACTCGATTGACTGATATTTACCTGAGAAAAAGGGTAGACCAATGCCGCCCAACTTAAGGTGAGTCGATTCTTTTCAGTTCGCCAAGCATCGAAGTTGACGACTGCACCGCCCCCTAAGCGAGTCCATTGTTCAATCGCTTTTCTGGTTTCTAGAGTATAAGTACTATCGACTGTCCTCACAGTGATGATTCCACCCACAAACCATCTTCCGGCCTTGTCACTTTCAAGCTGAGTAAGAAGTTGGGCGTTAAATTCAGCTTGGTAGCCATAGGATTCAGCAACTATTTTCTCTCCATAGGGATAACGATTGGTTTGAGGAGTACCCATCGAGAAAGCGAATGATCCACGTAATCTTTCTTTATGAATCAAAGGATAATTTTTTGGTAAAGGCTCCAAAAGGCGATAGTCCGTTGGGTCTGGATTGGGATCTTTCTGAGAGAACTCTCTGCGATCCTCATACCAAATTTTGACATGCTCTCTGATCATCCAAGCATCACGACCTTGGTTGTCTTTGGTGAGAACAAAATCCATTCCATCATGGTAGTTATAAACTTTTTCATCGATTGGCATTTGATCGGTGACAGGCGGTTGTCTTTCAATAACCTCTTTAGTGACTGAAGACATGTCATAGCGGTTTCTATTTTCTACAACTGTGGGATGAATATAAACTTTATCACCCATTCTTTTGTATTGAATGACTGGCGATTCTTTATTGGGCTCCCTGAACAGCGGAGCTTCTAAAACGACAACCATTCCTTCGGCAGCGAAGGCGTTTATCCATGAAAGACTAAGAAGTAAGAGAATAATTTTCACCAATCAAAACCCTGAGAGAGGTGAAGGCTAAATGAATCAATAAATGAAGTGTTAGAGTTTTGAGCAATATAGACTCTCTGATTTCTCAGCTTAGGAAAATCTCTCTGGTAACTTAAACCCCAGGCCCATTCACCAAAAAAGTTTTTTGCCGGAAATTCCCAGCCGACGAGGAGGCTTGTGGTACGGACATCCACGCTTTGACTTTGACTGCCGACAGTGGTGGTTAAATTTCCAAATGGACCCAATCTAATTTC
>JAIEMA010000049.1 GCA_019752535.1 Bacteriovoracaceae bacterium
CACACTTTGAAGAATTGATCGGTAAATTAAAAGAGAAAGGCAAAGTCTCTCTCTAGTTCGAAAAGGCCAATAAAGTTTATTGAAGGGCTTCCAGATGGAAGCCCTTTTTTTTACAACGCACGGCCGCAAGGCCTTGCCAACTTGATTTGAATGGCCGACTCTAATTTCATGAATAAAAAAGAACTTATTGAAGCAACTCTTAGTCGTGTGCAACTTCCTTCTGTCTCTAAGAAAGAAACAGAGATTCTCCTTAACACTCTCATTGATGTGATCAAAGAAAATGTCGCCAATGGCTCAGAAGTGACTTTAAAAGACTTCGGTACATTTACTCTTGTCCATCATCGTGAGCGTCGAGGGTTTAATCCTGTGACGGGTGAAGAGATGATGATCAGTAGCCGAACTTTTCCGAAATTTAGACCTGGCAAAGGTTGGGTTGAAATGGTTGGAAACGAGAAATCGTTATCTTGACTGAATTGCTGTGTCGGCCGGTTGACACCATTTCAGGTCATTTTTACAAAAACCGGCAAACTTTTCCTTTCATATCATGCCAATCTTGCCCCGATTCATACGGAGCGCTATACTTTTGACATGAGACCAGGAAAGGTCTCCCACAGAAACTCAGGAAGGGTATTTCCTCCATGGCCGAAAATACAGAAACAGCACCAGCAGCATCTTCATCTGCACCATCGGCTAAGAATCCTTTAGTCACAATTCTTCTCGTCTTGAATATGGCTGCGATGGGAACGATTGCATTTTTTCAATATCGCTTTATGCAAATGGAAAAAGATCGTCCTGATCTTACAGCACTTTTAAAAGAGAAAGATGCAAAGCCCGTCGAGGGAGAAGCTGAAGGCGAACAGAAAACAGTAGAGGTGGTAAAGAAAGAAAATCTTCTTCCTCTAGAAATGTTCACTGTGAATCTCTCTCAAGGAGATGGCCCTCGTCGCTATGCTCGCATGGAAGCAGTTCTAAAGATGAGTGATGATGCGAAAGCTGCTGAGTTTGAAGCAAGAAAGCCTCAGATTCGCGACACCATCATTAGTATTCTCAATACCAAGAGACCTGAAGACCTTCTAAAGAAAGAAGGGAAGCAGTTTTTAAAAGAAGAGATTAAAGCAGCAATCAATGCCTTCTTAGTGGATGGCAAGGTTGATGATGTTTATTACATAGGTTTTCAGATTAACTAGCTGAAACAAACTGTTGCATAGGATTTGCAACAGGCGCGAGACAAACTTAGCGCATCCCAGGAGGGGAGCCCATGGCACAAGTACTAAGCCAAGATGAAGTAGATGCATTGTTAAGTGCCGTCAATGAAGACGGAGATGCTCCCGCTGCTGGCGGAGGCGATGCAGGCTTTGGAGAGGCGGAAGAATCCCAAGAAAATATTCAGCCGTATGATCTAACGAACCAAGATAGGGTTATTCGCGGAAGAATGCCGATTCTTGAGATCATCTACGAGCGCTTTATTCGTCAGTTTCGTGTTTCTCTCTCCAATTCACTTAGAAAAATTTCGACCATTTCAATGATCTCAACAGATCTTTTGAAATTTGGTGAATTCGTCAACACACTCCCGATCCCAAGTTGCATGTGTATCATGCGCTTTAATGAACTACGCGGACCAGCGCTAATTGTTTTCGAATCGAAATTAGCCTACGCCATCATTGATTCTTACTTTGGTGGAACTGATCGCCCGTTCACAAAAATTGAAGGAAAAGAATTTACATCAATTGAGCTTTCATTCATGCGCCGAGTGATGGATATGGCCATCAGTGATCTTGAAGAAGCGTGGGCTCCGGTTCATCGTATTGATGCTCAATATGTAAGAACTGAAATCAATCCTCAGTTCGTGGGCGTTGTTCCTCCATCTGACGTCATTATCACAACTACATTTGAAGTGGAGTTCGAGAGTGCATCGGGAACCATTATGGTGGTTATCCCTTACTCAACGATTGAACCAATTAAAGCCAAACTCTCTTCAAGTTTCCAATCTGAAAACGATGTAGTGGATACTCTTTGGACTCGCTCTCTTCAGGAGCATGTTCAAAACTCTGAAGCCACTGCCATTGTGAAATTAGGTGAAACAGAGATGACAATTGGTGACCTAGTCAGTCTTCAAATTGGAGATGTGATTCCACTTTCACAAGAAGTCAGTGGTGAGCTTGATCTCGAAATTGAAGGTGCAAATAAATTAAAATGCTTAACCGGAACATTTAAGGGCAATCGGGCAGTGCAGATCACTCGCCGAAATGCTTAATGGGGGAAATGATGAACGATACTAGTCGCGAAGCAATTGGCCAGCTTGCAGATCAGATTAAGGCCGGTGATGATGCCCTCAATAAACTTAAGGTCCAAAACCTTGATTTCATTTTGGATATCCCTCTTAAAGTGAGTGTTGAGCTCGGTAGGGCCAAAGTGATCATTAAAGATCTTCTTCAACTGGGCCAAGGATCAGTCTTAGAGCTCGATAAGCTTGCAGGTGAGCCCTTAGAGGTTCTAGTGAATGGCAAGCTCGTTGCAAGAGGTGAGGTTGTGGTGGTGAACGAGAAATTCGGGATCCGCTTAACAGATATCATAAGTCCTCTAGAACGCATTGAATCTTTAAAGTAAGTGAATTGGAATAAGGGGAAACCGTGAGAATCATGCTAGCTACCATCATTGCCCTACTTGCCACCGTGATTGCCCATGCTGGGGTCAAAGTGACCAACCTAGAGTGGAGTACTCAAGGCGAGAAAGGGAAATTTGTTGTTACTCTCTCTGCTCCTGCGACAGAAGCTCCTGAGTGGGATGTGAAGGGCGGAAGATTCGCCATGAATTTACCGGCCGCAGAGATTGAAAAAAATACCGTGAAAAAAATTGAAGGTGTGAGACTGGCCGCTGCCAATACTGCCCGCGGTGTTCTTGCGACTTTAACTTTTCCTCAAGGTGTAATCAATGCTGATAATGTGGCATTGACTCTCAAGGACGGAAAGATTGAAATCACCACAAAAATTCCACAAAGTGTAGCTACAGAGAAGACACCATTCAAAGCGGCTTCACCGGTTGACATGAACAAGAGAAATACACTGACCAAGCAAGAGCTTGGCGAAGACTACTTGAAAAAAATTGAAGCAGAACTAAATACGACTGAAAAGAAAGCAGAACCAGTTCAAGCTCCAGTTGTGGCCAAACCGACTGAAGACACTGTTTCTACCAAGCAAGCAGCGACGAAGAGAGATGAGTCATTCTCTTTTGTCACTTATGCTGGCAAGTTCATAGCATTCCTAGGAGTCGTACTTCTTTTCTTCTGGGGAATTATCCAGTTAATGAAGAAAGGAGTTCTCTCGAAAGGCAAACTTGGTTTTTTAAACAACACTCAACTCGTTAGTGTTCTCTCTACAACTTATGTCGCGCCTAAGAGATCTCTTCTTGTCGTGAAAGCCCATAATCAAGTTTTTCTTGTAAGTTCTTCAGAAAATGGAATGAGTTTAATTTCAGAGATTAAAGATGTTCCTGGTCTCGTGAAAGAGAGTGAAAGAGTCATTACGGGGACAAACTTTGATGACAACGTCGATGAGACCAGCAAAGTTGAATCTCCTAAAGAGATGAAAATTAAAGAAGATATTTATCAGTCGACGGCACTTATTGAGAAGGCCGGCGTACAAAAAGATATTGTCCGTTTTTCAGATGAACTAAAAAAGAAAGTAAAGAACCTCAAGTCTTTACAGTAAAAAGGTTTTCTATGAAGCTTCCAGGATGGATGCTCGCAGTACTTCCGCTTCTTGCTTTTTTTGCTCCGCTTGAAGCGATGGCCCAAAGTGCCCAGCTTCCTGGTGTGAGTGTAAATTTCGGGCAAGGTACAAATCTCGTCGATACAATCGAAGTATTAATTTTGTTCACTGTTTTAACGATGGCTCCGGCCATTGTTATTCTTTGTACTTCATTCACTCGAATTATTATCGTCCTCTCGTTCATGCGCCAAGCTCTGGGCACACAGAACTTACCTCCCAATCAGCTTTTGATTGGGTTCGCGATGTTCCTTTCAATCTTTGTCATGATGCCCACTGGTCGAGCGATTTTCGATAACGGCATTAAGCCCTATATGGACAAGAAAATTGACACAACTCAGGCCCTTGAAGTGCTAGAGGTCAATCTTCGTGCCTTTATGACAAAACATGTTCGCAAAACTGATATCGGATTATTCTATGAGGTATCAGGCGAAGCAGCACCACAAGATATATCTGCTGTTCCAATTCATTATCTTATTCCAGCTTTCATTATCTCTGAGTTGAAGACCGCCTTTCAAATTGGCTTTCTTCTCTACATTCCATTTCTTGTCCTAGATATGGTTGTCGCTAGTGTGTTGATGGCGATGGGTATGATGATGCTCCCTCCAATGCTTGTATCACTTCCATTTAAACTCTTACTTTTTGTTTTAGTTGATGGTTGGCAATTAGTGACTGGTTCAATTTTACGATCTTTTAACTAGTAGGGGGAACGCTTGGGTAATGAAGCTGTTCTAGAAATTACAAACCATGCGATGAAAGTCACATTAATGCTTGCGGCTCCAATGCTCGCTGGTGCACTCATCATCGGTATCTTGGTTTCACTTTTTCAAGCTGTGACTCAAATCAACGAACAAACGCTCTCATTCATTCCAAAAATTTTGGTGATTGTGGCGGCGCTTGTTTTCTTTAGTCCTTGGATGCTAACGACAATGACAGAATTCACACGGGAAACTTTTTTAAGAATTCCTGAAATGGTACATAGCCCATGATGAATGTGGCCATCACTGACCATGTGGCCTTTGTTGCATTCTGGCTTGGCTTTAGTCGCTGGGTCACTATTCTTATGCAACTTCCTTTGTTTGATAACACTGCAGTTCCTAACATCGTTAAAGTCCTAGCAAGTTTTGTCATCGCTTGGGCGTTTCATCCACTCGTCTCTCCGGCCCTCACAGCAGAAGTGAGAGCTGTAGGCATCGAGCATCTCTGGGCTTTGACAGCTGTTCATGTCGGGTGTGGATTAGTGATAGGTTTTTTTGTGAAAAGTTTTATGGCCCTCTTTGCTTCGGCCGGTACGATCATCACTCAGCAAATTGGATTTGCCTCCGTCAGTTATTTTGATCCCACTCAAGCTCAACAAACCGGTCCTTTCGAGAAACTTATTCAATGGACGATGGTGGTTTTGATTCTCACTTCAGGCGCTTTGATTCCTATGTTTAAGGGTGTAACAGAAAGTTTCTACACTGTGAATTCTTTGAATTTAGACAAGATGACACAGTCTCATGCTTTTTTTGGTGAGGTTTTTAAAGGCATTTTTACTGCGGCGATCATGCTTGCCGCTCCACTCTTGTTTGCCAATATCTTAATGAATCTAGTTTTTGGAATCGTCGCTAGAACCATTCCTCAGATGAACGTTTTAATGGTTTCATTCGTTGTGAATATTGGCGTAGGTCTTCTTTTATTTATCGCAATCTCTCAAGAGTTTTTTCAAGTGAGCTTTGACATTTACGTAGAAAGACTGGGGCAGTGGTTCCAGTTTTTCGCAAGGTAAGGTGGCATGGCAGACGAACAAGACAATGGCGAAAAAACCGAAGAACCCAGTCAATATAAGATTGATGAAGCCAGGAAAAATGGCGATGTCGCATCGTCTCGTGAGCTAAATAGTATTATTTTGCTCTCGGGCACTCTTATGGCCACTGTGCTCTGTGGAGCGATCGTTTATGAAGAATTTACAGAATATCTTTCTTGGTTATTAAGATTAGATTTTCAAAAAGCCTATCAAGAAAAAGAATTTGCAGAGGTT
This sequence comes from Bacteriovoracaceae bacterium, assembly GCA_019752535.1. Taxonomy (GTDB): domain Bacteria; phylum Bdellovibrionota; class Bacteriovoracia; order Bacteriovoracales; family Bacteriovoracaceae; genus UBA6144. The sequence goes on from JAIEMA010000049.1 coordinate 5,785, forward strand.
ATTGAGAAGACTGCGTGGCTTGCACTTAAATGTGTTGGGCCCGTTTTTGGTGCCTCAGCTTGTTTAGGCTTTATTTCGCAGTTTGCTCAAGTGGGATTTCTGTATTCTCCTGATATTTTGACCATGAAATTTGATCGTGTGAATCCTATTAAAGGATTCGGACGTCTGTTCTCAAAAAAATCTATTGTTGAGGTCATCAAGGGTATTTTTAAATTTACCGTTGTTCTCTCCATTACCTATATGGTGATGAAAGATAACATTGGGCAGTTTTTAGGTTTCCTCCATTCTGAAGTTGGGGCCGGACTGCTTTTTGGAAAGTATCTGATCTTTAAGCTTGGTTATTCTGTGCTTCTGGGTCTTGGAGTGATCGCCTTGGGTGATTTCGCCTGGGAGAAATGGTCTTATCGTCAAAAAATGATGATGACCAAACAACAGGCCAAGGACGAGCACAAAGATAAAGATGGTAACCCAGAGATTAAACAAAAAATTCGCTCTATTCAGAGACAAATGGCCCAAAAACGGATGATGGATGGTGTGAAAAAAGCGGACGTTATTGTCACAAATCCGACCCATATTAGTGTAGCATTGAAGTATGACGGGCAGAACATGATTGCCCCGGAAGTCATGGCCAAAGGGTCAGATTTGATGGCCCTTAAGATTAGAGAAATAGCTCAAGAGCATGACATTCCAATTGTTGAAAATGTTTTGTTAGCGAGAACTTTATATTCAACGGTGAAAGTGGGGCAGGGAGTGCCGAGATCTTTGTACCGTGCCGTAGCAGAAGTTTTATCTTTCGTTTACAAGTTGAAGCGTAAGAAGAAAGCGTTGAAATCATCTTAAGCTAGAAGGAAGAATCCATGGATGGATTATTCGCAAGATTAAAAGTTTTTACCCAAAATTCTGATTTGGCCATCGCTATTGGCTTGTTAATCATTTTATTGGTGATGGTTGTTCCTGTTCCTCCCTTTGCACTTGATGCATTTTTAGCGCTCTCACTCGCTCTTGCAGTTGTTATTCTTTTGATGAGTGTTTACGCCAAAAAACCATTGGATTTCTCAACATTTCCATCAGTGCTTCTCGTTACAACATTACTTCGACTCTCTCTTAACGTGGCTTCAACTCGTAATATTTTGTTGCATGGTAAAGAAGATGGAACTGGAGCCGCTGGAGAAATCATTAAAGCATTTGGTGAGTTCGTGGTGGGTGGTAACTACGCAGTAGGTATCATCATCTTTACGATCTTGGTGATCATCAATTTTATCGTTATCACTAAAGGTGCTGGTCGAGTCGCAGAAGTCAGTGCTCGATTCACTTTGGATGCTATGCCAGGAAAGCAGATGGCGATTGATGCTGATTTGAATGCTGGATTGATTGATAACGTCGAAGCCAAACGCAGACGTGCCGAAGTCGCGCAAGAAGCAGATTTCTACGGTTCGATGGACGGTGCTTCGAAGTTCGTTCGAGGAGAAGCGATTGCGGGTATTCTTATCACTGCAGTCAATATCTTGGGCGGTATCATTATTGGTGTAGCTCAAAATGACATGGCGTTTGCAGATGCCACTCGTACATTCACTCTTCTTACTGTGGGTGATGGTCTCATCACTCAAATTCCAGCTCTTATCATTTCTACGGCCGCTGGTATTATTGCCACTCGCTCAAATACCGAATCTGCCCTAGGTCAACAAGTTGGAAATGAATTCACTATTCATCCAAAAGCTTTCTACATCACGGGTGGAGTCTTAGCTTTATTTGCGATGATTCCAGGACTTCCGGGTTTACCATTTTTTGGAATTGCCGGTTTGAGTGCCTTCTTTGGATTTAGAATTGAGCAGAATAAGAAGCTCGCTGAAACGAATAAAAAGAATGCAGAAGTTAAAGAGCAGAAGTCTCATGCTGAAACTCTTGAAAGTTTACTTCCTGTTGAACTTGTTCAGCTTGAAGTGGGCTACGGTTTGGTGAGTTTAGTAGACGCTGAACAAAATGGTGATCTGCTTGAACGTATCTCTCACCTTCGTAAACAGTTTGTCTCTGATTGGGGTCTTATCGTTCCTTCGATTAGAATTAAAGATAACTTAGAGCTCAAGCCGGGTGGTTATTCAATTAAACTTAAAGGCATCGAGATCGCTAAGGGCGAATTGATGGCCGATCACTTCTTGGCCATGGATCCTGGAACTGTAATCGGTGAAGTTGATGGCATAGAAACTAAAGAGCCGGTCTTTGGTCTTCCAGCACTTTGGGTCACAGAAGATTTGCGTGATGATGCTCAATACAATGGCTACACCGTGGTAGATCTTTCAACTGTTGTCGCCACACATTTAACTGAAGTTCTTAAGGCCAATCTCCACGAGATGCTAGGTCGCCAAGAATTGGTACGCTTGCTGGATAACTTCAAAGAAGAGAATCCAAAAATTGTGGCCGATCTTATTCCAGAGATCTTACCTTTGGGCTCAGTGCTCAAAGTGATGCAGAATCTTTTACGTGAGAGTGTGTCCGTTAGAGATTTGAGAACTGTTCTTGAAACACTTGCAGAGTATGGAACAAGTTCGAAAGATCCAGACGCATTGACCGAGTATGTTCGTCAGGCTCTTTATCGTCAGATCACAGAACGCATTAAAGGCTCTCAGGGCGACATTCCACTCTTCACCCTTGATCGTGCGGTTGAAGAGAGTATAGCTCGCTCAATTGTGAGAAGTGATGGGGGAGATCAACTCTCTCTCGATCCTAAAATCACACAAGTGATTCTGGCTGGATTGAATGAGAAAATTGAAGAAGCAACCAGTGCGGGTGAGAAAATGGTTGTTCTCTGTTCTCCCGTTATTCGCCGCCACTTCAAGAGGTTGACTGAAAAGTTTATTCCCAACCTGATTGTGGTTAGTCATAATGAATTAAGTCCAGAAACTAATATTCGATCTCTCGGTACCGTAAGGTTGTAATTCGATGTTTGTGAAGAAGTTCGAGGCAGACACTATTGATGAGGCGCTCAAAGCAGTTAAAGCTGAGTTGGGTCCTGATGCAATAATCCTTAAAACGATCACTAATAAAGGTCTTAAAGGGGCTTTTAAAAAAAAGCGAATTGAAATTACAGCGGCTGTTTCCGAGAAAAATATCGAGAAGAAGGCCAAAGTGGATAAAGTTCTAAATAACGATCAAAAAAAAGATTTTTATTCTCGTGGAGCCAGCTCTCTTAAAGAAGCCATCGACGATTATGATCAAAGTCCCTCTGCTCCAGCTGGCTACGGCCATATGGGTCTTAACAAAGTAGTAAGTCAAATCTCTAGAAGCAAATCTTCTATCGCCGAAGCGGCGAAGAATACTTCAAACGCTCTTAAGCAGGGTCTTGATGATTTCCTAGGTGAAGAAGATGCCGTCATGGAAGATGACGCTCGTGATTTTCAGCCACAGACGCGAGTGGCAAAGCCAAAACCTACGGCTGCAAAAATCAATTTAGAAAATTCCTATAAAGCAGCTGCTACGCCAGCCCCTCAACAAGAAGTGCAAACAATATCTCCAGTCGCCAAAGAGCTTATTAATGAGCTTCGCCAAGAGATGCGCACTCAACAACATCGCATCGAAATCCTGGAGCAGAAGCTTCACGAAATGGGGCCAGCTGCCATAGCTGCAGCGAATGCGGATGCTCGTGGAGTTTATCAATTAAGAACAAGTCTCAAGGCCCTTGAGGTGGATGAGTCGATCATTATCGATCTCGTTCGTAAGGCGGCTTATGAGCTCTCAAAAGAAGAACTAGAGAATCCTGATGTGGTTTTTGAATTTGCTCTTCGTGAAATGACTCAATCAGTGAATGCGGCCCTTCCTCTTTTCTCGACAGAAGGCGAGGAGCCAGTGGTAACTGTTTTGCTTTCTGAGGCTGCGGCTGGACAGACAAGTATGTCCATGAAGATTGCCGTTTTAAAGAAAGATGTAGAGATCGTTCAATTCTCAGCTGAGGGTGGGCATCAAGGCGGGGCAGAGTTTGCCGCTCAGGTATTTGGTCTAAAAGTGCATCGGGCACAGACTCAAGCCGAGATTATTCAGGCTACTCGTAAGAGTATAGAATCAGGTAAAAGCGTGATCGTTGATCTGCGCTTGGCCAATAGAATGCATGATGAGACTAAGAAATTTATTGAGTCTTTACGCCGTGGGTTCCATCACGTGGAAGTGCTTATCACGATTTCTGCAATCCATGCTGAACTTTATAACCGTAAAATTCTTTCCCGTTACAAGGAACTGGCCGACGGTCTTATAATATCTCATGTGGACTTGTGTCTCAATTTTGGAGCACTTTATAACGTTCACAGAGCTCACTCCAAGATTCCTTTAAAGTTTTTTGGGACAGGGCCAGTGGTACCAGACGATGTTGAATCGGCCACTGCAGAAAGAATCATGGCAGGGCTCTTTCAGTTAGGTTAGTTTTTAAAATTTGATAAAGCGCTCTCCTAGGATGGGAGAGTTCTGTTAGTGGACATACAGGAGGTATATGCAGAAGACTAGTGATTGGTTGATGTCATTTAGCACACGACCACGTTCTAACACACGCCCCGCTCATCCCTTACAAAGAACATCTAGCTGTGTAAAAGTCTCCGTCACTGGTGGCAAGGGTGGTGTTGGTAAAACTTCTGTGGCCCTTCGCATGGCCCGTGAGCTTGGCGCCTTAGGACACAAAGTTCTTCTCATAGACTGTGATACAAATCTCTCAAACACGGCCATTAAGCTAGGTCTTCCTCTGGATGACATGTTTTGGAAGCTTCTCTCTGCTGAGAAAGAATTCAGCGAATGTGTAGTCAGAAGAGATGGCTATGATTTGCTTCCAGCTTGTAACGGCAGCATCGATCTTTTTGAAAGCCGCCTTGCACTCGACGAAGTCATCATCGATATTGTGAGCTCTCATGAAGAGGAATACGATTGGATTCTTCTTGATTGCCCTGCAGGTCTTGATAGAGCAAGTCTTACGCTCAATGCTTGGTGTGACCACCGCGTGATCGTAGTGACTCCAGATAAAAGCTCAATCACAGACTCTTACTCACTCGTAAAAATCCTTCAGACTCGTTATGGAATCAAAGAAAATCATCTTTTGGTGAACATGATTCAAAACGATCGTCAGTTTCAAAAGGTTGTTATGACCTTGAGTGAAACAATTGAGAATTTCCTCGGATGCCGTACAAATGTGCTCGGTGGAATTCGCAAAGTGGATGTTTCTGCCGAGTCATTTGATACTTTTTTCCTCTCTGAACAAGGTTCGGAGTGGCATAAGAATTTTTTAAAGATCGTTCAACAGTTCGCCGAAAAATGGGGTGCCGGAAATGTTTCACGACGTCCGGCTTTGGAACAAGAAGTCCATTAAGACCCCTCGCTAAGGAGCAGCGCCCATGTCGTCACTGACGAGCAAATTGAAGAACCTCAAAGATTACCGTAGCACTGTTGAGCCGAAGGTGAAGGACGAGATCATTCTCGAGTACGCACCATTGGTTAAATATATTGCTCAAAAAATCGCTTCTCGCTTGCCTTCAAACATCGAGCTAGATGATTTGATGTCTTGTGGTGTGATTGGGCTCATGGACGCGATCGAAAAGTTCGATCCAAGCCGTGATAATAAATTTAAAACTTATGCTGAATTCCGAATCCGTGGCGCTATTCTCGATGAGCTCCGCTCACAGGATTGGGTTCCACGTTCAGTTCGTGAGAAAGCGAAGCAAGTCGAGCGCGCATACGCGAAGCTTGATAAAGAACTTGGTCGTCCAGCGACTGATGAAGAAATGTGTGTTGAACTTCAATGCAATATGGATGAGTTTCATGATTTGATCAATAAATCAAAGTCAGTTTCTCTCTTAAACATTGATGACACGGCTTCAATGGGTCGTGGAGACAAGAAGTTAATGTCGAATTTAATGGAAAATAGCCGCTCAGCGAATCCATTTTCGGCCGTTAACTACAAGCGCTCACAAGATTTAATCAAAGAAGGCATTAAGACTCTTCCCGAGAAGCAACGTCTCGTGTTGTCACTTTACTACTTTGAAGACTTGAACCTAAAGGAAATTGGTCAGGTTCTAGATGTCACTGAGTCTCGAGTGTCTCAACTTCACACTCAAGCCATCTTGAAACTTAAGGCCCGTCTTCGTACGCAGTTCGATAGTCACGAAGATTTAGCGGCTAGCTAACAGATACATCCATAAATAAAAATGAAACCCAGGCTTAGTCCTGGGTTTTCATTTTGTGCGTAATTTTTCATAATGAACTAAGGTCTTTATCAAAAAGGTTCATATGGAAGCGCGTTCAATGAAAGTGACTCAAATGGCGACTCATCTGCTGCTAGCGACTTCGATTGCTGGTCTCATGTTTGTTGGCTGGGAGCTGTCTGAATCCATTAAACAAAAAGATCAGTTGGTAGAAACTCAAAGTAAGGCAAGATCGAGGATTGAGCAACTCAAAGAGAAGAATCCTTTTGTCGCAATCGATAAATCTCTCAGTAAGGTTCAAACAACAGAAGCTCTTGATCGACTCTCAAAGCTTGATCAAAACATCTCTCAACTTGAAAAACAACTTGATATCAAACGCAGTGAAGAGATCACAAACATTTTCATTAAATTCAAAAATGCCATTCAAGACTCAAAAAATTTATCTCGTCCAGATGAACTACTTTCTACCATTAGCGACAAAGTCGATCATCTTATTGGCCTCGCAAAAACTCGTAAATGGCAAAATATTGCACGCATCAGTTCAAGAATTGAGTCTCGCTTGGTTCAACTCAGATCAAGCCAGAAAGTGGAGTCTCCATTAGTCAAATACATGGAGAGTGATCTTCTTGGTCTCACTCAACTCGTAAAAACTTCAACATTGGATGAATCGGACAAGGGCTCACTTTTAAATCAATTAGAGGGGATTCGCCAAGAACTCTCAATGTTACTTGATCTCCACCAAAGTCGCAGAGGTTCTGGTGAGCATCTCCAGAATGCTCAAGAGGCGCTAGGACACTGGATTGCGAAAGCAGAGCTTGCAATAGGCACTCTTGATTTTAGAGCGCAATCAAAAGTGGATACTTCAATTAATCATTTCTGGATTCTTACTTCATTTCTTTTTGTGGGATGGATTCTTGTAGGCATGTTGTGGACGATGGCGCGTCGATCACAAAAGCATTTGAATGATCAAAATATTATTGAGCTTCTCACTCTAAGCGTCTTAGGTGAGAGTCCGTCATGGAAGAAATTTGTCGGAAGCTCGAGAATTGATGAAGTCAGCCGAACGCTGAATGTAATCAAAAAAAGAATGAGTCTTGGAGAGAATTTTCAAGAAGCGATGCCGTTTGGATCTCTTCTGGTTGATGATAAATCCAATCTTATTTGGGGCAATGAGCTCTTCTGTGAGCAATTTTCGATAGAGGCTCAAGACCTTGAAGATGAGTTTATTAATTGGACTCAAATCAAGAGCAGAATTTCGGGTGTGGATATTGATCCTATAGAGTTTGCCATCTCAGAGATGCAACCCGGAACCTGGCAGATTCAACTTCAAATGGAAGATGGTGTTTCTATTCCACTCGAAATGCATGTCACACCAATAGAACACAAAGCCTCTCGTAAAGTTCTTGTCATTTTCTACCCACTGGCGATGATGAAAGAAACGATTCAAACTCAAGCTCGTATTATAATGGAACCTGTTCGTCTTGCTTTAGATGCTTTAGAGAAAGAAGATTGGGGCTTAGAGGTAGAGGAGCGACTTGCTCCACAGTGGAGACAGGTGGGGCTTGGGGAAGATTGGGAGAAGCTGAGCCGTTCTATCTACAGAATGAATCAGGCGAGAAATGATTTATTCAATCATATGACTCAAATTGAAAATGAGAACCACGATTATCTGAAAACAATTAAGGATCTCTCAGTCGGTGTTGAAGAGAGAATCTCTGGTTTAAAAAATCAAATGAGTTCTTTAAAAGAGATGAGAGATTGTCTCGTTTCAATTGACCAGCTCAATAATGATTTAGTGCTTGAACACTCTTCGCTGGTCACTGAAGCAAGAACTTTTGTTAAAAAACATGACTATCTCGTTGAAGCCTCAAGGTCTCTGGGTGAGAGACTAACTCAGGCCAAAGAAGCTGCAAGCGCGATAGAAAAATGCAAGCAAGAGTATAAAGAGGGCAAGCTAGAAATCCAGCTGACTAAGCAGTTAATGGTGACACTCCATAATAAATTTTTAAACACTATCCCTGATATGAGCGAGAAAGCGGAAGTCATTGCTTCGGAAATGAAAGAAGCACTCATGCGCTTGGATCGTGCGACTCAAAGTCTAGAGACAAGACTCTCAAGCTTGGATATTCAAATCACAAAACTTGCTATGAATTTTGCGGGTCCTATTCCAGATATCGAAAAAGTGACGGGCGCCCTAGATTTAAATGTTCATGAAAGAGTGGCCAGAGAGATCCAGGTGGCGATTCAAGAAGATCAAGACCTTGTGATTCAGCACTTGAAAAAAATTGTGGATGACTTGAAACAAGATTCTCAAGCCATGGGGGATTTAATCAAGTCGACCCACGAGATCTCAGTTGATCCATCATCAGCTTCGATTGGATGAGAAATTACACAATTAAAGCCACGACACCTGATGAACGCTTAGGTGAAGCGCTGACACGAGTGACTAAGCTTAAAGGTGATCTCATCGCTAGAATGCTAGAGTGTGGAGCTGTCCAAATTCGATTTAGGGCAAAGGGGCCGTGGGAGAGAGTACGAGACCCAAGGATTAAATTAGATAAAACTGATGTAATTAAGGCCTGCCTGGATGAAAGAGTTTTATCAATCCCCGCCTTTACTGATGTTCAGGTGATTGCAGAAAATAAAAATTATGGCGTTTATGTGAAGCCTGCTGGAGTGATGGCGCAGGGGACGGATGCAGGTGATCACTGCACTTTATTATATGCTGTTAATAAGTTGGGAAAACAATCCTTTCCTGTTCACAGACTTGATCGTGAAACGGAGGGACTAATGCTGGTGGCTTTTAACTCGCAAGCCGCCGCAAAATTGTCTCAACTATTTCAGCTCCAAAAAGTTCATAAGACTTATCTCGCAATCGTGGCGGGTGAGACTTCTTATTTAGGAGTAGGCACGCAAGGTAGTATAAATGAGCCCCTAGATAGAAAGAGTGCTGAAACTCAGTACAACGTTTTGCAAGAGCTTGAAGATTCAAGGCTTTTGGTCGAACTTAAACCCCTGACAGGCCGGCTTCATCAGATTAGAAGACATCTAGAGCTCATCGATTGTGGGGTATGGGGTGATCCTAAGTATGGGAAAAGAAATAAAAATCGTGAGGGCATGAAGCTCGCTGCGACTGAGTTAAGATTCGTTGACCCATGGTCTTTGGATGAAATCGTCTATCGCTATAAGGCCAGCTTTTCGCCTAAAGCCTGAAACTTTTACCCCATTTCTCTTTATTTACGCATCCGTTTCTCAAGAAAGCTTATGATGGCGGCAACCGATAATTTTTGGAGCCCCATATGCGTAATTTGAAACGCCACATGTTGACCGTATGCTTGAGCGGATTAGCTTCATTCTCTACTTTTGCAGGGATGTCTGATGAGGCCTTAACCTCAAGACTGACGGAGCTTGAGAGCTATAGAAATAATGGGCTAGACCTTGATGCTCTTACTCGTGAAGCTTCATATGAGAGACTCGATCTCAATTTAGAAAAGCGTGCTTGGATTGAGTCACAAATCATTGTGCAAAATATCCGCGCCGCAGTTCTTAGAGGTTATGATGCAGCACTTGAGCAAACTGGCAGTGTCGATGGAGCAGCAAAACTAGTTAGGGCCAATATGGATAAGGACATGAACCTTATCGCACCAGAGCTTCGTGATGATATTCGCACTATCGTAGAAGATGTTTTAAAAAATCCAAATCCTACAAACGCTGATCTCGCTGTTTCTGATACTCTTTTGAATTCCATGTCTCAGAGAAGTGTTGAGCGCATGCAAGTTCTCCTACAGGGCGCTCAAAATATCAGTGAAATTAAAGAGCTAAGTTCTGATCGTAAGGGACAAGTAGAGCATAACACCACATCTGCATTAGTATCTGCTCTAGCAGATGATCAAAGTGAATCAGAGCGCTGGGTTTCGACGGCTAATATGTCGGCGCGTTCGGGAGTGACAAGAGGAAGCGAGGAAGAATTCTCAGCTCAAGTCTCAGCTGAATTCTTAGGAGTTCAAGTCGCTGCTGGACCTGTTTTTAAATTTAAAAAATATATTTCATCCTACGTTGATATGAAGGGTGAGGGCCTGTATCCAATCTTCGATGCTCAGGGGAAATTTGATGTCGTTTTAAGAGATTCATTAGGTCGTCCACGCAAAGGACGTCGCTTTATGATGTTCACTTGCGAACTTGAAAGCAACGTTGAAAGTGAAACGGCTATCAAGGGTGGATTTAAGGTCATGGGGATTGGGGGAGAAGGAAATGTCCTTCAGAAATTTACCAGTAATGTGAACTTCTCTTCTCGTCGTGTTTTAGTTCCTGATTCTATCGATAACCGAGAAGCCACAGTAGGCGTTCTCGCTAAAATTTGTCACAACGACTTTATGAAAGCGAGAGCGACCAATGGACGCACGATTAAGCAGAATCTTGATATCATGACTAAAAACCTTGCTTCGGCTCTGGTTTATGTGAATCCAGCTCTTAAGTGTCTTAGAGACTCTCACTGTAATAATTGGTTCAACAAAGAAGTCATCTGGATGCACAAAGTAAATACGACTCCAGTCTGTGTCCAAGAAAAAAACAATCCAAGTCTAATGACTTGTCAGCTTCGTGGTATTCAGAAAGCAGCTTGTTCCGTTTATCAAGAGGGCAAGCGCGTCTCAAGTGGAATGTTTGAATACACCTGTAAGACTGGTTATCGCTGTGTGATTACTCATAGAGGTGGTTGGTTCCAGAATTGGGAACTGTGGGATCCATGGCGTGCTGAGTGTCGCAAAAATTAATTTGTAATTAACGTCTCCCAAAGTTGCTCAAGAGCTTTGGGAGAAATTTCTTTGGAATTATCAAAAACAATATCCGCTTTGATTTTCTTTTCATCGATTGAGATTTGATCAGAAATAATTTTTTCGGCCAGTTGCTCATCTGTTTGCGGATCTCTAATTAACAATCTTCTTTTTTGCTCTTCTCGGCTAATCCAAGAAACAATAATGACATCAAACTTCTCTTCTAGTTTTCTCTCAAAGAGAAGCGGGATCTCGTAGATTAGCCATGGAATTTCTTTAAATTGAGCTTCTGCCTCTTGAAATGCATGAGGGAGCCCTTTGTAAAGAAAGGTCTCCAGCTCATTTTTAAAGGTCGCATCACTAAAAACTTTTTGCCTAAGAGTTTTAAAACAAACTTGTTCTTCTTTTACGGCCTGTGAGGCATGAAGCTTAAGCCAGTCAAGAGTAGATTTTTTTTTGTAGATTTCTTTAATCAGTTGATCGGCACTAATAGTGGGGATTTTTTTAGTTTTAAAAAAATCAAGCAGGGTGGACTTACCAGAGGCAATGCCGCCGGTGAGTGCAATCACAGGGTAGGGCCTATGATAGAGCCTCTCTTTGGGAGAAAGTTTTATCCATTGATCAGCTAGTTTCATTTCAAATCTTTTTTAGCCTGAATCCACAAATCTTCCATTTCCTGATTTGTCATTTGCCCCATCACTCTGCCTTGGGCTTCAGCTAATTTTTCAACATGATGATAGCGCTTGAGAAATTTTTTGTTTCCATTACGAAGAGCTTCTTCGGGCTCTACCCCTAAGTGTCTCGCTAATTGGGCGACACTAAAAAGAAGGTCTCCAATTTCATCGGCCACTCGTGCTTTATCAAAATGACCTCCAGGTGGAAGTTCATCTTTTAGTTCTTGCCACTCTTCTTCTACTTTATGCATGACCTGACGGTGATCTTCCCAATCAAAAGCCACTTTCTGACTGGCCACCCCAATCAGATAGGCCGTTCTCAAGGCTGGATTATGAAGAAGTTTTGAAGGGATAGTCGATCTCTTGGCTTTTTTTTCTTCATGCTTAATGACTTCCCATCTCTCCCTGACTTGTTCAGGAGTAAGATTCTTTTCATTCACTTCACCAAAAACATGGGGGTGGCGATGCACGAGCTTAGTAGAAAGTCGCTTGGCGACATCTTCTATGTTGAATCGCTTTTCCTGTTCAGCAATGGTCGAATGAAGAATGACTTGTAAGAGTACATCACCAATTTCCTCACACATCATCTCTGAATTATTAAGCTCAACCGCTTCGACATATTCATAGGACTCTTCAATGAGATAGCGAAGAAGTGATTCATGTGTCTGAGCAAGATCCCAGGGACAGCCACCATTGGGGTCTCTGAGTTTCTGGATGACGCGAATGGTGTTTTCTAATTCTGGATAGGGCATGATTTATTCTCCAGATTAATGTTATCATGTCTTATGCCAAAACTTACAGTCGAGACCTTTGCCTCAGTGAAATTCCCTTTGAAAGCCCAAAGATGGCTGGAGCTCGCCTTTGAAGTGGCCAGTAGTGAACTTCCCTCAAAGATAAAAGTCGCACAATTGAGCTTGGTTATTTGTGGTGATCAACGTATGCGTAGCACCAATAAAATTCACCGCAAAAAAGACAAAACGACCGACGTCCTCTCTTTCCCTCATCAGGAAAATCTACGTGATAATAAAAATCCTGATTTCATTGCAGATCAAGTGATCTCAATAGGTGACTTGATGATTTCTTTTCCTCAAGCAGTAAAACAGGCAAAAAAATTTAAAGTCTCAACTGAAGAGGAACTTGTTCATCTCTTTTTTCATGGCTTTTTGCATCTGATGGGCTTTGATCATGAAATCAGTCAAAAAGAAGAAAAGATCATGGAATTAAAAGAGAGAGTTTTGTTGGAGCGATTTGCGAAACTAAGACAGAAAAAGAAATTAAAATAGCCCACTTTCGTGGGCTATTTTAAAAATTAACTAGCGAATAATTTTAGATCCACGACTTGAATAATTAGCCTCAGCGTACTTTAGAGCTGCAGCTAAATCGATTCTTCCACCAGTCACCATCTTGCCAGCAAAAGCTGAAACGGGAGTGACTGACTTCATGATCACATCTTTAAGCTCAAGAGCGTTCAATTTTGGGAAATAAGTGAGAATTTCAGCAGCGACACCTACAGTTGTCGGAGTGGCCATTGAAGTTCCTGAGTAACTCTCGTAACCATTTCCAGGAACAGTTGAGAACACATCTTGGCCAGGAGCTGCAACGTCAACGCCGACTTTACCTACGTTTGAGAATGAAGCGAGTCCGCCATTAGATGTTGAAGCAGCGATCACGAGAAGGTGCTCGTTAGCGTATGAAGCCGGGTAGCGAGGTTTTTTATCAATATCAAACCAGCTAAATGGACCGAAAGAATCATTTCCTGCAGCTGCAACGACAAGTGTTCCGTAAGTCTCTCCGATATATTTGATCGTTTCAGATACAACCATACCGCCCTCGTTCACTGCTTTGCCAAATGAGCAGTTAATGAGTTTCGCTCCCATCTTCGCCGCATAAAGATAAGACTCAACGACGTTCTTATCCGTCTCATCACCATCACCTGGAACAGTTCTGATCGCCATAATTTCAGCGTGAGAGGCGATTCCAGCAATGCCGATTCCGTTGTTTTGTTTAGCTGCAATTGTTCCAGAAACGTGCGTGCCGTGTGGGTGATCTGGAGTCGGATCACCTGTAGGAATACCATTGGCATCGCGATCAATTGTGTCGATTCCATACACATCATCGATATAACCATTGTTGTCATCATCAATTCCATTTCCTGGAATTTCTTTTTTGTTTACCCACATGATGTCTTTGAGGTCTTCATGGTTGTAATCCACACCAGTATCAACAACTGCAACGACTACTGATTTCGCCGCACGGTTTGGAAGCTGAGAGTAGGCTAGGTTAACAGAGACACCGTTTCGAGAAGCATCATTAAATGCCCAGACTTTTGAAGCGTATGGATCATTGAATGAAACATCATCGACTAGATCTGGAAGACTCTTTGAATTTGATGGAAGAGCAAGATCACGAGGGCCTGCGTAGAAAGACTTCTCAGTCCAAGCAACCGCTTCATTTTTTCTTAATTCATTCTCTAAAAGAATAGCGTCTGAAGTCGTGACTTCCCAAATCTCACCAAAGAGGTGTTTTTGATTTTCAATTAAATGACTCTCTGGAAGGTTTGAACCCTTGTTGAGTTTGACGAAAAGAGTGTTTTGCTCAAAGCGAATTGCTTGTGCGAATGATAAACTTGCAGTTAAGCATCCGATTAAAATAAGGCCAAATTTCTTCATGGGAGATCCCCCGGCTTTTAAGTTATTAAAATTCTTGCTCGACCACAGTACGCGGTTATAAGTAAAATCAACAACTTACAATGTCTTACATTGTCAAAGTTACCTTCACAGAAGGCCAAAACCGTTACCTTTTTACATGCTTTTCACATCCTCTCCCCTCCGTAACTACCTGATTGGTACAATGCATTATGGTTAAGGCAAGTTTTGCAACCCGTCTGTTTTTTTGAGATAGGTTGATAGAATGAAAGAAAAACAAGGTATTACGGCGTGAAGTTAAAAAGTTTTATTTTTATCCTTTTGATGACCCTCGCTGGGGCTTCTTGGTCTGCACAAGATTTCACAGGTTCTGTGGGTGCGCTCTCCAATCAGCTTAATGAAAACGTCGGTGATGTAGCAGGCAACCGCTACAACATGGATTTGAATTTTGAATTTCATCGCAATCGCTCAAATGAATTAGAAAGAAAATTTACTGCCAATGCATTAATGAATGATGCCAACGGCACAATGTATTCTGTAAATGAAGCTTACCTTTCGAGCAAGTGGGGCCGATCAGAGTTGAAGTTTGGTCGCTCGATCCTGGATTGGTCTGATATCGATGCTCATTGGGGTTTTGGTAAGATCAATAATCGTCAAAATTTTTCTGGTTTTACTCCAGGTCAGGAAGGATTAACCGGAATCGTTTTCTCGAGACGCTATAGCAATGGTTTTAGATATCATTTCTTTGCGACTCCGATCTATGTTCCAGAAACAAATCCTTCTCTCGATATTAATAAGACAGATGGAACGATCACTTCAAAGAATCCATGGTCAAAGCCCCCTGCAGCTTCGGCCAATATTTCAAATCGTGATATCCCTATTTTTTATAAAGTTGATTATCCAAGCATAACGGATGTGGTTTTTAAGCCCTCTGGCGGTATTAACCTTGGATGGGGAAATAAGCATTGGGACGGTGGTTTTTATTATCTAAGAAAGCCTGAAAACCAAGTTTCAACAACAGTTGATATTTCATACAACCCGGGTGATGACATCATCAACGCTCGCATTCAGCCTCAGTTCTTTTATCACGATATTTATGGCGGAAACTTACGTTGGAAGAACAAAGATATTACTGTGTACGCTTCAGCTGTCGCCATTCGCCCGAATGATTACCCAGTAGGTGATCCACTAGTTACTCAATACACTCAAATCGAAGTGGAAAAGCGCAGAGAAGATTATGTTGGAGGCGGTATCTCAAAAGAGAATGACCGTCTTGGAACTGGTTTTGATTACGTCGCTCGTTTGAGCCCATTTAATAAAGATGAAGATATTTTGGCGGAGGATCCTCGCTGGAACCAAGCCGTTCACGGATGGGTGAGATACCGCTTTAATCGCTTCTTTCAAGTTTCAGGTGACGTTAAGTATGACATGCTTACGACAGATCGTTTGACGATGCTTAAAGTGAGCTACTATCCGACTCGAAATATGGCCGTTAATGCTGGCGTAAATATGATTGGTACACCGAGTAATGGCAAATCTTATTGGAGCCCCTACACAAATAACGACGCAGTCTACGCAGGCTTGCGCTACTTGTTCTGAGGAACTTTTATGAACCGCATGAAACTTCAACTAGGTCTCATTCTCACTTGCCTGATAGGTATGGTGGGATGCTCTGATCTTGGAAAAAATAGTGTGGTCAACAAACCCATACAAAGTGATCGCTTCAATGTCGGGTGTGAGTTATCAATCGAAAATTTTAAATTTATTATGGAGAAAGATATTACTCCACAAATCAACTGCCTTGAAAAGAACATCGATTTGTTCATGAAAGTGGTTGAAAGTGGAAGACCAGGCTATCTTTCAAGAACAGCGTTTGAACTTTATGTAAAAAAGAACGTTCCTGATTTTAAACCAGAAAACATTCGCGCTATTAAGAGCGTTTTTGATATCGCTCATTTAATCTTTGGAGATGATAGAGAGTATCTTTCTCCGGGTGCCGTGAAGAAGATTTTCAGTTTCGTTTATCTCTTCAACCGTGAAATGCCAAAAGTCTATCCCTTCTTTATAAGCAAAGAAGAAACTCCATTTAATCTTCACGATATTCAGAGAATTCGTGTTTATAAAGCGGCGGATGCCATCTCACGCGCCCTTCTCGATATCTTTAAGGGTGATCGTGGAGATCAAATTCACAAAGTTAATATCATCGATATTATTGAAAGTTTCACGAATGATGATACGGCCGGAACCTTAGATAAGGTTAAAGCGATCTTGTTTGTTAAAAAGGTTATTCTTGGTGGAGTAAAGGATGAACTCACTCACCTCGAACTTCAGGATCTTCTTTATAAGTTTGCGCCAGCAGGAAGCGTTGTTTTTGATTTAGCGCGTGTGAAGTATGTCGATTTGACTCAGAAGAGTTTGATGGAACTTGTTTCGACTGATGTTGAAGTGTTTGATCGTCTTCTCTATTATCCTGCAGATTCAGGCGAGAGACTTTTTAATGTAGATGATATCGCAGAAGCCATTCCTTATTTCTTAGGGGATTCAGATAACTTTCCAGACTTAAAGAAGTACCGCGAAGAAATGGTGCAGATCAAAATGCTTCTCATGAGTGAAGCGCGCTGGCACGCCAATGAGGATCTTTCTGGTAAGGACTGGGTTCTCCCTGGTGAATTGAAGCTTCTCGTCTCTCACGCTAAAGATCTCTCTAAGCGTGGAGCGATTTATCATAGAATTTATGAATTCTTTAAGCCTTACTTAGATAGTCCCGGCACAGTGAATATCAACTACAACAACTACTTGTTGCAGTTTCCGACTCATGAAAAATACGTTAAAGAGTTCGCACGTATCTCCAACGAATACCGCTTTTTCTGGGGAAGTTTTGAATTTCCTTACTACTCGAATGCCTTTAGAAGAAATGCTGAAGGCATGGTCGAGATTGGTTTAGTGGAATATGGTCTCTACTTAGTCACAAGAAGATATGGTGAAGAAGCTCCTGGTAAAACTTGGGGTTACGGAATCACTCAAGATCAAATGCTAGGAGTGATTAAAAATGTCTTTGGCAGAATTTTAATTGATGAAGGAATTATTTTAAAAGGCAGAGAAGCCAAGAATAATGAAAACATCACTTTATTATCAACTCTGTTTCAACCTCAATCCAATGGTGACGCTATCATCAATGTGGATGAAGGAACGTCATTCTTAATTCAAGTTCTCTCTTCAATGAAGCATGCCGATTGGTTTGAGCAAGAAATGGGCCGAGTGTGTCCAACTGACAACAGAGGCCGAATCACTGACCTAGAATGTCACCGTGAACACTATTTTGGCTTAATTTGCACACGCTTTAAAAATGAATTCCCACAACTTCTACAGCGCCTTGGAATCAAAAGCTGTACTGATGCAGGAACTGATCCTGCTTGGAACAAGAAGCTCATTAAGGATCTTGAAGTCGTCGCTCGTACATGTACTGTGTTTAAAGATGGAACGGATGTTCCTATTCAGTCAGATGACTACATGCCAATCATGGTGATGCTCACTGAGATTGAAGGCTCAATCTTGAAGTATGACATCAACAAGAACAACATTCTTGATCCTTCAGAGGTAAGAACGGCTTACGACGCGACATTTAAGTCTGCAATTGAAGCTCTCGTCGAGGAGCAAGCGGCGATTATTGCTAAATTGCCATTCAATCTTGGTTCGGCGATTTCGAAGAAAATTTACTACTACCTCATTAAATACAAAACTCTTCCTAAGAAAGTGGGCGATTATCTGAAGCTTCTGACTATTGGTGCGACTTCAGCTGATCGTGACACCTTCGCCGCAGTGCTAAAAATCATCAGTGAACAGGGAGAACCGTCCACTTTTGATTGCGAGACACTTAGATAAGCTGGTAATTTGAGGGTCTTCTTGGAGACCCTCATGAATAATGCAACACAGCTAAAGTTAGACGATTTTAAAACTCGTCTCCCTGAATTCAAAAATACCATTCAGACTATTCGGAGGTCGCTTTGACGTTGAGAGAAAATCTCAACGCTTAAAAGAGATCACTCAAATGGAAGCCCTCGAGGGATTCTGGAATGATTCGAGTAATGCGGCCAAAATCCAAAAAGAAAAAGCTCTCCTTGAAGACTCCGTTAAAGCCTACTCAAAACTTAAAACTTCAATTGAGGATTTTGAAGTTTTATTAGAGATGGCCGAAATGGGTGATGAATCCTCTCTTGAGGAAGCTTTGCTGGCGTTTCCAAAATGTGAAAAAGCAGTCAGTGAAGCTGAACAAAAAGCTCTCCTCTCTGGAGAGACAGATATTAACAATGCCATTATCACGATTAATGCCGGGGCAGGTGGAACTGAATCCTGTGATTGGGCCGGAATGCTCATGCGTATGGTTCAAAGATGGGCCGAGCAGCATGGGTTTAAAGTTGATGTGATGGATTTTCAATATGGAGATGCGGCCGGAATTCGCAGTGCCACACTTCAAGTCAACGGCCCGTTTGCTTACGGATTACTCAAAAGTGAGTCTGGGGTTCATCGCTTAGTAAGAATCTCTCCGTTTGATTCAAATGCCAGAAGACACACCTCATTTTCATCGATGTATGTTTCCGCAGAAATTGATGATTCAATTGAAATTGAAGTCCTTGATAAAGACCTTCGAGTCGATGTCTACCGCTCTGGTGGAGCAGGGGGACAATCCGTCAATACGACTGACTCTGCTGTGCGCTTAACTCACTTTCCCTCAGGAATTGTGGTGGCCTGCCAGCAGGAGAGATCGCAGTTGCAAAATAAAATTAAAGCGATGAAAATTTTGAAGTCTCGCCTGTATGAGCGCGAACTTCAACGCCGCCTTGAGGCCCAAAATCAAGTCGAGGCTGGAAAGAAAGACAATGCGTGGGGATCTCAAATAAGATCTTATGTGTTGCATCCTTATCAATTAGTGAAAGACCACCGAACTGGGTTTAATACGTCGCAGGCCCAGTCGGTTTTAGATGGCGACTTAGATGATTTCATGAAAGCGTACCTCCAGTGGCAGAGTCTTGGGGGCAAACCGGTGGAGAGTGGCGATGACGATCTCTAATCTTACCGAATCAGGAAAAGTGATGAAACAGAAACACGTTGAGCGTTGGACTAATGATTTCTCAGAACAGATGCATGTGCGTTTGGATAAGAGAAAAAAACTTGAAGAAATCTCTGGTCTTGGTGGAGCTTATAAAAACCACTTAAAGCCTGATACTCACTTCAATACTTTATTTGAGAAATATAACTCACTTGAGAAAGACGCTATCGGACAAACTCCGGAATACAAAGTAGCTGGACGTGTCCTCATGGTTCGTGACTTTGGAAAAGCGGCTTTCCTCACTTGTGATGACGGCACTCATCGCTTTCAACTCTACGTAAAAAAAGATGTAACCAGTGAAGCTGGCTTTGCTCAATATAAGCTACTCGATTATGGCGATATCGTTTGGGCAAGCGGTGATGTATTCAAAACAATGAAGGGTGAACTTTCATTAAACGTAAAAGATTTCGCCATCATCTCAAAGAGTACACGTCCACTTCCTGAGAAATTCCATGGTCTCACTGATCATGAACTTCGCTATCGTATGCGCTATGTGGATCTTGCGATGAACCCTGACGTTCGCCACACGCTTCGCACGCGTTCAGATATTATTCGCTACATCCGTGAATATTTTTATAACAAGGACTTCTTAGAAGTTGAGACACCCATGATGCACGCAATTGCAGGGGGTGCAGCAGCTCGTCCGTTTAAAACTCACCACAATGCGCTTGATATGGAACTCCACATGCGGATCGCTCCAGAGTTGCATTTAAAGAGATTAATAGTCGGTGGATTCAATAAAGTATTTGAGATGAACCGCTGCTTTAGAAACGAAGGTCTCTCACTAAAGCATAATCCAGAATTCACATCGATTGAGTTTTACTGGGCTTACGCGAATTATGAAGATTTGATTCAGCTGACTGAAGATCTAATCGCTGGTATCGCTCGTGATGTTCTCAAAAAAGAGACTGTCACTTTTGGTGATCATGAGATTAATCTTAAAGGACCTTACGCGCGTATGACGATGCGTGAAGCTGTCTGTAAATACACGAAGAGCACTCCTGAACAAGTGATGGAAGCGGCCCATTTAAAAAATCTTCTCAAAGAAACAGATATCGATCCAAAGACAATTGGTTCTGCGGGCTGGGGAAAACTTCTGACTTTGTGTTTTGAAGAATTTGCAGAAAAACATTTGATTCAACCGACATTTATTACGGAATACCCAACGGAAGTTTCACCGCTTTCTCGCCGCAATGATTCTCACCCTGAATTTGTGGATCGCTTCGAGTTCTTTATGAATGGCTGGGAAATTGGTAATGCATTCTCAGAGTTAAATAATCCTACTGATCAGCTTGATCGTTTTGCCGAACAAGCGATGGCGAAAGAAGCAGGAGATGCAGAAGCCTGTGATGTCGATTATGACTATGTTCGTGCTCTTGAGTACGGTATGCCGCCTACTGCTGGTCAAGGGATTGGTATTGATCGCCTCGTGATGGTGCTTACAAATAGTTCAACCATTCGTGACGTCATCTTGTTCCCGCTTCTTAAGAAAGAAGTTTTTGGCCACGAAGAGCAAGAGTAAATGCCAGGCAGGTTGCTTCTTGCTCTAGGAAGAATCTTTTTTGATCAGGCCGCAACCTGGCGCCTACTTGCTTTTAGCATTTTTGGCTACGCTTTCTCTTTAGCCGTTATCCTTAGCACTCTAGGGTTAATGGACGGCTTTGAAGAAACATTAAAAAATGGATTAAGACTCTCTTCTGGCGATGCTTATCTCACTCACAAAAATGGTTTTTATCAACTTGAAGATTCCGTTCTTGAAGAGATGCAACTCCATGGGGTTCAAGCTGTAAGTGGATTGGTCCAATCTGAAGCTTTCGCACTCAGAGAAGGAATGTCTAAAGGTGTTTTAGTCAGAGGGATAGATCCAAAAGATTTTGGAAATGTAACTGGTCTCAAAATTCCTCTTCAAGAACAATCAATTGTTCTTGGAGATGTTTTGGCCCGTGATTGGAAAATGAATCTGGGTGATGAAGTCACCCTTGTTCTGGCCAAGGGACACGAAGGGGAGAAGCCACAATTTATTACCCTGAAATATGCTGGTTCAGTCCGACATGGCATTTACGAGAAAGATTCGCGTTTTGTTTATATGAACCGTCCCGAACTCCAAGAAAGTTTGGGACTTGGATCTAAAATCAATCTAGGGCTCATTCAATTTGTAAAAAAATCATCTGAAAATTTGGAAGAGAGTGTGCGCTCTCTAGATGATTCCATGGGAAATCCTTGGTACGTGAAAGCCTCGTGGCAGGAGTTCTCTGGATTACTTGAAGCTGTGGCTGTCGAAAAAACCTCAATTGCAGTTGTTTTGCAGCTCATCGTGGTGGTGGCCGTCTTTAATGTCGCTGCATTTCTGATTACTCTTCAATCGAGAAAAACCAGAGAGTTTTTTCTCTTGCGTGCTTTTGGGCTTCCAAGAAAAAGATTTTTTGTCTTTGCCTCGACCTTACTATTAAATGTCTGGCTAACTTCTTGTGTTGTCGCTCTTGGGTTGGTTAAATTTTTTAATTATTTGTTGATTCATGCCTCCTGGCTTCAGGTCCCAGGTGATATTTATGTTTTGACTCAACTGCAAGTGAAGTTGGAACTGACTGATTACTTAATTGTCTTTGGTTTAGCTCTCGTTTGGATGATAATTCTTGGAGGATTTGCCATTCGTAAGGTCAAGGGCCAATCTTTATTGACTGGTCTCAGGCAGGAGTTTCAATGAACCCTTTTATTAAGTTAAAAGATATAGAAAAAAACTATGGATCCACACCAGTGTTGAGAGGTGTGAATTTAGAGATTGAAGCTGGTGAATGCTTGGCCATTAAGGGAGCTTCCGGTTCAGGGAAATCCACATTGCTTTACTTGCTCGGAGGCCTCGAGAAGGCAAGCAAAGGGGAAGTCCATGTCGCCCAAAAAAATCTTAATAAACTTGATGATGATTCCCTCGCTCAATTTAGAAATCAAACGGTAGGTTTTGTTTTTCAATTCCATTTCCTTCTTCCGTCGATTACGGCTTGGGGAAACATCATTCTTCCGGCCCGAATTGGCGGTCATGATGTCAATAAAGTCACAGTGAGAGCAAAAAATCTTGCTCAGCGTTTAGGTGTTGCAGGGTTACTTGAAAAGTGGCCTCATCAGCTCTCTGGTGGAGAGCAGCAAAGAATAAATATTATCCGTGCCCTCTCCTTACAGCCCCCACTTCTTTTGTGCGATGAGCCTACCGGGAATTTGGATTCTTTGAATTCTCAAAAGGTCACAACACTGCTTAAAGAGTTGGCGGTAGAAAATAAATCCACTCTCATTCTCGTCACCCATGATGAAAAAGTCGCTTCTGTCTTTGAGCGAAAGATCGTGATTGAAGATGGTCAGATTATCCGATAGAATGACACGAATTTGAACGATTTCAAGAATTTAAGAGCGAGCTGAATGAGAATTCGTGGCCTCATGCTGGTAGTATTTTGCTTTGCACTAAGTGTGAATTTGATTTCACCTGCAAACGCACAAGAAATTATCGGTCCCATCAAAGAATTATTTAAAATTGATTCCATTGAAATCGAAGGCAATCGCAAAGTTGAAAGTGAAGCGATTCTTGAAAGAATTACAACTAAGTCTGAGCAAGTTTTAGATAATTATCTCCTTCGTAAAGATATTCAGCGCATTTACGAAATGAAATATTTCGATGAAGTCGAAGCCTGGCATAAGCAGAAAGATAAAAAACAAATTCTCCTATTTCGCTTAAAAGAAAAACCGATTATCGGCAAAGTTGAGTTCAAAGGAAATGATGAGCTCAATGATGATGATTTGAAAGAGCAAGTTAAAACGAAGCAATTTCAAATTTTAGATGTCGCCACTCTTAAGTCCGATGTCTTAGCCTTGCAAAAGCATTATGAAGAGAAAGGCTTCTTTATTGCTCAAGCATCCTACGAAGTAAAACCGCAGGAAAATGGTTCTGTAAATATCGTCTTCAGAATTAAAGAGTGGGACAAGGTGATGGTTAAAAAAATCACCTTCCTTGGTAACAAGGCCATGACTGATCAAGAACTCAAAGGTTTTATGCAGACCCAGGAGGAGACTCTCTTTTCAGGACTTTCAGGTTCAGGGAATTTTAAAGAAATTAATTTTCAAACAGATATTGAGCGTCTGAAGTACCTCTATAAAACGAGAGGTCACCTCCAAGTCAATATCAACAATCCCGTCGTGACAGTCTCGGAAGACAAGCGTTGGATTTTCATCACTGTTCAAGTGACTGAAGGTCCTAAGTTCAGTGTGAATAATATTTATTACAACGGAGAGCTTCTATTCACTGAAAGTGAGATGAACGACAAAATTAAGCTCAAACCCAATGATACTTACAATGAGGAAAATCTTCGCCAAGACATTCAGACGTTAACTGAGATGTATCAAGACAAGGGTTATGCTTTTGCCAACGTTCTTAGAACTCTAGAAATAGTTCCCGGCGAAAACAAAGTGGATGTGCATTTCTCATTTGAGAAAGGTAAAATTTGTTACTTCGGAAAAATCACAGTTAAAGGGAATAGTAAAACTCGCGATAAAGTTGTCCGACGTGAACTTAAAATTCATGAAGGAGAAATGTACTCAGGCTCAGGGCTAAGAATTTCTAAAGACAACGTCAATCGTCTTGGATTCTTCCAACCGGAGAGCGTGATCTTTAATACAGTCGCGCAGAAAGGTAAGGACGATGTTCTAGATGTAGAGATTTCTATCAAAGAGCGTGCGACTGGACAAATTAGTGTGGGAGCTGGTTATTCGACGGCGACTCAAGGATTTATTCAGGCGAGTATTGCTCAGAACAACTTCGCTGGTCGCGGCCAGAATATTAACTTCAATCTCTCGCTGGCTTCGAATCAACAAATTTATAACTTGGGTTTCACTGAGCCTTATTTATTCGATACAAAATGGACGGCCGGAGCTGACTATTTTAGAACTTCATCGAATTTTATCCGCTCTTTCAGTTATCAGAAACATGGCTTTGATGTTCGTGTAGGTCACCCCGTTTATGACTATACGAGACTGTTTTTAACCTATCGTTACGAAGACAATGAAATTTCAAATATTGCTAACCCCACCATTGATCCCAAACTAGAAAACGGATCAGCAGGCTCTTTGCAAGCCTCATTAATTCACGATCGTCGAAACAACGTTTTTGAACCAACGAATGGTTATTACGGGTCAGCTTCGATTGAGTATGCCGGTGTGGGTGGTATTCAACGCTGGGCGAGAGCTGATGTAGAAGGGCGCTACTACAAACCGATTTGGGAAGATCTTGTTTTCAGAACAAGAACGACATTGGGTCAAATTTATCAAACAACAGAAAGAGGGATCCCACGTATCGAAAGATTTGCGATGGGGGGCTCTCGTAATATGAGAGGTTTTGGTTTGATGGCGATTGGCCCACAAATTAACGCCATTAACAAAATTACTGGTTCACCGGATACATTCAATAGTGGTGGTTTGATGCAATTCTTATCTTCTTATGAATTGGAGCATCCTCTCATTAAAGAAGCTGGACTAAAATGGGTGGTCTTTAGCGACTTGGGTAACGTTTGGAGCAAAACGATTGGTGAGAATGATGATTACTCATTGCGTGCTGACTACGGATTTGGATTCAGATGGTTCTCACCTATTGGTGTACTCCGTTTTGAGTTTGGTTTCCCTCTTAATAAGCGCGAGAACGAAGCGCCAAATCAATTCAATTTTGACATAGGACAACTGTTCTAAAAGTGCTAGATTTTCAGGCAGATTGACCTTTAAGGAGACCTGCAATGAAACTAAGCACAATTTTATTATTTCTTTTAGCTTTTAATGCTCAAGCCGCTGTGACTGTTGGACTTGTTGACGTTCAAAAAGTTCTGACTTCAATTAAAGAAGGTCAGTCCGTGATGAAGACGTTGGAGAAATCTTTCAACGACAAAAAATCAACATTGAAGAAAGATGAAGATAAAATCAAAAAAGCTGGCGAAGACTTAAAGAAGCAATCAGCTGTTTTGAGTGAGCAAGCTCGCTTAACTAAAGAGCGCGAAATTCAAGAACAGATCTTGAAGGTTCAGGGCAAAGCGTCTGACTTCCAACGTGATATGCAAAAGATGGAAAACGATCTTAAGCGTCCGATCATCGAAAAACTTCGCCCAGTCATTGAAGATGTTTCTAAAGCTGCAAGTGTGGATATGACATTTGAACTTGGAAGCGCGCCAATCATCTACGCTGAATCTAAAAAAGATTTAACTGACGATGTGGTAAAAGCTTACGACAAAAAGTATCCGGTGAAGTAATGCTCTGCTTGGACCTGTTAAACTTTGATGCTGATATTGAAATCGTTCATCAATCAGTTGAATCAGGTCCAATGTCGGTTGATGGCATCTCTCTTGCCCAGGACCTTGGGGCTCAGAAATTAGTTTTCGTAAAAAATTCAAAATTCTTAAAAACGCTCGAAGAAAAACTCGCTAAGGGATCTCAACCTAAGGCGAGTTTAATTATTGAGAAAAAGATTTTTGAATCTCTTACTTCAGAGAGCAAAGATTTTTTACAAAAAAACTTGGGTCTAATTGCAACGACAGTGAATGTTCCTCTTTCAATGACAAAGATTTCTAAACCTCTTTTTCAAGAAAAGTTTGGCGATATCCAAAATGCAGTCGACGGCAGACAGATGGGAAATGTTGAAATTCATCCTTCAGTCATCATCGGCCAAGGAGTTTTCGTCGGGGAACACGTCAAAATTGGCTCAGGGGCAGTTATCCATCCTGGAGTGACAATTGCTTCACATGTGGAGATTGGTGACAACTCAACTGTGTTTGCGAATGTCGCGATCTACTCATTCTCAAAAATTGGTAAGAATGTCCGAATTCACTCGAATACAACTGTTGGGAGTGATGGTTTCGGTTATGTTTTCGATAAAGGCATTCATCACAAAATTTGGCACACAGGTGGTGTCGAAATTCATGATGATGTTGAAATTGGATCGAATTGCAGTATCGACATGGGAGCCTTTACTCCGACTGTCATTGGTTCAGGCACAAAAATCGATAACCAAGTTCAAGTGGCTCATAATACAAAAATTGGTAAAGGTTGCATCTTGTGCGGACAATCCGGTGTCGCAGGAAGTGCAGTGCTTGAAGATTATGTTGTTCTAGGTGGCCGTGCAGCGATCGGCCCTGATTCTCATATTGGAATGGCTTCTCAAGTTGCAGGCGGCGCCATGGTCAATGAAGGTGCCGTGTGGCCTGCAAAATCAGTACTGGGTGGGCATCCTGCTCGCGATATCAAAGAGTGGATGCGTACATTTGCCTGGGTACGAAAAAACGCTCTGAAGAACTAGGAGTTCAAAATGTTAATGAATACCAAACAGGTTATGGCATTTTTGCCACACAGAGATCCTTTCTTGTTTATTGATTCAGTGACCAGCGTCGAGTTACCTGAAGAGTTAAAAGGTTTGAAGAAACCATTCAAGGCTAATCAACTTGTGGGAGGCAAAACATTTTGTCGCTTTGAGGTTCGTCCTGAGACAAAAGTTTTAGAAGGTCACTTTCCTGGTCATCCCATTCTTCCTGGAGTGGTTCAAGTCGAGATGATGGCCCAGGCTTCTGCTTTCCTCATGATCTATGCCATTGATGTTCCACCTGAAGAGGCGAAGCTTGATGTCGCACTTCTGGGTGTTGAGAAAGCAAAGTTTAGAAAGCCAGTCCTTCCTGGAATGATGCTCGAAATATCGACTGTGCTCACAAAAGTGAGAGGGCCGATGACAACATATGATGCTCAAATTCATTGCAATGGCGAGCTGATGAGTGAATCAAGCTTTCTAGCAAGTTTAAGAATACTTTAAAGAGGTAACTTTTATGTCTGTTGAAATTGATAAACTAGCCAGTGTACACCCCGAAGCTAAACTTGGAGTTGGTGTAAAAGTCGGCCCCTTTTGTATGGTTGGCCCTCATGTTCAAATTGGAGATGGAACTATTCTCTCCTCACATGTAGTGCTTGAAGGTCACACCACCATTGGTAAGAATAATAAGTTCCTTCAATTCTGCTCAATTGGTGCTCCTCCGCAGGACTCATCTTATAAAGGTGAGCCGACAGAAACGATCATCGGAGATGGAAATACTTTCAGGGAATACGTCTCTGTTCACAGAGGTACGACTAAGCAAGATAACAAGACTGTCATTGGAAACAATTCTTTATATATGGCCTACTGTCATATTGCTCACGATTGTAATGTCGGAAGCAACTTAACTTTTGCTAACAGTGTTCAGCTTGCTGGACATGTGAATATTGGTGATCGAGTGATTATCGGTGGAAATACGGGTGTCTCTCAGTTTGTCTCTCTAGGGAAGGGAGCTTACATCGGTGGGGGAACATCTATCGATCGTGATATCCCTAATTTTTGCACAGCTTACGGAAATCGTGTTCGCCTTAAGGGAATAAATATTATCGGTCTCAAAAGACAGGGATTTGATAAGCAGATTATTTCTGAAGTTGTCGATTTCTATCGCACAATGGAGAGCTCTGCCCTTTCACCTAGAGCGTTTGTTGAACATCAAGAGCTAATGACTGAGTTTAGTAATAATCCTGTGGTTAAAGATATTGCGAGTTTCATTCGCAAGTCTGAGATTGGTGTCGCTCCCTTTATGATTGGATAATTTATGAAAGTTCGTGTCGCAACGATAGGCTATGGTTTTTTAGGAAAGTGGCATGCTCAAAAAGCAGCTGCACTTAATGAACTCGCAGAACTTAAGTACATTGTTGAGAAATTTCCAAGCGCCCAGCAAGCCGCTCGAGAAAATCATCCAGGTGTAAAAATCGTCTCCGAAGTGAAAGAGATTTTATCGGATATTGATGCTGCGATCATTGTGACTCCTACAAGTTTTCATTATGAAGTCGCTAAAGAATTGCTCATGGCCGGGAAGCATGTCTTTTGCGAGAAACCTCTCTGTTCAACTGTTGCAGAAGCCCAGGAGCTTGAGAAATTAGCCAATGAAAAAAAGCTCGTCCTCCAAGTTGGGCACTCTGAAAGATGTCATCAAGCTTGGGAGACTTTAAGGCAGAGCTTTTTGAATTTCAAAGGGCCTCTGAGTTTGAGGATTGATCGCTTCGCTCCTTTTAAGGGCAGGGCCACTGATGTCGATGTCGTTCAAGATTTAATGATTCACGATATTGATTTGATGCTTTGGCTTTTTGGAAGAAAAGTTAAAAGTGTTAAGGCTTGGGGCCATAAAATCAGAACTCAGAACTGGGATCATGTAACAGCAGAATTTACTCTCGCTGATGGTATGCAAGCCGTACTGACAATGGGACGCAACAGTGTTCATGAAGCCAGATCGCTTGAGGTCTTCCATCAGTCTGGTTCAACGAGAGTGAATTTATTTGCAAATAAAATTCAAACAGCACCCTCTGGAGAGATCTCTCCAGGTGTGTTTGTTTCGGAATCAAGTTACGAGAAGCGAGATCATCTCCTGATTGAGCAGAAAGCTTTTTATAACAGCATCCTTCAAGGTGCTCCTGTCATGGTGAGTGGAACTGAAGGCAGGGTAGCAGTGGTCTTAGTTGAAGCTGTCTTAACGGCTCTCAAATCTGGTCAGTTGGAAACTTTAGATGTCTAAGGTTCTCATTGTGGCCGGCGAACCTTCGGGTGAAGAGCACGCTCTCTCATTTCTTCCTCAACTTATAAAACTTAGACCTGATCTTGAGTTTTGGGGCGTCGGTGGAGAGAGATTAAAAGAGCATGGGGTTGATTTAAAATATCATCTCTCAGATTTTTCCAGCATGGGTTTTACTGAAGTCATCTCTAAAATCCCCTTTTATAAAAATGCTCTCTCTCAAATTACTGCAGCAGCTTTAAGCTCAGGCACTAAAGATGCTATTCTCATCGATTTTCAGGATTTTAATTTAAGACTCGCACAACGCTTGGCCAAAAACGGAATCCGTGTTTGGTACTATGTTGCACCTCAGGCCTGGGCTTGGAGGCCATGGCGTGCGAAAACATTGGCCAAGACAGTTCATAGACTTTTTACCATTTTACCATTTGAGCAAAAATGGTTCTCCTCTCGCGGAGTAAAACAACTCACTTCAATTCCGCACCCTTTGATGAAGAATTGGCAGCCTTCAATTGAGAAGCTTAAGACAAATTTTTGGGATAAGAGAATGCTCTCTCATCCAAGAATTATTCTTTTGCCCGGAAGTCGGGCCAGCGAGGTGAGACCCCTTTTGCCTATTTTTGTTGAAACGATAAAAATATTAAAAAATAAAATCCCTGATCTTCATGTCACGATCTCAAAAGTGGATCATCTGGATGCACGCCTCTATGATTGTGCCAAAGAGATTGTAGATAAGTGGATAAGCCCTGAGGAGCTTCCAGAGACTTTACTCAATATTGATGTCGCACTTGCGGCCAGTGGAACCGTGACGCTTGGGACAGGAATTATGGGAGTCCCAACAGTTGTGACTTATCAATCCTCTCTCGTTAATGAATTTGTAGTAAGAAAAATTATAAAATATGAGAAAGCCGTATCACTGACCAATTTGATTTTGGATGAAATGGTGTTTCCAGAGTTCCTGCAACAGCAAGTTCGATCGCCTCTTTTGGCTCATTGTGTGCTATCTTGGTTGAATCATCCCGATGATTGGAACGCGATGGTCAAAAAGCTCTCAAGACTTCCGTCAATGTTGAGTGGATCTAGCGAGGAAGTTTTTGATTTAATGGCCCAGGAGATGGAATGAATAAGCTTCTACATCTAAAAAAAATCATTTATACGCCTCTCTCATGGGTATGGGATTGGGTTTATCGCATTCGTCGCTCTTGTTACGAGTACGGATTTCTTAAAAAAAACTATTTTAAAGTGCCCGTTGTCTCAGTAGGAAACATCACATTTGGTGGGACTGGAAAAACTCCTACGATTCTATGGCTTGCTGATTATATTACTCAGCAGGGTCTCACTCCAGTCGTGCTGACGAGAGGCTATAAAGGTTTGCTCGAGCATAGCGCTGGTCTACTCAAATCTGGTCAACGTTTTCGTCTTAATCCTCATGATTATGGTGATGAGCCTTTGATGATTGCGAGTAAAATGACTACCGGAGCAGTGATTGTAGGAAAAAAAAGAGCTCAAAATCTCATTCGTTTTTTTCCTGAAGTGAAACCGGATGTTGTTCTGCTGGATGATGGTTTTCAACATTTGAATATTTACCGCTCGTTTAACTTAGTTCTTTTTGATGCCATGAT
Organism: Bacteriovoracaceae bacterium; assembly: GCA_019752535.1. Lineage (GTDB taxonomy): Bacteria > Bdellovibrionota > Bacteriovoracia > Bacteriovoracales > Bacteriovoracaceae > UBA6144. The sequence goes on from JAIEMA010000049.1 coordinate 36,359, forward strand.
GCCTCTGGAGAATTATCAAACAGCACCCTTGGGCTATTTAAGAGAAGGTCTTAGTGCGCTCAAGGATGCAGATGCTATTATTTTGAGCCGAGCTAATATGGCCGATGAAGAGAGGCTCAAAAAGTTAAAAGACTTTCTTTCTCAGTTCTTTCATCATGGCCCTCTCTGGTGTGAAATGGGCTATCGACCAATTGGTTTATTCGATGGCTATGATTCATTTCGTTTTAGGGTGGATGACCTCCAAGGCAAAGATATTGTCGCTGTGACTGCCATCGCTTCACCGGAATCATTCTTCAATAGCCTTGAAAATTATGGGGCTAATTTAGTTGAGAAGGTGAGCTTTCCGGACCACTATTTTTTCACACAAGAAGATGTGAATGATTTGCTTCTGAAGGCTTCACGCCATTCAGCTATGATTATTTGCTCTGAGAAAGACATGGTGAAATTGAGACGTGTCTCCCAGGATCCAAGAATCTATTTTCTTAAAGTCCAAGTTGAATTCCTGAGTGGAGAAGACAGTCTCAAAGCTGCTCTTGGTAAAGTTCTCCACCTTGAAGCCAGTGGCTTAACCCTTTAAAATCTAATAATGCGAAATATATTAAAGAGTTGTCTTCAGACAACAGTGTTCCTCTTTTTCTTATCCAGTTGTGCCTGGAGTACAAAATGGTTTCAAAAAGGTGCAGTCGCCACTAATGAGCAACTCACTGAAGTTGGCGCAAATGAAGAAGAGTTAAAAAAGTTTTCAGTTCAAGAAACGGCCGAAGAGCCTGTAAAGGAAGAAGCGAAAGAAGAGGTTAAGCCCGAGGTTGTGAAACCAGTTGTGTCAGCGACACCTTCGAAGCAAAAAATCACTAAGCCAAAGAAAGAGGCCCCTAAAAAAGTTATCGCTCCAGTTAAGAAAGAAGTCCCAAAGTCTCTCTATCCTAAGGATTATCCCGAAGACTACAAAACGGTAGATATTGAAACTGAAAAAACATGGAAATTATTTTCACCAAAATTTAAAACTAATGAGCAAATGTTCTTAGACGTCGATTACATGGGACTGACTGTCGGAAAAGTCGTTCTCAGTTATCGTGGTATCAAAAGCATGAACACTAAACCTGTTCATCACTTTCAGGCCGTTTTCAAGAGTGCCCCCTTTTATAGTGCAATTTATGAGCTGGATGACAAGCTTGATACATTCGTGGATCAGGAACATTTTGTAGGGCTTCGCTACAATTTGGTTCAAAGAGAGAGCAAGCAAGATGTCGACGAGGTTCAGCTCTATGATCGTGAAACTCTTAAGACAACGGCTTATCAAAAATGGGTCCGAAAAGATAAAGTGAAAAATAATAAATGGGAAGGATTTATCCCTCGCTTTAGCATCGATCCACTGAGCGTTTTTTGGTTGATTCGAGGAATGCCTTTTAAGGAAAAAGACAAATACACTATTCCCATCGTGAACAAAGGAAAGCTTCTGATTATGGAAGCCAATGTTGAGGAGAGGGAAAAAATCAAAACCAAATTAGGCGAGTCCCAAAGTATAAGAGTGAAAGTGCATACTGTTTACACAGGGAAAACTCTTAAAAGTGGTGATATGACTTTTTGGTTTTCTGATGATGACACAAGAAGGTTACTCAGAGCTCAGGCCAAAATTCAAATCGGCTCAGTTTATGCTGAAGCCGTAAAAGGTGATTAGGTTGCGTGAGAAACTTCGCCTATCAGACCTTAATGTTCTCTATGTTTGCCTAGATGCAAAGCATGGAACCAATAGCCATCGAACGCTCTCTGATGTCATTACTTTTAGAAATATGGGGGGAAATCCCTTACTTATTTGTCGCAAAAATTCATTCATCGATAAGGCGACAGAAGTTCAAGACATAAGACGAATCCACATTGATGCGAAAGGTGGATGGAGAGCAAGTCTTGAACTCTATAAAACCGTTCGCCAATTGGTCAAACAAGAACAGCTCGATCTTGTGCATTGTTATAATTACTTACCATTGATGGTGCTGGGTTTTGCACTCAAAGGTGAAGTTCGAATACCTTTGGTTTATACTTGCAATGAAGATGTATCAGAAAAATATATTCCCTTTTGGCATGATTATTTCATCACGCGAGTAGATCAAATCTTATGCTTCTCTCCTGTGCTTGAAGATAAAGTGATCGATTCACTTCCGATTAATCCAAGAAAAGTATGTTTTATTGGCGCAGGATTAGAGTTCCCTAATGAAAATGCTGTTTGCGAATTGAATGACACCAATTGGAAGGTTTGCTGTTTTGTAAAACCTGATGAAGACAATATTGAGAAGTTCCTGCCTCTCTTTTTGGCATTACCTTTAATTAAAGATGAAAATAAAAAAATAATTCTCACTTTCATCACAATGGGGTCTTGGTATCAACACCCACATTACGAGCTCTTTAAGCGAGCGGTCTTAGAGAGAGGATTAGAGCACCAAATTTCGTTCTATCCTCGAAGTTGGGGGAGTGAAACCTTAGCCCAACAGCACCTGCTCATTTCTCTTCAAAGCAAGTCGCCCTTCGAGGATTTTGAGCTCGAGGCGATTTTAAATAATGTTCCCGTCCTTCTTCCTCGAACTGCCGCGAGGACTGATTTACTCCAAAATGGCACTCTGGGTCTGACTTATCAATCTGGCGATATCAGAGAGCTTAAGACCAAGGCCTTGGATATCCTGGCTAACTATAAGCAATTTCAACAGTCTTTGACTCGGGCCATCCCTGATCTCAAAGAAAAGCACCACTTTGACCAGTATGCCTCCGAGCTCTATCAGCACTATGAAAGACTCTCGCTGCAACGCCTGAGATTCTCTCTGAAAAGGCATGTTCCTTTTACCTCAAAGTCTTGATTTTCTTTGACTTGAACCCCCAAACTGGCCTATAAATACGCCTCTTGTTCATTCAAGAAACCCTTCGTAGAAGGGTCAATGTCAAAAAAGGGAGGGCTTATTATGCCCACCAAACAAACTGCTACAAAATCCTTTCAGGTACCGGCCTGGGTGAAAGGTTTCGACTTCGTTCAAGGCGAAGAGAAAGAACAGGCAGCAAAGTCAGAGTTCGGGGATTTGATCAACTCGAGCGCCGCTAAGAATTTCGCTGAAGGCGAAGTTTTCATGGGGAAAGTGATCAATGTAACTGATGACTACGTCACTGTAGATATCGGCTACAAGCAAGAAGGTCTCGTTCTTGCGAAAGAGTTCCGTTCATACGACGGCACTTTGAAAGTAAAAACTGGAGACGAAATTCAGGTTTATCTTGAGAAGCTCGAGTCTGCCATGGGCAACCTCGTTCTTTCTAAAGACAAGGCTGAGATCCTCAAGGCTTGGGATAAAATCTCTGAAGCTTGTGAGCGCGGAGAAGCAGTAGAAGGAACAGTCATCGCGAAAGTGAAGGGCGGTCTCTCTGTTGATATCGGCGTGAAGGCATTCTTGCCAGGATCACAAATTGATATCCGTCCAGTGAAGAACTTAGACAAGTACATTGGTAAAACAATGGAATTCAAAGTCATCAAGTTCAACAAGAAGCGCGGAAATATCGTTCTTTCTCGTCGTGCAATTCTTCAAGATGAGCGCGGGAAGCTTCGTGACGAAACATTGTCACAACTTCAAGAGGGAATGGTTGTTAAGGGTATCGTGAAGAATATCACGGACTACGGCGCATTCATTGACCTTGGTGGTGTTGATGGTCTTCTTCACATTACAGATATGTCTTGGGGTCGCGTAAAGCATCCTTCGAATCTCTTGAATGTGGGTGATGAAGTTGATGTTAAGATCTTGAAGTACGATGCTGGCAAAGAGCGCGTATCTCTAGGCTTAAAGCAAGTTCAACCAAATCCTTGGGAATCTGCTAAAGACAAATACTTCCCAGGAACTAAAGTTTCTGGCGAAATCGTTTCAGTTAAAGACTACGGAATTTTCGTAGAACTTGCTGACGGTATCGAAGGCTTGATCCACGTAAGTGAGATGAGCTGGACGAACAAAAAAGCTCCAGTGAAGAACTACAACACTGGTGAGAAAATCGAAGCAGTTGTTCTAGAGGTTGACGTTGAAAACAAGCGCATCTCATTGGGTATCAAGCAATTGATGCCAAACCCTTGGGAAGATCTTGCTAACAAGTACACAATCGGTAAAACGGTTGAAGGTTCTGTTAAGGCCATCGTTGAGTTCGGCTTATTTATCGACGTCGGTGAAGAAGTTGATGCTTTAATCCATGTTTCTGACGTTTCTTGGACTCGTAAAAACATTAACATTAATGAAGAGTACAAAGTCGGACAAAAAATTAAAGCAGCAGTCGTCTCTGTTGATGCTGAAAACCAAAAGTTCTGCCTAGGCTTAAAACAGCTTGAGGAAGATCCTTGGAAGCGCATCGAAGAGCGTATGCCTGTTGGCTCTGCAGTTGAAGGCGAAGTTGTTCGCTTGACTGACTTTGGTGCATTCTTAGAAGTTGAAACAGGAATCGAAGGTCTTGTTCATATTTCTGAAATCTCTGAAGAGCGCGTTGAGAAGCCTTCTGACAAACTTGAAAAAGGTCAGAAAGTTAAAGCTGTTGTGATCTCAATTGATAAAGCTGCGAAGAAGATCGCTCTTTCAATCAAAGCGGTCGCTTCTGGTGAATTCAAAGCGAACTACAAAGCTGATGAATCAAGTGCTTCAACTCTTGCTTCTAAGCTTAAAGGCTTTAAAGTCTAATTCTGATTCCCTGTTATCTTTGGGAAATGAGAAGGGCCTCGAAAGAGGCCCTTTTTATTTTCATCCACCGCATTGGCGATAGCGATCGGCACACTTATTCATACAAGAGTCTTTATCATCTTTCCCAAAGCAAGTTTGCTGACACTTGAGCCCATTGATTTTGCATTTTTCAATCTTTAAATAGAAATCAATCGTCTCAGCATCCACTCCGTAGCTTGGAAGTACGCTTTTGTGTACCTCAACAATAGAGTAAACTTTTTCTCTCAAAGTGATATCGGCCTGATTGGTGAATGAAGGAAGGCGCGCAATCTCACAAGCTTGGCATGTTTGAGAGGGCGGTGCTCCCATGGCCATCGCTCCCACTTGGAATAAAGCGATGATTCCCATTACAGTTTCTGAAGCCCCAACAAGCACACTGGTTTCTGCTCCATTGGAATCGAGGTTGAGATTATGAAGAATAATTCGTTTGTTTTGCGCAAACTCAGATCCTTCATTAATGTTGAGACCTTTTTCACTTCGAAATTGGAGCTTCTTAAGTTTGAGACCATTTTTGTCATGATAAAACGAGACGCTTGATTCGATCTGATCACCGTAAGGTATTCCTAATCTGACTCCGCCAAGCTGTATCCCATGATCTCTGCTTTGAGTTTGAGTCGCTGGCACTGGTTCATTAAAAACAAGCCCGACTCGTCCACCATATTCAATAGGTGCGCCGGTATTGTTCTGTAATTCTTCTGAGAAAATCCCGCCTAATGCATCGGCCACAGCTTTTGTTTCACTGAGATTTTTATTCGTTCGAATCTTCTTGAGCTCTTGCTGAGCTTTCTTCATCTTGGCCCCAAAGCGCTCATTAAGAGTTTTCTCTAATTCTTTTTTTGTATTCGATTCAATCATCCCGAAGAAATCCCAATTAGGAACTTCAAGCCGTGATTGAAATCCTTTCTGTGGATCCCAGGATAAGTTTTTAATTTCTACAGCTTTGCAACCATCTATTAAATCGAGTTTTGTCTTCACACACATCGAAATGGCGCCAGCAAAATTGATGTTGATCCCTTTTTCATCAAAGCCAAAATAGAGATTGTGATCGGGCTTCAAAGTGATCTTCGCCACATCATCATTTTTAATTGAAAGTGGCTTTTTAACAAAAATCTCCCCACGAACTTCAGCAGGAAGAGTTTTTAAATGATCTGAGAGAGGCTTTAAGCTCGGTATTTCACTTGCCGCATACGAATTTAGAATGACTGACAATAGAATAATCAATTTAAACAATCCGCTTGGATGTCTTCACACTTATTTTTACAAGCATGAATTTGACCCGTTGATGTGTATTTTCTAGAGCACTCTCTGGAACACTTGATTCCATTCAGCTGGCAGCTTGCTCTTCGCTCAAAGGCTCTGAGGGTTGCTTCTGAGACGCCAATCGCACGCAATTGAGGTCTTTGACTGCGAATCATGGCAAGTACTTGTTCTCTGATTTCTTGCTCAACAATAAGTTGAACAGGTTTTAATTGAACAAGATCAAGACAGCTTAAGCAGGCCTGAGAGGGTGGATGGCCCGCTTGAACAGAGGCCACTTCAAAAGCCACAAGTAAACCAAGAATCGTTTCTGAGGCTCCAAGGTGAGCTCCAATTCCCATTCCTCTTCCACTTAGGTCTAGAGAGCTAAAGACTAGGCGTTTGTTATTTTTGAATTCAGTTCCTTCATTAATGTCGATGCCGAGATTAGACGTCACATTGAGACTTAAAGTTTGAAAAGTATCATTTTTTATTTTGAATCCAATGCCTGCTCTGATTCGGTCTCCAGCTTTGATACCCACTCGCAAGTTGTTCAGTTGAAGAACTTTATTTTGTGGTGGAGCAAAGACTAGTCCCATCTCGCCACGTGAAGAGGGGAGAGTGGGGCTATTAGTTGTAAATATTTTCATGATTTTTCTCATCACTGTATTGGTGTCTGAGAGCTGTTTTGCTGTACGGATTTGTCTCAACTGGTCTGAGGCCAGTCTCATCTTTTCTCCGAACATCTTTTGAAGTGGAGTTTTAATTTCCTTGTTAACGTAATCCGTTCCAAGACCAAACATAAATCCTGGAAGTTTTGACTTAACAGTAAATCCACCATTTCGATCCCATCGGATGTTTTCTACTTTGATATTCAGAGGTCCAACTTTTAGCTCAACTCCACTTGAAGGATAGAGTTCTAAAAAATTTTCTCCAAACGCAAAGCCGATATCTCGATTAGGCATCAACTTCATACTCGTCATCCCTTCAGAATAGAGGGGAGCCGAGCTATCAAAGCGAATGCTTCCATCCACCCAAGCGGGAGTACTTTTAAGGTAGTTGATCACTGTCTCTGTTGGTGCAGAGTACGAGTGAATAGAGATCACTGAAAAAATGAGGATAAGTGTCCATTTCATGGATAACTGATCGGAAGGCTGAGGGGAAAACTCAAGAATTAGTGAGGTTTACCTTTTACATTCAAAGGCTTAGCTCCAGTTAAATTCCCAAGCCTGATGAATTCCAGAATCTGCGAAATCGGGCGGTACAGTCCAGCGAGTAATCTCTTTGGCCTGAAGAGCAAGCTGGGTATCAAGACGGAATTTTCTCTTATTGGTAGAGAAAAACAGCTTTCCACCGGCGTTCAATCTATTCAAACAAGCAGAAATAAGAAATTCATGATCTCTCTGAATATCTAAAACATCATCCATTCGTTTTGAATTGGAGAAACTTGGTGGATCAAGAATGATGATATCAAAGCGCTCTGAGATCACGTCTCGCAACCATGCCACGACATCAGCTTGTAAAAAACGATAATTCTCATATTTTAATTCGTTCAATAAAAAATTTCTCCTGGCCCACTGAAGATAGGGATTCGACATATCGATAGAGAGAACATCCGAGGCGCCGCCTTTAGCAGCGGCTACACTTAAGGAGCCAGTGTAACAAAATAAATTTAAAACTTTTTTATTCGCACTTGTTCTTAAAAGCTCTCTACGCAAGGGTCTGTGATCGAGAAACAAACCTGTGTCCAAGTATTTTCGTAAATTCACTTCAAAATGAAGCTGCCCTTCTTGAATACGCATGACTTCATCGGCCAGTGGATCAATGACTTCATATTGCTCTTTGCCGCTTTGGCGAGCACGACGTTTAACGATAATATTTTCTTCTGGAATTTTGAGAAGATCGATTAGAGCTGTTTTAGCTTCAAGATGATGCTTTTCTACCAAATCTGGTGCTTCTTCAACTTCTCGCCCCTGGTCGTAGAAAAGACAATAATTCTTGTATAAATCGATCAAGTAGGGATAAGCCGGTATATCTTGGGCATAAAGACGCCAAGCTTCTACATTTTGTGAACGAAATTGAGCCGCGAGTCGGCGATAATTTTTTTGTAAGCGATGAGCGAGCTCTGACACATGAATTCCTTCAGCATTTGCGGTAGTATAATTCATTATAACGGAAGGTCACTGACATGTCTGCAGATCACGAAGAAGAGGGAAAAAGTGGGATAGCGGTTGCTCGGAAAGTAAAAGTCGAGCGTCCCCGCCTATGGCAAGTGCTTTTGCACAACGATGATTACACAACGATGGAATTCGTAGTGCATGTTCTTCAGCGCTATTTTGCTAAAACTCGTCATGAGGCTCAGGCCATCATGCTGGAAGTACACACGCGAGGTTTTGGCGTATGCGGCATTTACACTTATGAAGTGGCCGAATCAAAAAAAGAAAAAGTCATGCGTTATGCTCGTGAAAACGGGCATCCCTTAAAATGCTCAATAGAACCTAGCGAAGATTGAGACGGCCCTTGCAGCTTGAGAAAAAGTGCTCATTGTTAGAGAAGTGGTAATTTAGTGTCAAAGGAAGGCCTATGATCAGCCAACAACTTGAAGGGATACTTAATAAGGCAATTCGCAAAGCCAATGAGCATCGACATGAGTTTTTAACATTAGAAAATGTACTCTTGGCCATGCTCGATGATGCCACTGTGGCAGAAGTCTTAAGAGATTGCGGTGGAAAGCTAGACGAGCTTCGTAAAGATCTCGAAATTTTTATTAAAGATGATTCCAATTTTAGTATTTTAGCTCAAGAAGAGATTGATGATCTGAATGAAAAGCAATTTGGAAACGAACAGCTACGTGAAGCAGCTAAAGAAAATGGAATTCGTTATCAACCTGAGATTTCTTTGGCCCTGCAAAGGGTTATTCAAAGAGCGGCGATTCATATTCAAAGCTCCGGAAAAAAATCGATTCAAGCGATTAACCTTCTAGTCGCGCTCTTTAGCGAAAAAGAGAGCCATGCCACTTATTTCTTAAATAAGCAGGGTATTCAGCGTGTGGATGTGGTTGAAAAAATTGCCCATGGAAGCGACAAACCACAAACTCAAAATTCTGATGACAGAGAAGAGGGTGAAGAGGGCGTCTTTAAGAAAGAAGAAAAATATGAAAAGGCCCTGGCCGACTTTACGGTTAATCTTAACGAGCAGGCCAAACAGGGAAAATTGGATCCGACCATTGGTCGAAGTGATGAAATTCAACGAATCACCCAAATCTTATGCCGCCGAAGAAAAAATAACCCGATACTTGTAGGTGATGCGGGCGTTGGTAAGACTGCCATCGCTGAAGGTCTTGCTCAAGCCATCGTGGATGAAAAGGTTCCAGGGCCCTTGGCCAAGACCACTGTCTATTCTTTAGACATGGCTTCCCTTTTAGCGGGCACAAAATTTCGAGGAGACTTTGAAGAGAGATTAAAAATCGTGCTCCAAGCTTTGGAGAAGAAAAATAGTAAGGATGCAGGAAGTATCCTCTTTATTGATGAGATCCACACGATTATTGGCGCCGGGGCGACCAGCGGAGGCAGCCTTGATGCTTCCAATCTCTTAAAACCTTCTTTATCTAAAGGCACCCTTCGTTGCATGGGCTCAACGACTTTTGAAGAATATCGAAAATATTTCGAAAAAGACGCCGCCCTCAATCGCAGATTTCAAAAAGTTGACATCCTTGAGCCATCAAGCGACGACACGATTCAGATTTTGAAGGGCCTTAAGGGTCGATTTGAAGAACATCATGGCGTGAAATATTCAGATGAGGTCTTGAAGTCAGCCGTTGATCTCTCTATCAAGCATATTAGTGATCGTAAGCTTCCAGATAAGGCCATTGATGTGATCGATGAGCTGGGTGCATATATGCGATTAAAGCCCACTTGGAGCAAAGAGGCTGAAGCCCAGGTAGCCGATGTTGAGTACATCGTGGCTAAGATTGCCCGCATTCCGGAAAAAAGTGTCACTACTAATGAGCGAGATAAGCTTAAAAATCTTGAAAGAGATCTTAAATTGCTTATTTTTGGCCAAGATCAGGCCATCGAGAAGGTTTCAAACGCCATTATTCTTTCAAGATCGGGTCTCGGGACATCAACTAAGCCGATCGCGAGCTTTTTATTTGCTGGACCTACTGGTGTGGGGAAAACAGAGCTCGCTAAGCAGCTGGCGGCTCAAATGGGCGTGAATTTCTTACGTCTCGATATGTCTGAATATATGGAGAAGCACACTGTCTCTAAATTGATTGGTGCGCCTCCAGGCTACGTAGGCTTCGAGCAAGGAGGAAGTCTCACAGATGCCGTTCATAAGACGCCCTACACGGTTCTCTTATTGGATGAGATCGAGAAAGCTCATGCTGATATCTACAATATTCTTCTTCAGGTGATGGATCATGGCGCTCTCACGGATTCCAATGGTCGCACGACAGATTTTAGAAATGTGATTTTAATCATGACTTCAAATGCTGGCGCCAAAGATATGGAAGCGGGCTCAATTGGCCTCTCAAGTGGAACGAGAGGTCTCAATACGGCCAAGCGTGATCAGGCGATCCGGCAATTTTTTACCCCCGAGTTTCGCAATCGTTTGGACGCTGTTATCCACTTTAATCGCCTCAAATCGACAAATGTGGAATCGATTGTAGAGAAATTCTTAATGGAGCTTGAAGAGCAGTTGATGGATAAAAAGATCGAGCTCGAAGTCTCTCAAGCGGCTAAAGAGTGGCTAGCCCGTCATGGTTTTGACGATAAATTAGGCGCAAGACCTGTGGGAAGACTGATCGATGAGAAGATTAAGAAGCCTCTTGCGCATGAAATTCTTTTTGGAAAACTAGAAAAAGGCGGAAAGGTTTTAGTAGAAATCGGAGATGAGGGGCCTATCTTTAAAATTAATTAAAGCTTTTGGTGGTTAGTGACCGAGAAGTCATTTAACGGCCAACATGAGCTTTTTTTTTCACTAAAACAAAAAAAATGTATTTTTTGTTTGCGTTAAAAAAAAATCGTGATTAAGCTTTAAATAAGAAAGGTTAATGTACCACTCATTTCTGGGAGGAAATTATGGTTAAGAAAGCTACAAAGAAAGCAGCAAAGAAAGCTACAAAGAAAGTTGCAAAGAAAGCAACTAAGAAAGTTGCAAAGAAAGCAACTAAGAAAAAAGCTGCTAAGAAGAAGTAATTCTCTTCTTACCTTAAAGGGTCCTTCGGGACCCTTTTTTTTTGCCTTTTCCCTCTGAAAACTAGTCTTTTTTCTTTTTCTTTTTTTTCCAAATAACCCACGGTCTCGTCATCACACCAAAGGGTTCACTGGCCAAAAATCCTCGCGCTTGTCCCACCATTACTGGCCATGCATCTCGCACTTTTATGCTCGGAATTGTTGTCAAAACAGACAATCGAATCAGCGTTGAAGTGACAAAAATCCCCAAATAAGGATCACTACTGAGTGTCCAATTTTGAAGAGCCCAGCCGCCAAGACTTACCCCAATCACCATTCCGAGGGTGTTTGTGAAAGAAATATAGGTTAAAAGGGAGGTCCGCTCAGAATCTTTGATTCTTTCGAAATATAGCATGATGACGGCCAATTCAAATGCGGCCCAATAAGCCCCAGATAAGAATTCAATCAGCATGATCCAGATAAAATTTTGTGAAATGACCCACCATAGGGGCGTAAAAGAGATTCCGGCACAACCAATAAAAAAGATCCATGGAATCTGCTTGGGTTGAGCTCTTGTTCGCAGATATCTAAAGGTAAGGATGCGACCAACAAAGGAAAAGGCGATGATGGTGGTGTAATCAATAAATCCCCAATTGAGTTTTTTGAGCATAAAGGGATCAAAATAGACTCCGCTAAACTGAACAGCGATATACCAGAAGAAGAGAAAGCCCACGAGATGTCCTTGAGGTGATCCTTTGAGGCCTTTAAGGAAATCTCTAAATCGGATGCGCTCCTCCGTTCCACCTTTGATAGGGGCATTTTTGTGGCGATAAAGTTCTCTGGCGGACAAAATTTTTAAAAATCCGCAGATTAAAAAAAGAGCCGCATATGTTTGAAGCAAGTGATCTTCAAAACGAGAAAGAATAATTCCTGCCAATATGAGCCCAGATAATATGGCGATCTGAGCCCAAGCATTTCTCAAAGCAAAGAATTTAAGGCGAAAGCGAGGGGGAATTGTTTCACCCATCAACCTATGCCATGGCGGTTGTGAGGAAAGTCCTGCCGCCCAGTAAAGGCCGATGAGAAAGATGACAAGGTACGCATTTTTGAGATGAAAGATTCCCAAAGCGGCGAGTAGGGGAAGTGTGAGAGCTTGGATCAAGATAAATCCGACCATGCGAGATTTCAGACTCATTTTTCGAAATGGACCTCTGATCGCCAACATCTGCACACACACACCAATAAACATGGGAAAAATTCGGCCAGCCCCGGCGGCCACATCACTGAGGCCCAAGGCCAACATGAACGCCACAAAATAGCTTTCACCCATCCCGACGGTGAGATTGGTAAAAATGGCGTCTTTGAGACTGGCCCTAACGTGTTGGTGGTTTGATGGTTCCATGTTACTTTGAATTATCACGCATACTGCTTCGAGAAGGGAATTTTTGTATGAAAAAACTCAATCAGATCTTTTTTAAAGGACTCATTGTTGTTTTGCCGATCATGCTTACTTTCTATCTGCTTTATTGGGCCAGTGCCAAAGCCGAAGGCTTGTTTGGTTCGGTAGTGCTTTGGGCCGTGGGTCAGGAATATTATTTCCCAGGAACCGGCATAATCTTAACGCTTATCTTTATTTTTTTAGTTGGTCTTTTGGCCCATGGCTATTTTACCGCAAGAGTCTTTCGTTGGTTTACCGATCAATTAGAAAAATTCCCTCTTATCAAAGTCATTTATAATCCACTTAAAGATTTGATGGCGCTCATCCCTGGTAGAAGTCAGACGAGCACCAATCAGCATGTCGTTTTAGTGACAGTAGGCGGAGTGAAGGTCATGGGTTTAGTGACTCGAGAAAATATAACTGAGCTTCCCCAACACAATTTAATAAGTGTCTATATCCCTTTCAGTTATATGCTTGGGGGGATGACAGTTTTGGTGAATGCTAATGAAGTCGAAAATGTCGATATACCTGTAGACCAAGCGATTAAACTTTCAGTCACTGCATGGATTAAAGCTAAAGAGAGCTAAAGACTATTGTTCTGAGAGAGTTTTCTCGAAATGAACGTGAAGATCGTTCATGAGTTCAGATTTTAATTGAAGCTGACGGGTTGTGATTCCACTAAGGTCTAGAATTTTTTTGGCGATATTGTTCTCAACGGAACCGATATATTTATCAGAAAGATAGATCACTTCTTTCACTCTCACTGTCGCAAGCATCTTTGCGCATTCATGACAGGGAAAAAGCGTCACATAGAGTTTCGAGCCCTCAAGTTCACCTTTTGAGTGCAATATGGCGTTGGCTTCAGAATGTACGACATAGGCATACTTTTGCTGATCGAGAGGGAGATCTTTAGCATTTTTCCAAGAGAGTTTCGCTTCATCAAGACCAGCAATTTGTCCGTTGTAGCCCATGCTGATTTGATGGTTTTTGTGATCAACAAAGACACAGCCCACTTTCGTGTTGGGATCTTTGCTCTTAAAGCTCGCCACAATGGCCTGAAGCATGAAGTATTCATCCCAATTAAGTGCGCTATTCATCTTAACCTCGAGAGCGAAAGACCAAAGGAAGTTTTACTTCTAAAGAAGTGTCATCTTCAAAGGCAGGAAAACTCATATTATCCACAACATTAAAGAGACAATCATAAAAGCGAGAGTCCCAACTCGAGCTCTCATCGAGCCAAAGTGTTTCAAGGGCACCAGTTGGATTTAAGCGAAAGGTCATCGACACTTCTACCGGCTTTTTGCCCACAATCTTGAGGTATTTGCTACAAGTCTGAAACTTGTTTTTATTTTGAGACAATTTCTCTTTAACCTTCTCTTCCCAATCATCTTTAGAGGGATTTTGAGAGGTTGCGCAGCCACTGAGCAGCATTGCAGCAAACAAGAAATCAAGCATTACGAGGCGACAAAAAGACTTCATCTCGTTATGATAGATAAACTCAACAGTCTTGGCCATGTCGGAGGCAGTACATGAAATATGAAATTTCTCGCGAAGTTTTTAAACAGCGTCTCAATGAAAAATTGAATTTTGCTTTTATTGATGTGCAATCAAAAGTGGTTGTTCCCTTCGAAGGCACGAATCATATGCCCTATGGGCAAGATTTTGTGGGTCAGTTCTCCGGTAAATTTCCGGCCAAATCACAAAATGTGATTGTTTATGCGTTAAATCCTGCTGATGAAGCTCCAGTCAAAGCGGCTGAAGATTTAGCTAATGCAGGTTATCAATTTGTTTATTTCTATAGAGGAAGTGACAAAGATCTAGTGCTCGACAAAGGATTGAATTAAAAAAAAGGCCTCTTAAAGAGGCCTTTTTTATTTCTGATTATCTTAAAAATCTACAGAGTACTTGTGCCCATCCATTCACAAATGGATTTACTATTGGGTTGGTAGAAACCACGGCAAATCTGTAGCCCGCAGGTGGAATGATATCTGCCACTCTGGCTTGCTGAACAGTTCCTACAAAAGTTTGACCAAAAGCCAAACCTTCACAAAGAATCGGCTCGTAATAAGGATTGTAAATTTGAGCAGTCACAGCAGCGGCCGTGATTGTGACTAACGGATTAACTCCAAACACCTGGGCTTTGACCTCAGTTGTGAGTGTAAAAAAACTTAAAACGGCGATAAGACCGATTGTGCGCATAATTCCTCCAAAAACAAATATGTTCATGTGCATTTACTTTAAAATAATGCAACCGGTCAATATCTTTGAGTGACGTATGAATTCTGTCGATGGTAGTTCTCATGAATTCCAAGACTTATAGGAGAAATTACATGGTCATGCCTGAACATTTTCCACAGGAACCCAAACTTCTTTGGAATTATTTTCATGAATTAAATCAACTCCCTCGTCCTTCAAAGCATGAAGATAAGGTCAGAGAGTTTATTGTGAAGGAAGCTTCTCGCCTGAGTCTGCGCTCTCAAGTCGATGAAGTCGGCAATGTTGTTGTCTATGTTCCCGCTTCAAAGGGAAAAGAGAAAGATTCACCAGTCATTATTCAAAACCATATGGATATGGTCACGGATGCTGTGCCAGAGAAAAAAATAAATTTCGCCACTGATCCAATCACAACATTTAGAGAGGGAAATTGGATTAAAGCTCAGGGAACGACTCTCGGTGCAGATAACGGAATTGGATGCGCGGCCGCATTGGCGCTGATGTCTGACCAGTCATTAATTCATCCTCCTCTGGAACTTCTTTTTACAATAGATGAAGAGACAGGACTAAAGGGAGCATGGGGAGTAAAGCCAGAATTTTTTCAAGGCAAACGAATGCTCAATCTCGACACTGAGGAGTGGGGAAGCTTCTATATCGGATGCGCTGGTGGAATCGACTATGAACTTGAAGGCGATTTCCCCGAGTCAGAAGTGATTTTCAAGAATCATCTCACTATGAAATTAAGTGTGGGTGGATTTTTGGGAGGTCACTCTGGGGTTGATATTCATGAGCAAAGAGGCAATGCCATCAAGTTTTTATCCGATATTCTTCACGCTTTGCCTTCAGATCTGACAATGGTGCACGAAATTCGTGGAGGCAAAGCTCATAATATTATTCCTCGTGATGCATGGTGCAGATTGAGTCTAGATAAATCCCAATTCGCCAACCTTCAAAAAGTTATCGATGAAACGAAGACACGCTGGAAATCTTATCTGCCTGAAAGTGATTTACAGTTTTTTGCAAAATTAGAAGAAGTTGAACAAGATACTGCTGGAATGACTGGTGTAGCGCTCAAAAAACTCACAAGTTTTCTTATCGCCTTTCCTCATGGCGCTCATAAATATGATCTTGCTAGTCATAAAGAATTAGTCTCCCTCTCGAATAATTTGGCGATCAATTTATTAGTAAAAGGGAAGTTTTATGTATTAGCTTCTCTTCGATTTTTTGACCGACAAGAGTGCGTGGGACTTGAAGAGCAAATCCAGGCCCTCGCTTTCATGATGAATCTTACGGTGAAAAAGCATGGAGAGTACCCAAGCTGGAAGCCAGTAAGGGAAAATAAACTCTTAGATCAGATTTGTTCTGTTTATGAAGGTCTCTATCATAAAAAACCTCGGGTCACAGCGATTCATGCTGGTTTAGAATGTGGAATACTGAGAGATAAGATTGGGCCGATTGATGCTGTATCTTTTGGACCCACGATTATGGGAGCTCATTCTCCTGATGAGAGAGTCGAAATCTCAACAGTAAGTGAGTTTTGGAAGCTTTTAAATGCGACACTTAAAGAAATTTGAGGATAGACCATGATTAATTATGAAATTTATAAAATTCTTCACTTAAGTAGCCTGATCCTGCTCTTCACAGGCTTCTCAGTCCAATTTTTCGGAACAAAGACGAAGGCACTCAAAATTTTGACAGGTGTGACGACGTTGTTGGTTCTTGTCTCTGGCATGGGCTTAATGGCAAGAATTGGAATTCAGCATGGTGAAGCTTGGCCGGTTTGGATCAAAGCGAAATTTACAATCTGGTTTATCGTTGGAGTTGGAAGTGCGGTCGTCGTGAAGAGATTTCCTCAAAAAGGAAAATTGGCTTATCTCCTCTCGGTTGGTTTTTTTATTTTGGCCGCAACGATGGCAATTTATAAATTCTGATTTCCATTATGGTGCAAGGCCAGCTATCATTTAAAAATGATTCAACTGGTGATCGATCTTTTTATTTTATTAACTCTCGTCGATACGGTGATGAGTTTTATTCCTGATCCAAAAAATCGTCGTCATCCTGCAGTGATGTGGTTGAGAAAAATTGTGGATGTCCCACAAAAACCTATTCGACAGTTACTGCCTCCGAATATTCCCTTTGATCCTTCACCTTTAGTAGTCATTCTCGTTTTGAGAATGCTGGGAGCAATGATTTAATGGATGATCTATCTTTTTTAGTTCAAGAGACATTAAAGCAAAATGAACTGCGCCAACTCGGAGAGTGGCAAGAAGAGGATGGAGAGGAAGTTTGGGAACCTGTCACTTTTGAACCTGAGGTGATCGCAGAGTTGCCCGTTTCTGCTGGAATCTTTTTTCATCTTGTTCACCAGGGTGGAACTTTTATCGTCAGAACTCTTGAATCTAAAAATATTAAAGAAGACCATGCACTTATCATTCAATCTCCTGAGTCTTATCCTAGTTTGAGGTTAGTCGATGGGAGTGGACCTCAGATTCATCGCCTCAAGTGGTTTGCAGTTGAAACGTTTGAAGAAGCCCAAGCTATTCATGGAAGAATCGGTCAGCGACGTTTTCCGTTACGCGAAGAGGATGTTTGCAATATTAGTGATCCTGGATTTAGCTGGTGGATGGAAGAGTCTGATAATGGTTTTACACTTCATTCAAAAATGAGTGTGCTCAAAGAATCAATGACTCGCTTAGGCCCTTTAGCTGACCCAAAACTTGCGCCTCATCGTTTGAGTGATCTTGCCACTTCACTCAGTTTTTTGCCTTTAAAGCTAGAAGTCAGTATTGAGAATTCACGTTTTCATATGAAGGCTGATTCTGATGCTTGGATTGCTTTGGAGTTTGCTAAAATTTTCTCTCAAGGTGTGATCTCTCAAGACATCTTCGATATCTTCCGTCTTCTAGGCAAGAGAGGAGTCCCGAGTGCGACTCTTGAGTCGAGTTGGTTCTTCTTGAGAGAAGTGGCTGCAGTGAGAAAGTTTTGGATCAAAATCTCAGAGCTTCTCGACTGAATTATTGCAGCTTACCCATTTCAGACTTCGCTGCGAGATAACCAGTCACCATAATTTGTGCGAGTGTCCCTAACTCTTCCTCTTCTTCAATTCCGTAAAAATCTTCAAGATGACGGACAAAGAGTTCAAGATCATCATCTGAGAGATGTTTTTCGACTAAGGCCGTCATTGTATCGGCATCTAGTTGTGACATGCGTTCAAAAAAATTTGAAAGCAATTGGTTTTTGTCCGTGCTCATTTCGAATCCTCAGTAGAAGTGTTGAGATGATGTAAGTTTATTGGTGTCAGCTTGACAACAAGAATGGTGTCGTTTTGCACCACGCAAAAAAAGTGTTGTCAACGTTTTCGAACTCATGCAATTTTCATGAAGCAAATTTAACACGTTTGTAATTATAATAGCTTTTTAACTTTTTTAAGGATGGACGCAGAAAATGAAATACGTCATCGCTCTCACACTTGCTTTCACTTCTGTCATCGCTTTGGCCCAAACTTCAAATGTGAATTTGAAAAAAAAGAAGCAAGTTGCAGCACCATCCGCCAAGAAAATATCTAAGCCTGCAGCTTCCGCTGTGAAGCAAGCCCCAGTCACTGCGCCTGCTGCACCTGTGGCGACATCAACGGCTGAAGTTGATAACTCGACTATGGGAATTTTAAAGCAACGTCTCCAAATTCGTTACTTCTCAGAACTTTTAGGGCCAAACTTTAAAAAGTGGGATGACAATCAAGTAGACACAGATGCAAAAGGTAATTTTTCTCGATCATCATCTCCTACAAATATGTTCAATCAAGTTTCTTTCCGCTGGCTCGTAGCCGAGAATACTCGTGTTGCGATTGAGCCACGTTTTACGACTCAGTTCGGAGACAGAAATGAATTAGATAAAAATGATGATAAGCAAGTCGTTGTTCAAGAAGATCATCGTATTCGTATTTATAAAAACTACTGGAATAGCGAAAATAAGATTTGGTCTACGACACTGAGTTTTGGAAATCGCTTTCCCACAAGTAGAGCTTCTAAGGATGGAAACATTATTGCCCAGCCAGAAATTCTTCACATCACCAGTGCTCAAGTCACTCCAAGTTTGAACTTCTCTCTTTGGAATCAAGCACGTTACTACTGGTTTGAGCAAAAAGTTGATCGCGAACGTTACCGCTTTTATACCAGCCCAAGTATGACCTATACCTTTAACGATACCTATTCTGCTTATGTTCAGTATGAATTTGAGATTCAACATAACCAGCCTGAGGGCAAGAGAAAGTACAACTATACAGTTGAGAGTCTTCAAGATTTGTATCTTGGTTTGAATATAAACCTCACTCAATCTTTCACGGTCATGCCGTTTATAAGAACTCCGACCATGAAGAAGTTTAGCGATCAAACCCTGCATGTTGGGGCTTGGTTTATGGCCGCATTATTCTAAGTTGTTGAAATTTAATACAATGTAGATCTTACAAGCCCCTTATTTGAGGGGCTTTCTTATTTGCCAAAGATAACCTTAAGGGTTATGTTGCGCCGAACTAATCCCGCTAACTCTCGGAGCTCTCGTGAAATTTTCTGAACTAGGCCTACGCGCCTCATCTTTAGCTGCAATTGAAAAACTTGGTTTCTCTGAAGCCACTGAAATTCAAGCTCAAGCCATTCCTCTTCTTCTTGCTGGTGATATCGATTTCATCGGCCAAGCCCAAACAGGTACAGGCAAGACAGCAGCTTTCTTATTACCCTTATTTGAAAAGCTAGATACTAAAGCTCGTCACGTACAAGCATTAGTTCTTGCTCCTACTCGCGAACTTGCTAATCAGATCGAAGGTGAAATTAAAAAATTCACTTCGGCTGGCGATCGCGTTCGCTCTTTATCAGTTTATGGTGGAACACCAATCGGTGCTCAGCTTCGCGCTCTTCGCTCTGACGCTCCTCAGGTAGTGGTTGGAACTCCAGGACGCGTGCTTGATTTGATTGATCGTGGTGCTCTTAAATTAGAAGACGTTCGTTATGTGATCTTAGATGAAGCTGATGAAATGCTTGATATGGGCTTTTTTGATGACGTTCAAACGATCATCGCGAACAGTCCTCATAAAAAAGTTTGGATGTTCTCTGCGACTATGCCTGCACCTATCCAAGGATTAGTGAAGAAGCATTTCCGTGATCCACAGATGGTGAAAGTGACGAAGCAACAGTTAACAACTAACTCGGTTGAGCAAACATACTTAGTGGCTCGTCCATCTGATATGGTTGAAGCTCTCTGTCGCTACCTTGATAGCATTGATGATATTTATGGACTTGTTTTCACTCGTACAAAAATCGGTGCGCAACAACTTGCGGACGCTTTAAATAATCGTGGCTACGCAACGGAATCGTTGCATGGAGATATGGAGCAAGATGCTCGTGATTTCACGATGAAGCGTTTCAAAGAAAAGAAATGCAAGCTAGTGGCCTGTACTGATGTGGCCGCTCGCGGAATTGATGTGTCGGATCTTACTCACGTGATCAACGTCGAGCTTCCGGCCGATCTAGAGTCTTATGTTCACCGTATCGGAAGAACAGGTCGCGGCGGTGCTAAGGGTGTGGCCCTTTCTATCGTGACTCCGATGGAATTTAGAAAGATCGCTCTTATTGAGCGCATCACTAAAGCGGCTATTAAGCGCGTTGAACTTCCAGGTGTTGATGAGATTCGTGGCCGCTTGATTTCAAAAGCTGTTAAAGGCGTTATCGAGCTTGCTGCTGAAATCCGTGAAGACAATCATCCTGAGTTTGCAGAATTCAAAGCTTCAACTGAAGCGATGAGCAAAGAAGAGATGCAAAAAGCTCTTTATGCAAAAACTCTTGCTCCTACGATAAAGAAATACCGTGAAGCACGTGACCTTACAGCGATGGCGCCAAGTCGTCGTGGTGAAGCGGGCGCGGGTGCTGGTCGTGATATGAATCGTGGTCCTGCTCGTGGAGCGGGTCAGCGTTTCATCATCAATGTCGGGAAAATGGATGGAGCCAATCCTGGTGATTTGTTGAAATTCTTAAGCCGCACAGCTGGTCTTCGCGGATCAGAAGTAGGAAGAATTGATATCCGTGATAAAGTTTCATTCTTTGAAATCGATGCGAACCAAGGCGCACGTTTACATAAAGTGAAAGGCACGTCATGGGGGCAGAGAAAAGTGATGGTCGACATCGCAGATCGTTTGCCATCATCTCCTGAGCCACGTGCTCAGGTAAGAAGACCTCGTCCAACTACGTGATTGTATTCATCTCGGCACGGTGTTAGACTGTAAGCATCACACGCTTACCAGGATGGCACCGTGGACTCTTTTAACACCACTTTTGAAGACGATGAATACGAAGAAGTACCTTCACCTTTTCGTAAGTCAGCGACTCGCACTAAAACGACAACACGTTCTACGAATCTTTTTGCACGTCCCATGGGAACGGCTCCATCTGAAGCTCCTACGATAATAGAAGGTGCAACTCGCCGATCTCCTGCACGTATGGAGCAAACAGAATTCCTCACGCCAAAACGTCGTCCGATAAGTGCTCCTCAAGTTGATTACTTGGATGACGATGAAGAAGAAGAGGAAGAAGAAGTTCAAGAGCGCAGAGTCGTTAGAGCTAAACCAAAGCAAAAAACAAAAGCTAAAGTTGATCTTGTCCCTCGAATTGGTTGGGGGATAGTGGCTGCACTTATGTTGAGACTTGTATTCATGGAGCGTGGAGTGATCGACTATATGACCATGGATAATAAAATCAAAGAAAAAGAAACTGAGCTCTCACGATTAAAAAATGAGAATCAGGAAATTACGACTGAGATTAAAAGAATTACGCTGGATAAGTCTTATCAAAAGCAATTGGCCAAAGAACACTTAGGTGTCATTGCGGCCGATGAGTTTCTTATTTTATTTGCTGGGGAATCGCAGGAGAATGAAACTTCAATTGATCGCCCAATTTAAGTTTCTGAGAAACACTCGATTTAGATTTTAATTCTAAAACATGTCTGGCCCACACTGAGCGTATTCTTGGGATGCGATCTTCGGGAGTGCGTCCAATAAAATGCGGAACTTTTCTTTCGATATCGATAATTTTCAAATCTTTATCAATAAAGAAAAGATCGAGATCAAAGTAAGTATCAGGCATCCAAAAGGCTCGAGGTCCATCTTCATCATAAAGAAAGATGATCCCTTGATCATCTGGCCAGTCCTCATCACGTGTTCCTGAGAAGCCTTTGACCTGGTCATCTAGGCTAATGGCAAGCTTGGTGAGGATTTTATCTTGGGGTGCGATGAGCCATCCCCAGTGAGCGGGGTCTTTTTCTACCGGATCATTGCACGCGGCTAGAAGCGTCAAAAGTAAAACGGGGAGGATTCGATTGAGCTTAAAGCGAGGTAGTGGCAACATTGTCATGCCTAGAATCCTAGGCCAATTTGCGAGGAGATGACAATGACGACAACAAGCGATTTATCTGGACTCATGCGGACTCACACTTGTGGAGAGCTGAGAGATTCGGATATTGGAAAAACTGTCTCGATCTGCGGATGGGTGAATAAAGTACGAGATCTAGGTGCACTTCATTTTGTTGATTTACGAGACAAGCATGGAGTGACTCAACTTGGCTTTGAGCAATTCAAAGGTGATCTCTCAATTTTGAAAACGTTCTCTCTTGAATCTGTCGTGCGGGCCACTGGAGTTGTTGCGGCTCGACCTGATTCAGCTAAGAATACAAAAATGGATACTGGTCTTGTGGAAGTTCAAGTTAAAGAAATTGAACTTCTCTCAAAAGCCGAGATTCCACCGTTTCTGCCACACGGACAAGGAGAAGCGACTGAAGATTTGCGCTTAAAGTATCGCTATCTCGATCTTCGAAGCAAGAAGCTTCAAGACGTTTTAAAGATGAGATCAGATGCCACCAGAAAAGCGCGTGAAACACTTTATGAGTTAGGTTTTACAGAGGTCGAAACGCCCATCCTTTATAAGACAACTCCTGAAGGCGCGCGTGACTATGTGGTTCCAAGTCGAGTCCACAAAGGGAAAGTCTACGCACTTCCCCAATCACCACAAACATTGAAGCAGTTGTTGATGATTGCCAACACGGATAAATATTTTCAAATTTGTCGCTGCTTTCGTGATGAAGATCTTCGAGCAGACCGTCAGCCGGAGTTTACTCAAATTGATATTGAAGTGAGTTTTCCAACGATGGATTACATGAAGAATCTTGCAAGCCGCATGGTCAGCAGACTTTTCAATCTGGGAGATAACTTCACACTTAAAGGCATTACCTATGATGAAGTCATGGCGA
This sequence comes from Bacteriovoracaceae bacterium, assembly GCA_019752535.1. Classification (GTDB taxonomy): domain Bacteria; phylum Bdellovibrionota; class Bacteriovoracia; order Bacteriovoracales; family Bacteriovoracaceae; genus UBA6144. The sequence goes on from JAIEMA010000049.1 coordinate 59,431, forward strand.
AGTATGGCTCAGATAAGCCAGATGTTCGTTTTGGACTAGAGCAGATGAATGTCACACAGGTGTTTGCGAATTCTGGGTTTGCAACATTTGCAGATATTGCCAAAGAAAAACATGGCCTAGTGAAAGCGATGTTCTTGCCCGCAAAGATGGGAACACTTGCTCGTAAAGACATCGATGCGCTTACAGAAGTCGTGAAGCCCTATGGTGGTAAAGGTGTGGCCTGGTTTAAAGTTGAAAATGCTGCCCTCTCAGGGGGGATTTCAAAATTTGTCACACCTGAAATTCAAGCGGCTCTTTATGAAAACTCACCAGAGAAAGGGGATGGCTTATGGCTCTTCTGTGCCGACAAAAAAGAAAATACGGCCCATGATTGTGCCGATGCTGTTCGCCGCCATCTTGGAAAAACTCTCAAGCTTTATAACCCTGATGATTATGCCTTCTTATGGGTTTATGATTTCCCACTTCTCGATGTGGATTTTGAGACGGGAGCGATTGGAGCGAAACATCACCCATTCACTATGCCTCGTTTAGATCAAGTGGATAATTTCATGAGTAAAGATCTTGAAAGTCTTGCGGCCTGTAAGGCCCAAGCTTATGACATCGTTTGCAATGGTTATGAACTTGGCGGTGGCTCTCTTCGAATTTTTGATAACAAAGTTCAAAGCCGCATGTTTGAAGTTTTAGGGATGACTCCAGAAGAGGCGCAACATCAGTTTGGCTTCTTTATTGAGGCGCTTAAATACGGAACTCCTCCCCATGGCGGGATGGCGTTTGGTATGGAGCGTTTAGTGATGATGCTTACAAAAACGGATTCCATCCGTGATGTGATGGCATTCCCTAAAACGGCAACGGCCACAGATCTTATGGCCAATGCGCCTTCAAAGCCGAATGAGGCGCAGATCAAAGAACTTAATTTCAAATGGATTGAATAAAAAAAGGCTCCCAAGGGAGCCTTTTTTTATTACTTATTAAGAATCATCTTACACCAAGTATCGACACAGCTTTTACGGTAGTCGGCTTCTCTAAGTGACTTATAAAAGAGCACTTGGCCCACATCTTTAAACTTAGATGAATAGAAGAAAATGTGAACGAAGAAGTTTGTGAGTGTGTGAATATCAAGGTCTGAGCGTACAACACCCCAGTCTTGGCCACTTTTTAAAATATCAGCAAGGCGTTGGTGAAACATTTTGGCCTGATCAAGAAGTTTGCCTTTTGTGTTTCTGAAATTCTGACCCATCTCTTGGAGGAGCATTTCGAGGTACTCATCATTCGTATTGATGTGATCCAAAAATTCAACCAAGAATCCACGCATTGAAGCTTCAAAAGTTTCTTTGCTGAAGGTTGAAGTGAAATGGCGATTCATCATGCCAATAATTTCGTTAGCTGAATGCTGAAGACAGGCGAGGTAGAGTTCTGTCTTACCGCCGAAGATCTTTGAGATGGCGCTTAGGTTGCAACCACTCTCATCACAGATCATGCGGACGCTGACTCCGTCATATCCATGCTTCGCAAAAAGGCGGATGGAGGCCAATAAAATAAGGTCAGGGAGTTCTCTGGATTTTTGTTCTGTAGACATAGACTCATTCATAACTTCATGGCGAAGATTTGAAAAGAGCTGAAGTTATTTTGTTTAAAAAATCAGGTCAAATTGACGGCTTTTTGACTCTAAGCAGCCTGCTTGTAGTCCTGAGCTTCGTCTTGATGAACCTCAAGTTCAACCACCTCAACTTCATAGCTTTGGTGTTTATCCAGGGCAAATTTCCAGTACTGATACTTCCAGGAAGTGGTCTCGGATTGGGCCAGCTGATCGATGAGGTCATTAAAAAGTGGTAATCCAAAACTGACTGCTGAAACAGTCGCCCCAAAAGCCCACTGGGCAGATTGCGTAGCCGATGTTGTCGAGACTGAGTGTTTAAAGATTTTTTGTCCTGGAGTCATGCTATGAAAATGAATGCCTAAAAAATTAATCGTGAAAAAAATTAAAGGGGACAGTAAAAGTGTCACGCCCTTTGAATAATTCGTGATGAGTTCTTTTGTTTGCGAAGGAAGTGAATCAAAACCGAGAGGGCCAATAAAGCTGAACCATGAGTTCACACACAAGTAGGCAAAACCAATAGCCATTAACCAATCAAAGCACCAAGCACTATACATGGCCCAGCGATTGACCTTTAGAGGCGCTTTACGAATCGAGGGATCCAAAAGTTGATTGGGGCTTATTGGGTATTCTAAGTGCTCTAGAAGTTTTGGAGTCATAGGTATCCTCTTAAGTCTTAACGGAATTTAGAGGAAAAATCTGAGGCTGTGGGAGAGTGGGCTATTTTTGCTCAATCGCCATTTTACAGGCACTTCGTACTTCCTCTTGGGGATCGTTTTGGCATTTTTTGAGTTCTGCTGAGAGTTTGAGCTTATCAGCAGGGGCCAATTCCTGAGCAAGGTTCGCTGCTCTCATCCTGAGAGGGAAAGGTGAGAGAGAGAGAGCATTTTTGATAAGTGGGACAAGCTTTGATTTGTCTCCGCGATAATAACTCTCAAGGGTTTCCATCGCTTTTAAACGGATCTGAGAGTCTTTGTCGGCTAGAAGAGAATTTATCTTCTCTGGATCTGGAGATTTTTCCTGAAGCTGCCATGTCGACAGTACGGCCATCCGAGTGGTGAGAGGAATATCTTGAGAATTTAAATCTATCGTTTGATTCAAGAATTCTAAAATTTTAGAACCTTCTTGTCCTTCACCCATAGAAGCAAGAGTCGTGACCAAGAGAGAGTTCTGTTTGCTTTTTACATCTGTCGTTTTGACTTTTTCCATGAGTTTCGGAATTAAGCTTATTCTGTGTAAACTGCTAATGGTTTGGAGGGCCAGCATTTGAGTTTGGCCTTCCGTTTCGATTGCATTCTTTAATTGTTCATCTAGGTTTTCAATTTTAAGTAATTCTTCACGAGCGATAATACTTTCCTCATTGTCCGATGAAAGCTTCAGGGCCCATGAAGTGAACGATGTCGCCGCATAAGCGCAATTGAATAGTATTAAACTAGAAGCGATGTACACTAAACGCACAGCTGGCCTCCTGAGTTTTTTTATTCATTTCACTTTGGCATTGATGGGACATGGCAGAGTCTAGGGTTTGCAGCATGCCACCTACCACTTCATCATTAAAAGCGATTCGATTAGATAATATAAGTGAGGAACTCGGTGAAGCCTGAGCCAGTTGACCCTTATCCATAAAGTTGCGTTTTGAGTTGCACGAGAATGAACCATAGAAAACGGGGGCTTTGCCTTTTGCAGTGGCTTCTTTCAAAGCAGCAACCTCTAAGTTATGACCAGGTCTATTCGAGCGATACCATGGATAATTGACGTGTCCATTGGCCAGAACCTTTGGAGGCTCAAAACTTGGACCTCCGCCATCTCTTGCATGGCCGACATACATCACAATTTCATCCCCATTTTTAATAGAGCCCGAAAATGTGTCTTTGAGATATTTCGTTTTACACGGCTGAAAGTAGAATCGGTCTTGAGGTGTGCATTTATTTTCTAAACCAGTCTTTGGGAAAGCGAGAGCTAAGTTTTGTTTCCTACACTCAGAGAGCTCTAAGCCCACTTTGCCTTTACAGATTTTATCGACGAACAAATTTGTCGACTCTCTATTCTTCTTGTCACTCGGTGATAATTGAGCTGAAACAATTCGTACTCTTATTTGTACATTCCTGTTTCTATGATCCTTGATCGTCTTTGTGTAAATCTCTGGATCATCTGTACTCTTGAAGCCGCAAACTTGTTTGAACTGCACTGTCTTGCCACAGCCTTTATCTCTCTCAGCTTGAAGAGAGGCCAGGGTGACATCTTCGTCAGCTCTTCCATCAATTTTTCCAAGAGCATAACTCGTAGGGCAGGCACCTGTAAGTCGAGTGAGAATAGTATTTTGATGAAATTCACCCCAAACATTATCACTTGTAGTGCCACCATTATCGTCATAGCCAATGGCAATAGTGGTATTGACCACACCATCGGCAAACATTTTGTCATATCTCTCTTTGCAGATGGGTTCGAGCTGAGGAAGTGGAGGAGCGACTGGCTGCTGCTGAGCTTTAAGAGCTTTGCAGGTCACGCACTCTTCATTCGGACCTTTGGGGATGAGATGTAAAAGCTCTAAGCAAGCCTTGAGACCATCCATTCCATTGAGCACGCTACAATCAGCATCATTGGCCCATGAATTGAGAGAGAGAAGAGAGCTCATTAAAATTATAAGAAGTGTGTTTTTCACACACCTCTTATCGAAACTTAAAAAAAAAATAAAACTAGATTAAATTGCTCAGTGACTTTGGGCCTGAATTTTCATTTCATGCAACTTTTGCAGAGCTTGAAGCGGAGTAAGGTTCATAATATCAATCTCCTGCAGCTTCTTTTCTAGTTCAATCAAATGCCCAGAAGGCGGTGTTTGGTCGAAGAGAGAGAGTTGAGGAGGATTGACTTGATCTACAACTGAAGAGCTATGGTATTGATCTTCTAAGTTATGAAGTATTCCGCGAGCACGTTTTAAAATCTCTTTAGGTAGTCCGGCCAGTTCGGCCACATGGATACCAAAACTCTGAGTCGCTCCCGCTTCAATCAGTTCGTACATGAATTGAACTTTACCCTTATGACTTTCTGTTCTTACGGTAAGATTTTTTGCCGTTGGGATCGATTCTGCGAGCTCGATGAGTTCGTGATAGTGAGTGGCAAAGAGAGTGAGTGATTGAGTCCTATTCGCAAACCATTCAACGAGGGCCCAAGCTATCGAGAGCCCATCATAGGTTGAAGTCCCGCGACCAATTTCATCTAAAATAATGAGACTGTTTTCACTTGCATGTCGAAGAATTTCAGCCGTCTCACTCATTTCTACCATAAAGGTCGATTGGCCTCTGATGATATCGTCACTCGCACCAAGTCTTGAGAAGAGATAATCTCTCGTTCCAAGTTTTGCTCTCGAGGCAGGAACCCATGCACCAAGTTGAGCGAGGTATTGAATGATCGCAACCTCTCTCATGACTGTCGTTTTTCCGGCCATGTTCGGACCGGTGATTAAGGCAAAAGGCACTTGTGGAGTGAGCAGTAAATTGTGAGTAACAAATCTCTCTTGAATATTGGCCCTGATCAGCGGATGCCAAGCGCCTTCAATATCTATGATTTTCTCATGGCTCATTTGTGGACGACTAAATCCTTCTTGCAGGGCAACCCAAGCGAGAGATTGGTACACATCCATTTGAGCAATTCGTTTAGCCACTTCTAGAATATGGGGAGCAAGTTCACTCACTTGTGAGAGAAGATTTTCAAACAATTCTCTCTCAAGACGAGTTAATCGCTCCTGGGCCGAAGTGATATCAATTTCAAGTTTTGCGAGCTCTTCAGTTTGAAATCTCTCACCGTTAGTGAGTGTTTGTTTGCGCTGAAAACTCTTAGGAACTTTTCCAAGATGAGAGTTTGAGACTTCAATGAAGAATCCGGCCAGATTATTGGACTTTACTTTAAGATTCGTAATTCCAGTTTCTTCACGGTAGCGATTCTCTAAATCTAAAAGTTCGTCGGCTGCCGATTGAGAGAGCTTAGAGAGTCTATCTCTCTCTTTGCTATTTCCTGGGAGAATTAAATTTCCTTTGTCCGCACTGACACCGAGTTCAGGATTTATAAGTGTCGTGATTTTTTTTGCGAGCTCATTGAGCTTTTCACGATCTTTTTTATCCAATGAAGGGAAAAATTTAGCCAGCTCACTGCTAGCTTCTTTTTCCATCGTCGAGTGAACACCTAAAGTGTGTGCGAGATTAATCAGGTCGGCCGCATTAGCTTTTTTAGTCGTCGCTTTCGCCATTATGCGATCGAGATCCCTGACTTCACTTAAAAGCTGGCGCCAATTTTTAATCAAGTCCGGCTTTGATATCAAAGCCTCTAAAAGGTCTTGTCTCTTTTTAATTTGAATTAAATCTTTCAGAGGGGACTGAAAGAAATGCTTTAGATGCCTAGCTCCCATAGACGATTTAGTTCTGTCCATGAACCCGATGAGAGAATTTTGCCACTGAGAGAGATCACGAGGGAAAATCTCAAGACCTCTGAGTGTTGCCCATGTGACCTTCATTCCATCATCTCCATGAGAGAGACGGAAAGGGCGCATATGACCAATTTTTTCCATGTTCTGCGTGGAGCAGATGTACCAACTCATGGCCCCAAGAGGTGCAAAGATTGATGGTCGTTGAAGAAGAATGCCATCGCGCTTGTGGCCTGGAATTAATTTATCTAAGTAAGGGGCAGAATGCTTAGGATCAAACCATTCTTTGGAAAGATGTGTTTTGAGTAATTCAAGCTGAGAGAGTGTTTCCTCGAGCTGAGGCTCTTTATCCCAAAGTCCGAGAGTGGAGAGAAATTCTTTAGGGCGAAAGATTTGAAGTTTTTCAATCATCTCTTCAAGATTTTGAAGAGCAAAACCAAAAAAATCACCAGTCGTGAAATCAATGAGAGTAAGAAGGTAGCCTTCGTTATCTTTCCAAGCTGCAGCGATGTATTTGTTGTCACCATTGGCCGTTTTATCAAGATCAAATGGAACAGCAGGAGTGACGATTTGAGTGACTCCACGTTTGACGATGCCTTTGGCTTCTTTCGGATTTTCAAGCTGCTCACAAATGATCAATTTGAGTCCCATTTGGGAAATGCGATCTATATAAGCAGCAGCTGCATGATGGGGAATGCCGGCCATGGGAATCGGTGAGTCTCCCAATTTGCCACGAGTCGTAAGCGAGATGTTTAACAGTCGTGCGACTTCGCGAGCGTCTTCAAAAAACATTTCATAAAAATCACCCATTCTAAAAAAGAGTAAGTCACTGGGGTATTTCTGTTTCACCGCCCAGTATTGTTCCATCATGGGAGTGAGCTTAACGCCGCTTTGAACGAGGTCTGAAAGTGTAGGGTTTTCCATACTCTTATGGTCGCTTTTCCGATCAAACTAGTCATCTGAAAAATCCCCTAATGCGCGCTGCGCGATGGTACAATTTCTTCATGATATTACGCCCATACAAATCAACAATGGTTATTGTCTTTTTTCTCTCTGTAAATACTCTCGTTTGGTGGGGAGCTTGGAGCCACCGAAGAGATGAAAATTGGGGAGAGGATTCAAAAGCAATTTTAAGTGAAGTTCCCAATGAGATGACGGAGCTTGAATACTTTCATCTCGATCACGGAAGAGCAGCAATGTCTCTGTCCGCTGATTCTATGCAAAGTATAGGAGAAGAAGTCGCAAGTTTTATTCGCCCAAGAGGAACATACGCTCCGGATAAAAAACAATCTGCAGTTACTTACCAAGCCATGAGTGCAGAATACGTCAAAGCGCGTGATTCATTGAAGATGCTTGGAGAGGTGAAGATTGATCATGAAGCTTCTCACTATCAAGCAGATCAAGTGACCTATTATCCCAAAAAAGATTTGATGACCGGTAAGGGTCATATTGTGATTGATTACACTTTTCAAAAGTCACAACAAAAAATTCACATGACTTCTAATTCGATGAAGGCCAAACCCAAACAGGATTGGGCCAAGTTAGTGGGAAATGTTGAAAGTGTGACGACTCCAAAATTTAAACATCAAGAGGGCCTCAATATGAAGGCCAATGAAATGGAGTTGCAGGGACTTAATGCTCAAGTCTCCTTGAAAGAGAGTGTTTACTTTAAGCGAGGGGGCATGATTGTAACTGCCCGAAATGGCGAAATTTTTCTCGAGCAGACGAACAAAAAGCTCAAGTATTTCATCCTAAATGACGATGTGAAAGTTACTGAAACTCTTATGGATGCAAACGGGATGCCGCTAAAACGAAATGCATCGGCCGAACGTCTTGAGGGCTTCGGACAGGACAAGGTTGTTCTCTCTGGTGCACCTCGAGTCGTGCAGGGGAAAGACACCATCAAAGGCTATCGCATTACGATGCGAGAGAAGATGGAGTTTATTGAAGTCGAGGATGCGATGTCTGATGTTCAAGTCGAGAAGAAAGATGAGAACAAAAAAGCGAAGGAGCGCTAATGCTTGAAGTAATGACCGCAAAAGGTTTGAAGAAAACTTATAACGGAAGAACTGTTGTGAAAGATGTAGGGCTTGAAGTGAAGCAAGGTGAGGTTGTTGGTCTCTTAGGGCCTAACGGTGCTGGGAAAACGACATCATTTTATATGATCGTGGGTCTCGTGAAAGCAGATGAAGGAGAGATTAATCTTGGAAAAGAAAATCTCACATCATCTCCTCTTCATGAGAGAGCGCGAAAAGGAATTGGTTATCTTCCGCAGGAAGCCTCTATCTTTAGAGAGTTAACTGTAGAGGAAAATATCATGTCCGTACTAGAGATTAGAGATCTCTCAAAGCAAGAAAGAAAAACAGCTCTTGATGGGTTGATAGAAGATTTTGGCCTGGATCATATTCGCCAATCGAAGGGTCGAGAGCTCTCTGGTGGTGAGAGAAGAAGAGTTGAGATCGCACGTTCTTTGGCCTTATCACCAAAGTTTGTTCTTTTGGATGAACCCTTTGCGGGAGTAGATCCTCTCGCTGTCGCGGATATTCAAGGAATTATTCGACAACTGAAAGAGCGTGGGATTGGAGTCTTGATTACTGACCACCAAGTCAGAGAGACGTTAGGGATTGTGGATCGAGCTTATATTATGAATCGAGGGGAGCTGCTTGTAAGTGGAACTCCTGAAGAAATTGTAAAGAATGAGACCGCACGCAAGTTCTACTTGGGTGAAGAATTTAAAATGTAGGGAGCCGTCCTATGGCTAAAATGTCACTTGGATTAAAACAGACGCAAAGTTTAATGATGACGCCGCAATTGCAGCAGGCGATTAAGCTTTTAACGTTAACACATCTAGAAATGACGACATTAATTGCCCAAGAAATGGTCGAAAATCCAATGCTCGAAGAATCTGATGGTGAGTCATCATCTGAGCCAGAGGAGCCTACGAAAGAGCAGATTGAACAGAAAGAAGCCACTGCAGAAGACTTCCAAGGAAAAGAGCTGATCGAGGGAACTCGTGAAGATTTTGATTGGGAAAGCTATGCAGAGTCTTTTAACAACAACTCATCGACCGCACCAAACACGAGAGAAGCTTCATCGCCCGATGATATGCCAAGTTACGAGAACATGGTTTCCAAAGGGCAATCCCTTCATGAGCATTTAGAGTGGCAGCTTCGCATGGAAAATATGGATGCCGTTGAACTGGATTTTGCTATCGCACTCATTCACGATCTCAACGACGATGGATACCTCACTTCTCCTCTTGATGAATTAATTGCGAAGTCGAAGATTGATCGCGACGAAGCTGAGAACATCATTGCCATGATTCAAAGCTTTGATCCGATTGGTTGCGCCTCAGAGACTATTCAAGAGTGTTTGCTCGCCCAAGCTCGTGCACTTGGAGAAAGATCACCTTTAGCAGAAAGAATTATTGCAGAACACCTAGAAGATCTTCAGTCAAAGGATCATGCGAAAATTGCAAAAGCACTTGGTGTGACAAAAGAGAAAGTAAAAGATGCAGAACTTATTATTATGGGACTTCATCCCAAACCTGGTCGATTAATTTCGCCAGAGGAAATTCAGTACGTCGTGCCCGATATATTTGTCCAAGAAGTGGGTGGTGAGTTTGTCGTTCAAGTGAATGATGAAGGTGTTCCAAGACTTAGAATCTCTAATCTCTATCGAGATTTATTAAAAACGAAAGAAGGCGGCGAAGAAGCGCAAGAGTTTGTTCAAGACAAATTACGCTCAGCTTTGTGGTTGATTAAAAGTATTGAAAATAGACAAAAAACAATTACTAAAGTAGCCATCGCCATTGTGCGAAGTCAGCAGGATTTCTTTAAGCGTGGACCAGAGTTTTTAAAGCCAATGATTTTGAAAGATATTGCTGGTGAAATAGGAATGCATGAATCAACTGTTTCTCGAGTGACTACAAATAAATTTATGCATACACCAATAGGCACATTCGAATTAAAATATTTCTTCAATGCCGGTATCGGAGGGAAGAATGGCGGTATTGATATTGCGGGAGAAACGTTAAAGTTAAAAATCAAAGAAATGATAAGCAATGAAGATCCAAAACGTCCTCTTTCGGATCAGAGGATATCTGAACTTCTTAGCACGAGAGATATTATCGTTGCGAGACGTACAGTTGCAAAATACAGAGAGATGATGGGCATTCTTACTTCATCTAAGAGAAAAAATTCTTAATTAAGGATCATTATGAACATTAAAATAAGCTTCAAACATCTTGAGCACACCCCAGCATTAGATGAGAGAATTCGTGAGAAATCCGAAAAATTTACCAAATTTTTCGGGGGGAATTTCAACGTGGATTGGACTTGCTGGTGTGATGATAATAAACACCATTGGGCAGAGGTTAAAATCATTGGTCAACCGAGCGACTGCTTTGCAAAGGCGTCTGCAGAAACTCTTTATATGGCCATTGATGATGTCGTGGAGAAGGCTGAAAGACAGCTTGAAAAACATAAGAGTAAACTTCGCAATCGCGTGCATGGGACAGAACCCCATAAAAATCTTAATAATGTAGAAGAGAGTGAAGATCTAGAGGAATACTAAGCCCAGGCAGATAAATAAATTCACGAAGTGTGGGGATATGAGATTATAAAATGAGACGTTTTGAAACCAATCATCTTTATGATCTATCCATATTCCTACACTTATCATAGATACCAGCGAAACAATCAGTGCCAACACTCTTATCTCAAGTGAGAGTTGAGTTTCAAAAGCAAATACCAACATAACAGATAGAATGAGGCTTACGGAGAGTGAGCCAATCGTGATTTTCTCCCTTAGGCTAAGCTGACTTTCAGCAGTCAGTTTTGGAAACAGTTTAGGGAGAAATTGAACCATGTTGCTGCTCCACGGATTCACACGTGGTTTAATTTTTGGAATGCCGAATCGAACAGGTTCAGTCTCAGGAGTATAAGTCTTAAAAAGATAGTCCCATATGCTTAGAATTCCACCAAAGTTTTTATCAATGTAGAGGGAGTTTTTTCCGTGATGAACCCGGTGATGAGAGGGAGTCACAAAGATTCTTTCAAAAACAGGGATTCTGTTAGGTAGCAGTGTTGTATGAGTCCAAATTTGAGCGGCTGCATGAAGACTGGCGACGATAATGTAGTCTTGTAAGGAGAAACCTAGAAGCGCTGGAGGTATTAGGATCCAAAATGCAGTCAGTTTGTGCCACCAAGGCATTCTTAGTCCGACGGAGTAATTATATTTTTCACTTTGATGGTGTACTCCATGAATGGCCCACATCCATTTCACTTTGTGTGCAATTAAGTGGCTAAGCCAAAAAAGAAAATCCACAACAACAAAAAGAAAAATCCACTTAAAGGTTGAAGGCATTTTTAGCTGAAGAGAATATTGAGAGAAAAAGAGATACATCCCAAGTAGCGGCAACTTAAAAAATGTTTCTATAAAAACTTGGCCAATTCCGCAGTAGAGATTTCCGAGAGTCTCTTTAAATGTATAGGCCTTTACGCCTCTGCGAGAGAGGATTAAATTTTCGGCCAGCATCATCCCTACAAAGAGGGGTATGGCAAATATGAGCGGATTCATAGCGGCGAGAATTTAACATGAAATCAAATGACTCTTTGTGAGTCTGTAATAATTTCATAGCCACTGGCCAATAAATGTAATTGTAACTGCATAGAGGAGGGTATTAAAAAAGGTTGTAACTTTTAAAATAAATAAGAATTTAGGATCATCCTTCGTGGCATACCAGATACCTTCTTTGCCCTTTGTTCTCTCTCTTACAAGCTGTAAAAATGCCCATGCATACCAGGTCTCTATACAAAGTGAAATCACCAGACCGAGACTAAAGAGCTGAATCCACCAAGCCGCAAAATATAAACTCCTCCAAAATAGGCCATAACTAATAATCACCCCAGCGAGTGTCAGTAGGTCATGACTGATACCAATTTTAGGGGTCCAGTTTTTAGAAATGAAGAGCATATAAATCTCAAGCACACCTCTTAGCCAAAAAGAGGCGCTAAGAAATCCCCAGCCCCACCAGCATGCGTAGGGCCAATCTCCGCTCGTGAGCGCCAAGGGAATAAGAAAAAACCAAACGGAGATAGTCCAGTAAAGCCATAAAGCTTTTGAAATACTAATAGGCCCGCCCAAACGCCCAGGGCGGTTCTGCCTGAAGAACATAAAGACGGCCAGCGGCATTGAAAAGGCTAAGTATACCCACCACAGCATGGAGTCGCTCCTGTACAATATGGGCATGAGTTTTCTCACCCATAGTATTCACTCTAGCTTGCTTCAGATGACTAAAAAAAGCCATCGTGAGTTTGGTGAAAACAGAAAGAATATCCAACAAATTCAAACTCAAATATTAAGGCGTCTGCTTCAACAATCCTCAACAACTTTGTGGGGAAGAGAGCATGGACTACATCCGGATTTAAGTTATGAGCAGTTGATCTCAAAAGTGACGCCAACAACTTGGGATTCTTGGGCCGAGTGGGTCAAAAAACAAAAAGCTGGAGACGAAAATGTTCTCTCAAGCAATGTCTCTCGCTATCAACCCACAAGTGGGTCCACTTTTAATAGAAAGTGGATTCCTTATTCAAAAGAATTTTTAAAAGAAATTGATAATGCCACCAATGTCTGGATGCATGATCTTTATAAGCATTATCCTAAAATTAAAAATGGCCGGCATTACTGGTCTCTCTCTTGGTTGCCTAATGATTTAAGACAAGAGATGAGTAACAACGATCTTTCTTATTTTCCATGGTTTAAACGACAAATGATGGGAAAAATAATGGCCGTACCTGATGAGATTCAACACGCGAGTTCTGCTGAACTGGCGAGAGATCTCACAATAAAATCACTTCTCCCTTGCTCTGATTTGTCGATGTTTTTTGTATGGTCACCCACTTTCCTCCTTGGAATTTGCGATGAAATTTGGAATGAGCGCCAAGAGCTTTCAAAAAAATGCAAAGGCAAAACTAGTGAAATTTTAAGTAATGCCAAAGATCAGAATGAATTGATGAGTCTGTTATGGCCCAAGCTCTCTCTCATCAGTGCCTGGGATACAGCTGATGCAAAACCATGGGCGAATAGATTAAAAAAAATTTTTCCAAACACGGCTTTTCAAGGAAAAGGACTTTTTGCCACTGAAGGAGTTGTGACGATTCCTTATGAAGGAAAAAATCATCTCTCTTACACCTCTCACTTTTATGAGTTCATGTTTGCCGATGGAAGAATCGTTCCGTCATGGGATCTAAAAGAAGGGGATTGCGTCTCCCCACTCCTTTCATCCGGCAACGGCATTTGGCGCTACCAGCTGGGAGATGAATTAGATGTTGCGGAGATTCAACATCAATGCCCGATATTGAGCTTTAAAGGCCGAAAACATACTGTTGATCTCGTAGGGGAAAAGTTGAGTCTGCTGACGGCCAGCGAAATTCTAAGAAGCATCGGGCCTGAAGCCATTTTATTTCTTGCCTCCCAAGGAAGTGATGAGGAGAAGCCGCGCTACATCTTAGTTTGCGAAGGGGCACGAAAGAATGGCTTAGATAAAAGAGTGGAAGAGAAGCTTCTTCAAAATCATCATTATCGTCTCGCTAGAGAGCTGGGCCAACTGGACTCACTGGAAGTTGAATTTCATGAAAGAAGTGGAGATTTTTTTAAAATTCTCTGTTCTCGCATGGGGTGGGTGTTGGGTAACATGAAGTGGGAATCCATAATAAAAATCCCTTATAAGTCATCAGAGAGTGAATCATGGAAAGCTTAAAAGAGAGAGACGGAAAAATTGTAGAGAATTGGTACATAGCTTGTCTTTCAGAAGAATTAAAAAATAATCAAGTCGTTCAAAGAGTCGTTTACGAAAAACCTTTGGCCATTTTTAGAACGCAGTCTGGTGCAGTTTCTATCGTCGCTGATCGCTGTCTCCATCGCTTGGCGCTACTCTCTGAAGGTGAGGTACGAGGCGAGCGATTAGTTTGTATGTATCACGGATGGGAGTATGACCTGGATGGAGAAGTGAAGAGAATTCCTGCTGAGAACCCAGAGCAAAAAAATGCTCCACACTGTCAAAAGAAAATATATAGCTGTGAACAAGATGGCGCCATTTGGGTTTGGATGGGAGAGGGGAAGCCCTCGACAGAGACTCCACCTTGGCGATTTCCTTTTGCCCAAGATGAAAAATGGGAACACTACTTCATGATCACTGATTTTCCCAATGAAGTGACAAATCTTGCCGAAAACTTTATGGATGTACCTCACACCGTTTATGTTCACCAAGGTTGGTTTAGAGACGAGAAGAGTGAGAGAAAGAAGGTTCCTCATACAGTGGAAACAAAAAATGGCCGAGTTTTAGTGACCTATCTTCAAGAAAAAGATGAGTTCTCCTGGGGGGCAAAACTTTTGTTGAATCCTTCCGGGGCCCCCATGAAACATACTGACGAGTACATCTATCCGAATATTACTCGAGTCGATTATTGGTTTGGTGAGAATGGATTCATTATTAACTCCCAAGGCACACCGGTTGGTGCTCTCAAGAGTAGAGTTTATACTTATATTGCATATAAGATTCCGTATTTTAAAAAAATATTAAAGCCAATCTTTGGTTTTTATACACGCCAAGTGATTGAACAGGATGTCGAAATTATGCACAACCAAGGAAGCTCTCTTCAAAATGATCCTGTTTTAAATTTTCGCTCGACCCCTAGTGATGAACTCCATGTTCAAATTGAGCGACTACGATTTTATGGAAAAACAGGAAACCCACTTTTAGAAACTTTTGAAATAAAAAAAGAGATCGATTTTTGGATTTAGCAGCATTTTTATCTCGATACCCAGATGTAAAAGTGGCGAAACCTCAAGATGACGAGAGGCTTCAGATTTTTTTCAATCAATCCCCCATGAATGCAGAAGAGATGCAGCTTCAATACTTAAGAGTCCCTACTTTTCATGCACTCTTAGACTGTCATTCAGCAGAAAAAGTTGTTTTTTTCGTTGAAAATGAATCAGGCGTAATCGAAGGATCCGGAACTTTTGTGATTCGTGCGGCCTACATCCGAGGTAAAGCCACTCGGGTGTGTTATTTAGGTGATATGAGAGTTGATAATATTAAAAGGTGGGGACGTTTGTGGAGATCCTTTTATCTAGATTTGATGAAGGAGATTGCACTTATTGATGATTTTAAAGAGAGTAAATATTTTTACACTGCGATCTTAAAGCAAAATCAAAGAGCTAAAAAAGCCTTGGCCTTATCACCGATCGGCTATCATCTCTTTCACTCCTACAAGATGGTGAATATCTTTGCTTCATGGCGACCTCAAACTCAGAGATTTATGGCTAAGAAGTGGAGTGAAATTGAGTCAGCTGAACTCTTTCAGTTTCATCGACTCGCGAATAAAAAGAAGCCTTTCGGATTTGTTTTTGAGGAAGGTTTTAATGAAATTTCATGGCGGGAAAAAAATTGGCCTAGCTTTCACAAAGATCGAGGTTTTGCTCTCTATGATGCCAATGGAATAATCCTTTCATGTGCATTTTGGTCACCGTCTCAAGTGAAAAAAATTATTGTTAAGCGTTATCCAAAAATGATGAAAAGAATGATTTCAGTTTTGAGAGTAGTGCTAGGTTTACCACTTGAAGGTGAGGAACTGAAATGTTTATACCTGACCATGTTAGACAAACGTGAGGGGTTAAGTGAGAAGTCCTATCAGCTCGCTCTTCAGCAACTGGTTAAAATTGGGCTCTCGCTGGCCAAAAAAGATGGTTATCACTGCGTAAGTTTGCCTGAATTTTCTGAGCACTCCTATCATTCGGCTCTCTCTAGTTACATCACTTTGAAAACTGATCTAGAATTATACCTTGTTGACCCTACTAGAAACCCAGTCAGCGACTTCTCTCGAGAAATTCCTGGTTTTGAGATGTGTTTGGTATAAATATGGAAGCAATTCAAAGATCTCTTGCAAATATCCCTGTGGTCGGAAATCTTTTTAAGATTAAAGATCCTCGTTGGATGGTTCTCGCTTGTTTGGGCGGATACGTTATCTTAGGCTTCACCATTCTTGGCTTCAACCGGACACCGACTCAAGCGGCCGTTACGACACTCTGTTGTATGGCGATGGATGCTATACTCTGTCGCTATTTTAAAGGAAAGTGGATCTTTCCCCTCTCAGCGATAATTACCTCTTGCTCACTTTCAATTTTACTTAATTACTCTCATGATTATTGGGTATTGTTAGCGCCAGTTTTTTTTGCGATCGGAACAAAGTATATTTTCACTTTTAATGGCAAGCATAACTACAATCCAGCACAAGTGGCCGTCACGCTGTCGCTTATCTTTTGTGGATCTGTCATCACTTCGGCACCCGCCTATCAGTGGTATGGTCTAGAGAGTATTAGTATTCTTGTCGTTTTTCTTGGGTTTATGTTTGTTCTCCCTCAAGTAAACCGTCTTCCCTTAGTTATTACTTTTTTGATTTGCTACACTCTTCAAACACTTCTTCGTGCTTGGATCATGCAGCACCATCTTCCATTCCAAACTTTGTTTTTAGGTTCCATCACTTCACCTGCCTTTTTCCTCTTTACCTTCTTTATGATTACTGATCCCGCGACTTCGCCCAACAGTACGAAGGATCAAATTAAAGCAGGTATTGCACTTGCTGTTCTTGATCTGATTTTTCACATCGGTCAGAGTTACTACACATTCTTTTATGCTGGATTCACACTTCAATCTTGGAAACTCTTAAAGAATCATTTCTTGGCGATGAGACAGAATGGAAGCCCATTATTGTATTTTAAAGAGAGATTTTTGAAGTCAGGTTACTGGAAACGTCCACTCATCTTGGGAAGTGTGTTTTTTGTCGGAATGATGACTTATAAACTGGTTCTTCATCCCACCCTGGCGAAACAGAATCTTCCATTTCACTTTGATTTAATTCCTTCTACTCAATCTGGAATCAAGTCAGAGCTTGGTGATACTTTATACAGAACAGATAAAAGGCTTCACCATATTGTGAAATGGGTTTTGTCTGTAGGTGATTCTGTTGCAACTGGGGATTTTGATAATGATGGACTTGTTGATATTTTCCTTAGTAATACATTAAAAAAAGATGGTCAAAGAGCAGCACTTTATAAGAATTTGGGGAATTTTAAATTCGAAAGAGTTCTCCTTCCAAGCGATGAGCGATTTATAAAGATTGAACAAAATGGTCTCCCTTCAAATGGACTCTTTGTTGATTATGATAATGATGGAGACACGGATTTATTCATCATGGTGGCTTTCGGAGAGCCAGTGCTTCTTCAAAACCAGCTCTCACAAACGGGAAAGGCGACCTTCCTTGATGTCACCCAAAAAACAGGTCTTGATAAATATGTAAATGGGATAGCTGCTACCTTTGCCGACTTTGATCGTGATGGCCGACTCGATCTTTTGGTAGGTCATGTGTGGCCTCGTTATTTACCTGGCTATCCTCAGGACAAGCCAGAAAAACTGAATGTCTTTAAACTTCCTCAGCCTCAGTATGAGGGAGATTTGCGCATGTTTAATTTCATGCATTCATCATGGCATCTCTCAGATAATGGGGGAGTGAATGAAATGTTTAAACAAAATGTTGATGGAACTTTTGAACAACTTGATTCGAAGAAGATTGGTATACCAGAGCATTACTGGACACTTGCTCTAGGCACCGCAGATTTTAATCATGATGGGTGGGTTGATCTTTATGTGGCCAACGACTTTGGCCCAGATAATTTTTATCTCAATCAGAAAAACTTTACGTTCAAAAAAATTGAAGGTGATTTCTTTGGTAGTCTTGGAAGAGATACCTATAAAGGAATGAATGCCTCTGTCGAAGATGTAGACGCTGATGGGTTTCAAGATGTTTATATTTCAAATGTCCATCATGAGATGCAGGCCGAAGGAAGTCTCTTTTGGTTTTTTGGATTGGATAAAGATGGTAAATTTACATTTGAGGATAAAGCGACAAAGCTTGGGGCACTTAATGAGAATAGATTCGGATGGGGTGCCTCTTTTGCCGATTATAATAATGATGGATGGCTTGAACTCGTTCAGGCCAATGGTATGGTAGATGATCGTCCAGACAAAAGATTTGAGAACTGCAAAGACTACTGGTATACCAACGAAAAGATAGCACGCTCTCCTCCTGAAATTCATCGTTATATTCATTTCTGGGGAGATATTCGAGGCTATTGCATTTATCCCAATGAGAAGAAGAGGTTTTACTTGCACAGTGGTCGTACTGATAAGCAAATGTACGATGATGTAGCCGATGCTGTAGGTCTTGGGCAAGGAGAGAATTCAAGAGGTATCGCTTCAGCTGATTTTGATAATGATGGTCTGATGGATATGATTGTTTCGAATCAATTTGCCGAGCCTCATATTTTTAAAAACAATTGGACTAAAGGGGAGAAGCCTCACTGGTTGGGTCTTGATCTTGCTTCTCGCTCTCCGGATTGTAATCGTATGGCACTTGGGACCACTCTAGCTGTTCATTGGAATGATGGAAAAAATAAGCGAGTCCAGTATAAAGAGCTTAAACTAGCCAATGGATTTAGTGCTCAAAATGAATCACGCACTCATTTAGGCCTTGGTGCCAGTGTTGTAGGTCCAGTAGAGGTAGAAATAAACTGGTGCCAAAAGCATCTCCAGAGAGTGAGTTTTGATTCAATTGATCGTTATGTAAGGATTGTTCTCGATGGCACGGCTCAGCTTTAAAATATTTCCTGTAAAAGATGTGAGTATTCATGATCGTAAAATCATGTTTACTATCTTTCAGCAGTATTATGATCTTCCTGAGCCAGAGAGTTTTTTTCAAGATTTTGAAAATAAAGATGATGTTATTATTCTTTATGACAAAAAAACGGGTGAGATCAAAGGCTTCTCTACACAAAAAATTCTTGAACACCAGGTAGAGGGAAAAACTCATATAGGGGTCTTCAGTGGCGATACTATCATCGATCGTCAGTACTGGGGAGATTATACTTTAGGTTGGGCATTCTTTTGGTATCTGGGCCGTTTATGTTTACCTTGGCCATGGAAGAAAGTTTATTGGCATCTCATTTCGAAGGGCTATAAGACCTATCTTTTAATGACCAATAACTTTAAGACTTTTTATCCAAGATTCGATTGCCCGACCCCTGCTTTCTTTCAAAGTCTCTCAGATGATTTTGCTAAGCAGCTTTATCCAACCACTTATAATAAAGAGCGTGGTCTTCTCATTTTTGAAGGGCCTCACGAGCATCTTAAAGGAAATGTGGCCCCTATAACGGAGGATCTCAAAAGCAAGATTCCTCATGTGAAATATTTCGCTTCAAGGAATCCCAATTGGGAACAAGGTGATGAACTCGTTTGCGTGGCGGAATATCATCTCTTTTTACCAATTATGCTGGCAAAAAAGGTCATATTTAAGTCGATTAAGAGAGTTCTTCTCCCCAAATTCAAATCTGTACGCTAATCTCCCCACTAACTTAAAGTGTGAAGTCCGGTGAAGTCTTTTGATGATTCCGGCGCTGTCCCGCAACGGTAAAGCCCGATCCTCTTTAAGTTTTATTTATTTCCCGTGGAGGACTCTTTGTTTCTTTTCTTCTCTTTCATCGCTTCTGTATTGGCGCAGTACCAACTTAACACTATTGAAGTCACGGCAAAACCGGGACCTCTTTTACAACATGTTTCATCTCCTATTTTTCACGCTGGGGAAGAAGCACTAGAAGAAAACAGTCAAATTCAAGATGTGTTGAATAAAGCTCCTGGAGTGATGTTCACTCAAGCTGGTGGCGTAGGGGGTGTGGGGTCAGTATATCTCAGAGGAAGTGAATCCCGTCATACGATTTTTTTAGTCGATGGCATGCGATTGAATGACCCCTCTAATGTGACTCGTAATTATGATACGGCTTTCTTTCTTACGCCTTTTTTTCAAGATCTCTTACTTCTGAGAGGGCCGGCTCCAGTCCTTTATGGAGGAGATGCCACTGGTGGAGTGATCGAGATGGTGCCTCGCCGAGGTCATTCGCCCAAGCAAAATGTATTAAGTTTAAGTCTGGGATCATTTGAGACAAAGCAAGGCTTTGCTCTCTTTGATTGGGGTCAAGGCTCTCATCAAGGAACTTTTGGCATCACTCACTTAAAAACGGCTGGTATTTCTCGTTTAAATAAAAAGAGACATGGCGCAACTGAAAGAGATGGAGCCGAAGAATCTCAAGTTATGCAGAGCTCGCACCATCAGTGGAGTCAAAAAGTTTCTACCGATTTAATGATGTATGGATCTCTCGGGCAGGCGGATCAAGATGGAACATCTGTCGATGAAAAGAGTGATCGAACAAAAAATGAACTTGGAGCTTTCTCTCAAATCACTCGAACACAATTTGACTATGGACACTGGTGGCTAAGGACAGGAGTTGTAAGTCAGAAGAGAAATTCAATTACCCAAAGTCTTGGAAGTGAAATCTATAAAGGAGAGACGAAGCAAGTTCAGCTCGGATCTCAGATACGTTTTTCAAATTATGAATTAATAAGTGGAGCTCAATTCGAAGAGGAGTGGATTGGAAGCCGAGGAACGAACAAGAGCAATGATCTCGGCAGTATTTTTGCTCTCAATCGTTTTAGACAGGATAAAATTTTGTTTGAATTGGGAGCAAGAGGTGAGCACCACCAGCGCTATGGCGGTTTTTTATCTTATGAGTCGACAATTAAGCATCAAACCAATGAGTATTTAAGCTTTCATTTTAAAACTGCTAAAGGATATAAAACACCTTCCTTGTATCAACTCTATTCTCCGCCCTCAGGAGGATCACCCATTGGAAATACAAATTTAAATCCTGAAGAAAATTTCTCATATGAAGTAGGAGCTGAGTGGAAGCGCGAAGGCCTCATCAGTCTTGTGGCCTTTCAGCAAGATTTTCAATCTTTAATAGCTTTTACGAATCAAGGATACCAAAACAGAGGAACTCTACGAGTGAAGGGGGTTGAAGCTTCTGTGGTTTCACCTGAACATTCTTGGGGGCAAGTGAGTTTGAGTCAAACCTATCTAGATTTCTCAAATTATTCCCAGAGCCCTTTGAGAAGACCTCCATATCTTACTACTGTGAGTTGGAATACCTATGTCGGCAAATGGATGACAGAGTTAAGTGCTCGACTCGTAGGGGGGAGAAAAGATACTACCAGCACTGGTGCAAGTGCCCACCTGGTGGCCTATGAGACTCTCTCTGGGTCACTGAAATACAGCCCAGATCAAAAGCAGCAATGGTCACTAAGATTAGGAAATATGACCAACCGAGAGTACGAAGATATGTGGGGCTACAGCGTGAGTCCTTTAAATGCGACATTACAGTGGTTAGGCAAATTTTAAAGACTTAGTAATTGGTCAGAGAGAAGCTTGAGGACTTCAGGGCTTTTGGCAATCCCTCCGTGAGCTCCGTGATCTAAATCTTTAGTGATAAAATGATTTTCAGTTGCATTGTGAATAGGGCTTCCGTGAATGCCAAACTTAACGGCCATTTTTATCCCATCTTGATCAACATTTTGATACACATTGATCCACTTCTTTGAGTTGCTGGTCTTGTAGAGAGAATTGGGCTGCTTCCTCGTCCATACATTGACCGGCTTATGTTCTTCTACATCAACAAAGGGAATTGAATCTAAAATGGCATCACCGGCCATGCCTGCATATTGAGACACAACTTCTTCAAGCGCATGCTGAGCTTCTTTTACTGGATCAATGGTGAAGACTAAATCAGCTTTTAAATCTTTTTTTCCAGTGAGTGGATTTTGAAAAGTTTTTAAGAGTTCTAAAAACTTAACCGCACTTCTGCCCCCACTTGAATGAGTGAGAATAGTGAACTTAGGTTTTATATTTAAAGACTTGGCTTTTTTGTAGTACTGAATCGTACATTTAATAGCGTTTGAAATACCTTTTGGAATTCCTGCATAGGACTTTTTCATTTCTGTTGGAAGATTTTTGATACTCTTCCAGCTCATGCTCATCGGATCAGCGATGAGCTCAGATTCCTCTGAGGGAAAACTCACAAAATCAAAGTTTTTTGCCTTCTCATGGAGCTTATTGTTGGTAAGCATCTCTGTCATTGGGCCTGACTGAAGACCTGACCATTTCGAAGAATGATTAAGATGATTTTTAAATTCGACTTGAGATTGATAATAAGCATATTTCAGATCAGCTTGAGAGACACTTGATGACTTTGGGCACTTGATAAGCTTTTCCATGATATGAAAAGTTCTTGGCTCGAAAGCCCCCGTTCCTTCAAAATTTAAAACGAGAGTCGTTGAGTCTTTTGTGGGTTCACAATGATTAAGAGTATTTCCCACAGTGTGTCGATCTTTTGCGCCACTTTGAATTTTTATTGTTTGCTGTCGTAGTTCATTTTTGATGACAGCTTTAAGGTCATCTTTGCTTTTTGCCTTCGCATAAAGATCACAGGTGTTTTGTGGGGCTATATTGGCGGCCAAGGCTGCTAATTGGTCAATCTCACTCAACCCCTCAACAGTCGCGCAATTTTTAGCCAGGGAGGCATGAGAAATTAAAATAAGAAGAAAAAAAAGTATAAACTTCATCTCAATCATTTTAATCAAAGTCCTTTAAAATGTTGAGAGAGGAAGATGTTGCCAGCAGAAATTAATGTATTTTCTTATCTTTAGGGTCTTCAAAACAGCATGAACCGGGATGCTCCTCTATTTCCTCGGCCAAACTCTCTTGAAAGGCGTCCATGGGGGCCCCTTCAATCCCTAATGAATTGGCCAGGGTTTGGTTCACACTGGGATGATCGATTTTTACATCCAATCCTAAGGCTTCAAAACCAGCTGCGGCGGTATAGGCCTTATCTGAGTCAGTCACAGGGCATTCGAATAAAACTTGTCCTGAACCCATGTCAATGACGCGTACTTTTAGGGCCATGTTCTCTCCTTGCTGCCTTATAGGCTCGATGGTAAATCTCTTTTGAAGGATTAGTCTATGTTCGTTTTTTTAATTGATTCCAACCCTATGATAACAGATTGGCTTAAGAAGCAATCTGCCCAGCTACATTTTCCATTTTACTCACTGAAATCCCTAAAAGAGTCTTTATACTTCATACAAGACCTCGCTCCCGATGTGGTGGTTATTGATGAAAAATCTGTCGATCTTACCAATGAGGATTTAGTTTCCGCCTTAATAGAGTATCCCTTGCTCAAAGAAATTCCTGTTATTGGTTTTGGGAAAACACTACCTGAGTGGATGGGGCGATTAAACATGAAAGGCCATCTTAGCAAACCAGTGGATCCTTCGACTTTCCATGCCTTGGTCAAAGAACTTTTGGGTACCAATTAATTTCACCTAGGCTTAAAATAAGTGAAAGGGAAGTTATGAAGTTTGAAAAAAGAGACATGATTATTGTTGGAGTGGGGATCGTGCTAAGTATCGCATTCTATTTTGGGACAATTTATTTCAGAAGCGGAGCTTTCTAGATCACCCGCGTAGAGCTAAAGCGATCTCTTTGAGACATGAAAAGTGCACTGACGTTGCGATCATGAACAGACAATAAGACATCCACTAATTCTTGATAATGACAGTGAATCCATTGAGCCGCTAAATGTGTTGCTGTTTCCAGCACTAAAGTTCCATCTGTTAAAACGACCGGACGAATATTTTTAAACCATTGGTGATGAACTTCAGGTCCTAAAACTTCAAGCAATTGCTCCGAGACAACGGCCCAAAGATAACTGGCTTTCACAACAGGGCAAGCATTCTTTAATGCTTCAATAGGACGTGTGCTTCCAAAGCCGCGACCAAGTCGGGCTTCATTGCTGAACGTAGTTCTTTTGAGTGGGCGTGATTTTTTCAAGACCGCTAGATTATGGGCTCTGGTAGTGATGGGCAAGGGATAGTTATGTTTCTGAAGAAAAATCTTCAACCCACTTCTCATGACCAGGGGCAAGGATATAGGGGATCAGACCCAATTGAGAAAAAATAAAATCAGGGATTCGAATACGATAAAAAATCCCATTTTCATGAGAGCCCATCTTTACAATGTTTGCATTGGCCCTGACTCGCGCGTGAGCCTCTCCAGCATCATATGGTATAAATAAATCATAGTGATCTTGCTGAGATAAAAAATAATCGATGATATGTTTACGCAAATCCTGCATGTCATCATCACTGTAACTTGAAACTAAAAAGGATTGCGGATACTGACGCATGATAATACGAGCACGCATCGGATCATTGAGCATATCTTTTTTGTTGAAGACAATAAGCTGTTTTTTATCTTGGATTTCTAGCTCTTTTAAAACGTCTTGCGTGACGCTTAAATGCTTCTGAAAATTAGGGTCCGAGATATCACAGACAATCACCAAAAGATCGGCTTCTACGGCCGATTCAAGAGTCGTTTTAAAACCTTGCACCAAAGTATTGGGAAGGTTTTGAATGAATCCTACCGTATCAATCATGATCATCGGGGGCTTTGAATCAGGGTTGAGCGTTCTAAAAGTCGAATCGAGTGTTGCAAAAAGCTTATTTTCTTCCAAGACATTCACGCGGCACAAACGATTCATGATCGAAGACTTGCCCGCATTGGTATAACCCACGAGTGCAGCGGTGACGGCCTGGTTTTGACGTTTTTTTCTTTGAACAACGCGGGTTCGAGAAATATCGATAAGCTCTTTTTTGTAAAAACGAATTCTCTCTCGCACCA
>JAIEMA010000004.1 GCA_019752535.1 Bacteriovoracaceae bacterium
ATGAATACCTTTTGAAGGGAGCAGTGAGGGCTCCCACGGGATATTCCATTTTTTCATTAAAGTATCAGTGAAGGGGCCAGTGGCAAAAATCACATAACTGGCCTTCACTTCTTGAATCTTATTGTGAATGAGATCTTTAAATTTTATCTCGGCCACGGCCCCTTGTTTGATCTCAATCACTTCTTGATAGTTCAGAGCGCGGGCATTATGTTCAAGTTCGCCGTCCCAAATACACTCAAGCGCTAGTTTATGATCATCAACAATCCCGTCATGATATGTGCCCGCACCTTGCAGCCCATCGGCCTTGAGTTGAGGGAATCTTTCCAGTAATAATTCTTTATTTGCATGGCCTGAAGGCGCATTTTGAAAATGCGAGAGTGCATCATAGAGAAATAATCCCATTCTCACGAAAGGCAGTGGCCACTTTGAGCCAGCGTACACAGGAAGGTGAAATTCCTTTTTCATGCAAATATGAGGCGCAAGTTTGAGCCAAAGATTTTTTTCCTCCAAGGCTTCTTGAACAAGAGCAAAGTCGAGATTTTCTAAGTAGCGAATCCCACCATGGAGCATCTTGGAGCTGCCCTGGGAAGTCTGAGCAGAAAAATCTCCCCGCTCAAGTAAGAGTACATTGACTCCATGAAGTGCCAGATCACGAAACAATCCGGCCCCATTGATTCCACCACCCACAATAACGACATCGTAATGCATAATTTAGACGCTTAATTTATGAACCCACACCAAGTTTCCAGTGCAGGTGAGTTTGTAGCGATAGGAGCCCATCGTGTTCTCGAGAGGCATAGGAGTGAGCTGATAGTTAATTCCCAAAACTGCATTGGCCTTAGAATGAAGAGCATGACCTTTGAGCTTTTGGGCCAGCTCATCATAGCTTTTATGAATCGCATCGGCCGTTTCATTTTCAACTTGCTGAGAATCAAGGAAGGAGTGCTCGCTTGCCACACCTAAGTAGCGATCGACTGCATGCCCATCAAGTTGAGGAAGAGTAGAGAGAATAATGCTTCGAGCGGAGTCAGTGTCGCCCTTGAATTGAAAATTATGCTGCTGATTTTGGCCAAGAGTTCTCTTAGAGACTAGGCCCTTCTCATTATCTTTTGAGTGCTTCGGAGGGTGAAGAAGATCAGAGAGTCCCATCTGAAGCTCGAGGCGGAAGCGACGAAGTTTGTGAGAGATATAAATGGCCGAGAATTCTGAAATTCGAGGAATCAATAATGTTCCTCTCTCAATTTGGCGCTTGAACTGATCCATCATGTCCTGAGGGAAGCCCACTTCTTTGAGAAGAGTAAGGATTTCTTCAGAGTCTTCAAGATAGCGAATATTGCGAGCGATCACGCTATAAGATGGATTGCACTCAGTGGGTGAATCATCTAAGACAGCATTTTGAGCAAAGTCACGCGTCTCTTTGAAATCTTCTTTTGGAGTGTATTGTGACTCTAGTGGCGCTTCTGGTTCTGCTTTTAGAGACTGTGGCTCTTCTTCATAAACTTCAGGATCGAATGAGTCATCTAATGGCTTTGCATCTTGATAATTAGATTGAGTCACCTCTGCGGCAGGC
The DNA here is from genome assembly GCA_019752535.1 of Bacteriovoracaceae bacterium. Taxonomy (GTDB): domain Bacteria; phylum Bdellovibrionota; class Bacteriovoracia; order Bacteriovoracales; family Bacteriovoracaceae; genus UBA6144. Next base: position 1,571 of record JAIEMA010000004.1, read on the forward strand.
TCATTTTCAACTTCAGCCTCAGACGAGGTCGCGAATTCAGCGGCCTCGGAGATGCTTTCATTTATTGAGGTGAAGGGGTCAGTCGTATCATTGTTTTCAGTGTCTGAGTTTTCAGTCTCAAAAGAGGGGTTATCCTCTTCTGGGGTCTCAAAAGTGGCCACTTCTTCAGTCGTTTCAGAAAATGGATCATCTTGGGATTGTTCCACTTCAAAGGAGCTGGAATCAGATTCAAATGCGGGTGCTTCTTCCCCAAAGACCGGAGACTCTTCGCCAAAGGCCGCAGTCTCGTCATTTCCAAAATCTGAGGTCTCTTCACCAAAAGCGGGAGAAGCCTCTTCTTCAGTCGGAATTTCTGGGAGAGCTTCGCCAAATGAGACATCTTCATCAGCAGGGATCTCAGGCAAATCATCTGACGTGGTAGCATCTTCTGGAATAGCAGGAAGCTCGAGAAAATTCTCGGTATCGTCCAGCTCGTGGAGAAATTCACCAAGATCTTCAATCCGTGTAAGATCTTTTTTTTCGTCGCTCATTCGGCCTTAGGCTCCGTGGCAATTTTTAAATTTCTTTCCAGACCCACAAGGGCAAGGGTCGTTTCTTCCTGCTTTCATTGTACCACGTTGTGGGCGATTTTGTGCCTGCTGTGGAATTTGCGATTGGGCCATTGCTTCTTGTGACCGGCGATGAGCCTCCAACTGCTGCTCCAGGAGCGCTTGCTGCTGTTTTTTAATCTCTTCAATTTCTTGAGCCGTATACATTTTAATATGGAACAAACGATCAACGGCCGAGCGCTTAATGATGCTCTTCATTTCTTCATAAAGCTCGAAAGCCTCACGCTTATATTCAACCAGTGGGTCTTTGCCCCCATGAGATCGAAGATTAATCCCTTCTTTCAAGTGGTCCATCGCTAAGAGGTGATCCTTCCAAAAGGAATCAAATGTTGAAAGCAGAACCTCACGAAGAGTGAGTTTTACTTGCTCGGGATCAAATTGGGCCATGCGCTTTTCAAAAAGCTCCATGCCTTTGCCTTTTAAGTATTTAGCAATCTCGCTGTTGAATTTCTCTGCACACTCTTTAGGAGTAAGAGTTTCGTGGGTATCAAAAATATTATGAAAGCCCTCGTTGATATCTTCCCAAGGCCATTCATAAAGTGTGACTTTTTTATCAGGTCGGTATTGAGATTCAAGCTGATAAGCAGTGTCTTCAATCATTTCATGAACAAGTTCAAGATTCCCTTCATCATTAAGAATTTCACGGCGAAGTTTATAGATAACTTTTCGCTGCTCATTCATCACATTATCAAAATCAAGCAAGTGTTTACGGATATCAAAGTTGTGGGTTTCCACTTTCTTTTGAGCTTTTGCGATCGCATTTGAAACCATGCCATGCTCAATAGGCTCATCATCTTTCATTCCAAGTTTCATCATGATGCCCTTGATTCTGTCTGAACCAAAGATTCTCATGAGATCATCTTCTAGAGAGAGGAAGAACTTCGATTTTCCTGGATCACCTTGGCGTCCTGAGCGACCACGAAGTTGGTTATCAATACGTCTTGATTCGTGACGTTCAGTTCCTAGGATGAAGAGTCCACCCGTCGTTTTAGTGTCGGCCGTAAGTTTAATATCGGTGCCTCGACCGGCCATGTTGGTGGCAATCGTGACTCCGCCTCTTTGACCGGCATTGGTGACAATTTCCGCTTCACGAGCATGGTTTTTGGCGTTCAAGACTTCATGCTTGATGCCTTTTTTATCTAATACCTGAGAGATGATTTCTGAAGATTCTACAGTGATAGTACCAACCAAAACAGGTTGTCCTTTTTTGTGGCACTCTTCAATCAGATCGGCCACCGCTTGATACTTCGCTGCTTTTGAGGCGTACACGACATCTGGCATATCTTCACGAACCATAGGAAGGTTAGTGGGAATCACCACGACTTCAAGATTATAAATTTTAGAAAATTCCTCTGCTTCAGTATCCGCAGTACCTGTCATACCTGAGAGTTTTGAATAAAGGCGGAAATAGTTTTGAAAGGTGATGCTCGCTAGTGTTTGGTTCTCCGAGCGTACATCAACGCCTTCTTTGGCTTCTACGGCTTGGTGAAGCCCATCAGACCAGCGTGAGCCCTCTTTCATGCGCCCAGTGAATTCATCAACGATGATCACTTTTCCATCTTTCACGACATATTCTTGGTCGCGATTAAACAAAGTATGTGCCTTTAGGGCCTGTTGGACGTGATGGAGAGTTTCGATGTGACGGACATCAAAGAGGTTTGAGACCTTAAGAAGTTCTTGAGCACGAATAATCCCATCATCCGTAAGAACTGCTGTTCTTGATTTTTCATCGACAGTATAATCTTTCTCTTTCTTCAGCTGAGGAATGACTTTATTGACCACACCATAAAGATCTGTGTTGCCTTCAGAAGGCCCAGAGATCAAAAGGGGAGTTCTGGCTTCATCGATGAGAATTGAATCGACCTCATCCACGATGCAGTAGTGATGATCACGTTGAACGTAGTCATCGAGATCAAATTTCATATTGTCGCGTAGATAATCAAAGGCGAATTCATTATTAGTACCGTAAGTGATGTCGCACTTATAGGCTTCTTGTCTCTCGTCATCGGACATCTGCGCCACGATACAACCAACTGTTAAACCCATCCAATTGTAGAGTTTTCCCATTTCATGAGCATCACGCTGGGCCAGGTAATCGTTCACCGTCACAAGGTGACAGCCTTTACCACTAAGACCATTGAGATACATCGGCAGAGTGGCCGTGAGTGTTTTACCTTCACCCGTTTTCATCTCAGCAATTTTTCCTTGATGAAGAACGATTCCCCCCATGATTTGAACGTCAAAGTGGCGCATCCCCATGACCCTACGACTAGCTTCTCTCAAACAGGCAAAAGCTTCTGGAAGAATTTGATCTGTCGTTTCACCTTTCTCTAAGCGAGCTCGAAAGAGAGGAGTTTGGCCTTGAAGATCTTGATCACTCATTGCCTTATAGCGGGCTTCTAGAGAATTGACTTGCTCAAGGAGAGGACGAAGTAATTTTAAATCGCGGTCTTGTTTTGTTCCGAAAATAATTTTTAGGGCCTTGTCAAACATGATAACTCCGTTACTCGAGAATGAAATAAAGTGGGTCGACAGCAATGCCATTAACTCTCACTTCATAATGTAAGTGGGGGCCAGTAGAGTGACCCGTGTTTCCAACACCGGCCAAGAGATGACCGCGTTTAATTTTTTGTCCATTTCTCACAAACAATGATTGATTGTGGGCATAAATCGTTTCGATTCCAAATCCATGATCAACTTGAACGAATTTTCCAAATCCGGCCTTCTCGCCAGAATAGGTGACTATGCCATCGGCAGGGGCATGAACTTGTGTTCCATAGGGAGCTCCCACATCAATGCCTTCATGCATTTTGAGCTTCCCGGCCGTAGGAGAGATACGTTGACCAAAATAACTGGTAATCCAACCTTGTGCCGGCAGAAGCGTGGGAGTTGAAGAGAGATAAGATTCTTTATCAAGAAGATGTTGATCGAGTTCGTGAATATGACCCTCAAGATTGGCGACTACTTTTTTAATTCTGGCATATTGAAAATCAAAACGAGCATAGTCAGAGGAGAGGCCGAAGCTTCGGCGAGCAAGCTCACTCCAGCGCTTAGTGATGTTGTAACTTTTTTCAAGGCCTAACGTGGTGGCAATCTTTTGATCGTACGCAGATTTGAGTGATGTGTATTCAGGTGTCGATTCAATCTCATCAAAATTAAGTGACTCTTCGAGAGATTGATTCATTGTCTGGCTAGGGTCTACTGACTTATCAGTTTTTTCTGGCTCTGTTGACCAGTTGAGCAGATTGCCTTGTTCTGTCGCATCTTCAAGACCAGTGATCACGCGCAATTTTCTTTCAAACGTATTAATACGTCGTAAGTCATCGGCAAGAGCATTCATCTTCATTTGAAAGAGTTGGACTTGTTCTTTGAGTTGGCGATTTTCAAGACCGAGATGTTTATTTTCATAAACCTGCTGCAAGATCTTCCAATAATCAAAAGCCAGTATGCCCAATAAGAGCATCAACATCACTGCAAAAAAAGCGAGTGAGCGAAAAAAGAGGGCGGGGATTTTAAACGTTTTCACCCCTTTCTCTTTTTCAGGAATGATCATAACGGTGTAATAATTATTCATGGTTCAACAACCCTGTTTACCATTGAGAAAAATGACATAAATAAGTGTATTCTTGCGTGAAGACGATGGGAATAAGAATTATTCCTGGGCCACAGAAAGAATAACTGAAATATTATCCTGCCCACCGTTCTCGTTTGCTTGCGCAATCAGCTCCTGGACGGCTTTTTCAAGATCCGCCTTCGTTGCTTTAGCAGGGTGAGGGATATTCTTTTGCACGATGTAAAGAATGTCTTTGTCGCTAACTTTTCCGTGCAGACCGTCAGAGCAAATTAAAAAGAGATCATTTTTGCAAATTTGATAGGTGAAAACATCAACCAAAACTTCTGGCTCAAACCCAACTGAGCGCACAAGAACGTTTTTTTGTTTATCATTGGCCGCTTCTTCACGGTTATAGATACCCATATTGAGTTTTTCTTGAACAAATGAATGATCACGCGTCATTTGAAAAACTTGTCCATCATGAAACATATAAATTCGAGAATCACCCACGTTTCCGAGATGTAATTTATTGCCGTGATACATCATGGCAGAAACAGTTGTTCCCATACCTTTTAGGTCGGGTTCTGCGTCTGATCTTCTATGAATTTCTAGATTCACATGTTGGATACAGCGGGCCATTAATTCTTTGGGTTCAAGTTCACCTTTAAATTTTTCAATAAATGGGGGCATGAGTGCAACAGTCATTTGTGAAGCAATATCTCCACCGTTATGGCCTCCCATTCCGTCTGCCACAGCGAAAAATAGATGTTTGGGATCAAGACAAATTGAATCTTGATTGGTCTTACGTTTGCGTCCGATATCGCTGCCACCTGCATGAATAATCGCCATAAATCATCTTCCTTTTCCTATATCTTAACTCTTTATTCTAAGCGGTCATAGATTGTTGTCAAAGAAACAGTTTTACTCAAGATTTACGTCAGAAGATTGTCGTAGGGAGAGTGAGCAAAAAGGGTGTAAAATAAATCCATTCGGGGCTTTGTCCCCACCACGGACTAGGGAGGAAGGATGACCTTCGATATTCAACAATTTATTTCTCAGAACTATAACCCGAAAGATTTTTCGCATCTTCATTGGAGTGGAACATTTCAAGAGTATGTTGATTTAGTCATGAAGCGACCAGCGGTTGCGCGAAATTCTTTCCAGAGAATTTACGACATGATGATGTCTTACGGCACTTCTCAATATACTGAGTATAAAAAAGATGTAGTTCGTTATCACTTTTTTGATGATCCAATCGAAAATGGTAAAGATGCCATTTTTGGAATTGATGTTCACTTGATGAAGCTTGTGAACTTTTTCAAGTCTGCGGCCTTGGGTTATGGGACTGAAAAACGTGTCCTTCTTCTACATGGTCCAGTGGGATCGGCGAAATCTTCTATTGCTCGTCTTTTAAAGAAGGGGATTGAGCACTATTCGCGCACTGATGAAGGTGCACTTTATACTTACGAATGGGTTGATGATGATGGCTCTCCTATCCTTGGTGGACAGAAGCTTTTTGCCAGTCCAATGCACGAAGAACCATTGAAGCTTCTTCCATTAGAAGTGCGTGAGAAGTTTGTGGCAGAAATTAATAAGAATCGCAAAGACGGCTACAAAGTAAAAATCAAAGGGGAAGTGAACCCTGCCTGTCGCTACATTCTCAATGAATACATGGTGAAGTACGGCGGTGACTGGACGCGAGTCATGAAGCATGTCCGCGTGAAGCGCTTGCTTCTTTCTGAAAAAGATCGTCGTGGTATTGGTACATTCCAGCCTAAAGATGAGAAAAACCAAGATTCAACAGAATTAACTGGTGACATCAACTATCGCAAAATCGCGATCTATGGATCTGACTCTGATCCACGCGCCTTTAATTTTGATGGTGAATTCAACATCGCTAACCGAGGGATCGTGGAATTTATCGAGATGTTAAAGCTCGATGTGGCTTTCTTGTATGATCTTTTAGGTGCTTCTCAGGAACAGTCGATTAAACCGAAAAAATTCGCTCAAACGCACATTGATTTAGTGATTCTTGGCCACACCAACGAGCCCGAGTACAGAAAACTTCAATCAAACGAATTCATGGAAGCTCTTCGCGACCGTACAGTGAAGATTGACGTTCCTTATATTACTCGTCTTGATCAAGAGACTCGTATCTATAAGAAAGATTATAATAAAGATACGATTCCAAACATTCACATTGCTCCTCACACACTTGAGATGGCTTCAATGTGGGCGATTATGACTCGTCTTGAAGAGCCAAAGAAATCTGATCTTACAAAACTTCAAAAACTGAAGCTTTATAACGGAAAAACTCTTCCGGGCTACAATGAAGATAACGTCAAAGAGCTTCGTAAAGAAGCTGTTCGTGAAGGCCTTGAAGGAATTTCTCCTCGTTATATTCAAGACAAGATTTCTAATGCCTTAGTAAAAAATGGCCATGTCGGCTGTCTCAATCCATTCATGGTCTTTAATGAACTTGAGTCAGGACTTAAGCATCATGCTTTGATTAATTCTCCAGATCAGCTTGATCACTACCGTGAAGTTTTGGCCATGACTCGCCAAGAGTATGAAGATATTGTGAAAAACGATGTTCAAAAAGCCATTAGCGTGGATGAAAGTGCGATTCAAACTCTTTGTGCCAATTACGTGGATAACGTGAAGGCTTACACTCAAAAAGAGAAGATTCGTAATAAATACTCAAATAAGCTTGAAGAAGCTGATGAGCGCTTCATGCGTGCGATCGAAGAGAAAATCGATATTCCTGAGTCTCGCAAAGATGACTTCCGTCGCGAGCTGATGAACTACATCGGTGCTCTTGCGATTGAAGGCAAGCAGTTTGATTTCAAAATGAATGAGAGATTGCATCGTGCTTTAGAACTTAAACTTTTTGAAGATCAAAAAGACACGATTAAGCTCACGACCATTATTTCAAACGTTGTCGATAAACAGACTCAAGAGAAGATTGAAGTCGTTAAAACGCGCTTGATTAAAAACTTTGGTTACTGTGACTTGTGTGCAACTGATGCATTGAACTTTGTGGCCTCGATTTTCGCTAAAGGCGATTCAATTAAGGCGTAAGGAGCAAGAGCTTGGATCATCCGATTAAGAGAGATCACGCGCGGTTTAGAAAGATTATCAAAGGGAAAATCCGCGATAATCTTCGCCGCTATGTCTCTCAGGGACAGCAAATTATTCCAAAGGGGACCGATAAGTTTACGGTCCCTATGCCTTCAATTGATATTCCTCGTTTTAAGTTTGGTGATAAATCCCAAGGCGGAACTGGACAAGGGGATGGTCAGGCCGGAGATCCTGTTCAAGGTCAACCTGATCCAAACGGTAAGCCTGGTCAAGGTGAAGCCGGTGAGGGTGAAGGCAGCAAGGAGCTTGATGTTGAACTCTCACTTGAAGAGCTTGCTCGCATCTTAGGTGATGAGCTTGAGCTTCCTAATATTGAGCCCAAGGGAAAAAAGAGTCTCAAGAGCACGGTGGATAAATACACCAATATTGGCTCTTCGGGACCTGATTCACTTCGCCATCTTCGTCGCACCTATAAGCAAGCGCTTAAGAGACAAATTTCTTCTGATTCTTATGATCCAGAAAATCCCACTGTTGTTCCTATCCGCCGCGATTTTAAATACAAATCTTGGCAGACAAAAGTTCAAAATGAGAATGCTGCTGTTGTGATTTACATGATGGATGTGTCCGGGTCGATGGGGGATGAGCAAAAGGAAATCGTTCGCACGGAATCTTTTTGGATCAATCTGTGGCTGAAGTCACAATATAAGGACATTCAGATTCGCTACATCATTCATGATGCCACAGCTAAAGAAGTCGATGAGCAAACCTTCTTCCGTACTCGTGAATCTGGTGGTACGCTGATCTCTTCTGCTTTTACTTTATGCAAACAGATCATTGATGCTGATTATCCTCCTACTGAGTGGAATATTTATCCATTCCACTTCTCGGATGGTGATAATTGGAGCGCAGATGACACCAAGTTGTGTCTTGATCTCCTCGACAATCATATTATTCCAGCGAGCAATCAATTCTGTTACGGTCAGGTTGAGAGTCGCTATGGTTCGGGGCAGTTTTTAAAGGACCTCATGGCCCGCTATGGTCAAGGCCATGAAAAATTGATTTTAAGCAAAATCAAAAATAAAGAAGGCATCCTGGATTCCATCAAGGAATTTTTAGGGAAAGGTAAATAAATGAACCGCACGCGTCCTATCTCAGGCGATCTATTAACTTTAAAAAATGAAATAGAAGGCTATGCCATTGAGTATGGACTCGATTTTTTTCCTCAGATCTTTGAAGTTTGTGACTACGACACGGTCAATATTTTAGCCGCTCAAGGGGGCTTTCCTTCGCGCTATCCTCACTGGCGCTTCGGGATGGATTACGATCAGCTCTCAAAGGGCTATGCTTACGGATTGCAGAAAATTTATGAAATGGTGATTAATACAGACCCTTGTTATGCCTATCTTCTTCAGGCGAATAACTGGGTTGATCAAAAAATTGTGATGGCCCATGTATACGGGCATAATGATTTCTTTAAAAATAATGCCTGGTTCTCTGGCACGAATCGTAAAATGATGGATGTGATGGCCAATCATGGAACAAAGATTCGCCGTTATATGGAGCGCTACGGTCAAGACAATGTGGAAGTCTTTATTGATCGCGTTCTCTCTCTTGAGAATCTTCTCGACGTGAATGTTCTCTTTGATACTCCTGAGCTTCAGCGTAAAAAACGCTCAGTTGATATTAAAGAGATGGGAGCAGGGGAAGATGATAATTTCCTCGTTGATGACCGCTCTCAGGCGCTTAAAGCTTTTATGCGTTCGAAATCAAGAAATGAGAAAAAAGACGCTGATCCTAAAGCAAAGACGGATGAACATGAAGAGAGTGCACAAAAGCCTCTGGCCAAGCCGACTCGCGATATTTTGGGCTTTCTCATGGAGTATGCTCCTTGTGAAGAGTGGCAAAGTGACGTGATCTCTTGCTTGCGTGAGGAGGCTTATTATTTCCTGCCTCAACGTCTCACCAAAATTATGAATGAAGGTTGGGCGAGCTACTGGCACTCGACAATTATGACTCAAAGAGCTCTTGATGCCTCTGAGATTATTGAGTTTGCTGATAAGCACGCGGGTGTCATGGTGATGGGACGCCAGAATATAAATCCTTATAAAGTCGGTATTGAACTGTTTAGAGACATTGAATACCGCTGGAATACGGGGCGTTTTGGAAAAGATTATAATGACTGCACGAATATGAAAGATAAAGCGGCTTGGGACACTAAGCTTGGGAAGGGAAAAGAGAAAATTTTTGAAATTAGAAAGAGTCACAATGACATTTCTTTTATTGACGAGTTTTTAACTCCTGATTTTTGTGACCGCCAACAGCTCTTTACTTATAAGTTTAATCCTCGCTCGGGGCGCATGGAGATTGATACTCGTGACTTTGAAGCGATTAAGCAAAAAATGCTCTCTCAGCTCACAAACTTTGGTCAACCCGTGATTGAAGTGGAAGATGCCAACTTTAAGAATAGAAGTGAGCTGCTTTTAAGACATGTCCACTATGGAGTGGATCTTGATATGCAATACGCTCATCAAACTCTAAAGAATCTTTATGGCATTTGGAGACGTCCCGTTAATTTAGCGACTGCTTATGAAGAGAAAGAAGTCATTTTCCATTTCGATGGAAAAGAGATGAAAGTGAATCACTGAGCTTTGCTAATTAATTTAATAAGTGAATCATCAAGTTCATCAATATCACGCTGATCTATAAAGCTCTCTTCTTTGAATGCTTCGGTTTCACTTGAAGAGAGCTCTTTCCAAAGAATTTGCTCCGATCGCGGGCCATCTTCGCGATTGAGTACCAAGGGCAGATCTTCCCAAATCATCGAAGTGGTCAAGAGCCAACAAGCAGTTAAATCTCCGCCCTCACATGATCTATTGCTGTAACGCTGAAGACGTTTTTTATCATTTTTACGAAGCGCTACGTAGGTAGACAGTTGGGACACTTCCTGTGCTGTGCCTTCTCCTGCTTCTTGATGCACAAGCTCCAAGCGGTTTTGGGCTTCATCCCAGTTTTCTAAAGAGACGGCGAAAGCTGCTGTCGTTGTGAGTTTCTGAAGTTTGTTTTTCTCATGGGCATAGATGCGGTCAGAGAGTTTATATCCTTCCTTCCACTGCTTCAGAGACCAAGCCAGCGGAAGTGCTCTCTCGAGAGCATTTTGCGAGTTGGATTTCTGCTTAAGAGCGAGTTTGAATTGAGCATAGGCCAGTTCTTGATTGCCTCTTAAAAGCCAGAGATTACCTTTCATATTCTCTACATTGGGTGTGGCCAAGTCTTCCATGAATTTCCAGGACTGTGAAAGCTTACCTTTCCTGAAATACATGTGGGCCACAATCGCACGGAGTTCTTCATCTTGAATGGCGCTGTAATCGAGGCCTTCGAGTTGATCAATGAAGTTATTTTCAAGATTTAAATAAAGAGCGAGTTTTAAGATAACTTTTAAATCGTCATTGCTGATATTCAGTAAATTATAACGATTGACAGTTTTTGAACCAAAACCTTTAGGTGCTCCATCAGCAAGATTGACGAGTGTCTCCATCCAAATCATGTCTTTAACAAATAAATCTTTTGAGTTTTCAATTTTACAGCGATTCCATTCATTTTTGATCTCAAAGGTTTTTTTGACGGCAATTCTTACGATTATTTTGAGAGGACAGATTCTGGCGTAGTTTGGATAGGCATTAAGTTCGGGAGAGGAGAGGTGAATCAGCGATTCGGCCCATCTGCCATCTTGAAAATCGGCCAAGGCCAGATAGCGTTTTAAGACAGGAGCAAGTTTGCCCTGATCTCTTTTAAGGAGAGTGAAGAGAGTTTTTCTTGCGAGCTCCGTTTCACCATTGATCAAAAAAAACTTTGCATCTCTTAAGGATTCAACGCGGGCTTCGAATTCATTGTCTAAAAGGCGGCTTAAGACGGCCCGCTCAAGACCAAAGTCTCGAGAGGTCACTTTACCTCTTAGTTTTGCCAAGTCGTTGTTATTCACTGCAGATCCCGTCTGGCCAAAGCTGGTCAGGGGAAGGGCAAAGATGGCCAAAATGAGAACTAAACAATTCATGACTTAATCTTCGGCATATATCGCCGAGAAGCTTATAGAAGATATTTTTATGAAGATAATTTTGCTCAAGTATTGTCTTACAATCGCTCTCCTTGTGGGAGGACACGATGCTTTTGCCCTGGTCCCATTGGAAGGCCTTTTGAAGGGAGAAGTGTCACAAGACATTCAATTTGATCCCCTCTCGCTTGTGTTTCAGGTTCAAGAGTCCAGCAATGATGAATCGAATGCAGTTCATAAGCGCTACATTTCCCACTATCAAGAATCTCTCGCTCTCAAGCAGAGCTGTGACTATTTGGGCCCCTCATCTTATGCCAGCACTGAAGATGAGAATCGGGCCAAGAGATCTGTGGTGGCCACACTTCAGTATATCGGACTAGATGCCACTGTGAAGGCCATAGGCTCCTATGCGCGCACTATTCAAATGAGTGATGAAGACTATAAGAAGCTCACGGATAACCTCGTGATCTCGAGCTGCTCTCCCAATATCAGTGTGTATGGAATTAAGCTCATTAAACAAAATCTTGAACGAGCTTTCAGTCAGCAAATGATGAACATTCCAGCTTTCCCGGGACTTCCCTTTGTGGCGAAGAGCCTTACAGATAAAACCAATTCTCTCGCAACAAAAGAGCAAGAGCTGCATAATACGACTCTTCTTTTTAGAGCTTTCTGTTCTTGGGGGTCTGAGACCAGTAACTATCGACTGCTTCCTCCATTACTTTCAAGTCCACTCATTATGTCTAATGTCGTGAGACATCTTGAAAACAAAGGTCTAAGTTGGGATTCAAAGAAAAATGAAGTCAGCTCGGTTGAGGGGAAAGGGGCCGTTCAGGTCAGTTGCCAAAATTTGATTTGCCGTCGTGTGGAGTATGATCAGTTTAAAAAAGTATTCCCCCGTGCGGTTGGATCAACTGGTATCTCCCAAGACGTAAAGCGTTTATGGTGCAATCACTTTCGTTATCAAACGTTTCAAAACGGTGAGGCCCAGCATCCACAAGTTCGTTCTTGGTTGAAAAAAATTGATCCTGAACATGAGAATTTAATGGTCGGACAAATGCTCTCTCTGTTGACTGGAGTGCCAGATATTTTTCAAGCCGCTGCCAATTTCAAAGAGCTTGGCGTTGATCTTAGATCCAGTGTGGATGAGCGGTGGGATCAATGGGCGAAAACTGCTCTGAGTGGATTTTCTAAAGACCTACTGTATGAAGAGTCTCTTGAAATCAAAGTAAAACCCAGAAGAGATCGAATTGTGATCCGTGATAAATTATTTGCCATAGATTTCAGCGTCACAATGGGGGAGCTTGATCGATTGCTCGCCAATTCAGATAAATTGCGACTTGATACTTCCTTTAAACTTTCTCGCAATTGGCTCAGATGGCTCAGAACAGAGTGGACACAAGTGAATCAGAAGGCCGATCCGGAGGCGCGTGAGGAGTTTGTGGATAAAGTGGCAGAATTTTTAAAACCTCAGGTTGAAGCCAAAAAGAAATTTTTCCCTACGCCGTTATTTGGAGAAGGCCTTGAACAGCTTCTGGCGCTAGAGCTCATTGAGCAAGTCTTGCTTTATCAAGGCAGCTTATTTGATACGTTTGAAGAAAAAATGATTAACGTTCCCGTACGCTTTCACTACGGAATGTTTGCTCTTTCCTATATGCGTTACAAGGCGCAAATAAAAGCCAAACATAAGACCCTTGACTTATAAATCTGAGAGTCCATCTTAGAGGTCATGAAATCAAAGAAGACCGATATCATCGAAGTGACTCAGGAGGGAGTGGCAAAAGCTCAGCTGCCTACCATCACTCCTCAATCTCTTCCCTCTGTTGCAGGTGCGCAAGATTCTTTGGCCGTCTATCTTAAAGAAATTTCTCGCTATGAACTTCTCACTCCTGAAGAAGAGAAGGAGTTGACCGAGGAATTATTAGAGACGGGTGATATCGACGTCGCTAAAAAATTAGTTGTCGCCAATCTTCGCCTCGTCGTCAAAATTGCCATGGAGTACCGTCATGCCTGGCAAAATATGATGGACCTCATTCAAGAGGGAAACATCGGCTTAATGAAAGCCGTCTCAAAGTATGACCCCTCAAAAGGGGCGAAGCTCTCTTATTATGCGAGCTGGTGGATTCGCTCATATATTTTAAAATACATTTTAGATAATTTCCGCTTGATCAAAATCGGCACGACTCAAGATCAGAAAAAGTTATTCTATAATTTGATGAAAGAGAAAGAGCGCCTTTTGACTTTGGGAATTGAGCCCCAAGTGAAACTTTTATCTGAAAATCTTGGAGTCTCAGAAAAAACCATTGAAGAGATGGACTTAAGGCTCTCAGGTTCGGGACAGGCCGTAAGTTTAGATCAGCCCATCAATGAGTCAGGGAGTAGTGTCCTTGGTGACGTGCTGCGTGATCCCAATGTGAATATTGAAGAAAACCTGGCCGATCTACAATCGCTTGAGATTCTCCAGGAGCATCTGGCCGATTTTGTGAAAGGGCTTAAGCCTCGTGACCAAGAAATCTTTAAAAAACGCCTCCTTAATGAGGTTCCAGAGAGCCTGCAGGAGATTGCGAATCAATACGGTGTGTCGAGAGAGCGTATCCGTCAGGTCGAAGAACGTCTTATCCAGCAATTAAAAGTTTACATGTCCGAGCATCTTCGTTAAAACTTCTCCAAGTTTCAATAACATGAAGCTAGCCTTCGGGAATTGTCCTGAAAGGAAAACAACATCTCGGTTAAGATCAAAGCATCTTGGCTGGGGGTTAGGAGATCGTCATGGCCACAGCAGCAAAGAATCTAGAACTCATCAAAAAATTCGGCAAGAGCGCAACTGACAGCGGTTCAGTATCAGTTCAAGTTGCAGTTCTCACTGAGCGTATCAATGAGCTTTCATCTCACTTCGAGAAGAACACAAAAGATCACTCGAGTAAGCGCGGATTGTTGAAGATGATTGGTAAGCGCCGTTCATTGTTGAAGTATTTGAACATGCGCAGTGAGACTGAGTATCAAAAAGTTATTACTGAACTCGGTCTTCGTAAGTAAGATAGTTTTAAGAGGGCCTTTTGAGGCCCTCTTGTTTTTTTAGAATCTGATAGGGGCGGTGTAGTAGAGGGAAGTAGTGATCTAGTTGAGGGATATATGAAAGCAAGCGACTTCGCGGTTTTGATATATCTCTGAAAACTCGGCTCTTCCTCCCTTTTACTCCCCATACATATTTATTAAAGACCTTCACCGAGGTCTTCTGTTTATTTAGAGGTGATCTATGATCAACAACAAAAAAGAATTTAAGATTAATTTCGGCGGCAAAGATGTCGTCATCGAAACGGGACGCTTGGCTAAGCAAGCCGACGCTTCAGTGCTCGTGAGCTGTGAAGGCACTCAGGTTCTCGTCAACTTGGTGTGTGCTCTTGACGTAAAAGACGGACAAGATTTCTTCCCACTGCTTGTGGATTATAAAGAAAAGTTTTACGCCGCTGGAAAATTCCTCGGTGGTTTCATGAAGCGTGAGTCTCGCCCCTCAAACGGCGAGATTCTTACTATGCGCTTGATTGACCGTCCTCTCCGTCCATTGTTCCCGGAAGGGTTCATGTTTGAGACGATCATCACGGCCCAAGTTTTAAGCTACTCGGAAAATGGTGACCCTGAGATCTTAACTGGTCTTGGTGCGGCTGCCTGTTTGGCCATCTCTGATGTGCCATTCAACGGTCCATTGGGTTTTGCGAAAGTCGGTAAAATCAATGGTCAATTGGTTCTCAATCCAACTGCAGCTCAATTTGCTGAAAG
The DNA here is from genome assembly GCA_019752535.1 of Bacteriovoracaceae bacterium. Classification (GTDB taxonomy): domain Bacteria; phylum Bdellovibrionota; class Bacteriovoracia; order Bacteriovoracales; family Bacteriovoracaceae; genus UBA6144. Next base: position 16,635 of record JAIEMA010000004.1, read on the forward strand.
TGATTTAGAGGTTCTGATCGCTGCGACTCAAGATGCCATTATGATGGTTGAGGGTGAGGCGAATCAAGTGTCTGAAGCCGATATGCTTGCGGCACTTAACTACGGTCATGAGCAAATCCGCTCATTCTGTAATCTTTTAAACACTATGGTTAAAGAGATCGGCAAACCAAAGCGCAAGTTTGAGTCAGCTGCTCCAAACACAACGCTTATGACTCAAGTTCATAAGGATTTCACAGCTGACGCTCGCGCAGTTTTAAACGTTCTTGTGAAAACAGATCGTATGCGTGCGACTCATGAATTCACTAAAAAAATCAAAGCTGCTCTCAAAGCAGAGCCAGCTAAATATGGTCTGACTGAAGACGCTGAATTTGGCAAAGAAGCTGCCAAAGCTTCGGATGAAATTCTCTATAAGCTTATGCGCACAGACATTATGGAGAAAGAGCAGCGTATCGCTGGCAGAAGCCTCACTCAAGTTCGCGCCATTGAGACAGAGACAAGTGTTCTTAAAAATGTTCACGGCTCATCACTTTTCACTCGTGGCGAAACTCAGGTTCTTGCGACTGTGACTATTGGTGGTAAAGACGGCGAGCAGATGAAAGATGGCATCACTGGTATCGCTTACGATAAGTTCTACCTTCACTACACCATGGCCCCATTCTCTGTCGGCGAAGCTCGCGGTTACCGCGGTGTGGGCCGTCGTGAAATCGGTCACGGAAATCTGGCTGAGCGCGCGATCAAAAAGGTCATGCCTGATCTAGCCACTTTCCCTTACACAGTCCGTGTAGCTTGTGAAGTTCTTGAATCAAACGGCTCATCATCAATGGGCTCAGTTTGTTCAGGCTCAATGGCCTTGATGGATGCGGGTGTTCCTTTGAAGTCTCCAGTCGCTGGGGTGGCGATGGGACTTATTAAAGAAGGCGACAAGTTTAAAATCCTCACAGACATCTTAGGTGATGAAGATCATTTGGGAGATATGGACTTTAAAGTGGCTGGAACAAAAGACGGTATCGCTGCGATTCAAATGGATATCAAAATCACAGGAATCACTCCTGAGATTATGCAAAAAGCCATGACTCAAGCTAAAGAGGGTCGTCTTCACATCCTCTCTGAGATGGCGAAAACGATCTCTAAAGAGCGTTCGGCCTTTAAAGATGGTGTTCCTCAAATCAAGATGACAAAAATTGCTCCAGATAAAATTGGCGCACTCATCGGCCCTGGTGGAAAAAACATCAAAGGCATTCAAGAAGGCTTCAAAGTTTCTATCGAAGTGGAAGAAGACGGAACAGTTAAAGTCTTGGGATCTGACGTGAAGGTTCTTGATGAAGTGGTGAACTTGATCGAACTTCAACTCTCAGGACCAAAGCCAGGGACTGAATATCTTGGAACAGTTGCGACTGTGAAAGAGTACGGAGCTTTTGTGGATATCGCTCCAGGAATTTCTGGTCTTGTTCACGTTTCTGAGATTGCTGATGAACGCATCCAAGATGTGACTCAGTATTTGAAAGAAGGCGAGCAGGTTAAAGTAAAAGTGATGGAAGTTGATCGCTTCGGAAAGATTCGTCTTTCGATTAAAGCAATCGCTCCAATTGCAAAAAAGAGCTAGTCCATGTCTCATGAGTTTATCGTCAAGGTGAGGAAACTTCCTCACTTTGACTCTAGCTTTGAGCTTCCTTTCTATGCCACACAAGATGCGGCCGGAGCTGATATTCGTGCCTCATTGCCGAATAAGGACTCAGTCACGATTGCTCCTGGAGAGAGAGTGTTGATTCCAACAGGTCTCGCCTTTGAAATTCCTGCTCGTCATGAAATTCAAGTGCGTCCACGTTCGGGCCTCTCCCTTAGAACACCTCTTTTGGTAGTGAATTCTCCAGGTACGATTGATGCGGATTATAGAGGGGAAGTGCAGATCATCATTGGGAATTTTGGTGATAAGCCCTATGTTATCGAGCACGGATTAAGAATTGCTCAACTGGTTTTTGCACCTGTTTGGCAGGCGAAATATAGTGAAAGTGAAAATTTATCTGAAACGGCACGCGGAAGCGGCGGTTTTGGTTCAACCGGAGTGAACTAAAATGGATTTAAAAGTTCCTTACGCAAATGTAACTGATAAAAAGCAAGCCTATGAAGCGGCTAAAAAAATTGTGCCTGAGGCGCTGGCCAAATTTGGTGTCAAAGCAGATATCAAGCAAGACGACGCCTCTTCAAAGTTAACGGCTAAAGGAAGTGGATTTGAAGCTCAGATTCAGTTCGTAGACGGAGAAGCCCAAGTGAAATTAGATCTTGGCTTTTTACTTAAACCGCTTAAAGGAAAAGTCCTTGAAGCGCTTGAGCGTCAAATTAAAAAAGTTGTCTGAGGAGAATATCTCGTGTCCCACAAGCTCACACTCTGGCCTTCTCAAGAAGTCTTAGACATTAATCCTGAAGAATCTCTTTTGATTCAGCTCAAAAAAGCTGGAAAAACCATTAAGTCGAGTTGTGGTGGCTGCGCGAGCTGTGGAGATTGTGTCATTGTCGTGAAGAGTGGAGAGTCAAACCTGACTTCCCCAACATTTGAAGAACTTCGTCTTTTAGGAAATGTTTTTCATATCACAAAAGAGCGACTCTCGTGCCAGACCAAACTCACAGGCGATGCTGTCATAGATATCAGTGCACATGAGAAAAAGAAGTCAAAAGTCACTGACGTGGTGTCAAAAAGCCCCACAGTAGTTGTTCGCAAGCGTGAAACCTTGCAAGAAATGGAGCGCAAAAGTCAGGAAAAAGATGAAGTAAAAAGGGAAGAGGATTGGTATCGTCACTGGGATAAAACAGAGCCGAAAGACGCTTCAAAGGCAAAACACTTAGGTGGTAACAAGCGTCCCAAGCCCTTTAGAGACATTGAAGAAAAAAAAGACCCTACTAAGGGTGATAACGAATAGGAGTATTCATGAGCACCGCCGCAACAGCAACCCACCAGGGCAGCAAAGACGAGTCGCTAAGCAAGTTCCCTCCACAGATTAAGTTCATCGTGGGGAACGAAGCCTGTGAGCGCTACAGCTACTATGGCATGAAGTCGATTTTGGTCATTTTCATGATTCAAAAACTTCTTATGCAAGAAACTCAAGCGACTTGGGTTTATCACCAGTTCTCATCTCTATGTTACTTGTTCCCACTTCTTGGAGCTTTCATTTCAGACCGCTTCTTAGGAAAATACAAAACGATTCTTTATCTCTCTCTCGTTTACTGTTTAGGCCACGGAGTTTTAGCAGTATGGGAAAATGAAACTGGACTCTATGTTGGTTTATTCCTTATCGCTTTAGGCTCTGGCGGTATTAAGCCTTGTGTGTCTGCTCACGTGGGTGACCAATTCAAGAAAGGTCAAGAAGCTCTTCTGGCGAAGGTCTTTAACTTGTTCTATTTCATGATCAATTTTGGTTCATTCTTCTCGACGATCATTACTCCATGGACACTTAAGCACTATGGGCCAAGTGTTGCGTTTGGTGTACCAGGTGTGTTGATGTTCCTTGCCACCATCATTTTCTGGATGGGTCGTAAGCAGTACATCCATGTTCCACCTACTAAATCTGATGGTAATGGCTTTTTAAGCGTCTTAAAGTCTGCACTCACTATGCCTTCAGTCGCTGGCAAAGGATTCTGGGAGAAAACTGAATCTAAGCACGGTAAAGATGCAGCCGAGGGCGCACAGTCAGTTTGGGGAATTACAAAAGTTTTCGCCGCTGTCTCTGTCTTCTGGGCTCTCTTTGATCAACACGGATCAAGCTGGGTGATTCAGGCCACAAAGATGGATCTTCTTTTCATGGGAATCCAATTCGAAGCTTCTCAGATCTCTGCGTGGAATCCAATCATGGTTATGGGTCTTATTCCCATTTTCACGATGGGTGTTTATCCAACGATCACAAAACTTGGCTTTGAGATGACTCCACTTCGTCGTATGACGATTGGTATGTTTGTCGCTGGTGCTGCTTTTGCGATGGCAGCCATGATTCAGCACACGCTTGATGCTGGCACACAGTTAAATGTGATGTGGCAGTTCTTCCCATACCTTGTTATGACGATTGCTGAAGTGATGGTCTCAATCACTGGTCTAGAGTTTGCTTATACCCAAGCTCCAAAGAGCATGAAGTCTTCAATTATGTCGATGTGGCTTTTAACTGTATTCTTCGGAAACCAGTTAGTGTCTTTCATTACAAAGATTGAACTCTTCCCGGTAGCGAGTGCAAACTACTTCTGGTTCTTTGCAGCTGTCATGGGAGCTTTCGCCATGATCTTCGCCTTTATGGCGAGCGGTTATAAAACGAAAAATTACATGAACTAAAAAAAAAGCCCTCGAAAGAGGGCTTTTTTTATTCACCTTCTTGAGGGAAGGCAGCGTTGGTTCTTGGAGTTGCAAAAACTGGATTAGAATCATTGGTGGCATCACAAACGCCAGTCGCTGAATTCGTGAACACAATATATTCATCCCAATCAAAAATGTCGTTAAACGAGCTATCTGTCACCGGGGTGAGTCCTAGGTATTCATTAGATGTAACAGGGGCTCCTGCATCCATTTTTGCACGAGTCGTAAACGATCCAGCTGTATTGTAAACGTCTGAGACAAATTGCATGTCTTGAGTGGCCGCGGAGAAGTTTCTATTCCACTCGCGAACCGCTAAACGGATTCTGGCTTTCAAGTCATAGGATTTGTCTAAGCATTCAAAAGTATAGAATGGTTCTGCGCGCATGAAATTGACTGAGAATTTTCTTAATGTGTTGTTGTAAGCCAGAGAAGAGATGACTGATGACGGAAGTCCCGCTCTAAACGGATTGTCAGCGAGGATAACGACATCAAGCTGACCGTACGTTTCATCTTTTTCTTGGAGGACGGGAACAGTAGAGCCTAAGAATGAATAGTCATACATAACTTCAGGGACAAATGTTTTATCTGTGCTGAAGTTAGCTCTGGTATCAAAATTTGCAACGCCTGAACATTGGCGCATGAAATTGGCCTGGTAAATATTCGAATTATGATCCGGATATTTTGACTCAACGACCATCTCCGATGTGCCTTCTTCATTCTTAACAAATTGATTGATATAGCCCATCGGACCTTCGAGAGCAGCAGATTGACTTGAAGCAGCCGCTGTCAATTCAAGAGAAGGACCGCTTAAACAGTTTCTGACTCGACCACCGCATGAAGTGACTGTTGGAGAGCTACCAGTGGCCACGAGTGTGTCACTCACTGAATCAGCATTAGTATCAATGGCCGTAACGTTGATTTGATGGACATCCATCTTTCCTTCATCGCAATTCACAGTCGAGTTATCGGCTAGGGTGTAATTGAATGAACATAACTTGCTTGCGCTATCAACATCGACCGGTACAGAGGCCGGATTAAGATCGAGTGAGCCAAATGCCAGTGGTAGGGTTGATGTTGTGCCACCATTGTCATCAATATTGACATACTTATTGCATAACTCTGAAGCCAGTTTTGTCGCCGTTCCGCTATAGCTTGGAACAACTAAGGCTAAGAGAGCAGGTGAAGCTATAATCTCATCACTACATTTAAAATAGGCGACCTGTCTTTTTTGACCATTCTGCCTGAGGCTGATACCTGGGAGAAATTTCCAATAACTAAAAGGCTTCGTGCGAATGTACTCACATGTCTTTGGATCGGTTTTAGCATTAACTGTAAAGCCGTTATAAAAAAGGGCAAACTCTTCAGCTTCTAAGAAACATGAAATATCTCTTGTTGAATCAAGAGATGAAGGAACATCGACAACCGATGAAACTTTACATTTCTCAGTGCTGATTTCGTTGGCTTTATGAAGTGAGTAACCTAAATACTCAGGTGGTAAGTTGTTAGCATTACCAAGCTCAAGCCAGAAATCATTCGTTGTGGAACTTGTTGTCGTTGTTGTGGGTCCAGTGGCCGCAGAAGGATTGGAGAGCTCAGGAGCGATTTTCTCCTGACAGGCGCCCAGCAATGCCAGTGCACTGATCAAAATACTAGTTTTTAGTGGCCATGTTTTCATAATGTGGCGTCCTTTCACCTATTTCCAATTCTTCCTATCGGATGAAATTATTTAGAGTTTAAGGTTGTCTGTGTGAAACCTTCCCTTTTTTAAGTTCCCCGAGTTAAACTGGTATAGAGTACTTGAAATTATTGTAATTCCAGACACTGATTGTCGGGGATAAAATGCCTAAGTTTTCGAATCTACATCTCTCTCTTAAGCCTAACCCAATGCGAATTTGGGCTTTCATGGCAATCATTTGTGGCACTTTCTCTCTATTCATAAATACAGCTCAAGCCGCAAGAGATGCCGTTGTCGTTCAAGATAAGGCCATCATTTGGTCGGATGCTCAAAGAACTTCTCCCCTAGGTTTTGCGCGAAGAGGGAAAATAATCAGAGTAGGCGATAAAGAGAGAGAGAGAGGCCAAGTGGTCCCTGTGATCATTTCTGGAAAGGTTGGCTATGTCGCGATTGAAGATTTATCTTTTGAGGACACGAATAAAAAAGTGACTGATGAAGACATTATTCCCACTCGATTTAAGGAAGCGACCCAGGTGCGCTACGGAGAATATGTGGTGGGCTCGTACACTCGTTTTGCTTCTACAGAGTCGAAGAATTCTCAAGCGGGAAGAGTGGGCGATAACTGGAATTTTAATGGCGGTATGCTCAAGGGAGCGATTGCCACCAGTAATGAGCGAATAGGATTAAATTTTCTTGGTGAGTATCTTTACACGGAAAATCAAGACGAGTCCTTTCGCGTTTTTGAGTTAGGAATGGGCGTCTCTTTGGCCTTGATCGATTTTAGAAGATTTAAAATTAGAGCGGAAGTGTTTGGGCTAGTCGTTCCTTGGTCGCAATACGAATCAAGACCATTGTTCACCTTAAACGGCTATGGAGGGGGAGCTCTCGCTCAGGGAACTGGGACTATTTTCTTCACAGACAGTGTGGGTGTGGAAGTGGGATTTGGCTATCAAGCGTTGAAGATTTTTAACATTAAACGACCAAGTCCGTTTAAGCCTTTTAGCCCATTCTTTTCAGGTACACGCCTCAATGCAGGACTAGTTATTCGCTTTTAGCGGGAAGACTCAAGAGTGCTTTAAGAGATTCAAGATCATTTTTTCGAGAGTGGCGATCCAGTTGGATTTCAATTCCCTGGGCTGCTTTAAGCCATAAAGTGAAATACCCCTTATTTTGAAAACCAACTGCTTGCTCTCCTCCTTTGAGGCGGGCCACATTAGGCGCATCGAGATGGTGCAAAACAAGAAGTTCTAAGGCAGAAGCTTCAATGATTTTATTGAAGAAAGGAATTCCAAATAATTTATGCTGAATTTTAAATTGATTCTTTGTACGAGAAAGAATCTTCTCATAAAAAAAGAATCCCATTACGGTGAGAGGAAGTGAGATGAGAAAAATTTTTAAAGCCAAGGCCAAAAGTGCATCCGGTCCACCTAGGCTTGAGAGCTTCTCTAAGGGGTCTTTCACGGCAATCCAAAGAAAGAGAACAACTGTGAGCGAGGCAGCGGCATAGGCCCAAAAAATATAGGGAAGCCCATAGCTTCTCACAGTCACTGAATTCACCTCACCAAGAGGTGAGAGTTGGAGTTTGACGAAGTCAGTTTCTTCAGCAGAAACAGGAAAAGGATAGAGTAAGCCCATAAGTCTTTTTAACTTAAGCTGCCTTCATTCGTCCAGGGAAGAAGTAGATCTTGCAGGTCTAGCCTTGCCTCAATTTTGTTAATTAATTGAGCTTTTGTTGATGTAGGCTTCATTAATAACTCTTCGCTCCAGCGGCGGAGGTTTTCTGGAAGATCAAGTGGAGTCACCGTCGCGACGAGATCTAAATCAAGTTCCAGTAAGAAGCGAAGAAAAAGAATAAAGGCCTTGTAGTGAGAGCTCTCTTGATTTAGAAGGCGCTGGCTTTGATGATAAAGCATTAAACGGTCACGCTTATTACTTAAATATTTCCACTGCCAAAAAGCCCAAACCCAAGAGCCTAGTTTAAAGGCTTCGCCATGAGCTTGACCCAGACCCATTTGAATATAATGAAAGGCAGCCGTTAATTCACCTAGGTCCATGTGCTTCTGGGCCAGGGAGTAGCAGTGAAACATTTTCCAAAGTTTTTTCTCTTCAGCAGGATAGTTTTGCGGGATTAAATCGTGAGTGCGCATTTCTGTTTGAAAAATATTTTGCCATCGGATGAGGGATCCCTGATTCCACATGGGAGGGAGACCAGCAATCATTTCAAAACTTCGTGTTGAAGGAGTTAAACACAGGGCCTGTAGAGTAGAGCTGGTAACGGCCGGAGCCTTAGAGTGTTGAAGTTTGTGAGCGCGAGTGAGTCTTAGAAGCGGATGATCTTTTGAATCACTTTTTAGTCTCTCAAAACACCACTGTCTTCTCTCTTGGCAAAATTGAGCAAATGATGAAGGCTCAGCGGGATCTCGCTCTTTGTTTTGTGCCAGAGGAATATTATTAAAAACCATCAAGGGTGTTTCTTTTAAATCAGCGGTAAAGACATCAACCTGAGGTCCTCCGATATCCATGACTAACACATTGCCAGAGGCATCTAGGCAGTGAAGGCCCCAGAGCCTTTGAGATTTAAACGTCTTGAGATTTCTTCTCAACTCAATGAGATTTTTTGAATGCAACAACCCTTCAATGACTGCTTCACTGATTGGTCTTGAGTCATCAGGCTTTAGGGCCCTGTATTTTGCATGAAGAGCAATCGTCATTCCATTTGAGCTCATGGCCGTAAGAGGCAAAAAAACCAGACCAGGCAAGCAGACAAAAAAGAGTGACGTGTTGTTTGGAAGTTTTAAGAGAATTAATTCCTGCATATCTTCTGTCGTATGGGCCAGAGGCCAATCAAGAAGTCGCAAATGCTGAGGCAGTTGAGTTTCCGGGTCCCAGTGAAAAACACTTGTGCAGCCAGGCAGAGAGCCTTTTAAGGCGTGATCTTCAATCTGTTCAAGAAACTTTAAATAGCGAGTGGAAGAGACTTCTAAGCCATCACAGTAGGCCTTGATCCACTGACCCCAAGAATTGTCAGGAAGAGTGACCTGCTCGGTTTTTCTCAATCGATTAGCGAATTCGAGAATTTGCTCTTTTACACTTTGATCACCATTCAATTTCTTAGATAGGGCAAAAAAAGCACTCTGATGCTTTTTCCCTAAGATATAGAAGTTTTCCTCTGGGTTTCCGATGAGACGGATAGGTTCAGGAATATTTGGCAAGGAGCCTCCGTATGACAACTTGGATGAATGACCCTCTTACAATCACAATCTGCCTTGGTTTAGCCGTGTTACGTATTTACCTGGAAGTGATTAATTTTGATTTTGCACGCTTGCCAGTGACATCTAAAATGATGCCAAAAGAGCAGGCTCAACGCTTTCACAAAATGGGATTCTACTTCTCATTGGGTTATTTTATCACTTTCGCGCCAGGTATGCTGCTTTCTTAAGAAATTTTAGCCTTCGTAGAAATCGACAAGCGGCAATAACCGATTAAGAAACTCGTATTTAAATCGACGCTGCTTCCATTTAGCGACCATCTCTTTGCGGCATCTGATGTGAATCCTGACTCGACAGGGGCCAGCAATATCGGTGAGATTTTTGAGCTGATAGAACTTACTTAAAAATCTGAAATGCTGGCGATTGGTGAGTTTAAAGCCCTCATCTTTTTTGACCGAATTCCACACCACCCACGGGTCTTGTCTGCCCTGAAGCACTGAAGCAAGTGTAAGGTAGATAATAGTGTCGCTCTCAAAGCCATCTCCCACTAAGACTAATTCATCGGGTATGCCAGTCATTAAAAGAATATTCACGAGATGGTTGAGTTTATAAAAGCCTTGAGTCTTTAAATCTTTAGGGGCCAGCTCACCTTCAAAAAGTGCAAACACACGACGGTAGTCTTTGAGATAAATATTGCTGGTAAATAATTGATTTCGATAGAGCCAGTCCCTAATGGCATTTTCATAAAAGTGAGGAGAGGCGGAGAGTACAAATGCATTATATCCATCAGTGATATAATTTTTTACAAGCTCAATAGAGTTTGGCACCGGTGGGAAATAACCTAGAGGCCTGCGAAGAGAGAGATAGAGCTCTCGCGGCGAGTGGTAGCGTGTATCGACTAACGTTTTATCAAAATCAGTGATGAGAATGCGCTTATGTTCACGCAGATTTAAAGGAATAAAACTTCCGATCAAAAGATCAAGACCAGGATAGGTGCGAGTTTCAAAAAGCAAAAGTCTTGCGACCGGGCCTTCGACCGGGTGAGGTATTCGAAGATTAAAGTCGCCAAAGGAATCTGAATCGTATTCGCGGTTCAGGAGTTCAACTCCATCTTTATCCATTCCTATAAGGCGCAGACGAAAGCGACGAGAACTTAAAAGACCTAAACTCTCAATAGGGCGAATGGGTGGTAATCCCGGGAGAGGATTTTGCCAGAATTGGTGACGCGCTTGTCTGGAATAAGAGAGTGAAGCACGCAAAGACAGGTGCTGCTCTGTAGAAATAGCGGTGATGTGTACTGGTTGCGGGCGTCGCATTTACTCATTGTAGCGGCCTTTTCTCCATGGAGCATAGTGACCTAGTTGCCCCGATGAAGATTTTAGGCCACAATCCTTTTTACTGGAGAATTTCATGCTACAGATGCGACTAGTGATTAAGGGCAAAGTTCAAAGAGTGGGTTTTCGTTGGAGCGTGGTTGAACACGTGAAAAACGAAGGTCTTAAAGTTCATGGGCATGTTAAAAACCTTGCTGATGGATCTGTTGAATTAATTGCTCAAGGTGATATTGAATCTTTAAAAGCCGTGCATCGTTTTGCTACTAATGGGCCAGAGAAAGCTGATGTGCGCGAGGTTCAAGAGGAAATTGAAGAAATTGAGCGGGCGAGTTTCACTGGTTTTACGATGGGCTAGGCTTTCTTGACTGTAAAGATAAGCTCTCCATCTTTCCATTCTTTTGTCATTTTTCTTGCATCTAGCACTTGAGAGACGGGAATTCTTGAAGTCATTGATTCGACTTTATTCACTTTTTTCATCGTCCCATCAGCATCTTTTCTTTCATCTTGGTAGCGGCGATTCGAAGTGAGAACCAATTCTTTATGATTAGAAGAAAGAAGAACTTCTTCTTTTGAATACTCTGGAACTTTAACTCTTAGAATATACTGACCGGGCTGTTCTTCGATGGTTGGGCGAAGTTCAGTGAAATTAAAGAATGAATCATTGGATCTATTTTGCTCAATCTCAACACGTTTATTAAGTGACTCTTTCGCCGAATCTAGAACTTTTGAGTGCATGCCTTCAAGATTTTTTTCACTCTCTCCATGCTTGGCCAGCTGGTCTTGATACTTCTTTTCAAAGAGATTTTCTTTTTCAACTAGCGACTTTTGATGGTGAGTTTTCACTTCCTCGTGACGCTTGACGGTTTGTTCACTTAATTGGGAGAGCTCTTGTTCACTCTTTCTATGTTGAGAGTGGAGGAGATGCTTGTGTTGGGTCTTTTGCTTCTCTCTGACGTGATCGTACTTTTCGCCTTCCGAGCGATAGCTCTCAGCAAAGACCTGGCGCTGTTGATTGATCTTGCCTCGCCATTGCTCGCCCTCGTTAGAGAAGGCCATGCGATTAGTATCTTGCATGTCCTTCATCTTGAGTTGGCTTTCCTCATTTAAGTCTCTAAGATTCGAATTTTGGCGCTGATTGAGATCTTGAACCAAGTCTTCGTGTCTGAAATTAATATTTTCAATCTCTTCGCGAGTCTTTTGTTGGTTCTCTTCTTTGAGGCGATTGGAGTGAATCTGCTGTCTTTTCACTTCGGCTTCAGTGATCTGCTTCGTTTTATCAATTGACCCCTTAAGGGCGTTCAAGGTTTCTTCTTTTTTTTGAACTTCCTCTGCAATTTCAATTTGATTAGCATCTCTGAGCTGATGAATATCTTTATCATGGGCTTTTTTAATATCTTCTACATCGAGTTCATGCTTTTTACTCAGATGATCAAGCTCGGATTTATTCTTTCTCTGCAGAGTCTGCAACGAGCGTTGATTGACGGAATTAACTTCTTTTACACTACTCATGGATTGAGCCTCTCAGAGGGGTGAGGGCAGTAATCTTTTTTGCCAGTATGGCCTTGGCACATCCATGTTCTAACAAGAGTAGCTTCAATGGATTGTGAGCCACCGTTATAGGCCACAAAAGCTTGTGGATTGAGTGTGGATCGCATGGCCTTGGCCTGTGCGGCCGTGACCATGGCAAGTGTGTTCTTTGGTTTCACTAGATATTGATAGACTCTATATTCAGCAAAAGCTGAAGTCGCAAAAAGTAAAATGGCAAGACTTGCGAGCAATCGAATCAATGCAGCTCCTTTAATTGATCAAGCGCTTTGTATTCAACCATTTTAAAAAAGGACTGAATAAATTCTCTTCTATCAGCAGTTGTTAGAGCACCAAGAGCAGTTTGCTTACGCGACCAACTCTGGTGGCGTTCTAATTTTTTCATGCCTTCTTCTACGATACGACTTGCTCTGGCAAAACTCAGTCTTCTGTTATCAGTGAACGAATCTCTTATCCATTCTTTATGGAAGAGGGGAAGATGCCCCTGAGCCGCTAAAGTGAGTAAAAGGCCAAGTTCATCTTTTGGTGTAGGCGTTTGCGAGATTTGCGATTGAATCTGAGACATGAGTTCCACTTCCTGTGATTTAACCCCGACATCCTGTCTGGGCTCCTTTTATAATACCCCAGAGGCAAGAATGAACCACAGCGGGGAAGTTTTTCCTTCTTGTGGTAGATTTAAGGACATTAGGGAGGATCTAGGGCCATGTCCGATGAATTTTATCTACCAGAAGATACAGTTGAGTGGATTGCTCAGAAGAAAAGTGAGCTACTCGCTTGGGTTATTCAGCATCGAGATGATGGTGATATTCCCTTCGAAGAATTTACTGAATACACAGAGCGAGTCCCAGAAGCTTTGCAGTCGGCAGATGAGACCTGGGAGCAAAAATGGGACGGCCACACCATCCAAGTTCAACTGAAAATGTTTGAGGAAGAGTCCATCGTTTGGCTTTTCGTCGTAAGTCTCAAAGCCCCGGTTATGAATGAAGATCAAGAGGGTGAAGTCTTAGTGCCCGTTTTGATTTTACCCACCAAACATACGAGCTGGCTCAAGCGCTGGCTGTCCGGAGACATGGTCCAGCGCAAGAATATGCACTAGCGTGTTGAGACTTGTGAGTATGGATAATTGTTCTTAAAGGTATTACACAAGTTTGTCATGTAATTGGTGGCCTGAGTGTTACAGTAACTTTGATAAAACTGATTGTTATTGTATTGGGCCATACAGCTTTGGAAGTAAGTTCCATAAGCATTCATACATTGAAAGAAAGCATTGGTTCCAGAATATTTCAAGACCATGACACTGTTGATTTGATAGCCAGAGTAGCCATTACGGTTTTTACTGACGTTTCCGTAAACAACTTGTCCTTGATTATGTTTTGTACACTGAGCAGAGCCTAGGTAGGTAGAGTTCCCACTTCCATCTTTGTACATTGGGACAATACATGTTCCATCATTTTGATCTGTCGTACTGTAGGTCAATTTAAAATACACTTCATTGGCCGAATCTTGGCAAACGTCTACATTACCAAGTCCTGCATGATAAGCTGTGGCAGTCTTGATGCAATTAATGGTTTGCCCACCAGTCGTGGTGCCACCTGTTGTGGTTCCACCACTCGTTGAGCCAGTTGTGGTTCCACTGGTCGTTGTGCCGCCAGTAGAGCCTGCTGTACCAAAATTTGTTCCCGAAGAGTCCTGTCCACTTGTTCCCAGATTACTATCAAAGGTCGTTCCGGATGTTCTCACTCTTTGAGGAGCATCACAGCCTTGAGCGACTAATAGAATAGTGAGTACTGAAAATAGTGTTTTCATAAATAAAATCCCGGGTAAAACCCATTAATCCACCTACCTTGTCGGTTGATTCAACGGAATATTAAGGGATTCCAGTTTTTTTAATATATGCCGTAAAGAAATTCATAGCTTATGGAAACTATTAGATGAAGCGCCTGATAATGGTGCTGCTTATTTTGGCCGTCCCGATATTTGGCGCTTATGTCGCCACGAGGGTACTGCCATATTATGTTTATGATCAGGTCATTCACGGCAAACTTTCTCACACTCTGTATAAACTTAATCGTTTTGAAGATCGCTTCTTAAAGCCCGGGGCGATGAGAAAAGCAGGAGAGTCGAGCACGGATTTCTCCGGACTGTGGAAAGAATTTCATTTAAGAGATGTGGTGGTTCCTCTTCCGACAGGGCATCCCATGTTTCGCACGATTCCTATTATTCAACTGATTCCAGGAAGTGCAGAGCCACAAATCGGTGTCGACATTAAAGGGCCTTCAGGCCGCCAAATTGCAAAAATATTTTTACTTAAAAGTGGTGCATGGAGTGATCAATTTGAGTCTCAAGAGTTATTTAAGTTACCACTGGTGAAAAAAGTCCTAAAAGCCAAAACATCTGAACAGATTTGGAAAGATCTATTTTCAAGACAAATCGTGGGATGGGACCTTCCCTTTGAGGATATGGTCTACAATCTCTATATACTTCAATTGCGCTCAGCGCTTCTTCCTCGTGGTTTTGATGATTTTGGGATTCTCGAAAATGACGGGATGGCCTTTATTGAAATTCCTTCAAAAGATAAAGACTATCGCACAGAAATTATTTTTAGCTTCGATCGCGGATTACTCCTTTCTTATCTCATCGTGACGGAGAGAAATAATGCCGATTCAGAAGATTTGAGATCACGAATGATCAAAGGCATTCAGTTTAGAAGTTCTGATCCCTCGCTAGCATCCATCATTTACAAAGAGTTTAAACAGTTGAGCTTCATTCGCCAGACGGATCAAGAGGGGATGCTCTATCTCTTAAGTGCTTGGTCGCATAATATGGAAGATGTCGAAATGCTTAAAGAGATGATCTATTTTCTTGAGAGAGGGCCAAAGAATGGGCCTCAACTAAAGCCACTCTATAAGTATGTCTACTCACGTTATCAGAAAACGTTTACCACTCGAGACATCGGTCTTGATGAGGATGAACCTGAGATTCGACTTCAAAGGCAAATTGAGCTTGAGGCGATTACGGAAAGAAAGCAGCTCTTAGAGAAACCAAAAGTCGCGCCGAAAGTTGAAGAGGTTAGCCCTGCTGAAAAGATGAATGAATTTTTGAGAAAAGCGCGTGAAGACAAACTCAAGAAAACAAAATCAAGAGATAAGCTCATCATCCATTAAGCGGAATATTTGGCCAATCCTTCAGATAAAACTCGAGTGAGAAGCTCTTTAATTTGAGGAGCTTTTTCAGGAATAAGAACTTTTTTAACTTCATCCATATAGATTCTACGATTGATTTCAATCTGAATGTTATTCGTTCGAAAGCCATCAACAAAAGTGGTTACGTATCCACCAATGTAGGGATCGTTAATAACGGCTTCATGTCCGAACTGTGTCAGTGAGTGAGTAAACCATTTGATGTACTCTTCGCTGCATGTTTTTCCGCGCTGATCACTCACACAAAAGTCAGCACGCTCTTGTCTTTGATTGGGATTTTGCTTCATATGATAAGCCGTCGCACGAGAGGGCATACTGTGCAGATCAACAACAGGGACAGCACCTTTAAGTCTTCTCTCTAAATCGCGAATCAAAGAGGAATAAATTTCAAAAAATGGAGCATGATAGCGCTGGATAAAATCACTGCGCTCTTGATCCGTAGGATTCTTTTTAACGAGAGGCACACCTTTGGTATTCACTTGCCAGAAGAGGACACTCTGCTCAGGAGAGCGATTGAGGTCGACGCAGACACGGTGAACATGAGCGACGAGCACGCCAATTCCAGCTTTTTGCAAAGCTTCAATGTCGACCAGTTCATCAACTTTAAAATCCACATCTTCACGCATGACATTAATGTCAGCCGCTAAGTAGTTCAGGAATTCATCTGGAACATCTTCTCCCGAGTGCGGAATAGAGACTAATCCCACTGGCTTATCTGTGAGAGGAGGGTGAAAGGTAAATAGGGGCTTTTTAGCCGGGGCATCAGATTGAAACATGCGTAAAATTTACCATATTTGGGGCATTAAAGTCCATCGGCCCCTAGTCGTATAGGTTGGCCTTAGATTAGTCTAGGCCATCTTTGTCAGAGGATTTTTCATGAAGTTTCCAGGCCGCAGGAAAACAAAGCATTATTTCCCAGTTACAGAGCGCTCACGCGAGTCATTTGATGAAGCCATCTCTCGCCGTGGGAATGTTTATGTTGTCGGTATTGATCAACTGCTCGTTGATATTGAAATTCCAGTCACCGATGAATTTCTTCTTGAGCATAAGTTTGCGAAGGGTCAATCCTTTGTGGTTGATGATGAGCTGGCCGAAAAGATTTATTCTTATTTTAAAGAAAAAAATCAAATCGGTGGAGAATACCCTGGTGGGGCCGTAGGTAATACTCTTCATAATTTCTCTATTCTCTCTGAATCACCCTCTGTCGCTTTGGGTGCTATTAATAAACATATTCAAGTGGGCGACTACGCATTTAAATATATAAGCAACACCAGCTCAAAGGTGAATTTAAGTTATCTTCAACCTAGTGATAGGCCTATGGGCCGCGCTCTTACATTTGTGACTCCTGATTGTGAGAGAACTTTTGCCATCTCTAAGGGGTACATGAATAGTTTACGTCCAGAAAGTATTCCTGCTGAAGTCATTCAAGGGGCTTCCGCTTTACTCCTTTCGGCCTATGTCTTCAGAGATGCCTCCGCTCCAATATGTCAGGCGACGATCCATGCTGCAAAGATTGCCAAAGAAGCCAATGTCCCAGTCGTTCTCTCCCTCGGATCTTCAGGCCTTGTGACCGAGCAAAAAGAATTTCTTCTTCCCTTTATTAAGGACTATGCCGACGTCATCGCTATGAATAGTTCAGAGGCCAAGGCCCTTAACGGCATTGATGATCCTCTTCTCTCAAGTGAGGCGTTGCTTGAGTGGGTCGATATGGTGCTTCTCACTGTAGGTGCCAAGGGTCTTTATCTTGCAGGCTGGTGCGATAAAGATAAGCTTCGTCATACGAAAGATCCTCTTCATTCAAAATCCATTCCTGAATACAATATGTGGGAGTATTCTCGTGGAATGCGTCGCTCCCGCTGTGAAAATCCTGTAAAAATTTTCACTCATATTAATCCATTCATGGGTGGGCCTCAGGTCATAAAAAATACCAATGGCGCAGGAGATGCAGCTTTGGCGGCCGTTCTTCATGATCTTTCGGCCAACCTCTATCATCGCCAAATGGTGCCCAATTCTCCAAAGCATGAGCCAGTTATTTATCCTACTCATCGCTTGGGCAAATTTCTAAATATGCTAATCGCGTGAGCTTTGAAGTCCTCTCGCAGAACTCTCCACGTCTCTCGCGAGGCCTTCCTGAGAGGGAAGATAGTTTGGAAGAAGCTTATTGGGCGAAGTAGCGTGAGCTTAAAAAATAAAGAAGCTCTTTTTAATGAAATAAAAGGATCACTCTTTGAATATCTTTGCGCGTATGAAGTCGCTAAGATTTCAAAGATTGAAGCAAGCTTCCTTAAAAATCTTCCCCAAACTTATCAAAGAGTCTTAGAGCAACAAGATCATATGACTCGTGAACTCTACCCTGAGTTAGTGAGTTTTCTTCCGCTATGGTCGAAGCAAGTGGCCCTAAAAATTACTCAAGTCTATAAGGCTCAAATAAAAAATGTCACTCTCACGGCTCAGCTGCAGTCTGTTCATCATGAAGCGGATTTTCTTATTAATGAGAAGCCTGTGAGTTTAAAACTCAATAAACTGCATGGATCGGTGAATACAAAATCTGGTGGAATCAAAAGTTTTTTGACTCAATATTTCGAAGCTCCTCAAGTTTCAGATTGGCAGCAATCCTATAATCAACTGGTAGATGCGGAGTTCGCGATCATGCGTTCAACACTTCATGAGATGGCGGGCCTAGAGGAAGATGATTCTTGGCAGAATTGGCGCATGAAGGGTTTAAGTGAGCTGCCTGGAGAGTTGCCGCTGGAGATGAGAGAGGTCATGCACTCGTTTTATGCACGCCTGGCCAGTGAGCTGGATCTAGTTCTAAAAAAGATCTCTTCTTCCTACCCACAAGTCTTCTCTTTGGGTCTGGCGCGCCTCTGTGGCTTTGGAGAGCGTGAATTATTGCAAGTGATCTGTTTTCACGAAATCAATGGAAAAAATCCTGAGAAAGTAGAGGTGAGAGCGCATGATATGCAAATGGTTGAAGAGAAAATTGCAAAAATGAGTTGGCGTGATTTTCAAAACACGGCCTCTTGTGAGATCAATCTAGGCGATTGGCCGATGCAGATAAGAATCAAACCTATGAATAAGTTTACGACCACGGCGATAAAAATTAATTGTAGTCTTCGCTATTAGGCGCTCTTGCGCTTGAGACCCTTCGATGAGTTCTCGAATTGGTCATGATCAAATTTTTCCCATAAAGAGCTATTCGATACTCTAACGGTGATGTGACGAGTTTGTGATTTTTCTTCAAGTATCTTTTGAAGATGGGCCACACACAGCGGTTCAAGTTCAATCCCACACAGATCAACCAAGGTCACTTCTGCTGGTCTTAAGAGTGCAAAACAAATTGAAGCCATCGTTTTTTCTTGAACACTTAGTTCATGGGTAAAACGTCTGGGATTCTTAAACCAAGAGGCCAAGATTTTTAATCCCTCAGCTTCCAGTCGCTCATTGAGATGAGCTTCTTTTTCGTGATAACTTCCGTATTGGGTCATCTCTTCAGCCGCGAGTAGCAAGTTCTCGGTGATGGAGAGATCCGTGTGAAGAGAAGTGTGTTGGTTGGCATGACTAAAGCGCACACGCGGGGCGTTTAGGCGCATCCAGCACATGAAGTCCTTTAGAGCATTGCTCTCCTTTGGTGTGTTGGCCACCCAAAGACTGACTCCATACTTTTTTGTCGGTTGTTCACTCATCATTATTCCTTTCGGGAGAAATAAAAGGAGCTTTAGAAGGGGCTAGTAAGGAGCAAAGCTTACCGGCATAATAGAGCTGAGTGTCCCTTAAATTTGATCTTTAGGAGAGTTGTGTGGTCGGAAAAGAGAAGCAGTTGCCTGTCTTAGTTGGTCTCTCGGGAGGACTCGATTCTATGGTGGCGGCCTATCTTTTGCGCATTCAAAAGCGTGAGACCTATGGAGTGATTATCGCCAGTACTCCAGAGCAATTTTTAGAAACAGGCGACAGTGCATTCTATTGTCATCAAACGGAAGCGCGAATCACGGCCGTTAAAAAATTTTGCGATCACCTCCAAATTCCACTCACGATTGTAAGACCCAGAGAAGAGTTTGCAGAAGAAGTCCTAGAAGGATGGATAGCTGCAAAAGCAGAAGCTCGCCGCCCGAGAACCTGTAAGGATTGTCATGCTTTTAGAATGCATATCTTAGCTCAACAAATGAAAGAGCTTGAGTGCGGCTCGATTGCGACTGGGCACTATGCAAAACTCATGCGCTCAGCTCCAGGGGCTCCTGTGAGTGTGCACTCCTCCAACGATTTAACTTTTGATCAGGCCGGATTATTGGCCGGTATCTCTCAAGATATTTTATCAAAAATGGAACTTCCACTCTCTGAGCTTCAAAGAAAAGAAGTTTTAAAAATTGCCGAAAATTTCTCACTTCACCCTCCTGTGAGAACGTTGAGTTTTGGGGGGTGTCTTCCACCCATTAAGCAAGTGAACGATCTATTAGAGCACCATCTCCCTGAGTCGTTTAGAAAAGAAGGCGAGGTCTTGAAAGCTGATGGGGAGAATCTTCTAGGTCGTCATTTAGGATTCCATACCATGCAGTTTGGAGTGCCATGGAAAGAAATTAAAAATCAAAATGAAGTTGAAATGTTGATAGTCGAAGCAAGATGGAAAGCCAAAGAACTCTTAGTGGCCCCAGTAGAGTATTTTAAGGATAAAGGGGCTTTTTTAAGGCATTGCCGTTGGGGAGAGGGAGTTGATTTTTCTGCTCCCATGAAAGGCTTTATTCATCACGGTGGCGGCCTGCAAGACTCTGAAGTGATGGTGACTCCACGAACGTTAGGAGGCGCGTGGGTGACGCTTCTAGAGGGTGAGGAGAGCTTTCCTGTGGGGGAAGACCTTACCGTTTTTAGGCGCCGTGGGAAAAACGCTAAGGTGCTGCTTTCTGGTCGAATTTTTAGACTCGCCCGTCACTGGCCAAGTAATAAAATTTCCATTGAAGCGAAGGGCGAAAACGGGAAACAAACAGTTGAGATAGATAAAGATTTCAGCTTCTAGCCTCCCTCTACTTGACCACTCTCAAACCAGAGGGGATAGTGACCCCTTATGGATCCTAAATCCCTATTAAGTGAGCTTGGCTTTGATGTGACTGATGTTGCATTCAATGAGCGTGCCCAAAAGACGGTTGTTGTCGGTATGTCTGGTGGCGTGGATTCTTCGGTGAGCGCCTTACTCATCAAACTTTTGGGCTATAAGACCATCGGCGTCTTTATGAAAAATTGGGAAGAAGAATCAGGGGAGTGCACGGCCGAGGTTGATTGGAGAGATGCTAAACGAGTGGCCGGTGAACTGGATATTCCTATTTATAGTGTGAATTTTAGTCAGCAGTATCGTGATCAAGTGTTCGCGACTTTTTTAAAAGAGTATAAAGAAGGACATACACCTAATCCTGATATTCTTTGTAATCGCGAAATTAAATTCAAAGTTTTCTCTGATTACTCAAAAATGCTGGGCGCAGATTTTGTGGCCACAGGCCATTACTGCCGCACAAAAAATGGTGAGCTTTTAAAAGGTGTGGATGCCAGCAAAGATCAAAGCTACTTCTTGCATGCGATTGAAGGATCAGTTTTAAAGAGTGTGCTCTTTCCCGTGGGTGAGATCCCAAAAAAGAAAGTCAGAGAGCTTGCGGCTATGTTTAAGCTCGCGACCAGTGAGAAGAAAGACTCCACTGGAGTGTGCTTTATTGGAGAGCGTGATTTTAAAGAATTTCTTTCTCAGTATATTGAGACGACTAAGGGCGAGTTTGTGGATCTTAAAGGAGCTCGCTTGGGTCCACATGATGGTGTGTGTTTTTATACTTTAGGCCAGCGTAAAGGCCTTGGTGTGGGAGGCCCTGGGGAGCCGTGGTTTGTGGCCAAAAAGCATATCGCTAAAAATGAAGTCGTTCTGGTTCAAGGTGAAGATCATCCGGCCCTCTTTAGCGATGGCCTTGAAGCGATTGAGGCCACTTGGATAAAGGATGAGCCCACTTTCCCTCTTCGTTGCACGGCCAAGGTTCGCTATCGCCAGCAAGATCGCCCCTGCTTGGTTGAAAAAGTGGGAGAGAAGCTGGTGGTGAGATTTGATGAACCTCAAAGGGCCATCACTCCGAGACAATCAGTGGTCTTTTATCAAGATGAAGTCTGTTTAGGGGGAGCGGTTATACTCGAGGCGATGCCTAGTTATTTTGACTTAGGTAAATCTCTGCCGGCCCCTGCTGAGGGTTTGGCTTCGAATCCCTGACATTCACCCATTCCGGCACTCGCCACCACGCGCGAAGGGATCTCTCGAGATTTGATTTGAAATTTACGGCAACCATAGGGCCTTTGAGGGTCAAAGGTAATGAAGTAATGGCGGCAGTTGCGGCAAACGGGCTCGTTCATCATTCAATTTTATTGAGTCTTTGGGGCCTCGTCGAGGCGGAAAAATCCCCCTATTGTCGAGTATTTGGCCAAGGTGATGAAGGGTTGAACATATAAAAACTCCATACTAGGCCTTAGAGTTCCCCAAGACGGCGAAAATCCATGTTAGCGTTCCTCTCAGAAGCCCAGAAATAAATTTCTGAAAAGAGGTTAATCTGGCACGTGAGATGCAAAACGTATCTCCGTAGGAACGCTAGTCTGGCCATAAAGGTCGGAGCAAAAAGGCTGAGCTCATGTCGCAGATGTTGGAAACAGGAATTTCGGAAAAGCTCTCACTATTGAAACCCTCAATGGTGGAGTTTGAAGTCGAAGAGAGCGAAGACCCTCTTGAAAATCTACTTAATGAATTCTCTGAATTTGATTCACTTGAAGAATTAGAATTGGTCGGGGTCGTGACACCTCCAACAGTTAAGGCCCATCAGCGTGAAGATCAAATGATGCATACGCTCGAAGGTCAATTGAATGGTTTGCGCGAAGGGTTAGAGCGTCTCCGTTTCTATCTTTCCGATGTTGATGATTCAATTCGCCGCTAAACTTTCTAGACAAGAGCGGCCAAATCCCTTAAATTTTGACCTCTAATTCACATCTGTCTTGCCCAGGTGGCGAAATTGGTAGACGCACTACCTTGAGGTGGTAGCTCCGCGAGGAATGGGGGTTCGAGTCCCTTCCTGGGCACCAAATATAAAAAAAGCCGGCTTTATGCCGGCTTTTTTATTTTAGTTGGATTCCTGCTTATCGTGCTTTTGCTTATAGATATTTTTTGAAGCTCGCTGTCTTTGATGATGGAGTTTGGCTTTCTCCTTCTTGTCTAGCTCACCATCGGCTTTATACTCTTCTCTGTTCTCTTGGATTCGTTGCTGTTGATTAGAGAGCCTAGCAGCTTCTTTCTCATTTAATGAGCCACTATTCACGCCACCTTCTATTCTCTTCCTTTGATTTTTGCCACGGCCGGCTTCGGCAACGAATGAAAGTATAAGTGTTACGACAAGAATTGTTTTTTTCATTGAGCTCTCCTGTTGAGTAAGAGCTTGTCGGAATTTCTTGGGGGTATGATAAGAATTCAATAATTAAAATTTCCTCCAGTATGTGACAAAAAGTGTAACTTACTGGTTTTTTTCAAAAAGTAGTTTAGTTATCTAATTGAAATTACATAATTAGGATGGATGGTCATTTCCTTTCCCCTAGACTCTCATGGCCCCCTAGTGTCACTCTTTAAGGATGAAAATCTATATCCTTATTGCACTCTCTCTTTTGTCCCAAGCTTTCGCGGCTCCTACGGCAGTCTCAAAATTTAAAGTGGAAAATGATTCGTTTGTGATTGAAAAAATCACGGATGGACTCGCTACGATTTGGGCCATCGAGTTTTTCAGCGAAACAAAAGCTATCTTCACTGAAAAAAGTGGACAGCTTTATCTGTTGGATACTGAGAGCGGAGTGGTGCGGACTCTCAAGAATCCTCCAGTGGTTTATGATTCAGGACAAGGTGGACTTCTGGATGTGGCCATTCATCCCAATTTTTCAAAAGAGCCTTATATTTATGTGACCTACTCAAAGAAAGTGGGCTCTCTTCAAACGACCGCTCTGGCCCGCTCAAGAGTCAATCTTCAGGATGAAAGTTTTGAGAAATGGGAAGACCTTTTGATCGCAAGACCTGCACAATCCACGGCCCATCATTACGGCTCAAGGATTGCTTTTGATAATAAAGATCATCTCTTCTTTACTGTAGGAGAGAGAGGTCAGGCCCCACTGGCGCAATCTCTTAAGGCGCACATGGGAAAAGTTTTACGCTTAAATCTTGATGGCACCATACCAAGTGACAATCCTTACGTGGCCACTGCAGGGGCCATGAAAGAGATATGGAGCTATGGTCATCGTAATCCTCAAGGGATTGATTTTGATTTTAAAACCAACACACTCTACGTCAGTGAACATGGGCCGATGGGTGGAGACGAAATTAATTTGATTGATAAAACGAAAAATTACGGCTGGCCTGAAATCACTTATGGCCGTGAATACTCGGGCGGCCCTGTAGGACGCGGCGAGAGTGAGAGAGAAGGGATGGAGCAGCCAATTAAGTATTACGTCCCCTCGATTGCTCCGAACTCACTTTTGGTTTATCGCTCCAATAAGATGAAGTTTTTTAAAGATCGCTTTCTCTTGGGCGCACTTGCACTTCAGCATTTAAATGTGATCGATATTAAAAATTGCAAAACGGCTTGTGAGGACCGTCTGGCCTTAGATTTAAATGAAAGAATTCGTGACGTGAAAGCTTCGCCTGAAGGACTGGTGTATTTCACCACAGACTCAGGTCGCATCTATCGCATCAAGGAGCAAACGAAATGAGAATCCTTCTGCTTTTGATCCTTGCGGCTTGCACGCAAGCTCCACCGGTCTATGTCAGCCGTATACCAGCTCAATCTGAATACATGGCCTGCCATGATATACAAACAGAACTTCTCATTCCTCAGATTGATATCTCAGGACTTGAAAAAAATTATCAAAATGTGAAAGAAGTCGTTTTCAAAAACAACTGTGCCTCATGCCACTTTGGCAGTGACTCTTATCTCCCTCATTTAGATGATTACAATTCTTTGATGACTGTCGTGAATGTGAATGACCCACTTGAGAGTAAACTGTGGCTCACTTTGAGTGAGGGCAAGATGCCACCAAGCTACACTCTCGATTCCAGAGAACCTGAGGCCATGGCATTTTTGAAGGCTTGGCTTAAAGAGGGCGCGCCCCTTTAAGGAATCGAGATCTTGAGCTGACCAGTCTTCGCAAAGCTTTGAGGGAGATACTTTATAGGATAAGTGCTCGAGACAATTAAAATGTCATGAGTTTCTCTTGCCGTAAAAATGTCTGGATCAAATTTAATTTTTACTAAACCAGAGGCCGGGTTTTCGTCTTGTAAAAGATACTTCTCTTTTACGTTGTCTCTCATTTCAATCTTTTTCTCCCATACACCTTCGCTGAGTTTAAAAAAAGAAATGATGGGATGTGTGGTTTTCAATTCTAAAATGTAATCATTTTTTGCGAAGTCGACATTTTTTGTAACTACACTTTGAGAGAAAGAAAAGTTTCGATAGGTGAGGTAATTTGAAATATTATAAAAGAGGGCATCTTTTTCATTGGCATTGAAATCTGAGATCTTCCAGCCCTTTTGATTTGTGATAAAGAGAAGCTCCGTTTTGCCGTTGGCCTTGTCTTCTTTCCATTTCGATATGTATCCATTCAGATGCTTAAAATAAAACTCTAAAACTGGACGCTCAATACTCTTGAAACTCTGAAATCTATCTTCAAACGATTTTTTAGGAATGGAGTTAATCTTCTCTAGTGCTGTCTCATCGAAGAGAGATTTAAATAGTTCAGAGTTTGATTGTTGATAGGCATAAATCAATGTTGATGCGACATCTTCAAGTCTTTTGGCAGGCACTCTCATTTCAGGAGTGATCTTCTCTTCACTTATTTTGCCCTCAAGATTATAAACGAAAAATTCACCCTGCCTTGCTTTGGGATCCTCTTTAATGCCATCAAAATTGACTGGAATCTTCACTTGGATGGCATAGGCCGTGTTGGTGATGAAAATTATAAATAAAAGGATAGGCTTCATGTTAGAAAATTTTAAAATGTTTACTAAGACCAGCACTTGGAGAGATGCCAAGGTGATGGTTCATTTCGAGTCGATCTTCCCAACCAAAGACCCATCCGGCGGTCACTTTATAATAAAGAAGAATCTCACCAACTTTCATTTTTGCTTCAAGGTCTCCCCCACAAAGCATAAGTCCTGCATCTGGGTACCACTTGACTCCACCTTCAATTCCACCGAGATCGGCCAAAACCTCAGCATAAACTGCTAGAGAAGGGTCAATGCGCACTTTTATGCCTCCACAACGGGACTGATTACAAGAGGGGTTGCTGGCCTTAAATTCACCACCTACACCGACATCTACGGTTCCTCTTACCCCAAGCTCTGCTCCATAGGGTATTCCCCAAAAAAATCGCATTGAATATGACTGCACAAATGCGATTCGAATTTCATAATCTTTAACAGGAACTTTTTTTCCATTACAGCAGCCGTTGTATTCTACTAAGGCAATTTCATTCTTTCTGGCACGCTCTCCTGCTCGATGCATTCCGGGCTTAGGGGCATGCTTGGCCTTAAGGATTTGTCCTAAAACTTCAAAAGCTTTCTCGATTCTCTCAAGCTCAGGTGATTCTAAAATTTTTGCCGTCTTTCTCTCGTCCGGATGGCAGGCATGACCCTCATCCTTACTTCCTGGTGGATGGGTGACTGGAGCTGACCTTCTGGTCGGTGTTCCAGTGGAGGCCGGCTTTCTTGTGACTGTAGGTCTACCGCCACCTCGAGTTGGTCTTGCAGTTCCTCCACCTGAAGCGGCGTCACTATTAACTGTGAGTCTCAAGCCTCCGTTCGTGCTTGAAGTCGTGGTCCCGTCTTCATTTGCACTGACTAATGAGCCACCTTGTGTGCGAGTTGATCTTATGGAGGTTGAGTTTAATGCAAGTTTTGTGCTTACTTCATCCATGTTGAACAACAAGCTTGCAACCTCTTTTGAGAGAGTATCCTCGTTGAGTTCACATCCATTTGGGAGCTTATTGTCTACAATACAGCTTGCAAGATTAGTTTTAATTGAAGCAACGCTGGTTTTAAAAAAATCATTCAAGACGGCATCGAT
Source organism: Bacteriovoracaceae bacterium (assembly GCA_019752535.1). Taxonomy (GTDB): domain Bacteria; phylum Bdellovibrionota; class Bacteriovoracia; order Bacteriovoracales; family Bacteriovoracaceae; genus UBA6144. The sequence goes on from JAIEMA010000004.1 coordinate 43,036, forward strand.
GTCTTGAATCTCTTGGTCGATGGATTCGCCTGATTTCTTTGCGCCAATAAATCTTGAGATTTGATTGCTTATTTCTAAGTTATTATAACCAATTGAGCCGGCCCCTGAGACTGTTGCCACTTCATCGGCCAGTTTTTGATAAAGCCAAGTGATGGCCACATCCATCTTATCAAACCCAGAATCAGGATTAGTTAACTGATCAAACAGTATGAGAGTGGAGGCATCTCTATTATCAAGTCTTGTATTGAGTTTCCAATAACTAGCGGTCACCGATTTCTCTTTCAGGGAGTCGTAGTGTTCGAGGACTTTCTTTGCATCATCTCTTGCATGACTATCATAAAGCGTTTCAAGTTTTGTGGTCACAGTCTGGTCTGCAATATTGAAATCTTTAAGGCGTTGCGAATCTTTTTTTATTTGCTCCTCAAGTGTAGAGCTGCTTGAGGCAATTGTTCGCTTGAGCATTTTTAGTGTTGTCAGCTTAAATTGGAGGCCGAGTATGCCTCGTGAGTCTTCGAGAATAAGTTTTTGTAGCTCATCTTTGAATTTTTTTTCACAATCTTCTTGCGCCAAAGCATTAAAGGCAAGAAGTCCTGCCAGGATTATAAGAGTACGGCTTAAAGGGCGAAGGTCTAATTTCATCGATTTACTTATCGGATCTCTTTTAAATATTTAATAGCTCTGACCATCTTAGCTTTCTTTAGAAGATGGTTTGCGCTGGATCGACCTTTTAAGGGGTTATCTCTTTTGAGGGGGGGAGGGGGGGTGCAAGGGTTTAGGGCAAAGGTTCACTGAATTGACTTAAAGCAACTCTTTTCATCTTTGAGAACTCCGTCACTTTCATGAAGATCCCTTTGAGTGAAGCCGATTGTTATGTGGGGGTAGTAGTTTTCAGGCCTAAATTTATTTGGCTCTTTTAGTAGCAGTTGAATCTTCTTTCTAAAATTCAATATGTCTGGAGAGTGGATCACAACATAATAGGTTTCCTCATTTTTCAAAACCCCTTTTCCAAGGCAGATTTCTCTAAATGGGAAGGCTTGAATATTTGCCTCTTGCGCCAGTTGATTAAGGGTTTCAATCGTTATCCCTTGAGGACGCAAGAGATTCCAAAACTCTACTGGAGTAATGACAGTGATATGACTTTCACCGCGAGAAATAAGAGCATTTTTCTTTTCTCGTTCAATGAGCTTTTTATAGTTTTCGTATTTTTTGGATTCTAGATTTATGGCAAGATAGCTATCCCATGACCCCTCTCCAGTATGTGCTATAAAAGGCACGCTTCGATGAGGCCCATGGGAGCAGCTAATAAGAAGTAAGAAAGAAAAAGCTCTGAAAAATTTTATAATTATAAGTTCACTCCACCCAATATAAGTTTCTTCGCGACACATTTTACACTCGTACTCATCGGAGAGACCATTTTGGTGCATGTGAGGTTCGCTACACTCAAAGTTGAGGCCCCAGCTCTGGCGATAATTTTCCCCTCAACATTGTCCCAAATACTATCAGCAATCTTACCACTAAACTCAACTTCAGTCTTTGAAATTACTTTCACATTTTTTTCTGGAAGAAGGAGTCCGCAGATAAATTTTTGTGAGCCTTCATCATAGCATTCAAGTGTGCCATCGGATTTCTCAATTCTTTTTCCATCACTGCCTTCCGCAATCTTCATTGCGGCAAACATAGTTTTTGAATCTTTTGCTTGGGCGAAGTTAGCCATAACGATGCCTGCTGCTTGTGCATTTAGAGTGATAAAAAGAGTGGCGAGTAAAATGATTTTCATAGAGCCTCCGTTGTTGAGACTGTTTTGCCATGTCTAAAAAATTAATGAGCATGATTGAAATTTCTACTTATCGACGGATTTCACGGCTGTGAAGACTAGTCTTTTAAACGATTCAGGATGGGCATCTCAACTAGAGGTTTCTCGCCTCCTGCATCTAAAAAGCAGAATGGGTCTCGTTTAATTTTTAATATAAACTGTGAGGCTTTGATTTCAAGATCGACATCAAAATAGTCTGAGGGAAATGATTCAATTAAAAAGTCCTCGTGATGCTCTCTTTGAACACCAATAGTGGGCGCCCCGAACTTATCAAAAAGTTTTTTATTCATTCCAGGATAAGGAAGAGTGGAGTCGAAGACTTTATAAATACCACCGCTCGCGAGGATAAAAGGGAACATTTGATCAACATTGGGGTGAGGGAAGAAGAGGTAGTTACCCCAGCTGCGTTTAAGGAAATAGCTTTGATAATGGCCTTCAGAGGGGATGTAATAGAGACCGAGCTGATTCCATTGAGGATTGAAGCTATTCATGATCTCTATCTTAGCAGATTTATTTAGCGAAAGGGATTGGCCTTTCTTCTCGCCTCGTTTCTCGCCTTCTTCATCAGTTGGACATCTTTAAATTCTAGGTCTTTCTGCTTCTTTTGAACTTCTTTAATCTTGCTCACACTCGAGGGCTTTAAAGGAATCGCAAAATTAGCTTTGACAGTTCTCCCATCGATCATGGCTTGATTGAGGCCTTCAATCGCTTTCTTTGCCTCGGCCACACTACTCATTTCAATGAAAGCCATACCTCTCGATTGCTGAGTCGTGGGCTCCATAATGATCTTTATATTTTTAATTGTGCCATAGCGAGCGAACAGGCTTTTAAGTCCGTTGCGATCGCGCTTGTAGCTCAGGTTACTTATATAAACGGTATTGCTGGGAGTACTCATAATCGACCTTATTTTTTTAATGAGAAGTGTCTACGGTAGGCACCATATACTGCTCTCTCATCCGAGACAATACCGGATTTTGAACTAAAGCGAAGGTCTTTTTCGAGTTGAAAATCGACAGAGAGCTCTAACTCTGCGCCTGTCTCATAGAGGGCCTTCTCATCTGAACTCATGAGATCGCTTAAGCCTACTGCAACTCTATGACTTTCCGGGCTCCAGCTCATGCTGGTGAGGAATGCCTCTTCACGAGTCAGGGTCAGGAAGGCATCAAGAGTTTCAACTTGAACCTCTTCAGCAAAGAGGCTGTAATTAAGCATTGAGAAGGGGGAGACGACTTGAAAGCCCCAGCTCCCTTGAGATTCTTTGCAGGCCAAAAAAGTCAATTTCACATCAAAAATAGCCCAATCACCCTTGATCACTGGGCTTTCGGCTTCAAGACGATAGGCCCCACGCTTATGAATAAAGGCGTCTACCGGCCCCTTGCACTCAGCGATTGATCCATCAGCGACTTTTACCGTTTGAAAGGAAGTCTCAGCAAAGGCCAAGACAGGCAAAAACAAAAGGAATAGCCAGGTTTTCATTTTGAGCTCCATTTTAGTGCTGCTTTAATGCCACAAAATGCGATCAAGCGGTGAAAATTTGAAAAATATTCACGACTTAATCTCTTCTGAAGACTCTGGGGTTAAGCTTTAGCCATGCGAATTCTATTTTTAATTTTTCTCTTCCTTCAGGGAGCTTCCGTTTGGGCGTCTAAGCTTGAGGCCCAAGCTTTAAGAAATGCGATTGAAATCCGCTTGAGCAGTGTTGCTAAACAGAAGATTCAAACAATTAAGCTTCCAGTGACGAGAGGGTTTGATCAGAAAGACTCTCAACTCTGTTGGGTCCACTCATTTTTAAATGCACAGGAAACTCTTTATTTAATTAAGCATCCTCGAGAGAAGATGGAGCTTTCACGTTCCTATTTTCAGTATCAAAATTTAAAAGATCGCATGTCTCGTCTCATTGAAAGTGAAGAGGAGTTTGCCTCTGAGCGTGGCACTCCTTTGGATGCCTTTAGTTTAGCGCAAGAGCATGGGCTTTTACGCTTTGAAGAATACTCTGAGCTGTTAAGTGGCATTGATGGGAGATATCCTTCAATCATTCGTCTGATTAAACGCGCAGGTAGTGAAGAAGAAAAATACAGAACTCTGGAAGATCAACTCAAATCTTTATTTGCCCCATTGCCTAATATCAATGAAGGGTTCACCCATGAAATTCTTAAGGGGCAGAAATGGATTGCTTATGCTCCAGGCAGTAAGGAGGGATGGGCCCTCCATCCTGATTCAGACGCCCGACTAGGGACTGTGGCTTATTTTATGAAGATGTCGAAGATTATTGAAAAGATAAGAACTTCACTTCAAAAAGGAATCCCAGTCACTTATGGTGGAAATGGGCATTCGGTTTTAATTTATGGGGCCGAATTAGATAGTCAATTCAGACCCCAAAAATATTTTATCAAAGACAGCTACTCACCCTATTTCTATTCCGCCGATCCTCAATCGCTTCATGAGAATCTCCTAGAAGTCAGTATTCCTGAAAACTAGAGCGACATTCCTTGAGCGATAACATTACCGATGCTACAGCCCACGGTGCGTGGCTGACCAATGCGAGCGTTCACCCAACATGTCATGTTAGCAAAAGACTTAATGATTCTTCCTGGGCCTGCTGAAGTTTGAATAACGTTAAGAGAGCGCCAAATCTCATCAGCGATATCGCCATTGAATGTGACACTTTGTTCAGTCCCAAAATTATTAATGCGAGCAATGTCGCTTCTTAACATAAATGTACACGAATATTTTCCACGCGCTTCCCCTCTTTTACAGGTGAGATTTCCGTCTCTGCCTTCGATGACTTTTTCTCCAGCAGCCTCTGTGGTCGCCAATGCCTTAAATACTTTGGCCGCACTTGGGTTACCGAATTCACCCATAATCATGGAAGAGCGGGCAAAGGCCGAAGTGACTAAAAAGAGAGAAGTAACTAAGAGTAATGCTTTCATAAAACCTCGATTGAAGTGGTTAATTCTTAAGTGATTAATGCCATGAGTCAGTGTTAAGGTGGGGAGGAGTGAAAAAAGCATCCACTCAATGTTTTCACGGCCGTGAAAGATGAAGGAATCTATGACTAATCAAAGCCACAAAGACCCGCTTCATGGAAAAACACTAGAAGCTATTCTTCAAGAGCTAGTGACTCATTATGGATGGGATGAATTGGGGTTGATGATTGATATTCGATGCTTTCAATTTGAACCAAGTATCAAATCGAGCTTAAGCTTCTTACGTAAAACACCTTGGGCGAGAGCTAAGGTAGAGAGTCTCTACCTTAGCTTTAAAAAAGAGAATCCTTAATTACTTTTTCTTCTTCCCAGCTTTTTCTTCGCAGCTTTCTTTGGAGCCGCTTTTTTAGCAGCTGCTTTTTTTACAACTTTTTTTGCAGCTTTCTTTGGAGCAGCTTTCTTGGCCGCTTTTTTCGCTGCTTTTTTTGCTGGTGCTTTTTTAGCAGGAGCTTTCTTCGCTGCTTTCTTGGCCGGTGCTTTTTTAGCAGGAGCTTTCTTTTCTTCTTTAACTTCTTTCTTTGCGACTACTTTAGCAGGCTTAGCTTTTGGAGCTGGCTTAGCGACTGGAGCATTCTCTGCCACAACTTTATACATTTCTACAAGCTCATGAAAAAAATCCCAAGACTCTTCAGGCTTTAAAGCCTCAAGGCGCAATTTAAGCTCTTCATACTTAGCAGCATCTTTGTCTTTGAAAAGGTTCACCATGTAGATACATTTTTGAACGTAATTATCTTTGCTGTGATCTTTTAGCTCTGTAGGGAAAGTCATAGATTCTCCTGTAAACGGTTGATGAGAAATCTTAGCTCTAAGACGAAGGGTAATTATAGAAATTTATACCAAAGCGAATTGCTCGGATATTTGTCTGAGTTGAAAAGCTAGCTCATCTGTAGAATTTTTAGCAAAATGTATTTTTCTTCAATGAAGGTCTGCGATGATTTTGAGCTTTTTCTTTCTTATTACTCAATCGATGGCTTCCATTCCAGATGGTCTAAAAAAGCTTCATGACTTAGCTCAGCAACAGTCAGAGACCGTCAAAATGGCGGATTCAAGAAGTGAGCAAGCTGTAGAGAGAAAATCAAGGGCGGGCGGTACACTCCTTCCCACTGTGACTGCTCGTTATAATTATCAAGAAATTGATCCACCACCGGGCTCTCGTTCCGCCTTTACGCGTCTCAATCAATATTCTGCTCTGGTTAATCTGACTCAGCCTATTTATCGGGGAGCGGCTTATCCGGCCTATTCATTTTCTAAAATTGATCTGGAGATGCAAGAAAGACTGCGTGAACAAGCTGGTCTTGGTCTGTGGCAAACGAGTGCTCAAGTTTTTTATAACTTGTGGATCGCGCAGAATGATTTAAATAGCGTTAAGAAGTTACGTGACTATAGTGATGAGCGAGTTAAGGAGTTACGTGAAAGAGTAAGGGTAGGGCGCTCTAGGAAAGGTGAACTTCTCCAAGCTGAAGCCCAGCTCTCTTCAGTTGAGGCCGATGTGTCTAGGGCCCAATACAATCTTCAATCAGCTCAAGAGAATTTAGACTTTGTCACAGGCTCCCCGCATACCCCTGTGTTTGGAAGTCTTCCTTCTCAAATTGAAAGTGCTGCTCCTTTAGGTGACTATTTGCAAAAATCTCAACAGCGTCCCGACCTTAAGGCAAAGTCACAAGAAGTCTTGATGGCCGATAAGCAAGTTGAAATAGCGAAGGCTGGGCATCAGCCGAATGTTGATTTTACCGCCAACTACTATGGCCTTAGAACCGGTATCCTTGAGAAATCGAAGTGGGATGTAGGTGTACAAGTCAGTCTTCCTCTTTATCAAGGAGGAACAGTGGTGGCCCAGTCTCGTGAAATGATCTCTAAAAAACGTGAATCGGTTTTAGGATTTGAGCAACTCAAAAGACAAATTGAGCGAGATGTAAAAATCCTCTGGCAAAATGTCCAAACAATTGATCATGTCATTGCCGATTTAAAGAAGGCATACTCACGCACTGAAGCGACTTATAATGAAAATAAAAAAGATTATCGCTATGGACTGGTCACGAGTTTAGATGTGTTGGTTTCACTGAATGACTACATTAACACCAAGAGAAGCCTAGAGCGTGCCATTCTTGAGAGAGAGTTGACCTTCATCCAGCTTAAGGTTGCCTCGGGAGAAGCTCCATGAGTTTATCGGACTTATCAATTCGCCGACCTGTTTTTGCTTGGATGTTAATGCTGGCACTTATTGTGTTTGGGATTTTAGCTTTCAGACGCATGGGAGTGAGTCAGCTTCCCGATGTCGATTTTCCTGTCGTGAATATTTCTGTCGCCTATGAGGGAGCAGCTCCGGAAGTGATGGAGCTAGATGTAGTGGATCCGATCGAGTCTGCTGTCGTCGCCGTTGAGGGAGTGAAAGCGATCTCATCAAGTTCTAGGCTTGGCAGTGCAAATATCTCCGTAGAATTTGGTCTTGAAAAAGATATTAATGTGGCCGTTTCAGAAATTGAATCCAAGCTCAATCAAGCCGCTCGCAATTTACCTGATGATCTTGAACCTCCTGTCATAACTAAAGTCAATCCAGATGATCGACCAATTATGTGGATGGGTGTCACTTCAACTAAAATGAGTCGCAAAGAGTTGATGGCGTTTGTGCGCGATCAATTGAAAGACAAAATACAAACTGTTCCGGGTGTCGCCGATGTTTTTTTGGGTGGCTATGTTGAGCCTAATCTGAGGGTATGGGTTTCCTCTCAAAAACTTGATAAGTTCCAAATGACAGTCACAGACATCGTCAATGCAATTAGATCGGAACATCAGGAAGCTCCGTCAGGCTATCTGGAAGATTCAAAACGTGAAAGGAACGTCCGAACATTGGGCGAAGCTTCAACAATAGAAGAATTTAAAAAGCTTCCACTTATTCGAAGAGGGGGAGCTGCGAATTTTAGCCCAATCTTTTTAGGTGAAGTGGCCACTATTGAAGATGGTCTGGCCGATGTGAGAAGGATCTCGAGAGTTAATGGCATGACGGCCGTGGGTCTTGGGGTGAGAAAACAGCGTGGATCAAATACAGTCGCTGTCGCAGAAGGTGTAAAGAAGAAGATGGAAGAGCTTAATAAGGTTCTTCCAGAGGGCACAAGCATTGGGATCAATTTTGATTCCACTCAATTTATTGAAGAATCAATCAATGAGTTAATTTTCACGATGACCCTCTCTGCGATTTTAACAGCTGTGGTGTGCTGGATATTTTTGGGATCATTTGCGGCGACTATTAACGTCGTCTTGGCGATCCCAACTTCAATACTTGGTGCTTTTATTGTTTTAAATTGGCTCGGCTTTACACTAAATACGTTCTCCCTTTTGGGCCTCTCTCTTGCCATTGGTATTGTTGTAGATGATGCCATCATGGTGCTTGAAAATATTTATCGCCACCATGAAGAGGGAAAAAAGCGTGTTCGTGCCTCCTTGGATGGCGCCAATGAAATCACATTCGCAGCTCTTGCCGCGACTGTTGCGATTATGGCGATCTTTATCCCCGTCGCCTTGATGGATGGGATTATTGGAAAGTACTTCTTCCAATTCGGTGTCACGATCTCAATTGCAGTGGCTTTCTCTCTAGTCGAAGCCTTAACTCTTACTCCAATGCGTTGTTCACAATTCATGGACCCACCAGGTCGTACTAGCCGTGTGGGAGCTTTCATGGATCGTCTGTTTTCGGGCTTAACAAGTTACTATCAGAAGTCTCTGGCCTGGACGCTTGATCATAAATGGATGGTCTTGATACTCTCGACCGTTTTTTTTTGTGGGAAGTTTTTTTCTTGTGAAATTTATTCCCAAAGAATTTGTTCCTGTTCAGGATACCAGCCTCTTTATGATGAGAGTAAAAACTCCTGAAGGCTCAAGCCTTGAGTTTACTGATTCAGTGGTTAAAGAAGTGGAAACCCTTCTTCTTGCTAAACCTGAGGTGGATCGCTTCTTTGTGGCCGTTGGAGGATTTGGAGGAAATGAATCGAATACAGCAAACGTATTTGTCACTCTAAAGAAACCAAATCAGAGACCGAAAGATCCGAAAACGGGGAAGAAACCTAAACAATTTGAACTCCTTGATCTCTACCGCAAAGAATTTATGAAAATTAAAGGCGGGAAAATATTTGTTCAAGATACTTCACAAGGTGGCTTCTCTGCCTCAGGGCGAGGCTTCCCTGTCGAGTTCACTCTCACTGGACCTGAGTGGAGTGGGCTTTCAAAAGCGACTCGTAAAATCATGGATGAGATGACTGAAGTCGGACTCTATACCGATGTGGATACTGATTACAAAGAAGCTGTGACAGAGGTTCATATCGTTCCCAATCGCGAAGCGGCTAAGAAGTATGGTGTGAGTGTGAATGAGATTGGAAGCACCATCAATGCTCTGGTCGGCGGCCAAGCGATAGGTAAATTTTCTCAAAATGGTCACCGCAATGACATACGTGTAAAAATGCAGGATGTTTCGGCCGATGAGAAGGCGACTCTTTCTCGAATTTTTGTGCGCAACACTCGCGGTGAGCTGGTCAGTCTTCCTGAAGTGGTGAATGTTGAAGAAAGTCCTGGTGCCACCTCAGTGACAAGAAAAAATCGGGCCCGGGCCGTAAATATTTTTGCGGGCCTTGCTCCTGGTGTCTCTCAAGAGAAGGCGCTAGAGCGTGTGAAAACTATTACAGCTAAACACCTGCCAGAGGGATATCAGCTTTTAGAGTCTGGAAACACAGAAACATTTAGAGAATCATTTCAGAGTCTGATCTTTGCGTTAGTGTTAGGTGTTTTGATTGCATACATGGTTCTTGGTAGTCAGTTCAATAGTTTTCTAGACCCTCTTGTTGTTTTAGTGGCCATGCCGTTTGCATTCTCTGGGGCCTTTCTTGCACTCTGGGGACTTAATCTTTCAATTAATATTTATTCAATGATTGGTCTCATTCTTTTGATGGGGATTGTGAAAAAGAACTCCATTTTGATGGTTGATTTTACAAATCAAAAAAGAAGAGAAGGTTTTAAAATCCGTGCGGCCTTGGAAGTGGCGTGCCCACAACGTCTGCGTGCGATTATGATGACGGCTTTTTCAACTGTAGCCGGTGCTCTTCCTCCGGCCTTAGCGATCGGCCCTGGATCAGAAGCCTTGGGTCCAATGGCGTGGGCCATTATTGGAGGAACGCTTGTTTCAACCTTTCTCACACTCTTTGTGGTGCCGGCGTTGTACAGTGCCGTCTCTCGCGAGAGAAAAAATATTGAAATTGAAGATGAGATAGACTCAGCGTTGGCCAAAAGCCTGTGAGGGCATGGCCAAGTATTTCTTCACGCCTTCTTCAGGTGGGCCATCAAAGATGACGGTTCCTTGCGAGAGGATGATGACACGATTACAGAGTTGTAAAATTTGATCCGGCCCGTGAGAGACAAAAACAACCGCGTCTGATCTCTCAATTTTGCTCATCATTCTGGCCGCAATTTTATCTTTGAAGAACACGTCGGCCCCATCAAAGACTTCGTCCAAAATAAGAATGTTACTGGGAGTCGATGAAATTAAAGAGAGCACTAAGCGCGCTTGCATTCCTTTGCTGTAGGTTTTAAAAGCAGCATCGAGAAAAGGACCTAACTCAGAAAAGGCGAGGGCTTCTTCAACAATATCTTTTGGAACATCTCTTGTTTTAAAAAAAAGCCTAGCAAGAAGATAAGCATTTTCTCTGCCTGTCAGTTCAGGAAGTATTCCCGTTCCCACATCAAAAATGGCTTCAACCTCACCATGAGTGGTGACTGATCCAATATTCGGTCTGATCATTCCACAAAGTATTCGACACAAGCTTGATTTACCTGCTCCATTGACCCCGATAAGACCAATGCGATCTCCTCTATGAATCTCTAAATCAACCCCTTTTAGGATCGGGAGATTTTCAGGGGAGCGCATAAAGAACTCCCATGGATGTTTTGTGGCTTCGATAAAGGCGTCTCTTAGCCCTGTATGCGCATAGAGGCGAATCGGATAGTCGAGATGAAGATTTTTTGCTTCTAATAAAATATTAGAGGGCGATGAAGAGTTCATTTCTCTTTTTCCTCCAATAATAAATAGTCACAGCTGACAGTCCTAGGGACCAGGCCATTCCTTTAGCAAATAAAATGGCCAAATTTCCATTCTCGGTTGGGTAAAGGCAAGCTCTAAAGGGACTGATGAGATGGTAGAAAGGGTTAAGTTCAATCATCCAGCGATAATTCTCTGGGACATAGCTTGCTGGATAAAAAATGGGAGTGAGGAAAAACAAAATACTAAAAGCAAAACCCAAAACAAAATTTGTATCACGATAGAAAACATTCAAGAGAGAGAAGAAGCAAGTCATCGCAAATGTTCCGATCACGAAGGGCAATAAGAAGAGGGGGGCCAGAAAGATATTTCCATTAAACCCTGATTCCGAAAATTGAATAACTGGAATGATAATGAGTGCAATCGCAAATAAAAAATTAAACAAGTTATCTAATACGGATGAGGTGACGAGAACCAAAGGATGAAGCTTAAAGGCTTTAAGCAGAGAGCTACTCGAAAGTATTGAAGGAGTTCCCATTTGAATGGTTTGAGACATGAATACCCAAGGAATCAGACCGGATACCAAAAATAAATAGTAATCCCTAATCTCAAGCTTTAAAAAAGTTCTAAACACCGTGGACTGAACCCCAAACATGATAATGGGATTGAGTAGAACCCAAACAAAGCCGGCCAGAGTTTTGCGATAGCGGGATTTGAGTGTAGCAAAGGTGAGATCGACCGATTGATACCAGATGAGTTGCCATTCTTTTAGCTGCATATATTTAGTTTAATTCTCATCACAATTTCGAGCAAGCGAGCATTGCTTGACTGAAAAACTTTAATGTCTAATTCACGTTTGTTGTCTGAATGCTGAAAACAGTCAAAGATTACTTATGCTCTACCTTTTGATTCATTTTTTTGCTTCTACGGCCATGATGGGACTCATCTGGCTAGTTCAGCTGGTGCATTATCCAGCCTTTCGTTTTGTAGACGAAAAAGACTACATCTCGTTTGCACTCTTCCACACCACTCAGATCACTTGGGTCGTTGCCCCTTTGATGATCGCTGAATTGTTCTCAGCTTTTCTGATGAGTTTTGACTCCTCTGTCACTCTATGGGTGAAGATAGTCTCCATTATTTGTCTCGTTGCAATATGGCTCTCAACTGTCTTTTTTCAAATTCCTCAACACTCCGTTTTGGCTTTGGGGAAAAACCTTGAAGCGATTGAAAATCTGGTGACTACCAATTGGATTAGGACGATTGCCTGGACGATCAAGAGTTTCGTTTTGGGGTTTGAGCTTTTAAGACTTTTCAAACTCCCTCGATAAATTCAAAAATCGTGTATGACCTATAAGATTCTACCAAATGGGCTTCTGCTATTTCTTTATATTCAACCGGGCGCCAGTGTCACGGGCCTTGCGGGCTTGTTCGGTGATCCTGCGAGGATTAAATTGAAAGTGCATGCCCCTCCACGAGATGGAGAAGCTAATGCGGAAGTTATAAGTTTCATGGCCAAGAAATTTGGAATAAAAAAAACTAGCCTTGAAATCATTCGGGGCGAGAAGGGAAGACAAAAAGATTTGCAGCTTTCTGTCTCCAAGGAAGAGAGTCTAAGAATTATTGAAATTATTGAGCAAGAGCTTTCTTAATGTACGGAAGTACCGGCTCAAGTCTCATCACAACCTCACCCTTAGGTGCATTTGGCGAATAAGTAGGCACATCGCAGTTTTTGCCAGACATGTCGCAGTGATTAACCACTTGGCATGAAGAGCGATCTGTCGTTGAAGCACGATAATCAGTTTGACCTTGAATCAGGATTCCTTCCAGAAGACCAGATTTTGAATCAAAAACGGCCGACCCCGAATTTCCGTGGAAAGTATCAAGGTTTGTCACGAAAGTGTTGTAGTCATTGTTGCTAATCACTTGAGCACCATCGGCCACTTTGCTTGGAAGACCTGAAGGGTGACCAATCACGACAAGTGGAGCTCCTTGAGCGATTTTACCGCTTTCGCGAAATTTCAAAGGAGAGCGGCCAGAAACTTTGCGATCAAGCTTGATTACAGTGAAGTCTTGAGTACGTGACAAAGTAGAGAAGACCACTTCTTTACAACCGTAAACGTCGTTGCTGCTACCTTGAAGAGGATTTCTTCCTGAGTGATCAATGGCGTAATTAAAGACCCAAGAAAATCCACGGCAAACATCTTCTGGAGTCGCATAGCCCATGCCACCTAACATTTTAAAGCAATGTCCGGCCGTGACCAAAGTGTCTTCTCCAACCAGAAAGCCAGAGCACATGGCACCGACAGGTTGGTTAGAGAAAAGTTCTCCACGACAAATGTTCTCAGAACTCTCTAATGTGTCAGAAAATTCAAGTTCACAGAGAGAAGATTTTTTCACCATCTGCTTGTTTTCAACCATCGCAGCCGTTGCTTCCGCTAAACGGAGATACATTGAGTTCGAAACTTCAAAAATGTCCTTACGGTCATCGTCACCGTAGACAACTTTGTTGCTTGCAGAAGCCGCAAAAGAGGTAAGCGCTACTGTAAGAAGAATAAGTTTAAACATGCAAAGCTCCTTCGTTGGGCCAATGGAGTTTGTTTATAGGGATAAGAGGGAGGAAAAGGTACTGACAAAAACTGTCAGTTAAATAAAAAACCCCCGCTAAAGCGAGGGTTTAGAGATGACTTTGTGCGAAAAGAACTAAGCTTTCTTAAGCCACATGTTACAGTAGCCGTTTTCTTTAACGTATCCACCTTTCATCGCAGGAAGTGCACACATTCCAGCGCCAGCTCCGCCTTTAGTGTCAGCTTTGTAGTGCTTACAAGTCTTACACTGTTTTCCCGCTTTCACTTGGGCTTCTGGAGCGGCTTCTTTGTAGCCAAGCTTTCCAGCAGCAACCCAAACGACGTTTGCAAGAGCTTCGTTCATGACTCCTGTTGCCTTAGCAAAAATTGAAACTGCACCAGCAATCAAAGTTGTTTTTAAAAAATTACGACGATTCATTTTGGCCCCCTTGGGTAAATAGACTAAATATAAAAAGTGAAGCAATTATAGCACCCACAAAAATGTCCGTCTCAAATGTTCGATAAGCCAAACGAAAGTCTTTAAAGTAGACATCGCTAGAGGGGAAAACTAGACTAATCTAAGTAGGCATTTTGCCATGGAGAAATGAGAGATGAAGAGAGCTTCAGGGATGACGTTTATTGATCTGTTTTGTGGCTGTGGAGGCCTCTCTTACGGTCTCGAAATGGCCGGACACGAGTGTTTACTTGGTGTTGATATGGAGCCCGCCGCGATCAAGTCTTTCCAACGCAATCATCCCAAAGCCGAAGCTTGGTGCGGAGATATAAAAAAGTTAGACGGCCGCACATTAAAAAAATTAATCGGTGTAAATAAAGTGGATATGGTTGTCGGGGGCCCACCTTGCCAAGGTTTTTCAACCGTGGGGAAAGGTGAAGTGGAAGATGATCGCAATCAATTGTTCAGAGAATTTGTCCGTGTCGTTAAGGTCACAAAGCCAAAAATTGTGCTTTTTGAAAATGTCACTGGAATGGTGGCCAAGAAAAATGCGGCGATTTTAGCCAAAGTTTTCCATCTTTTTGAAAAACTCGGCTACACCATGGAAGCGCGAGTTCTTTCTGCAGAAGAGTTCGGTGTTCCTGAAGTGCGAAGAAGAACAATTATCATGGGAGTTTTAGGAGGCGAGTGTCGCTTCCCTAAGCCGACTCATGGAGTTCGTGGCACTAAGAAAGTTTTGACGGTCTCTCAGGCTTTAAAAAATCTCAAAGCTCTTGATGGAAAAATTTATAATCATGAGCCGAAGCTTGCTCAAATCAAAAATCCCGAAGACCGTGAGCGCTTGAAATTTATTCCCGCCGGTCGAGGTATTCGCTATCAAGCAGATGAAAAGCAGTATCTACCTAAAAAATTATGGTTTGATGTGAACTGGGATGAGTTGCGCGAAGGTCGATTTAGACAGACCCGTCTTCAACGATTGCCACTCGATAAGCCCTCACCAACGATTTTAACGGCGAGAACAAGTTATTACCATCCGACCGAGCCGCGCTTTCTCACTCCACGTGAGGCCGCGAGCTGCCAGAGTTTCCCTAATGATTTTATTTTTGAGGGATCTCAAACCGCGCAGTTTAGACAAATCGGAAATGCAGTTCCACCGATGCTTGGAAAAATTTTGGGTGAAGAAATTAAAAAGATCACTTTTTCTCGTGCGACAAAAAAGAAAATTCAAAATAGATCAAAGGTTGTTGTGAATAACGTCTTTGATTACGCTCTTCCCACCCACATGTAGGACTCTATGCTTAAGCAAATTTTTAGTTACCGCATGCTGATTGTACTTTTGATGGGCTATGCAGGCGGGCTTCCGCTTTTGCTAGTGGGCTCAACTCTTCAGGCGTGGATGACTGAATCAGGAGTGGACCTTTCAACGATCGGCTGGTTTGCTTCTCTCTCATTGGCCTATACTTTAAAATTTTTGTGGGCCCCTTTAATGGATCGATTCCCCCTATGGCCTAGTCGCCGTCGTGGATGGATGGCCCTCACGCAATTATTTCTAGTGATCTCTATTTGGTTTCTCTCCACACTCGATCCCGCTGCAAATTTAACATTAGTGGCCATCACTGCTGCTATCATTGCTTTTTTCTCTGCCTCGCAAGACATCACGATTGATGCTTACAGAAGAGAGATCCTCTCTGACGAGGAGCTGGGTCTTGGTTCATCTCTCTATGTGATTGGTTATCGTCTGGCCCTTCTCGTGGCCGGAGCTCTGGCCCTGTGGCTTGCCGACGGGAGAGTGAGCTGGCCTGTAGTGTACAAGATCATGGCCAGTTGTATGGGAGTCGGCTTAATCATCACTCTCATCGCACCAAAAGAAGATGATAAAATTTCTGCTCCCAAGTCGATTCAAGAGGCAGTCATTGGCCCCTTTATGGAATTCATTCAACGCGATGGTGCTTGGGTGATTTTAGCTTTCATTCTTCTCTATAAGGCCGGCGACACCATGGCCGCTAATATGACGACGCCTTTCATGCTTTTAAAAGGCTATACAAAGACTGATATCGCCACGGTCGTCAAAGGCTTTGGTCTTGCCTCTATGATCGCTGGAGGTCTATTAGGGGGCCTCTTTACGATGCGCTTAGGGACTCTGAAAGCGTTATGGATTTTTGGATTTCTGCAATCCATCTCGACTGCAGGATTCTGCTGGCTTTCGGTGGCCGATGTCTCACTTACAAATCTCTCAATTGTGATTGCATTTGAAAACTTATCAGCGGGACTGGGAACCAGTGCCTACAGTGCATTTATGGCGAGTATGACGAATAAGAAATTTACGGCCACTCAATACGCTCTGCTCACTGCACTTATGGCCGTGCCTCGCGTGTTACTTGCCGGGCCTACTGGCTGGATGGCAGAAGTGATGGGGTGGAATGGATTTTTTCTTCTCTGTACTTTTATAGCGATTCCGGGAATGGCAATGATACCCATTCTTACCAAAAAATCAGCCAACGCAGACCACAACCCAAGTGCTGCTTAATTTTTTCAGCGAGCTCTTTTTGAATTGTATTTTTCGCGCTCTTTTGTGCTTGGGTGGCAAAAGAGCAGGCCTCAATTTTAAGAGTCCCTGTTTCAGATTTTAACTCGTAGTTTTTCGTCACTTTCTTTGAGACCAAGTATTCCACCGTCTGTGCTTCATAGTGAAGAACTGCATGAATGAGTGGTGTCTTTCCACTTTTATCAAGCTTATTTAAATCGGCCAATCCATTCTCTAGGGCCTTAATAATTTTGAGTCTTCCAAGATCTGCCGCTAGCGAGATAGGCGGAACAAGTTCATCAATTTCTCCATCCGGAGAGACTTGATAGTTGAGTAGGAGTTCAACTGCTTCAAGGGCTTTGGCCTCATCACTCATTTGAGTTGCAAGGCTTAAAGCACTTGGTGTTTGAAGCTCTTGAATTACGTCAGGATGTTTGCTTAAGAGTTCCCTCATTCCTCTCACGTCACCAAGGTTAAGCATTTTTAAAAGAAGAGAGCTATCTGTTAAGCCACTATTAAGCTCCATTCTAATATTAATTTTAGTCGCTAAATCTTGAAGTCCATATTGTTTGGCATAATCAAATGCATTGCGATTGAGTTTGTCTTTTGCATCGATATCGATTTTTTGATCAAGCAGCCATTCTGCAAGTTCTGAATCTCGAAAGGAGATGGCCATCATTAAAGCATTTCTGCCACTTCGATCTTTTTCATTCTTTTCACAGCCATGAACTATTAACAATCTAACGAGAATAGAATTCCTATTGGCCAGAGCGATAAAAAGAGGTGTGTCGCCATTCTCATTTTCGAGATTTGTTTTGGCGCCATTTAAGAGAAGAAGTTCAACCAGAGAGGCGTAATTATTTTGGATGCTAAAAGTAAGAAGTGTCTCTCCATTACTCATTTTCTGATCGGGATTGGCACCATGTTTTAGAAGCTGTTCTGTGCTTCTTGGATCGTTATCTTGAATAGAACTAATGAGAAGATCGCTATTGCTGGCCGAAGGCCCTAATGTCTGTGTGCTTGATTCTGAAGAGCGAGAATTGACCTCAGCTTTTTTGCCACAAGAGATGAGCGCTAAGAGGAGTAAGACAGAGAGTTTCATCCTTAGATGATAAGGGGTCATGAGTCTGGGGATGATGAACTGTGAAAAAAAGAAAGGGGACCCATGGGTCCCCTTAATGGCTTAAGTAGCTATAATTAGAACAGCTTGCCTTTATTTTGCGATTTCTTAGAGAAGTCGATCAACTTTTGAAGGCGTGCTTTACCTGATTTGTTGAGATTCATCAAAAGAAGCAATCCACCGTTTTGAGCGTTCTGATCGTTGCCCACAAGAGAGATGTTTCCAATGTAAGTGCCATCTTGCATGTAGAGACGGAATGTTACGATTGCGCCTTGAGTATCAACTTTGAATGGAACAAAGAATCCGAAGATTTGCTTTGAAACGTAGAAAGTTGTGTTGTTAAGTTTTGGAACTTGTACAGCAAGAGCTGGAAGTTGACCGCCAACGACTCCTGGAAGGGGGCGACCACCTGGAAGAGCGTGTGGATCAACAAGTGACCAATCAGTGTTGTCTACATCAGCAATATCAAGAGCGACTTGGAAGAACGTTCCACCAGTTTGTGCTGGAGAAAGTTCGACATAAGAGTTTTGCATTTTTGGAAGTGGAATGCGTGCTCCACCATCAATAAGCAATTGCTCGAATGTCATTGAGATCAGAACTTTACCATCGAGAACGTTGAAAAACGGGCCCTTGAGTCCAGCGATCTCTGGAACCTGAGGTTGACCGCCGCAACTGACGGCCAGGGTTGTCATGAGCGCGAGCGCTGCATAACGCAGTAAATGAGAAATCCTCTTCATGTGTACATCCTTGTGAAGGTTTAATTGAACTGGTGCTTTAGTTTCGGTGAAGGTTCGATTAGAGTTGAGGAATAAAAAAACAAAGGCCGTTTTTTTCCCATATCTGAATTTATAGCTCGGAGACTTCTGATGAAGATTGAAGGCCATCTACGTAAAATGAAAGTAAGCCCTGGTGAAATAGTCTCGTATCAACTTCGCCTTGATGATGAGCTTGTCCCACTAAATGAGTTGGTTGGAAAAAAAGTTCGTCTCACTTTTCTAGAAAAAATTCATTGTATCAGTTGTGGAAAGCTGACTAAGAAATCTTGGCAGCAAGGATACTGCTACCCATGCACATTAAAGCTCGCTGAGTGTGATTTATGTATTGTGAAGCCAGAGTTGTGTCATTTCTCGAAGGGAACCTGTAGAGAGCCTTCTTGGGGAGAGAGTCATTGCATGCAGCCGCATGTGGTTTATCTCGCCAACTCGTCTGGGGCCAAGGTCGGTATTACTCGTCAAACTCAAGTGCCCACGCGCTGGATTGATCAAGGGGCACACCAAGCGCTTCCTCTGTTTAAAGTAAAAACTCGATTAGATTCAGGTTTAGTTGAAACGATTTTAGGCAAGCATGTGGCCGACAAAACCAATTGGCAAAGAATGCTTAAGGGTGTGCCCGAAATAATTGATTTAGTCGCTCTCTCACAAGAGCTCTTTGAGAAAGTAGGGGATGAGATTAAACCTTTTATAGCAGAAATGATGCCCCAAGAGGTTGTCCAACTTAACTATCCTGTTCAACGCTATCCAGAGAAAGTAAAATCTCTGGGTTTAGATAAGGTCCCAGTCATCGAAGATGAACTCGTGGGCATTAAGGGTCAGTACTTAATTTTTGCTAACGGAGTCACCAACATGAGAAATCATGCCGGTTATCTTGTTAGATGGGAGACGTTATGAAGCAGCTACAAACAATATACTTGCGTGATTATAAAGCACCAAATTTTACGGTTGAACACATTGACCTGACTCTTGATATTTTTGATGGCTACACTGACGTCACTAGTAAGCTTGAAATTATTCGTTCAAAGTCTGCACCTTCTGGAGCTCTTGAGCTTGAACTCTTGGGCGAAGGCATGGAGTTGCAAAAAATATCTCGTGATGGCAAAGAGCTCACAAGTTCCGCTTACTCCCTTTCAAGTGACCGTTTAAATCTTCATGCGATTAGTGAATCAATTCTCAATCTAGAAATAAAAAACAGGATTTACCCTGAAAAGAACTCGGCCCTTGAAGGCTTTTATAAATCAGGTGATATCCTTTGCACTCAGTGTGAGCCAGAAGGATTTAGAAAGATCACCTATTTTATTGATCGCCCTGATGCGATGGCGAAGTTTAAGACAACTCTTAAGGCCGATAAAAAGCGCTATCCGATGCTTCTTTCAAACGGCAACAGAGTCGACAGTGGTGAGCTTCCAGGGGGAAGACATTTTGTCAGTTGGGTGGATCCCTTTAAGAAGCCTTCTTATCTTTTTGCGGCGGTTGCCGGTGATCTTGAAATGAAAGCCGATAGCTATACGACAAAGTCCGGACGTAAAGTCGCTCTTGAAGTGTACGTTGATAAAGGTCAAGGCAGTAAAACCAAGCACGCGATTGAATCCCTTGCTCATGCCATGAAATGGGATGAAGAGACTTTTGGTCTCGAATATGATCTCGATATCTACATGATTGTTGCGGTGGAGAGTTTCAATTTTGGTGCGATGGAGAATAAAGGTCTTAATATTTTTAACTCCGCCTACGTACTCGCCGATCCCACAACAGCAACGGATGGAGATTTTCAGAATATCGAAGGTGTTGTCGGTCATGAATACTTTCATAACTGGACCGGCAACCGTGTCACTTGCCGTGATTGGTTTCAGCTCACGTTAAAAGAAGGTCTCACTGTTTTTAGAGATCAAGAGTTCTCAAGTGACATGCTCTCTCGCGCCGTCAAGCGCATTGAAGATGTGAAGCGTCTTAAAGAAGCCCAATTTTCAGAAGACGCGGGCCCGATGAGTCATCCGATTCGCCCCACGAGCTATATTGAAATTAATAATTTCTATACAGCAACTGTCTACGAGAAGGGCGCCGAAGTCATTCGTATGATTCACACCTTGATTGGAGATAAGAATTTTAAACGCGGAATCACTGAATACTTTAAACGCCATGACGGACAAGCCGTCACGACTGAGGATTTTGTTTCGGCGATGGAGTTTGCTGGCGAGAGAGATCTGACTCAATTTAAAAATTGGTATTCACGCCCAGGAACACCAACATTGGTAGTCAGAGGCACCTATGATGAAAGTGCTAAGACTTATACGGTAAACGTGAAGCAAAAATATGCCTCAGTCATGAATGAGAGACTGGAAAATAATGTTCTGTTAATTCCATTTAAAATGGCTCTCTTTGCTCAAGATGGAAAAATGATAGGGAATGAATCCTTGGTTGAAGTGACAAAACTTGAGCAAGAATTTGTGATTAATAATGTCACCTCAAAACCTATTCCTTCATGGAATCGCTCTTTCTCGGCTCCGGTTCATGTGGATTATCCCTACACAGAAGAAGAGCTTCTGCATCTTGTCGCCTTTGATACGGACGCGGTCTCTCGCTATGAGGCTTTGCAGAGAGTTTATATCAACACCATAAAGTCTTGGATCAAATCCACCCCTCCAAGTGAGCTGCCGTCTGCTTTTGCCAAAAGTTTAAGCCTGATGATCAAGGATGAATCAATAGATCCGGCATTCAAAGCTTATCTCTTTGAGGTCCCCTCGGAGTCTCAAATTCATCAAGACCTCGATGTCGCTCAAATTGAATCAGTCAATGCGGCCTTAAAACAGCTTCAGCATTTAATAGGAAAAACTTTTAGCGCTGATTGGATGCGGATTTATCAAAATCATCTTGATCCAAGAGTCGGGGATGTCTCGGCCAAAGCGATGGGCTCTAGAGCCTTAAAGAATCGAGCTCTCATGATGTTGGTTAAGGGTCAGCATGCAGATGCTGCAAAAACTCTTCACTCTCATTTCTATCAAGCCAAAACCATGAGTGAGGAATCTGTAGGACTGGCCCTCTATTGCCAGATGTCTGGTGCAGATTCTCAAGAAGCGATTACTCATTTTTATAAAAAATGGAAGCATGAGCCTCTAGTCATGCTTCGCTGGTTTGGCTCACAGGCCGCCTATACAAATTCAAATGAAGTCCTTGAGCGCTTAGTAAAGCTAGAGTCTGATCCGGTTTTCCGCAATCAAGTGCCTAATGATTTGCGTGGACTCTATCAGAATTTTGCTAAAGGTAATCTTATGAGTTTTCACGCTCAAGATGGCAGTGGTTATGAATTCCTGAGCGAGAGGATTGCTCGTATTGATAAGTTTAATCCTCAGGTCGCCTCAAGACTGACTGGAGCGTTTGGTTTGATGCCTAAAATGGATGAGGGGCGAAAGAGTAAGATGAAAGGTGCGCTCAAGAAGTTGGTGGAAGGTGGTGCTTCCAAAGATGTCTACGAGGTGGCGTCTCGCTATTTGGGTCAGAGCTAAATTATTTTCGCTGGTTCTTTTTCACACGAACTGGAACCAGCGCTTTTTCTTTGCGATTCATCGCAACAATTGCCCCGATAGCTAGAACAGTGGCCGAAAACGTAATCAAAATTTCAGTCATGAAATCCCCTTTGCCTACAATCCTTATCGGCTGAAGGCCCATATTTCATTATAGCCCTATTTTGGCTTCGCCTCCTATGGGGATTTTCTTTTCCACTTTCCCTCCCCATGGTATGTTGTTTAAGTCACCGAAACTTATGATTGTCCCGAGGCACTCTATGTCTGATAAGCAACTCTCTATTCGCCAGAAAGCACTTAAAGTGAACTTGGCGAGACGTTTTTATGGCACTTTTGCTGAAATTGGCGCTGGTCAAGAGGTCGCTCGTCAGTTCTTTCAGGCCGGTGGAGCTTCTGGCTCAATCGCAAAAACCATCTCTGCCTATGACATGATTTTCTCTGATCATATCTATGGCAAAGAGTCAGGTGGACGCTACGTTTGTGAAACGCGCTTAGAGAAAATGCTCGCTAAAGAATATGATCTTCTCACTGAACGTTTAAGTGATGTGAAGGGAAAGGATCATCAGTTCTTTGTCTTTGCGAATACGGTAGCGGCCCTCAATTTTCAAAGAACCAATGAAGCCCATGGCTGGCTTGGAGTTCGCTTCCAGCAAACTCCTGGAGCCGCTTTTAACGATGTGGTTATTCACGTCAGAATGCTGGATCCACAAAATATTCTTCAACAAGATGCCCTTGGCATCATCGGTGTGAATCTCACCTACGGAGCCCTTTGCCTCAATCAAGCGCCAGAGCAAATGGTGCGCGAGTTGATGGATCACTTGGATTCGGGTCGCATTGAAATCAATTTTGTTCGTGTCTCTGGCCCTGCATTTAAGGATGTCGATAATCGACTGTTAAATCTTCAGCTCGTTAAAGACGGCTACACTCCAGCTGTTATGTTTAATGAGCAGGGTGAAGTGGTGCTTCCAGCAGATTATCTCTACAAGAAAGATGTTCTCTTGGTTCGCGGATCTTATCGTCCACCGACTCTTGTTTCGATGGATATGATCAAAACTGGCCAAACTGGATTTGCTCAAGCGACTAAAATTCCAGCAAGTGAAGTTTTAACTGTTGCTGAGATCACTATTTCAACTCTTCAAGAAGATGGTGAAGAGATTGCGAATGAAGATTTCCTTGCTCGCGTTGAGCTCCTGTGTGCACTTGGACAAAAAGTTTTAATTTCAAATTTCGCTCAATACTATCGCCTGACTCAATACTTAGAAAAATTCCGTGCTCGTCATGTGGGGTTAGTTCTCGGTGTTTATAACTTTAAGCAAATCTTTGATGATGAATACACCAATGTGACTGGGGGAAGAATGGGGGCCATGGGGCAGCTCTTTGCACCCAATGTGCACGTGTTTGTTTATCCTTACATGAGTCAGGACAAGAAAGAGTTCCTTAAAATGGAAAATCTGACTGTGAAATCTGAGCTTCAGCATCTTTATGAACATGTAAAGGCGAGCGGTAAGCTTCATGATATCAAAGATTTTAAAGAAGAGTGGCTGCACATTTATTCTAGAAAAGTGTTGAACATGATTATTGGCAACGAAGAGGGATGGGAGAAGCTAGTCCCAGAATCTGTGGCCAAGACGATTAATGAGAAGTGTCTTTTTGGTCATCCCTGTTTTTTAAAAAATAAACCCAAGAAATGAATCTCTATACCTCTCAAGAGAGGAATCCATTTTTTCATCTCGCCGTTGAAGACTGGCTCTTAAGGCATTCAGAGGGAGAGTCAATTTTTCTTTATCAAAATGCCCCTTCTGTCGTTTTAGGACGTTTCCAAAATCCCTGGCTTGAGTGTGATCTTTCTTGGATGAAAAAGAATGCGATCACCTTAGTGAGGCGTCCCTCTGGCGGTGGCACTGTTTGGCATGATGAGGGAAATGTGAATTTCTGTTGGGTGGGTGCTCTTCAAGGATTTAAAAAGACAAATTTTTTAGAAACGGTTCAGAGCAAACTTCGATCTTTAGGCGTAAGTGTCGAGATCAATGCTCGTCATGATTTAGTTGTGCCCCAAGCGGATGGTTCAACCAGAAAAGTTTCTGGGAGTGCTTTTAAGCAGACTAAAGATCGCTCTCTTCATCACGGCACTCTTTTAATCAATGGTGATCTCACTCGACTCAATCGTGCTCTTCAGAGCCCTCACTCCTTGACGGAGACTCGATCTATTCCCTCCGTTCGCTCAATTGTCTCTAATTTATCCCAACTTACTCCCGCTCAATGGATTGAATCCTGGGGATCATCTGAAACCGTAAAGTCCTCAGATCAGCGTTTTGAGACGCAAAAATGGAGCGATTGGCAGTGGGTGATGGGAGAGACGCCACTTTTTAGATGGTCTTTTAAGATTCAAGAGGAAGAGATTCATCTGTCGGCCCATAAAGGATTGATCCAGGAGCTAGCTTGGCCTCAGAGGAATTTAAGTTTTGAAAAACTACAAAAGCCTCTTGAGGCAGCGACTTTTTTTGAACTCTCTCAAGGGGAGATTGATCTCTCTCTCTGGCAGGATGCTTTAGGCGTTTAATGGGCCACGCAGCTCGAGCAGCCTTCTTTTGGTGCTGATTGATCTACGAAGTTCCAGTCTGCGTAACGCTTGTTTAAAGCCTCACAGGCACTAGAGAGAGTGGTGTGTTCTTCTTGGTGTATTTCTCTCTCTTCACCTTCGGTCACAGTCACAAAATAGAGGTAATGGCCGGCCGCCAGCGTCTCAGGATCAGCACCAAAGCTCACAAACGCTCTAAAATCTCCCGATTCAAAGCGACAGTAGGTCCAGTTTGTAGGCGAAATAATGCTTTGCATTGTAAAATCTCTTTATTCCAAGTGTTGCCGACTGGGTCATCTTAGTTTAACTTACCAAGACTTTGCAGTTAAAACTTTCCGGAGGCATGTATGGCCAAAAAAGGTCCACGTAACGTTATCACTCTTGAGTGCACTGAAGCTCGTAAAGAAGGCAAGAGCCCTTCTCGCTATACGACGACTAAGAATAAGAAGACAACACCTGAGCGCGTTGAATTGAAGAAATACAATCCAAATCTTCGCCGTGTCACTGTTCATAAAGAAGTTAAGTAATCAGTGTGTTGGGAGCGCACCTCGGTGTGCTCCCATATCTCAAGCTATCTAAAATCTTTTTCTTTCTTATTCACAACACCCATCTGATCAGGTCCAAGGACGAGAGGCTGTGACGTTCCTTCCTTATAGAAAAGGAATGAGTTGTTGCGTTCGAGTTTCAAGTTGGTGAGACCATTTAATGGCGATGAGGCAAAATAAGTTTCAGGCAGATCACCTTGTCCTAAGCGCAAGCGCCACGCCGGCTGCTTCATAATCTGGGTGAGTTCAACCGATTGAGTTTCATCTAGTTTATCTAAAATCATATAGCTCTTAAGATTTTGAAGATCTCTTAAAAATGCTTCTACTTTTCTGTTATCGAACTTTCTTGCCGTATCATCCTGCCATTCACCCTCAATCTTTACTAAGCGCAGGCCTTGACCTTCAAAGGGAGCACGATGAATTTCTAAAAGATTCACTTGATCAGAATTAAGCGCCAGTGCTTTTGAATCGAGAATCTCATCGGCCGAAACGTTTTCAAGTGGAATAGAGAGAGTCGTACACTGGTAAATCCATTCAGTGTTTTTGATTGTGAAATAAGTAGAGTTATCAATCGGGTTAATAAGACCAAAAGCAATTTCTAAAACTTTTCCATCACTCGTCTCAAGGCCCAAAGAGAAGAGGGGCTTATCAATGGAGAAACTTTGCAGATTGATCGTATCACTGCGATGAGTATGTCTGACTTGAATCTCACCTAAGGCTTTTATCACTTTAATGAAGAAATCCTTTCTCGCCTTAATATTTGTCGGCTCTATCATCTGCCAAGGGCCTTCAAGATCTCCAGCAGAGTTTGAGTTCTCAAATTTAAAACTGCCGTTTTTGTTTGAGAAGGTCATCCCCTTTAAGTGCTGAAACTTTTCTGTGGGAATAGGATTTTTAATAAGCTGAGCGATCTCTTGAGGAATAGGAGGCGCCTGAAAGACTTCGGCAAAAAAACCGACGGCCGCTAAAAGCAAACCAAAAGCCACAACCATGACACTGGACCAATGAATCTTAAACATGGAGATATTTTACCCGTTGCTTTTGGCTAAGGGCCAGCTTCTTCTTCGGCTTGTTTCGCTGGAGGAGCTGATTTTTTTGGAATCTCAGGCTCAATAGAAGTCAGGAAATCACGTAAGTTCGTTCTTTCACCTTGAAGGGCGTAGGTGAAGCGGCACTGAAGCCTGAAATCTGTTTTATTTTGGCTAATAATTCGACTTCTCATACTGTAGTTCGAGCACATCATAATCTCTGCACTCATCTTAAATGAGCGAGGAATTAGAAACTCCGCCACTATACTTTGACCTGGGATGTAAGGCTCTTTAGAGAAGGCGAGCATCCAATCCATATTCACATCTGAGAGCAGCACAAAACCATAAGAAATTTTATCTGAGTCGGGAGCTTGGCGTGTGTAGGGAGCAAGAGTCGCTTTCACAGCAGGAGCTTCTTTCTTTTCTTCAGAAGTTTGCGCTGCAATCATTTCATCGGCCGCTTTCACTGCATCTTCACTCTTCGCTTCACCATCAAGAGCAGGAGCCTCTGTTGGGGCTGCCGCTTCAACTGGCTGTTCAGAAGGTTTCTCTTCAGTGGGAGCAGCCTCTTGAGGAACTTCTTCAGGAGGAGTCGCTGTTTCTGCAATGGCTTCCATCATTTGATCGACATTTTCAACCGGAGCGTCCGACTCAACTAATTGCAGTTGAGGCTGGCCTGTAAGAGGCTTGTCAGTTTGCATGCCGTAAAAAAGCTTAATGTCATCGATATAAAGAGGAAGACCCGCGACTTCACATTCTTTAATACGTCTTGCGAGTGCTGCTTCGATCTCGTCTCTAAGAGACCAGACTCTGACAGGAATCCGTTTAACGGCAACTGGATGCTGGCTTTTATTGAAGATTTGGCTCACGAAGTTTTCTCCTCGTCTTTTATTTTCTTACAAATGCTGAAGTTTTGCTCATAAAACATCACCGGAAAAAAATATCACATATCATTGAGGTAATTACACATGAAGTGTTGATTTACCTGCAAGGAGTGCGGATGAATACAAAGAAGTTGTGCGTTTTAGTTGGTCTAATGGCCCTTTCACCATGGGCGCTCTCAAAATCTTCCAATCAAATGAGTACTGAGTCTCCTTTCGTCTCTGGCGAAGTCTTAGTTAAGCTCAAGTCTGGTGCCTCTTTTAAGTCTCTCTCAAACCTCAATTTAAAAAAACAATTGAAACTTGAGGCCGGAGAGTTTGCTCTTGTTCATACAAATGAAAAATCGATGGCGCTTGCGATTACTGCTTTAGAGCAAAATCCTGCGATTGAGTATGCTGAACCGAACTACATTTTTACGGCCATTGATAACTCAACACCTCTAGAGCATCTCTTGGCGCGCGTTGATGTTCCTTCGGATGATCGCTTTGGTCTGCTTTGGGGTTTATCAAACAATGGAAACAATGAGCCTGATCGCAATGGCTCTCAAGGAACTGAGCAAGGTGTAGCTTCAGTTGATGTGAATGCACTGAAAGCTTGGCAGATCACTAAAGGTTCGAGAGATGTCACGATTGCAATTATCGATACGGGGATGGACTATAACCATCCTGATCTAGCGGCAAACGTTTATACAAATCCAAAAGAGATTCCTGGAAACGGAATTGATGATGATAAAAACGGCTATATCGATGACGTTCATGGCTGGAACGCGGCTTTAGATAATGGCGATCCAATGGATGGTAACGGACATGGAACACATTGTGCCGGAACAATCGGTGCGGTTCATGGCAACGGTGGAGTGGCCGGAGTAATGGCCGATGTAAAAATGATGCCTGTAAAGTTTTTAACGGATGATGGCTCAGGAACATTGGTTGATGCGATTGAGGCGATTGATTACGCCACTAAAATGGATGTTGATCTCATGAGTAACTCATGGGGCGGCGGTGGCTTCACTCAAGCTCTCTTTGACAGTATTAAAGCTGCTTCTGATAAGGGCATTCTCTTTATTGCGGCCGCAGGAAACTCAACTAGCAATAATGACACTCGTCCAAACTATCCTTCAAATTATCAAACAGAGAACATGGTTGCAGTGGCCGCTCATACTCATCAAGACCAACTCGCCACATTCTCTAGCTATGGTAAGCGCACAGTCCATGTGGCCGCTCCTGGTAAAAACATTCTTTCATCAACTCCAAAAAATACTTACTCCGTCTTTTCTGGAACCTCAATGGCGACACCTCACGTCGCAGGTGTTGTTGGATTGTATCTTTCACAAGAAGGTCGCCGCCCTCATGCTGAAACAATTGAGCGCATCCTTGGCACAAGTGTTCCAAGTGCGGCTTACAGACGCACAACAATTTCTGGCGGACGTATTGATGCCTATAATCTTTTAACGAACACTCGCCCGGCGAGAAATGAGCCAGATGCAGGAAGCTGGCGTTCAGAAGGATTAGCCCAAGTCTTTGAAAGTGCTCATCCTTATGCCAATAGTGCCAAAATTACTCGCAACATCTCTGTACCGGGCGCGAAGTTTATTCGTCTCACGGTTAAAAAATTGGATGTTGAGAGCAATTATGACTTCTTAACCGTTAAAGATGCGGCCGGAAATGTCATTGAAAAGCTCACTGGCAAGCTTAACGACTATCAAACAGATTACGTTCAGGGCGAAACGATTAACTTAGAGTTTACTTCAGATAGCTCTCAGAGCGCTTGGGGCTATTTAGTTGAAGAGGTTCAGGTCGTTTATTAATTTTTTTTGAATGAAAGGCATCTGCAAAGATGCCTTTCCTCATCTTTGCCAATAACTCTTGGCAGTCTATTTTTTTGATTCTCCCTTATAATCTTGATGTGAAAATTAAAATCCTAACCAATCAGAAGGGCAGTGTTGCGTTGATGGCAATCCTTTTTGTCTTTGTATGTGTTGGGATAAGTTTTTCAATATTTCAAATCAGACAAGACATGAAGGGAGCTTCTGCTTTTTTTGATAAACGTCTTGGTGAACATCAAGTCCTAGTGGGAATCGAAAATTATTTCAAAGACAATCTTAATTGCTCTCAGATGCTCTCTGGTAAGCGTCGTGGCGATCTTCTTTTAGACAATCATTCCCCTAATGCTCCAAAGATTGGGAAAGAATGGAAGAAGTCGGGCTGGATAGTGAAAGACCTCTTCTTGCTAAGGGCCGAAGATGCAAAGGGGTGGGCGATTGATGTTCACAATCTTGATCGAGTGCATTTGAAAGTCTCTCTCGTTCCAAAGCCTGTCGAGGGAATCAAAGTGGGGATGGATTATCTTTTGAATGCGCCTGCTTCAGTAAAAATCATTTCTTTGAATGTCATTGAGGCCGATGAAAAGGTGTTCTCACATTGTCGTCGTCAACTTGCTCAACAAGCCTGTCAGGAGTTTGCTCACTCGAAGGGAAGTGTCGCGAAGATGGATCTTGATCGAGAGCCGGCGAGTTTGAGTCTTAATTGCGCCGCTGGGGTGGTCCATCAGGTGCACTGCTTAGTTCCGCATTCAGATGCGCCTATCTGGCGTTGTAATAACCGCAAATAAAAAGGGCCCCTAAAAGGGGCCCACTCAATCTTGTGTCAGTAGTGACTATTGAAACAAGTGAATATTTTTTCTGAGGTAAGCAGAAAGTGA
Organism: Bacteriovoracaceae bacterium; assembly: GCA_019752535.1. Lineage (GTDB taxonomy): Bacteria > Bdellovibrionota > Bacteriovoracia > Bacteriovoracales > Bacteriovoracaceae > UBA6144. The sequence continues at coordinate 72,541 of JAIEMA010000004.1, forward strand.
GCCCACTTTATCAAGTGTGCGCATAGTGCTTGTAGAGATACGAAGACGGATCGTGCGACCTGTCTCTGGATCAAAAATTTTCTTAGTCTTCAAGTTCGCTTCAGAGAACTTGCGAGTTTTGATGTTTGAGTGAGAAACTTTGTGGTTGGCCTGACGGCCTTTACCTGATAAATCACATTTACGAGACATAACAAATCCTTAGCTAGTTTTAAGTCTGGGAAGATTAACGCCCCCGGACTGTCTTTGGCAATTGAGAAATGAGCAATCTTGAGGTTTAATCCTCCCATCAACGCCTAAAACCTAGGAATTTTTATGATCAAGCCTCTTAAAATTAAAAACGCGCTGCAAAAAGCTCCTCAGTCTCAACCTATTTATTCAGTAAAAATAAAAAATTCAAAGAATGAAGAAGTGACCCTGGCCGACCCTAGAGCGACTCGCTCTATGCTTGCACTCATGGATCTTGGGGCCGTTAATGGAGGCGCTGCTTGTCACTGGGGTGGACCTTCAGCGATGACTGAACTTTGGACGGCTTTGCATTCGATCATGTTTAAAGAGTCTCATTGGTTTGAAAAATATAATTTTGTGAACGATATTGGTCATGCGGAAAACGGCATTTATGCTCTTCGTGCAAACCTTGGTTATGGCGATTTAACTTTAGAGACTCTCAAAGGCTTCCGCTCGATAAAATCAAAACTCACGGGACACGGTGAATCTCATCTCTACCCAGAAGGTGTCTTACTCTCTAACGGTCCTCTGGCCTCTGCACTCCCGCAAGCTCAAGGTCTGGCCATGGCCGACGCTCTCGCTGGAAATAACCGTCTGACTATTTGCTCCATCTCTGATGGCGCGAGTATGGAAGGAGAAGCCAAAGAAGCCTTTGCAGCGATCCCAGGACTTGCGGCCAAAGGAAAGCTCGCTCCCTTTTTAATGATTGTCTCTGATAACAACACAAAACTTGGCGGCAGAATTGATAAAGATTCATTCAGCATGCAGCCGACATTCTCAACTCTTGAAACCCTTGGCTGGAATGTGGTGAAACTTGAAGAGGGGAATGATTTAGCGAAATCTCTTCACGCGCTTGAGCTTGCGATGAGTAAGCTTGATCCGAAAAAGCCGATCGCTCTTTGGGCAAAGACTGTCAAAGGTTATGGAAATAAATCAACAGTTGAATCAAGCTCTGGGGGCCATGGCTTTCCACTGAAAGCGCATGATGAAGCCATTCATAACTTCTTAAAAGAAATTTGGGATGGAGCTGAAGTACCAAAAGAATTCACTTCTTGGGCTAACGAGCTCACAGTGAAACCAGAGAAGAAATCTTCTTCGGGCGTTCCAAAAGATAAAATTCAAATCGGCGTTTCAAAGGCCCTGGTGAAAGCGGCAAAAGAAGGACTTCCGGTTTATTCTCTCTCTTGTGATCTTGCGGGCTCAACCGGACTTAAGGCTTTTCAATCGGAATGTCCGACTCATTTTCAAGATGTTGGTATCGCTGAATCAAATATGGTTTCTGCTGCTGCAGGTATGAGTAAACTGGGCTTTATTCCAGTCGTTGATACCTTTGCCGCCTTTGGAGTGACAAAAGGAAATCTTCCACTCGTCATGGCTTCACTTTCTGAATCGCCAGTGATTGCGATTTTCTCTCACACTGGCTTTCAAGATGCGGCCGATGGCGCAAGTCATCAGTCTCTGACTTATATGAGCGCTCTCGCTTCTATTCCCAACACTGTGCTCGTCAATCTTGCGACCGCTAAAGAAGCCGAAGAGTATGTCTATCAAGCGATCAAAGAGATCGCCTCTCTTCGTGAATCAAGTCATCATGCTCCAAGTTTCATTTTTTTCTTAGGTCGTGAGAATTTCCCTTTGGAAACTAAAGAAGGGCTCACTTATAAAATCGGCGCCCCTCAAGTGATTGAAGCGGGATCTGATGCCATGATTGTGGCGACGGGATCTCTGCTGGAAGAAGCACGAGCTGCGGCAGAAATGTTAAAGGCCGAAGGAAAAAGTGTCGCCGTCATTCAGCACGCGTTTGTCAATCGTGTGGATGGGCAACTCATGGCGAGTATGCTGAAAAAATCCGGATCAAAACTTGTCACGGTTGAAGATCATCAATTGATTGCCGGCATGGGAGCGATGCTTTCTCACTCACTCTTGCTTTCTGGAGCGGATTTTAAACTCAAATCTTTAGGTGTGAAGGGTGAGTTTGGTCAATCAAGTTACACGGCAAAAGAGTTGTATCAAAAGCATGGTCTTGATCGCGAAGCGATCGTGAAAGCTGTGAAAGCACTTTTGTGATTACCGGTATTCAAAATTTTCACTACTACGTTCAGAATATGGAGCGAGCGGTGGAGTTTTACTGTGCCGCTTTCGGTTGCAAAAAAGTTTTTGGGGATGAGTATTGGACGTCACTTACTCTTCACGGAATCACCATCGGTCTTCACGGCAATAATGGCTCGCCGGTTGAGAAGGTTCCACGCAACGAGCATGGGGCCAAGACCGGTGGCACCCTGACATTGAAGAGTGATAATATTCCAGAAGATCGCGCCCGTTTAGAGAAGCTTGGATCCACAATTATCGGTGAAAGCAAAACGGATTGGGGCCATATGTTGGTGTTTGAAGATCTCGACGGGAACATCCTCAACCTTCAGCACCCCAGCTACTAGCGGCAAGGCTTGATGATCACTTGGCGAAGGCCGTCTTCTGGCACCACTTCGTCTTCAAGGCCCATGGCAATGTCATAGGTCACGATGCCACGGATGACTTTGAGTGTCCGGATAGCAAATCCACCACCGCCGCCGCCAAAGAAGAAGTCCGTTTTTTTCCACACTTTCATCTTTTTTACTACGGCATCGACTTCGCCTTTGTAGCAGAAGTTTTCATAGCCGTAGGTGGCTTGTACGTCGGTCTCTTGAGCGATGAGTTTTTCTACATCGATGAGCTTGCGGCCATCTTTAACAAAGAGGCTAGAGGTTTGAGCAAAGCTTGCAGTACTTAAGAGCATGAGAGTTGTGAAGATAAAGTTTTTCATGGCCAGAAGGTAGACCACTTGTTTGGGCTTGCGCAAAGGGGTGTGTAAGAAATTCTCTTACGAGCACCAACCCGCGCAAACTAAACGTTTGCCGTGAGTGACGCGACTGGTTCGGTGCTCGAATCCATCAATCCCCGTTTGGAAAATGATCAAAGTTCCAGGATCAAAGGGACCGAGTTCTATGGCTTCTGTGGTGCCACGAGGACGAATGCCGAGAGTCCCACCGCTGGGTTTTCCAAAAAAAATCAGCGACCATGAAAAAGCGAGCACACGTGAGCCATCATCATGCCAGATGCCATCCTCCTCATCAGGATTGTCACCGTCTCGAAGAGCGAGCATGTGTTCAATGTGGGAGAATTTTTTAAATTGCTGAAGATAAGTTTTGAGCTCCCCATGAACGGCATTCTTCATGACACCATCAAGCTCATCCCATTTTTGATCTTTGGCGAATTCTTTCGCGCCACTGGGGAGAGGGAATGGCGTGACAAGGAATCCGTCTTTCATTCCATCTCGTGAGGGAGCGGGCGCTTTTTCGGGCGATAGTATGTGCGCGGAGAGTAGTCAGCAAAATCGGCGATCTTACTCATGTAAATGCACGCATACTTTTCCACTTGGCCTGCAAAGCGTGAGGGTTCAACACCAGCGCGCATGACTTCACCCCAATGAGGGTTGAAGTGTTTCTGGTATTCACGGATAAGTTTTCCAAGCTTTTTATCAATGCCTTCAATTTCATCAAAGAGAGGCTGAGATTTTTTCTTATCCCGTGATTCATGTAAGCGATCAAGATCATGCTCGAGATCAATTTTTCGATTCATGAGGGCATTGATCTCAACGCCCGTTTCTTTCGTCGCCTTAAGGGCCTCTCTCTCGCCTTCAAGTTCTTCCACAACCAAAGCCGTTCTCCAATTGCAGGTCTTCTTTAGGGTGAGAATGTCACCGTAGATATGATCGCCTAGATAGAGAATTTGCTCGCCTGAGAGGCCATGGTCTTTCTGCAGTGTTTGAGCGCAGCCGCCTTGATACACGCCTTTAGTCACTGGGCCATGGTGATTTTTAAGCATGCCGGTTTTAAGATCCACACTTAAAAAAGAGAGACGATCAGTAAAAAAACGCGGCTTGGTGGCACTTGTGATGACTAAATCAAAGAGATCAGTCCAGTGCTGATTTTTTTTAAGAAATGGAGTGATGGTGTAATCCAGCAGCAACTTTGAGTATTCATAATCAGAATTAGTTATGACCCAAAGTTTTTTTCCAAACTTTTTAAAACTCTCAAGCACAGCGACAGCTTCTGGATCTTGGACGATATATTTTTTAACGTCTTTTTTGACTTCACTCTTTAGTGAGCCATCACGGTGAGAAGTATCAAGAGCTTCTATTAAGTCCGCTTCAATTTGCTTAAAGTCGGGGAGAGCTAATTTATCGTCAGCATTTTTAAGATCAACGATTTGCATGAGAAGGCAGGCATAAGCAATAGAGAAAGAGGTATCCACAATCGCAAATCTTCCTGAATCATTGAGATCAACAGAGAGACCCTGATAAATTTTCTGCTGGGTTTTAAAATCGAGCTCTTTACCGCCGTGACGTGACTGCTTCACTTTAGAGTGGAGTGAGAGTTTAAGTACGTTGCCATGAGGCTTATCAATGACAAGACCTCTGATGATGCGTGAATAATCAAACTTAAGACTCTTCACGATTGCGGGATATTTTTTTGTCGAGAGAAGCTTCTTCTTAATCTCTTCATAAGTCATGGCCTCAAAGGCCTCAGAGTTGTAGCGGACTAGGGTGTAGTCCATATCAAATCCAATCGCTTGGATGTGTTTCATGTTCAAAGTTCTGTTTACGTATATTCCCATAAGCCCTCGTATTTCCAGTGTCCCTTGAGGGGGGTAACCAGTCAATTCAAGAGTTTTTTACATGGGTCGCAAGATTTTACGCATTGAGTCTTGGAATTGCTATATAAAGCCTACGCTTTTATTAAACGAAGGAGAAAGCATGTCCACTTTCATCAAGCGCGGCCTTTCATTGAGTTTATCTGTTCTCTCAACAGGTACATTGGCCCAGGCCACATCACAAAAAGTCGTCTATGGGGTGGATAACCGCGTAGAAGTTTATGAAGCTCCTGCTTCTTTTCAAAAAGTAGCTGCTTCAACAGCTGCGATGATTCCAATTGGAAAACTCACTTTAAAAGTCAGCGAGACAGATTCTAATGTCCGCACTTATACAGCAAAGCAAGATTCACTTAAAGAAAATGGCATCTGTGAAGATGACCGCTACGCCAATCAGCCCACTCCTGCGATGTGCTCAGGCTTCTTGGTCGGACCCGATCTTATCGTGACGGCTGGCCACTGTGCTCGAGGTTACAGAACTTGTGAGGACAATACTTGGGTCTTTGGATTTGATGTCGATCAGGCGACGGCCTCTTCAGGTGTAAATATCCCAGCAGAAAACGTTTATCGTTGTAAAAAAATCGTCAATCAAATCTTAAATGGCATGAGTGGTAATGATCATGCGCTTATTCAGCTTGATCGCGTTGTTTCAGATCGCGCTCCATTGAAATTTAGAACTGAAGGCAAGATTGCTGATAATACTCCAATCGTTGTTATGGGTCACCCTATGGGTCTTCCTACGAAGATTGCTGATGGCGCCAATGTTCGCACTAACGTTCACCCTCACTATTTCGTCGCCAACCTTGATACATTTGGCGGTAACTCAGGTTCAGCCGTTTTTAATACTGATGACTTAGTTGTTGAAGGTATTCTTGTTCGCGGAGAAACGGACTATGTCTACAATCCTTCTAAGATGTGTCAGGAAGTGAATGTTTGTAAGGATGACAACTGTCGCGGTGAAGACGTCACTCGTATCACAGATATTATTGAGCTTGCTCAAGGCGAAAAAGTGTTGAACGCAGCTGCTGCTGGTGACTTAGCTACAGTTAAGTCTTACTTGGATGCCAAGGGTTGGATTGAAATGCGTAATAACAATGGTGAAACGATCCTTATGAAAGCGGCCCAAGCTCAATTGACTGAAGTCGCTGAGATGCTGATCGCTCAGACTGCTGAAGTAAATGCAAAAGATCTAGTTGGTGAGACGTCATTGATGAAAGCAGTAAGAAAGTCTAACACTGCTATGGTTGAGCTTCTCCTTGCTTCCGGAGCGGATGCCAATTTAACAAATGCGAAGGGAATCAATGCTCTTGGAATGACAAAATGGTTTAACTTGAAACAGCGCAAAATCCGTAAGCTTTTAAAAGCAGCGATGGCGCCTAAAAAGGGCTAGTTTCCGGTTGATTGATTGCGTGCAACGCTCTAGATTAATATCTCCTAGATTTCAAATTGTGGGGGATTAGCTCAGCTGGGAGAGCGCTTGGATGGCATTCAAGAGGTCAGCAGTTCGATCCTGCTATTCTCCACCAAAATACTTAGGGCCAAGCTTTTATGCTTGGCCTTTTTTATGTCTAAAACTTCCGATCTAAACTAACTCATTAAAACCTAAGACACGAATATCTCGAAGCTCACCGCGTTCATTCTTGGCCGCTTCTTCAACCTCAATTGTTTTCCCTGTCCCAACGTGACTGAGCTTGGCTTTTTTTGGCTTAGGCCTTGGCTTGAAGCGATAGCCATACTCACCACACCCAGACTGGATTAGCTTTGAGGGGTCAACCATACGTTTTCAATCATGAGTGGGCACTGGCTCTCCATGGCTAACTAAAAACGAATGGAGTGAAGCATGTCTAAAAAGAAAAAGCGTTCAAGTTACAAGATTGTGGGAGAGGCGCAGCTGGCACTGAGAGAATTGCGCCTTGAGAGGGGCTGGAGTTTAGCGCAAGCGGCAGGGCCGTTAGGAATTAAATCCAAGGCCCTGGGGCATATTGAGAACGGGCGAGTGAGTTTAACCGATCTACGTGTCCGAGAAATCTTAGAGAAGTGGGGGCTCACTTATTTTGATTTCGCGCGTGCCAAGAAAACAGTGAAAGATGGAATTCGAAATAAGCCTAGTAGGGTTTTTGTTCGCACGGTGCTCACCAATAAAGATCGAAGGAGCTATCAGAAAGTTATCACCAAAGAAGTGCGCGTACTAAAGGTTCTGCGTCAAATGAAAAAGCTCTCGCAAGCAAAGGCCTCCTCACTCTGCGGTTATTCAAGACCCACTATTGGGCATATTGAACAAGGCCGCATCGAGCTAGAGCGAGAACGGATAGAGCATATTGTGAGGGCGTATGGCTTTGAGGTGGGAGAGTTTGATCAAATGATGGGAGAAGAGGTTTTGAGGGATGAACTCCTGACAAAATGTGTCCAGCGAATCGAAAGTTTGTCACCGGAAAAGCTTCGTCTGATAAACTCATTATTAGAAGTTAAGATGATCTAGAGGAAGATTTTAAATGAAAGTGGTCACATGGAATTGTAATGGAGCTTTTCGAAAGAAATTTAATGAGATTATCACTCTTGAAGCAGATATTTACGTTATCCAAGAGTGTGAAGATCCAGCTCAAACAAGAGACAAAGAATATAAGGCATGGTCAAAAAATTACCTTTGGCACGGTTTAAATAAAAACAAAGGAATTGGAGTTTTTTGCAGAGAAGATTTGCATTTAGAAAAGCTTGATTGGAGCGACGATGGCCTCCAGCTATTTCTACCATTCAAAGTTAACAGCAAGTACTCTTTTATTGGTATTTGGACTAAACAGGCTAATTCCCCAAACTTCAGATATATTGGCCAAGTTTGGAAATACCTTCAAAAGCATTCTGAAAAATTTCAAACGGAAAAGCCATTTCTTGTGGGTGATTGGAATAGCAATAAAATTTGGGATGAGTGGGATAGGTGGTGGAACCATACAGACGTTGTAAAACAGCTTGATGAGATGGGGTTAGTCAGTGCCTATCATACGTTTTTCAAAGAAAACCAAGGCGAAGAAAAAAAACCAACGCTTTATTTTAGAAAAAACAAAAGTGCATCTTATCACGTAGACTATATTTTTCTAAATAAGCGTTACTTGAAAAACATGGCTTTTGAAATTGGCGATGCGAGAAAATGGCTTAAACATAGTGACCATATGCCATTAGTCGTAGTTTTCTGAAAAATCCCTAGATGTACGACCTGGTAAAATGCTTTTATCTAAATTGGCCTCCTCGCTGTGCAGCTATCAAGGGCCACCATTGGGCATATTGAGAAAGACCGCATTGAGCTAGATCGTGATAGGATTGAGCATATTGTGAGGGCATATGGATTTTAGGTGAGAGAGTTTGATCAGATGATGGGAGAAAAGGTTTTGAGAGATGAACTCCTAATAAAATGTGTCCAACTAGTCGAAAGTTTGTCGACGGAAAAGCTTCGTCTGATAAACTAATTGTTAGAGGGAAACATGATTTTGGGAGTTTCGATGTTCATTTTAAAATATTTAATCAAAGAAATTTCAATTTTATTCTTAATTCTAACTTCTATGCCGGGAAATGCTGCGGACCTACCAGAAATCTGTAGTGAATTTGTAAAAAATCCCACTAAGTTCATGCCAATTAAAGTCCAAAGTAATAATGGCAAGGATAGATTCTCTTTTAATTCAAAATCACAAGAGACCACTTTGGTTTGTTCATATGAAGATAGTGGCGGTACCTGTCAAACTGATACACTGTCATGTGCCGGAGGTTATATTAATACAAAAAGCGATGGTTTGTATTTTGGTCTAAATGAGATCGCTGTAAGCTACAGTGGTAGACTATTTAATTTTTTAGGGAGAAGTCCTAAAAGATTAGATGGAGTCGAGACAATTGGAGAGATTTCAAAGAAAGGAACTTTTGTTCTCTGTGATATTCAGCAAGAAGTTATTAATATCAATTATTCTGAAAGTAATCATCCCATTTGTGAGGCACTGATTACTGGCAAAGGTATTGAGCGTCTAAAGCTTGAAAGCGTAAATGGAAAAATTGATCTTCAAAGAAGTGGATCTGAGGTGAGATACGTCAAAGAGAATCGAGATACTGGAGCTGGATGTGGTTGTAGTGAGGTCGTTGTTTACGCTCAATCTAAAGATGAAGTTAATTCAGATTTTATTAAGGCATTTAATCGTCTCGTCGGAAAGGAATCTGCTTGCTCAAATGTTAAAATTCACCAGGAGGTATCAGTAGTTCGTTTTAATAAAAATGATTTTCTTGCCTTAGATAATCCAAGTTTTCAAATCGGCAAAATTATTGATGAAAACAAACAAATTGGTCCCCAAGTCATATATGAGTGGAGGAATGGGCGTTTTGAAAAAATTTGTTCTTCAACAATAATTACAAAATTAAAGGCAATCCCGGCCAATCTAGAATAAAAAATTGTCTACTAGCAGATGCCTTGAGAAGTTACCTAGTTATTTGATGAGTTAATGCCGTTAAGCCCACAACAATTAAGATACAGATAGTTGGGGTTAATATGACTGGGTTCAATTTTTTAGATGAGATTGATGCTGTAATCGAAGTTAGTATTAAAGCATAAAACAACGAGAGACTGCTGGTTGCCAGAATAGGGCCTAACTGAGTCGAGTCTGACACTGCTTGCAATGTTGAAACAAACGAAAAGATAGTAGAAATTGCTGCGCCTAAAAATCCTCCGACAGAAAGAGTTTCGCATACTTCATCAGTGAGACTTTTAATGTCTAATAATGAGTATTTTGCTATTGTGATTAAAAGAGGAATGCCAAAAACAAAAATCAACGCATCAGGATCAACAAAATTCATAATTGTTGATTTTGAATAAATTACACAAACGATCAGAGTCAGTAACAGTATGCTTGAGAGAGTCTTTTTCATATTTCTCACCTGAATGTGTTTATTTCTTTCATAAAGTTTACGAGTTTTTTCGCTTTTCTGCTTCTGTAATAGTTTATAGTCTGCATCGGGTCCAAGTATATTTCAACGCCCACGACATCTCTTGAGTTTATATTGTGTAGGGTAAGCTTCGACTCACTGTCCATTACAGCAAGTGAGCCAATAATACGCTTATCATTTAGATAAGTTGATTCACCAAGTCTAAATTCAGGCCCCTTGTAAAATGATGAAGGTTTTTTGTGTTGAGTTGTGCTGCGGGTGTCATAGAAAAACTCTGCTAGAGTGTAGTCGTAGACTAAGTCTCTTTTAATTAAGGCATCCAGCTGGATGCTTTTTTTAGTTCCATTTTTATAAAAGATATCGACTTTAAGAATTAATATCTTTGGTAAGTAATCAACCGTAAAACCCTCGGTTGAAATATCATAAAAGACTCTGGGTGAAGCGTGAAAGTTAGTTGATCCACAGCTTGCCATTTTTTGGTGTTCTCCATCAAACGTAAGTATACTTGAAACTTTTCTACAAAAATCATCTTCAAAGTTCATCTGCTTGATTGGCGTAGAAATCTTAAGTTGTGCCACTAGAAGTCGCGGTGAAGAGTCTTTGATGTACTCAGATTTAAGACGGAGATTTTGAAAATATTTTAAAAATTCTAGCAGCAATGCTTCTGAGGGGAAAGAATAAGTATAGAAGTCTTTAAAGGAAGTTGGCTTTTCCTGATCCGATTTTTGATAATCAACAATAAAAGTATTTAAATCGATTTCGTTTGAAGTGAATTGACTTGGATAATCCCTGCATTTAGCTTCAAACATTTTTCTCGTTTCTTGATTGTCCGGAGAAATAATCGATAAAAGTTTGATACGCTTATAGATAAGGCCGCAATCCGAATTAGATGCAAGAAGGACCTTAGTTATCTCAACATGTTTCGAAATTGTACGTTTTTTTAAGTCTAGTAAATCTCCTCTAAATGGAGCAGATTCTGTACCTAGATTGATTAAGTAAAGAGCTGATTGGCTATCACCAGATTCCAGTGCGACCTTCGTTGCATTCTTGACATCAATTGAAAAATCACTAATTGCAATCTCGTAGTCGATTGATTTTTGATCTTTAATTGAATTTAGATAAAACGCTGATTGCTTGATTTTATTCAAGCTGTGTTTATTTGAAACGTCTGCGTCTGATTTATTTTCTGAAATGCTAGAATTGGATTTTATTGCAAGGCTGTTAGTTCCAGTTGTTGAACAGCCAACTAGAATTGATACCAAGAAAAACCCTAGGTATTGTCCATGATAGCTGTGTCTATTTTTTATTGTATTCAATAGATTTAGCTTACTTTATTTTAATTTTTTTTGGATTTTTTATTAAGTTACAAAGACCGAGCTTTTTGTTTCGTTAATAATTCGAGGCAAGTTTCTTGCCAAAAACAGGCTATTTCAAAAATTTCCCGGAGTGGGAAATGAATTTGATCGTGATTCCCTAGGTTTATTCGATTTGCCCCTCAAAGATTTCCCACCGCGGTGGGAAATTTTCCTTCCCGCAGTGAGAAATGCTGGTCTTCCTCCTATCAAAATTAATACAAGCGCAGGCGTGAATTCCGGAGTTCATACGGATCAAACTGGCCTTCTTTGATGAA
>JAIEMA010000016.1 GCA_019752535.1 Bacteriovoracaceae bacterium
AGCTCGGTCTAGTAGGCAGCTTTGTTGACAAGAGAAGCAAGTACACCAATTACGGATATGATTCTTTAGGGAATTTGAGTTATATTGCTGATATGCAGGGAAATTCTATTAATTTTGATCGTGATTTATCTGGCAACATCATTTATGTCAAAGATAAAGCGGGCAATCAAACTTTCATGACGAGAGATCCCTCTGGTAATTTAGAAACCAGCCGTGACCCCTTAGGTTATACTACGAGCTATGATTATGACCTGATGAATCGTTTGACAAAAATAACTGATCCAAACGGTGGTCAGACTCTCTTCACTTATTTGCCCACAGGCCAGCTTGAAACAATAACTGATGCCAATAATCACACGACGAGCTACGTCTATAATGATCAATATCGTGTTGAGAGAGCTTCGAATCATCTGGGACAAGAAGTCCTTTATACCCATGATAAAGACGGAAACATCCTCACGAAAACGACAAAAGCGGGAGATAACATCTCTTATGCTTATGATGGACTCTCAAAACTTTTAAGTAAGTCATTCACCGGTGATTCAGCTCAATACGTTTACGATCGGGATAATCTCCTGATTTCTATGTCCGACAATGATTCAGTTGTACAAAGAAGTTATGATCGATATGGTCGCATAGAAAGTGAAGTGGCCTCTCATCATAACGCTGTGACATCTTGGAGCTACAATGAAGTAGCCGATAATACCGAGACACAAGTGAATCTTGGAAATCAAGGACTCATCAATATTCAAAGACAGTTTGATCAGAACGGAAATATCTTCAGTCTGAAAGCGCGTATCTTAGGTCAAACGGTCAACTATCAGAAGGTTCGCAACGACCTTAATGATGTGACTCAAAGAACTCTTCCTAATGGCGCTGTCTCTCAAATCAGTTATGACGCTAATTCTCGCATGGTTGATATGACAACATCTGCTCTTGGTGGCAGCTACTTAGACTATCGTTATACTGCGAATGGAAATATTTCGACAGTTTTTGAGACCCTTAACCAATCGGCAAAACCCTATATTTATGAATACGACTCACTTGGTAGATTAATTAAAGAGCAGACGATTAAGAATAAAACTTATACTTATGATGCTGTTGGAAACGATACTTCAAATGGTGGGCAGTATAATGAGCTTAATCAATTGATTGAAGATAATGATTCTCTGTTCACTTATGATCTCAATGGGAATCAGATAAGTAAAACTGCAAAAGTGGGTGGAGCTCGCCAAGAGTTTTTCTGGAATGTTGATAGCCAATTGATTCAAGCAAAAGTTTTCAAAGCCACTAACACTCTTCAGTACACGATAAACTATAAGTACGATGCCTCAGGAAGAAGAATCGAGAGAGACGTGGTCAATCATTTAAACTCAACTAAGAGTTACACTCATAAGTTCGTTTACGACAAAGAACATATCGTGGCGATTCTAGATGCGAGCAACCAAGTATTAGCTGCATTTGTATTTGATGAAGGCATCGATGAGCCAGTTGCGATGGTGACTGATTATAATCAAGATGGAAAAATGAACGTTCTCTCCTATGTGAGAGACCGTCAAAATTCTGTGAAGATGATTGCGAATGAGAAAAAAGAAATCATTCAAGAAGTTTACTATTCAGCTTACGGTGAAACTCAAATTGTGAACACGGGACTAGAGAAAGTAAATCTGATTAATCCGTTTTACTATACTTCACGTGAACTAGAGCCTGAACTTGGAATTTACTACTACCGAGCCAGATATTATGACCCGAGCTCGGGAAGATTTATATCTGAGGATCCGATTGGTTTTGCGGGTGGGGATTATAATCTGTATCGGTATGTGGGAAATAATCCTCTTCGTTACTTTGATCCTTATGGAAATTTTAAAGTCAGCCAATTTGCATCCGGTGTTGGTTTAGTTATCGGTGGATCGCTATTAGTTACTTACGGTGTTGTGAGTCCGGATATTACTGGTATCACTAAATATGCTGGGGTTACTGTGGGTGCTGCGGGAATTGGCTCGGGCTTAATCTTAATTCAAGATGCTTTTGAGAATGAGGTTATAAAGGCACCGAAGTTGCCGAGAGCACCGGTAAAGCCTCCAATTTCAAATGTAGATTCAGAAGAAGCTCCATCTAAACCAAGGTATGGAATAGCATGCAAATGAGAAGCGGATTCATACCGTTGTGGTTTCTTTTGGGCGGTGAAGTTGTTTGTTTCTGTGTAGCGTTTTATTATCTGTTTAAGAACAGAAGACTGTACAAGAAGCTTCAAAGCGTATTGCCTGAGCAGCAAAGGAAAATCTTTTTTGATTCTAGAGAAAAGTTTTCAGTGACTTTAGCAGCTTCGTTAGATCTTTTAGACTCCGAAGCAAAAAAGATTTCTCAAGAATACTTGAGAAATACCTCTCGAAGCAGATGGTGCTTGGTTGGAGTTTCGGTTTTAATAGTTGTTACTTTTTTTATAGGTTTCCCATCTTGAGAATTTTTTAGATTATTAATCAAGTCTTAGAAGCATCAATGGGTAATTGTTAACAAAATTGCTAGCCATTTGGACGTATTAAGGAAAGTGAATTGAAGTCAGATTTTTTTATATATGACTGGCGTGCCAGATATTATGACCCGAGCTCGGGGAGATTTTTATCTGAGGATCCGATTGGTTTTTTAGGTGGGGATTATAATCTGTATCGGTATGTGAGGAATAATCCGGTTCTAAAAAATGACCCTTCTGGTAAATGGCCCGAGTTTATTGATGATGGAGTTTGCAGCATTACAGGCAGATGTGATCCAACGGACATTGATTCAAAAGAGTGGTGGGATACGTTGGGAGACACGTTCGAGGAAGCAATTGATGATTGGTTTGGAGATGATAAAAAAGATGAAAAGTCAGGCTCAAAATCGAAATCAAATCTTACTTGTAGTATTTAAAAGAATCATCAATGGATTACAAAATGTCTTTACTCGTATTTTTCTCTCAAAAAGAATGCGCTCGCTACTCAGTTAGTGAGCGCCGCTTAGATTTATTTTATTTCATTGTTTTTTCGATTCAGACTTTTTTCTTAGCAGCTCTTCCTTCAGGGTTTCATGCTCCAAGTAAAGAAGGATGGTTAGGGTATAGCATTAGTCTGATCTACTTTTTTTTGTTTTACCCTTTGTATTATGTAAAATTTTACAGAATGAATAATCTGGGATTTCTTAGGGAAGCTATTGTTTTTTCTGTAAGTTCTCGTTTTGCTTCTTTTTTCTGGGTAGCCCTGATGGCAACTGCACATAATCTGCTAGTTTTTGGCTTTAAACTAAAGAATCTTGAGCCATCTAGTCCATCACTTTTATATTATTTAATTTATTATGGTTTATTTAGTTTTTTTATGTTTAAGACAAAAAAGACTGCTCTCCAATTATCCGAGAGAATGGATTCCCAAATTAAAAAGCATAGATGAACTTTATACTTAATTTGTTTTTCAGCGAATTTTTTGCTTAGCTTGAAAATTGAATGGCGGCCTAATTGAATTTAAACAAGACAAACAGTGCCAGATATTATGACCCGAGCACGGGAAGATTTTTATCTGAGGATCCGATTGGGTTTAGCGGTGGGGATTATAATCTGTATCGATATGTGGGGAATAATCCGGTAACACGGCGAGACCCCTTTGGACTTTATGACTTAGACGACTTAGGTGAAGCACTCGACAATGCAAGAGAAGCAGTTTCAGAGGTGATTAAAAAGGGCAAAGAGGATCTGAAGAGGAATCTCGATAGACTCGATGACTGGTGGGAGAGAATAATTGATGACTCAGAGGAGCAAATAGACAAGGCGGATCCGACGAAAGAAAAACCTAAGGGTAGCTGTGGGGGTAAAATACAATGAAGACACTTCAGTTAGCTTTGTTGAATTCTTTGCCTCTTGTAGGCGCTTTCTTTCTATTAACAGGGTATAGCACATTGGAATATGTTAAAACGTATTACTTCGTTTTCTATGCATTGCCATTTTTGGTTTCTTGTCTTCTACTTTGTGTCGGGATTGAATTCCTAGTTAATAAAGCTTTACGTCATTGGGAATCGAAAAATGATGAATTGATTTTTCACAAAACTCAAATATTGAGGGGAGTTTTAAATATAGGTGTTTTTTTTGCCTTTATTGGTTTGTTTGTTTTTTTACAAACGATGACAACTTATGGACGATGGACTACTGGAGCAGATAAAGCGAGCAACCTCTTGGAAAATCTGGATGATAATAAAATTAGTAAGCTAGAGTTAAACCTCCAAAAGTCTTTAATCATCTCAAAAGAAGAAATGAATGATCCAAAGGCGACAAAATTTGTGGAATCACTTATTCATAAGATTCAGAAGTTAAAAGAGATGAGCAGAGAGCGAGTAAGTAACTAGTGGCTACTATTAATGGTTGTTCAGCATGATGCTAATGCAAATTACACTCAACGACCGTGCCAGATATTATGACCCGAGCTCGGGAAGATTTTTATCTGAAGATCCGATTGGGTTTGCTGGTGGGGATTTTAATCTGTACAGGTACGTTTCTAATCGCCCAACTCTGTTGAATGATCCCAGAGGCACTAATGGACTTACATGTGCCATCTTGAAGCAAGTAAACCCTGATGCAGAATGTAGCGGGAGTAGCTCAGAGGACATTGGGAAAATTATTTGTGAAACTTTTCCTGATCTCGAAGCATGCAAAAACTCTGAGCCCGACAAAAAAAGTGGCGAGGCTTCATGCAAAGTAAATTAAATAAAACTTCAGCCCTTATAAAAAGCCTTTTATTGCCAGGTCATGCCATGATGGGACCTGTTTTGATAATTGATATTATTGTTATTTTTCTTTATTCAAATGTCTTTTCGCTGTCAGATTTAGCCTGGCAACAATCAGAAAAATCGAATAACTCAAATGCATTCGGCCGCTTTTTTGAAATCTCAATTTTTTTACTAAGTCTGTATGGTGTTTATTTGTTTCAAAGAAGAAGGGATTTGAAGATGGCTCTTGCCAACACAATGCGTTTGTCTTTGTCACTTTATGTTTGGCAAATAGTAGGAATTGTCATTGGGGTGAGTTGTTCTTTTTTGTTTATACAATTGACTAAAATAGATGTGAATATAGCTATGATTAATAATCTTTGTGGTAATATGTTTGGTACAGTGTTTTTATTTTGTAACATCTATCTATCAGAATCTTTTTTAAGCAAAAACAGAGGCGAATAAGAAATAAGTTAGTTGCACAGATCAGTCAGCAGTGTTTGAAATGCCTAAGGCTCTCAATATGAAGTTTAAAAATATGAACAGAGCCAGATATTATGACCCGAGCTCGGGAAGATTTTTATCTGAGGATCCGATTGGGTTTAGTGGTGGAGATTACAATCTATATCGTTATGTGACCAACCAACCAACTGTTCAAAGTGATCCTAGTGGAACGAGTGGGATTTCAATTTTACTGTTACCAGTCGCAGCTTTTGAATTTGGTTATGCCGCAGGAACTATTGCTTATGAAACATTGTCGAATGACAAATCTTTCTCCGAAGCGGTAGCTCTCGCATATGAAAGGAGTGCTCTTAGCAATCTGTTAGAAACTGGGAACTCGCTTGTGCTAGGTGAGGCTGCGGCCCCAATAAATGCTCTTTCAAATAAAGAAACTTATAATGCAGCCTTGCAATTAAAAATTAATTCAAAAAAACGTGACAAGCAAATCAATGATCAAATTGAAGTGGATCAAACAAAGTGTAAAAAATGAGAAAAAAAGCTTATTTTTTTCTTTTAATAATTTTTGGTTTGTTACTGCTAGGGAATTATACAATGATATTTATTGGAAAAATTCCTTACTCAAATTTCAAAGCTTCTTTTCAAATCACTTGCTTCATTTTGATTGCAATCTCAATGTATACTTACTGGAAGTCTAGCTCGATCCAATGGATGAAGTCAGTTATGCCTGGATCCCATCCTGCTAATATAATAGTTTCTGAAATAGCCGCAATTCTTATTGCAGCCTTAGCAGTATTCTATTGCAGTATTCCATTGATGAGATTGATTGGTTAATGGAGAAAAGCTGGTTGGATAATTTTGGTGGCAAAGTAAAAGCAACTTTAGAAACCTTAAAGATTTGTGGTTATTACATGAAGATAGCATTATGAATAGAGCCAGATATTATGACCCGAGCTCGGGAAGATTTTTATCTGAGGATCCGATTGGGTTTTTAGGTGGGGATTATAATCTGTATAGGTATGTGGGGAATAATCCGATTTTGAAAGTAGACCCTAGCGGAGAAAATCCATTAATTTTAGCAGTTGGGATCGGGATAATAGCATTATTGATTCCAGAAGAAATCTCTCCTGATATTTTTCCTCCTGTTCGAATTCCCTCACCGAATAATATTAATCCTTCGGATCCTCCTAAAAAAATGAAAGAAAAACTTCAAGAAAATAAAGATTTTAAAAATGCAATTTGCCAAAAATAAGGTATTAAAGTTTGTTGTAATGGCAGCGCTTCTTGTTCTTGTTATGGTTGCGATAAGAAGCACTGTTAAATATTTTAATCGTACAGGTAGTTGCCCAGAGGCTAACAAGCAATTAGGTATCAATTGCGATTCTCCTCTTGGTGTCCCTGTAAAAATAGATTCTCAGGTAATAAAATGAGAAGTGAAATGAACCGAGCCAGATATTATGACCCGAGCTCAAAAACTTCAGTCAAAAAAAAATTATATAAATCTGTGCTAATCGAATTTCTTCAGATTAGCACAGAAATCAAATTCTAAAAATCGTAAGGCGTGCGACTTCGAATGTCATGTGACTTCAGGTTTCCATACAGATCCACAGTCATTTGAATTGATTTGTGGCCTAGCATGGCTTGAAGTTCGTACATCTCCCCACCTTTTTTTAAAAAATTATTTGCATAGGAATGACGAAAATCATGAAGTCGCCAGTCTAGGCCGATGGGGTATCGCGCTTTGAAACGTAATACAGTTCTTTGAAGACATGACCGACCCAAAATTTGGTTTTTTGAATTTGGAAATACGTATTTTGAAGTCTTTGGCTTGTTGGCAATTAATTCCTGAAGCCGCTTAGGCATTCTGATCTTTCTATCCGTTCCATTTTTTGTATCTTTAAAGAGGATGAACCCTAATGTCAAATCAACGTGCTCCCACTTAAGCTTCATAATCTCTGATCTTCTTGCTCCAGTCTGAATGACTGCGTATAAGAACGGATATAACGTATTCTTGTCAAACTCTTGGGCCAGATCCAATATTTTTTTGATTTCGCCCTCAGATAAAATGCATCTTTGTCTCTTGGGTAAAACATTCCTTTTGAATTTAATGTTTAATAAAGGATTTGCTTTAAGGATCTCTTCAGTAACAAGCCATTTGAAGAACGGACTCAGCTGACTTCTTACTTGTGCTAAAGTGCGCTCGCTTAGATTTCCCCGCATTCTGATTTCATTGAACCATTGGCCTATCGAGGAGGTATTGAGATCCTTAATCCTTTCATTTTTAAATTGTTTGATAAATGAGTCATAGTGATTCTTTCTACTTGTGATAATTGATTTGGGGTAAAGTGAGAGATAGACCTTGCATAAGTCGCTTACATTAAAGTTTTCAAAACGATAAAAACTCCTTTGCCTCCAGATTTGATCAGCCATTCCCTTCCCACGAATAAATTTGATACTTTCCATCTAAGAATCCTCCTGATTGATGAGATGACAATGATATTACGAATCAAGATGATCAATTGATCGACTGAAAGATTATCTAAAGAGATATGAAGTGAGAGCGAAAGAAAGTCTGGGGTTGTTCTTTCATTGATGTGATTTGGTTCTTTTGAATTCTTATCATATAATAGCAGAATGAAATCTATTTCATCGAATAAGCCAATCTTGATTGGTCTCACGGCACTTCTCGCGATAGGTGTAGTGGCTTACTTCGGAGTAATCGTACAGAGCAAAGTACTCTCTTTTTCAACAGGACAGATTGCTGGCAAGGGTGGGCGAGTAAAATACTCACTTTCCTTTTCGCCTCTGGCCTTGAAACTTTCCCAAGCCATTCAGCTTCCAGCGCTCACTCAGGACACTAGATTTGAAACGATTAAGCTTCTATCATCCCCACTCAACTTGCGACTTACACATTTTATTAAAATTGGTCCTTCTGTAAGTTATCTGGAGCTAACTGCCAAAGAGAATCCTGAACTCAATCAGGACCTCAAATTCGAAATGACAACTCACGAGGATCAGAGCGTCACTCTCACCTCCGATGAACTGAAGTTGAGTCTTAAGGATACGACCTTGGA
Source organism: Bacteriovoracaceae bacterium (assembly GCA_019752535.1). Classification (GTDB taxonomy): domain Bacteria; phylum Bdellovibrionota; class Bacteriovoracia; order Bacteriovoracales; family Bacteriovoracaceae; genus UBA6144. Next base: position 8,259 of record JAIEMA010000016.1, read on the forward strand.
GCTCAAGGGGCTCAGAGCGAAGATTCAACCTCAAAAGACTTTCGAAGTTGCTATAAGTGAGCTGGCTATTGAATCTCCCTTGAGCAAAATCAAACTAAAAGACAGCAACTCTACCTACACTGAATCAACAGATAGATTTAATCTCAAAGCCTCTGAAGCTGAAGTCGACGAAGCGAAGCTTTCTGATCTGGAGCTCGAGATCGACAGGAAGGAATCCGTGTTGCTGGCTGGTCTCTATAGAGGTCAAGAGTTTGACCTTGATTTGAAATTTGAAAAATTTTCTCACGATGGCATCACTCTTCCTCTCGTCAGTGGTTCTGCCCAAATTCCTGTCACACTTGCCGATTCACTCTTGGGAAAGAAAATCGAGGCACTCATGACGAAAATGCGTGAACAAACTTCTAGTGCATCGGATTCAACCGCTCTTAAAAGATTTGAGCTGACCAAAGATCTTTTTCGCAAAAAGTATCTTTATACTTTCATGGATAATCTTTTAGCTGGTGTGAAGTTTAAACGCACGCCTAAAGCATTCATCATCAATCTTCCTAGAGAGCAAGCTCTCATCCCAGTGAAGAATGACATATTGCGGGTAAAGCATTTTGGTGATTTGCTTGAGCGACTAAAAAAGCTCCCTCTAGCGGATGGTCTTAATGAGGGTCTTTATTTGTTAGTTGTCTCGAGCTATGAGCAACAAGTCGTTAGGATTGTGGCTTCTTACCTCGAACAAATGAGGAAGGAGTCCAAGGATTTAATGACTTTCAAATTACTTGAGATGCATCTAAAGCTCTTCAATTCACAAACTGGCAATGTCTCTAATGATTTAAGTAGTCCGATTTGGGAAGAGAGTGCACTCCTCGAGGCGAAAGAACTTTATAAGCAGGCGCAGGTGGAGGCTCCATTAGAGAAATTAACTATATGGATGGGAGCGCGCCTGGCCCACAACCGGGATGACAAGGCGAATCTCGTCCTGCTCTATGATCAGTTGACGGAGATGGAAAGTGATCCAACTCGGAAGATGTTTTGGAAGTTTCATAAGTTTTTTTGGGTTGATAGTGCTCAAGCCCAGCAGATCGCCCCCGAGTTATTGAAGCTCAACCTTTCGCGCGAAATGTTGTCCTACGTAAACATACAGTACGGTTACATGCTGGATCGAAAGACACAGTACCAACTGATCAAAGAGATATTCAAGCGAGTGTATGAGGATCGTATTCTACCTGCGTCTCAGCGCAATCGGTTGATCAGCTTTCTTAAAAACAACGAACAGTTTAGCGAAGCTCAAAGCTACATCGACAAATGCTATGAGGAAGAATCTGATCTGACTGCTTGTGAAAAACTCCAGCTTGATGTCACCTATCTTACGGCGAATCAATTGCGCATGAGTGGAAGACTAGATGAGGCAAAAAAATTGTTTGAAGATTGTCTGCTTCTTGATCCAATAGATGCAGATGTGCAGGTGTCACTAGGGCATATAGCAAAATCAAAAGGCAGCGAAGAAGCCCCTCGGTTTTGGGCCATGGGCTGTGCTCTTGGGCGTAGTGATATGTGTAATTTTCAAAGCGTCAAAGATGTTTTAGCTCGTTAATTCTTTTTTATCTTTCTCTCACTAAACAGCTTTAAGCTGCCACTGCTTAAGGGCGTACTCAAAATCTAAGCGGGCCAGCTCCATCTTCATTTTCATTTCTTTATTCTTCTCATGACCTCGGGCCTTGAATTCATTTTTCATCTGCTCAAAGCGGGCCAGTGAATCAAGAATTCTCATTTTCAATTGCTCAATCTCTTGCAGGTATTCCATCGCCATCTGCTTTCTCTCTCTGAGCTGCTCGATCTTCATCTGCAAGCGTGCGCTCAAGATCTTTTCATCGGGAGTGATTTTCAATTTGCTCGCAAGCTTGATGGCTTCAAGAGTTTTCACGAGCCACTTCGTCGGATCAAACTGGTACCAGCGCACGCCATTGCGGTAATCGGCCTGAAAGTAGTGATGGAAATTATGATAGCCCTCACCAAATGTCAGATAGGCCATATACCAGCTGTCTCTGGCCGTGTTGCTTTTTGTATAGGGAGTCGAGCCAACATAGTGGCACAGAGAATTGATGAAAAAAGTGCAGTGATGAATCATCACCAATTTGCATAAGGCCCCAACTGCAAAGCCTCCAAGGTAAGAATGGAAAAATAATCCAGCCACAAGTGTAGGAAGGATCATTCCAAAAAACAGAGCGATAGGGATGTAATACTTGTGCTGCCACATGACGAGCGCATCTTTTTCAAAGTCCCTGCCATATTGCTCGTTCATCTGAGAGTTTTCTTTAAGAAAAATCCATCCGATATGAGCGTAAAAGAAGCCCTCATTAATATTATAAGGGTCACTCTCGGTGTCGACTTTTGAGTGATGAAGACGATGGTCTGATCCCCATTTATAGATAGAGTTTTGAAAGGCTGCGGCCCCAAAGCAGAGAAAAAATAATTTCACCAGTGGGTGAGCTTCATAGGCCTTGTGAGAGAAAAGTCTGTGGTAGCCAGCCGTGATGGAGAGACCCGTGATGATATAGAAGAATATGCCTGAAAGAAGAGGCCCCCAGCTGAAACCCTCACTTTGAATCCACCAAACCGTGCTGACGATCGCCATAATCGGAGTGAGTGTGAGAAATAAGGTGTTGATGAGATCAAGGTTTTTGAAAGAGTAAGATTTTGTCATGCTGATATCCTCTATAGGCGTTTATCCTCTCAACTTTAGGCTTCTTTTACCAGTGAGAGTTTCTTACACTCTTTCAATGAAAACACTTATCGTTCTAATGGCTTTTTTCTCCCTTAAGTCTTTCGCTTCAATCTCGGGATGCAATCCCAGTCAAAATCAATTGGTCATGCAGGCCGAAAAAAATGTCATCCTTCGTTTAAGTGACCTTGAGCGAGAATGGCCTTTGATGAGTCTTACTCAAGTGAAAAAAGATTTTGTTGAGATGAATGACAGAGTTTGGGTCAATGGCAATCAACGGCATACGGATTATAGTCAGTATCATCAATCGATGAGTGCAGTTTTCAATAAAATTGGGACCAGTCTCTCAAGACAAGAGATCAGCTATCAGTGTGAGAGCACCTCTCAGAAAAAATGCCAAGAGGGTGCTGTCATCGCCTATGTTCTTATTTTATTTGGACGCTCATTTAAGACGGTGCACTTATGCCCAAGCTATTTTCAGTCTGACCTTGAAGCTCAAAGCCGCACCCTTATGCATGAGGTTTCTCATGCGGTGGCCAATACGGAAGATCTAGCTCTCGATTGGTGGAATGGAGATAAGACGGACATGAGTAAAGCTCCTCTAGATGCTTATCATGTAGAAGCGTTTTATAACGAGCCGTCTGCGATGATTTTAAAAAGAACTTTTTGGAATTGGATTTGGCCTAGAAAAAAACCTTAGTCATCAAAAGCGATATCATCTGAAAGTTTCACACCGTAGGGATTAGTCATTTCATCTTCAATGAAAGGGAAAGTGACTTTCTCTGTTCCGGGATAGTCTTGTTCAAAAGCAATCGTCACTGTGCGCGGGCAAAATTCCATGAGAGAGGCGAGATAGTAATCTTTTCCAAACAGTTGGATGGCCGCTTCGTTTTGTGCATTTTCTGGATCCACATGGCGAAAATCGCCCTCATCAATCAAAGGATTGTTGGAGGTATTTTTAACGATCACGGCCCCTTGGATGCGCTCTTTAGGTAAATCCTTAGTTACATTCCAGGTCGATAAATTAAAATAATCGAGATGAAATACTGCGTTACCGTAATTTAAGCGGCGAGGGACAATCATTTTTTGAAGAAATTTTCTGGTCGTTTCATCTTTGGCCTTGCGCGCAAGCTTATCGGCCAGAAACGAATCTTCGATGCGAATGATGTAGTGCCCTGGATTTTTTGTGGCCCTGAAAAGCAGGTACTGAAAGCCTAAGCTAAAGAGAGTAAAGAGCTTCTGCTGGGGCAGATGCAAATGGGGCGAGGGGTGTTCAACTAATGTTTTAACACCGTTATAGAGCAATTCTTTTTCTAGATCTTTTTTAAAACTCATTGGCAAAACATCATGCAGGGGACTCTACCGATTCGCAACAACTAAGCTGCAGAATTCTTTGATTAAATGTGTTTGACGGTCTTTCTGTATTTCAATATGATGCGCACGATAAAACCTTATAAATACGTTATAACCTTCAACTTTTGGAGCCGTAATGAGCGCAGCCGACATGAAAGCCTTGCCGAAAACTCGTAACATCGGGATTTCAGCACACATTGACTCAGGAAAAACAACCCTATCTGAACGTATCCTTTTTTACTGCGCGAAGATCCACAAGATCGAAGAAGTAAAAGGCGGCGGAGCTGGCGCTACCATGGATCACATGGAACTTGAGCGTGAGAAAGGTATTACAATTACTTCAGCCGCTACAACTGTAGAGTGGCCAGGAATTGATCAAAAAGGAATCACCTACGCAGAAGGTGATGGCAAATCAATCAAGATCAATCTTATCGATACTCCGGGACACGTGGATTTCACAGTAGAAGTGGAACGTTCTCTTCGCGTTCTTGATGGTGCGATTCTTGTTCTTTGTTCGGTTGCTGGTGTTCAATCACAATCGATCACAGTTGACCGTCAGATGAAGCGCTACCGCGTTCCTCGTCTTGCGTTCTTAAACAAGATGGACCGTATGGGTGCGAACGCTTTCAACGGAGCGAAGGCTCTTCGTGAGAAGCTCGGCCACAATGCTGTACTTATGCAAGTTCCTATCGGCGCTGAAGAAAACTTCAAAGGCGTGATCGATCTTATCACAATGAAAGCTTACTACTTTGATGGCGATAACGGAGAGAAGGTTCGTGAAGAAGCGATTCCTGCTGATAAGCTTGAGGAAGCCAAGAGCTTCCGCGAAGGCCTTCTCGACTCAATCTCTGCGTTTGACGATGCCATGATGGAAGATCTTCTTGAAGGCAGAGAGCCGACAGAAGAAACTATCCACCGTGTAATTAAAGAAGCGACTCAGTCTTTGAAATTGACTCCAGTATTCATGGGATCAGCTTTCAAAAACAAAGGAACTCAGCTTCTTTTGAACGCCGTCGCTCGCTACCTCCCATCTCCTGTGACATGTGAGAAGCCAAAGGCTATCGACAGCAAATCAAATGAAAAAGTCGAACTACTCCCTGACTTTGATAAAGGTCTTGTTTGTATGGCCTTCAAAATCACTGAAGAGCAGTTCGGACAATTAACATACACACGTATCTATCAGGGTAAGCTCACTAAGGGTGATACTCTCATTAACACTCGTACGAAGAAAAAAGTTCGTGTGGGTCGTATCGTTCGTATGAACTCCAATGACCGTGAGAATATTGATTACGCAGGAGCGGGTGACATCATCGCGATGATCGGTGTGGACTGTGCTTCGGGTGATACATTCGTTTCTGAAGACGGAAACCTAGAGCACTTGTCTTGTGAAGGTATGCACGTGCCTATTCCAGTTATCGAGCTTTCAATCAAAGCTAAAGATAAAGAGCAGCAAGCAAAGATGGCCAAAGGTCTTCAGCGCTTCCTTAAAGAAGATCCAACTTTCCACGTTTTCACTGATGAAGAGTCAGGCGAGACACGTATCGCTGGTATGGGTGAACTTCACCTTGAGATTTATACTGAACGTTTGAAGCGTGAGTACAAGGCTGAAGTGGAAGTGGGCGCGCCTCAAGTAAACTACCGCGAAACCATTCGCGGTGAAGCAACTCTTGAATACACTCACAAAAAGCAAACCGGTGGTTCTGGTCAGTTCGCTAAAGTCGCTGGAAAAATTAAGCCACTTGCTGATGATCGCAAAGAGCGCGAAGACCAAGTTTACCGTTTCGTAAACGAGATTAAGGGTGGTGTGATTCCAAACGAATTCATCCCTTCTTGTGACAAAGGGTTTAACGACGTTATGGGCAAAGGCCCTCTCGCAGCATTCCCAGTGATCGGTGTTGAAGCGTTCCTTCAAGACGGTCAGTACCATGATGTGGATTCATCAGATATGGCGTTCCGTATTGCTGCTCGTATGGCGATGAGAGATGCCATCAAGCGCGCGAACCCAGTTCTCCTTGAGCCAATCATGAAAGTCGAAGTTGAAACTCCACAAGATTACCAAGGTTTCGTCATCGGTGACTTATCATCACGCCGTGGTGTGATCCTAGGATCTGAAACAACTGATGGTGGTGATGCTGTGATCAACGCACACGTTCCACTTTCTGAAATGTTTGGATACTCAACTACACTTCGTTCGGGTACTGCTGGTAAAGCGGGCTACTCAATGGAATTCGCAAAATATGAGCCATGTCCAAGCCACGTTCAAGAGAAAGTCATGAACGATCGCAAAGAGAAGCTCAATGAGCGTGCTGACTAGAATCAGCTAGATTTCAAAATCTTACAAGGGACTGGGGCAACCCGGTCCCTTTGTTTTTAGAGCATCAATATGAAATATGAATCGAGTCACCTCCAAGTCCTGATTGCACTCATGCAAAGTGATAGCATTTCTCGTGCAGCGGACTCACTGGGTGTCACTCAGTCGGCCGTTTCTCAAACGCTTAAAACACTAGAAGGCAAAGTCGGATTCCCTCTGCTAGCTCGTCACGGAAAAAATGTGACGCTGACTGAAGATGGAAGAAAGCTCGCCAAGATCGCGAAGCAATATCTAAAGCGCATTGAAGATACGATTGATCAAATTCATCAAGAAGCTAAAGTGGTGAGCGGCTCCCTTCATGTGGGCACACTCGCAGGCCTTGGAAAGAGTTGGATCACAAGTCGCATTATTGATTTTCTCTCAGAGCATCCTGATCTTGAAGTGAAGGTCAGCATGGATTTCCCAGAAAATCTTATTCGTCGCTTTGAGCGCGGAGACATTAACTGTCTGATCCTTCCTGATTATCAAGTCCCGGCCTGGGCTTCAAGTTGGGTGTTGCATGAAGAGCACACGGTCCTCGTGTTCCCGGATTCAAAAGAATTTAAAATTAATGATAAATCGGACCTGAAGGATATCCTTCAGTTTCCCGTGATTATGTTTGAAGAAAATGACCCTTTGTTTTTTAGATGGTGTAAAGAGCATTTCGGAGCCCTCCCGAGACAAGTCAAAAGCCGTTTGATGGTGAACTCATTTGGAAAAATTCTTCAGGCCGTCTATGATGGTCTTGGTGTGGCAGTGGTTCCTACCCATGTGCTTGAGCGCTCGTTTTATAAAGACAAAATTAAAACGCTTAAGGGCTCAGAAGTGTTTAACAACACGATCTGTTTTGCCACTCGAGTGGAAGAAGCTGATGGGCTTAAGATGAAGGGTCTGTATCAACATCTTTTAAGCACAAGTAAGAGTTTCGGAAAAAAATGAATTCAAACTTGGATAAGCTCTCTCGATTAACGCCACCAGCGATTGCAAAGTTTTTGCAGCTTTGTGAGTCTCATGAATTCACACCGATCTTGGTCGGTGGAGCCGTTCGTGATCTTTTGATGGGATCTGAGAGCATACTCGATTGGGATTTTGAACTTCAGCACGCTCAAGGAAGTGAGTCGCGCTGGCAGGCCTTATTAAGTAGTTTAAGAACTTTTGGTCAACTCACTCCCTCTGCTCATCATGTCGTGAAGGCCTTGCATCCAGATACTCGTGTGGAGTGGCAATTTGCTCCGCCTCGTCTTGAAATTTATGCTCCTAAAGATGTCTACAGTCATGGTGACTTTGAGACGAAGGTTCAATGGAATCAGTCTTTTGATGAAGCAGTTCTAAGACGTGACTTCACCATTAATGCGATGGGCGCCAAGTATGTTGCAGGCAAGTGGGAGCTTTTAGATCCACTCTCAGGGGCCAATCACTTAAAGCAATCTTCTCTGGTTCCTTGCTCAACGGAACATTTTCGCAAGGATCCCGTTCGTTTTTTAAGGGCCTATCGATTTGCTCTTAAGTATGGATTTGAATTCTCACAAAATTTAAGTGATGTGCTTGAGACGATGGATCTAGGCTTTTTGAGTCCACATTATGTGGGTGAGGAAGCTCGTAAATCACTGCGTCCTTTTAGTTTCTGGAATCTTATTCAAAATCATCCGACGCTTCCTCAAAAGTTTCAGGGGGGAATTTTAAAGCCTGAGGCTCTTGAAAAGACTTATTCAGAATTTGTCACCTCCGTTGGTCACTCCAATGCTCTTCTCGCGGCCGTCTTCTCTCATGGAGAGGGATGGCATTTACTTTTACCGCTTGGAGGTAAAGGGGAGAATGAAACTTCAGCTTGGCGCTTTAGAAGAGATTCAATCTTAGCTCTAGCGAACAAGACATCTGAAGATTTTGTTGAAGTCGATGAGATCCTCATGAAGCGTGAAGATTTTCAAACGTTGTGTCACCTCACTCGTCCTCCGCAAACATGGATGCAGATTGAATGGGTGAAGCCTATTTTGCAAAATCATGGATTGAGCTGGATTGCTGATAAGCCCTGGAGTGACAAACTAGATGTGCGCGCCTTTCCGCCTCAAGAGAGGGCCTCTCGCAAGGTGATTGCATGGCTCAGATCTTAATCAGAGACTTTGAAGAGAGTGATTTAGAGCAAGTCCAAGAAATTTTTTGGGAAACTTCCACCAGAGATCAATTCAATAGCATTGATGAAAGATTTGCCTTTCAAAATTTCTATCTCAATTCCTATTTTTCAAAAATTTGTCTAGTCGCTGAAAGTAGCAATCAGATCCTGGGTTATATTCTAGGCTCGACTGAATCGAGCAGCGATGAGTTGCATCTTAAAATTTTTGAAGACTGCTATGAGCAATTCCCTGCTCATTTGCATATTAATTGTCATGAATCGGCGCGAGGTCTTGGAGTAGGTAGCAGGCTAGTCAGTGCCTTAGAGGAGCGTTTGCGCTCTTTAGGAGTTAAGGGATTGCATCTCATCACGGCCAGTGGGGCCCGTAATGTGAGCTTCTATGAAAAGAATGGTTTTGTGCAACGAGTTGAGAGAATATTTAATGGCAAGTCCTTGCTTTTACTAGGTAAGACTCTTTAAGTAATCCTTGTTTGACTCTTTATGTCGGAATTCTCTAAACTCTTCAGATGAAAAAATTTATCGCGCTATTTCTTGCTTCATTAAGCTTGGCTTTTGCTCAAACTAATATCACTCCAACGAGGGCTTTAAACCAATCTGTGGTTTTTGAAGATGATCTTGATTTCAAAAATTTGGAATTGGCCCTCAATCGTCAGCTTGAAGCTTTTGAGCGCTCACCTCAAAAGGGCTACGTCAGATTTGGAACGAAGACTTATCCTGCTTCAAGACTTAAAGATTCGGCACAAAGTTTTCTTTTGCTTGTTCAAACGGCCATTGAATGCATGAAAACTTCTGATCGCGCTGTTTGCTTGAAAGATTTCTCCTCAGCTGTGAATTCAAGTTTTAATATGTATGAACCAGTTCCGGCCCGCACAGAGCCAGGCTATGGTTCTGCTCAAACGACACTTTATACTGCCTACTACAGTCCTGATCTTTCTGGCTCTCGCGTTCAAACCGAAAGATTTAATAATCCCATTTATGGACTTCCTCAGAGAGCAGAGCAGAAAAGTTTAACTCGTGAGCAAATTGATTTCGATCATGCGCTCGCCGGTCAAGGTTTAGAGATCTTTTGGGTTGAAGACTCTCTTTACAATATTTATCTGCTTCATGTTGAGGGCGGCGGTCGCATCAAAGTTCATAATGAAGATGGAAGTGTTGAAAATGTTTTCATCAGCTACGCTTCTGGAAACGGTCAAAAGTTTCAGTTCCTCTACAAATATATGGTGGCCAGCGGAATGCTTAAGCCTGAAGCGGCCGGAATTGAAGCTCAAAGACGCTACATTGATAATAACCCAGACAAGGCCCGTGAGATTTTTGCGAGCTGTCCTTCTTATATTTTCTTCAAAGAAACTCAAAGTGAGCCACTGGGAGTACAAAATATTCCAGTCACTGAGGGTCGCTCGATTGCTATTGATACGACAATCTATAAGAACATTGGTGTGATCACTTTTGTTCAGTCAAAAATGCCTAGACCTGATGAAAATGGTAACGCTGTCTTTACTCCGTTTTCTCGCTTCTTCCTCACTCAAGACACGGGTGGAGCGATCAAGGGCAACGCACGTTGCGACCTTTACATGGGTTTTGGTCATGAGGCGGAGTTTGCGGCCAACAACACAAAAGTTATGGGTCAGCAGTTCTTTCTTATCAAAAAATAATCACAAAAAATAAAATGATCACGATGGCCGCCCCAAGGTTGGCCATCAATCCTCTCTTGGCCATTACGCTCAGGGGAATAAGTCCTGTGCCGTAAACAATGGCATTGGGTGGCGTTCCGACTGGAAGCATGAAGGCCATGTTCGCAGCTGCTACAACGGCATATATTGTCACATCAGCATGAACCAGAAATGCGGGAATTGCTAAAAGAACAGGAACCACAAGGTTCGCTGTCGCCGTGTTACTGGCAATTTCTGTGAACATTAAAGTTCCTATGATCGCCACTATCAACAATGCCCAAGTAGGTAGATGCGAGATGCTAAGAAGTTTTTGGGCCATGAGATCCGCAAGGCCTGTGTGAAAGGCCAGAGTCCCTAGAGCAATTCCACTTCCAAATAAAAGCAGTGTTCCCCAATCGATTTTTTGAGCGACCTCCCAAGGAAGAAGGGCTCCTTTCTTAGTTGGCCAAATTAAAAGGGCCACAGCACTGATGATCGCCACTGCCGATTCGGGAAGAAGTTTTTGAGCGCTCAAACTTAAATGCTCAAATCCCATGAGTGGCAATAGTCCTGGAAGAATCCACATCAAAGCCGTCATGATGAAAATCAGAAAGACATATTTCTGTTCATTTTCTAAAGGCTTCGGTTTCTCAAAATTGGCACCAGTCTTTGGAAGTGTTTTTAATTCTTTTCGATAAAGCCATAAAACAGAGAGCATGATAAAAATGGAAGCTGGGGCCATATGCAGAAACCAGGTCAAGAAATCAGGGCGAGAGCCAGTAATCTTCTCCATTAATCCCAGAGCGATCATATTGGGGGGAGAGCCCACTGGAGTCATGGTTCCACCAATAGATGCAGCTGCGGCCAGAAGCAAGAGTAGTATGGAGTGTTTTTTATCTGGTGAACGTCTTAAAATTTCTAAACCAATTGGCGTCACAAGGGCCGTGGTGGCCGTGTTTGAGAGCATAGAAGACATCAACATCGTCAGGACGACCAGACATAAAAAAAGGATCTGCGTATTTCCCTTGAAGCGCTCTATGGTCATAGTCTTTTGAACGAGCCATTGATCGAGTTTGTGGTGCTCAAGAGATTTGGCGAGAATAAATCCGCCCATAAAAAGAAAGATGACAGGATCAGCATAAGAAGTCAGTAAGGCTTTCCAATCTGAAAGACCCGCAAAGTGGGCCATGAGTACCCCAATGAGCCCAGTCACATGAAGAGGAATAAGAGGTGAGAGCCACCAACCTGCAACCCAGACAATAATTCCAGCACAGACTTGTGTTTCAGCTTTCATCTCAAGCGGGGAGAGCCATATAAGAATAGCAAATAGAGGGGCGAGAGCGAGGGGGAGAAGTTCGAAGAGATTAAGCCGGATTTTGTGAATCAAAGAATTTTACCTCAAGTTGTGAGTGATCTTTTCTCAAACGTTCCATTAAGGATTGTGGCCCAAATTTTTCCGTGGCGTGATGTCCACCTGCAAAATAAGCGATGCCCGCCTCTCGAGCGTCATGCCAGTTGTATTCAGATATTTCACCCGTGAGAAAAGCATCAAGTCCAGCCTTCAAAGCCTCACTCCACTCATTGTTCGCTCCACCGGTAACGATCCCTAAGGAAGAAATCAGCTTCTCATCATTTTCACACGCCATCACAACCGGGTGATTTAAGATTTTTTCTAAATGTTTGGCGAAATCTTTGGCTTTCATAGGGACTAAAAGTTTTCCCTGAGATCCTAAAAATTGTCTCTTGTAAGCCGCAAAAGGGGAGAGCTCTTTCATTCCAATTCGATAAGCCAGAGAGACAGCATTGCCCACTTCTTCATGAGAATCGAGGGGAAGATGATAAGCAAAAAGATTGAGATCACTTTTTATCGCCAATTTCACTCTCTCACCCCAAGCCCCAGTCAGGGGGCGAGCGCCTTGATGGCGCCAAAGAACGCCATGGTGCACAACTAGAGTGTCTGCTCCCCACTTGAGAGCTTCATGAATGGAGTCTTGCGTCGCTGAGACGGAGAAAGCCACTTTTTTGACAGTTTTTTGTCCCTCAATTTGTAAACCATTCGGAGCATAATCCTCAAAGAGATGAGGTTTGAGCAGCTCTTCAAAATACTTTGCTAAATCTGCACGATTCAAGATGAGTTTCCTTTTGCCGGAGATGAACTAATTCTCATACAATCATCTCGCATCCGTCAAAATAGTGGAGGTTTTATGAGTCAATTCAAACCTGGTCTGGTTTATGGTCAAGCCCTGCAAGATCTCTATCAGCACTGCAAAGAAAATAAATTCGCTCTTCCGGCCGTTAACGTGACTGGAACAAACACAATTAACTCAGTTCTAGAAACGGCCAAGGCCGTGAATTCCCCAGTCATCATTCAGTTCTCAAATGGCGGTGGGCAGTTCTACGCGGGAAAATCTTTAAAGCTGGCTAACGATAAAGCAGCCGCCCTAGGTGCGATTTCTGGAGCTCAACATATTCAACTGATGGCCGAACATTATGGAGTGCCAGTTGTTGTTCACACCGATCATGCGGCCAAAAAGCTTTTGCCTTGGATCGACAATATGCTTGAGGCCGGTGAGGCCAATTATAAGATCAATAAGCGTCCACTATTCTCTTCTCACATGCTGGATCTCTCGGAAGAGCCGTTGCATGAAAATCTCGAAATCTGTGCGAAGTATTTTAAACGTATGAATTCAATCCAGACTGGTATCGAGATCGAACTTGGTGTCACTGGTGGCGAAGAAGACGGTGTGGATAATTCTGATGTCGATAGCTCAAAACTCTATACTCAGCCTTCAGAAGTTTCTGAAGCTTTTGTGGCCTTAAGAGAAGTCGGAAGCTCGTTTACGATTGCCGCAAGTTTTGGAAACGTTCATGGTGTCTATAAGCCAGGGAATGTGAAGCTTACTCCTTTGATTTTAAAAAATTCACAAGAATATATTCAAAAGAAATTCAACACTCCTCATAATGTGGTGAGCTTTGTGTTTCATGGCGGCTCCGGATCTACGCGCGAAGAGATTCGTGAGACCATTGAATACGGTGCTGTAAAGATGAACCTTGATACTGATATGCAATGGGCTTTTTGGGATGGAGTGAGACAGTTCTCTATTGCGAAAAAAGATTATTTACAAGCTCAGCTTGGAAATCCCGAGGGAGCTGATGCTCCAAATAAAAAATATTATGACCCCCGTGTTTGGTTGCGCCATGGAGAGGAAAGTTTCGTGAAACGCTTAAAGCTTTCATTTGAAGACCTCAATTGCCTCAACCGTAACGTTTAAGGAGATAGAATGCGCTTTTTGTTTTTAGTTTTATTGTTTTCAATTTCTGCTGTGGCTTCTGAGATCGATAATTCCAAAGATCTTAAGGATATTCTCTATATCCCTTCTCAGTTTGGGTTCTATGGAGAAACATCGATAGGTCAATCAGATTATGAACTCACTGTTGATAAAACGACTGAGACGAGATTAAGCACAACAAACTTTCACCAAAAAGTAGGCTTTGGTCTGACGAATTCATTCTCTCTTGCTCTCGATTACGTGAATCAACTTGAAGGGGAGAATGATACTGAGGTGAGTGGCGCCAATTCTCCTAAAGTGAAAACGACCGGACATTTAAATCCGACGCTCTCTGTGCTTTACCGCTTACTCAATCAAAATAGCGATTCTATTAATCTAGACTTAATGGCGAGCTATTCACCTGATCTCTTCGACTCTGAGATCAGTTCATCAAGCCACGATGTCGATGCGGCTAGTGGCGGTGCCGTTTACACTATGGGTGCTCGTGCGGGGAAAAAGTTTAAAAACTTCCAGATGGCCGCTGAAGGTTACTTAGATATTATTGGTGAAACCTCTGTAAAAAACAGATCGACCAACAGCACTGATAAAGGCGATGCCTACGCGCAGGCTCGAATTTACTATCACGCTCAAACAAATGTTCTTCCGATCTTAGATGTTCGAGGAAATGTTGGGGTTATCACTGCTTCAGAGCAGGTGAGCAAAGCTTCTGGTACAAAAACAACGGTCGACATGCTCAATGCCTATGAATTTGGCCCAACAATGATTTTCATCGTGATCCCTAATCAGTTGAACGTGAATTTTGATTGGAACATGAGATTTTATAAAAACTACGAGCAAAAAGTCGGATCAAATACACAAGAAATCAAAGACTTCCGCGGTCACGACATCAAGCTTTCGGCCCAATATCAATTTTAATCTATCGTTTTTACATAACTTCGCCTCAATTTCTTGAGGCGAAGTATACTCCGCCCCATGATTTTGAAGATGCTCTTAGTAATGTGGCCTTTTTTGGCCCAGGCGATGGTGATCGGGATTGAATCCTGCACCCTTGTTGCGCCTACAAATTCACTGCCCTATTCAGCGGTGGGTTTGGTTCAAGTCAACGATGGGATTAAGTGCACTGGCGTGTTGGTGAAAACTGATGTTGTCCTTACTGCAGCTCATTGCTTGATAAGAAATGGCTTCACAGTGGCCGCATCAAGTATCACCTATCATTCTCAATATCATTACGGTTCACCCGTCGCAGAGAGTTCTTCTATCAAAAGCTTCACGATGGGAGATGTGAGTAACAAGGCCCAAAATCCTGGAGATTGGGCACTGTTAAAATTAGATCGCGCCTTAGGGGAGAGCATGGGTGTGCTTGCGGTTGGAAGTTTGCAACGGAGTGATCAGTATAAGGCCATTCTTCGTGTCCCAGGATTTGATCTCACTCATCCGATCACGCAACAATATGGGCTCTCGATGATTGTGAATCAAACATTGGCCCATCCCAAGGATTTTGTCTCCAATGGTGTGCTTGCCCACGATGCTCCCACAGGCCCTGGAGTCTCTGGAGCGCCTATGTTGCGATTAAATAATGGAAGATGGGAAGTGGTAGCGATTACTGTTTCTGAAGCCGCTCGAGGGTATTGCAGAGTGTACAATAGGGTCAATTGCTACAATCTTGCAGTGACTTCAGATCAGTGGATGAGTGCTCTAGAAAATTTTTAGTCCACGTAGTCTGAATTCTTATAGAACTTCACTTTTGGGTTTTTCTCTTGAGCGAGTTTTAAATCCCACTCCGTTCTCACGGCAAAACATAATCGGTCTTCGCGGTCATTCATGATGAAAGTGTTGTAGTTAGAAACAAAGTCATTCTGCTCCATCTCCGTTTCAAACTTAAGCCATCGCACACCTTGCCATGAGACACTCTCGTAGCTCGCATCAATGCCGTATTCATCCATGAGACGAAATTTCACAACTTCAAATTGAAGGACGCCCACTGCCCCAAGCATCTTCTCATTGGTATTTTTTCGAATAAAGAGCTGAGTTGCGCCTTCTTCTGAGAGCTGTGAGAGACCTTTCTCTAAATGTTTCGCTTTCATCGGATCTTTGCAGGTCACTTTCATAAAAAGTTCGGGAGCAAAGTTAGGAATACCGGTGTAGCGAATCAGCTTTTTGCCCATCGTGAAGGTGTCACCAATTTGATATTTCCCGGTGTCATGCAAACCGATGATATCCCCAGGAAGAGCTTCTTCGACAATATCGCGATCTCTCGCCTGAAACATTAATGGAGTGGCGATACGCATCTCTTTGCCGGTTCTCACGTGATAGATTTTGTCCCCACGATTGAATTTTCCAGAGCAAACACGCATGAAAGTAATACGGTCGCGATGTTTAGGGTCCATGTTGGCCTGAATTTTAAAAATAAAAGCCGTAAATTCAGGATCATCAGGAGAAATGGTAATTTGCTCAGCACTAGAGTCATAAGGGGCAAGCACAGCGACACGTGCGCGTGGTGTGGGTGCAACTTCTGTGATTTTATCAAGCGTCTCTTTCACACCGAAGTTCTTGAGGGCCGATCCAAAAAAGACCGGACTCATCTTTCCTGCGAGATACATCTCGACATCAAATTCAGGCATGATGGTTGTCATCTCAAGCTCTTCTTTGAATTGAGCTAAAATACGCTCTCCCAAGAACTCTTTGATATGAGGAGCATCAAGATTACTGGCATCAATATAAGTGGGGGCAAAAGGGTCGCGGGCATCTTTGAAAGAGAGAATCGCTTTGGTTTTAAAATCATAGACCCCGCGAAAATCGACACCACTTCCCACAGGCCAAGTCATCGGCACACACTGAATGCCCAAGATTTTTTCGACATCATCAATCAATTGAAAAGGATCTAGGGCCTCACGATCAAACTTATTCATGAAAGTCACGATCGGAGTGGCACGCATGCGACACACTTCCATGAGTTTAATCGTTCTCTCTTCCACACCTTTTGCAGAATCGATCATCATTAAAACAGATTCAACGGCCGTGAGTGTGCGGTAAGTATCTTCCGAGAAGTCTTTGTGTCCAGGCGTATCCAAGAGATGCAGGTCACGCTTATTATATTCGAAGCTCATCACAGATGAGGTGATTGAGATACCACGTTGCTTTTCCAGCTCCATCCAGTCTGATTTTGCATAATCCCCAGATTTTGATTTCACCATACCAGCTTCACGCACGACTCCACCAAACCAGAGTAACTTCTCAGTCATGGTTGTTTTACCCGCATCGGGGTGAGAGATAATGGCGAATGTACAACGTGGATTTTGACTCATGTATGACCTATTAAGTGCTCAAAACTACGCTGTGCGCGCAGTGTCAGCAAGACTTCCCATTTATTAATTAGCATGAATATATTCTGAGGACGGCAAGATGAAAAGAAGTTCCATAGGGGCGAAGGCATGTACTTTTTGAGACTCACAATTATCTTTATCACATTTTGTTGTGATTATTTTTTCTCAAGAGATAATGAATAAGTATCAGCAAGTGAAGTCAAATGAGCATGAAATTATCTTGGAGCGACTTTGGCCGATAATAGATGTTTCTTATGTAAGTTTTTGGGTGACCATACGACGGATACTTCTAAGAATTATCTTTATCTAGAACACGATAGAAAAGTGGCCATCAATCTTTGCCACAGTCACTCAGTTGAGTTGTTTAAAAATGGACAAGAATCATATTTTAAAAAATATAGAAAGTCTTTGATGGCATGTATGGCAATAATGAAGACGAAGAGTTGATTGGCATCTTCAAGAAAGGTGTGACGAAGAGAAAATCTTTTTAATACATAAAAATAAATACCCAACACAGTTGTCAGTCAAAACAGCTGTGCTGGGAATTACAATTTAAGCTTTCTCTTTTTTATGGGCTTCAATAATCATCTCGCAAAGATCTCCTGGGGTACTCTTTCTTAAACGATCCACATTCACGCGATCTGGAAGAATAGGGGGAAGATCTTTAGTGTTTTTTTCAGACAATTGGGGGTTCTTGTTCGCTGTGACTTCATCTACGCGATCAATCGGAGTGAAGTGGGGCACAGTTTGAAGAACCTCAGGATTACTTTTCACAAGTGAGAGAATTTGCTTCACCACACCAGAGAATTGATCCAACTCCGCTTTGTTATAAGTTTCAGTCGGCTCAACCATCAGTCCATACTGCTCAGGGAATGCGACAGTAGGAGCATGGAAGCCAAAATCTAAGAAGAGTTTTCCGATACGAGCAATTGAATTCGCCTTAGGAACTCCACCGACTTTTTCAATATGGGTGAATGTTTCAGGAGCAAGAGTCAAGATGAACTCATGCATACGAGGACTAGACGTCGAGCCCGCAGGAAGTGTGGGGTAGTCGCTTGAAAGATTGTGATACAAATAGCGGGCAGAGAGAACTGCGACAGAGCTCATCTTCCTCACGCCTTCTGCACCCAGCGCCTTAATATAAATATAGGCACGAACTTTGTGAGCGAAATTCCCGAAGTGACGGTGGAACGAGCCACAACTCTTGGATGGTTTATGAATACCAAACGAGCCGTCCGCTTTCTTCTCTACTTGAATCCCAGGCATGAAATCTTTGAGGCGATGAGAGACCGCGACAATCGCATCTCCCGGGCCGCCGCCGCCGTGAGGGATGGTCCATGTTTTATGAAGATTGTTATGAACAGCATCCACACCAATGGCATTGAGATCCACAATTCCAGCGACTGCGTTCATGTTGGCGCCATCCATATACACAAGACCGCCGGCCTCATGAACGAGTTTTGCCATTTCAGCGAATCCGGTTTCAAAAATTCCTGCGGTGTTGGGATTGGTCACCATCACACCCGCTATGCTTGAGCCTTCAGTCTTAAGAATCTCTCTGACTTGCTCCAGATTCATCTCTCCATTAGGAAGAGCTTCAATCAATTTAATTTCATAGCCTGCCACAGTTGCACTGGCCGGATTTGTTCCGTGGGCCGAGCGAGGGATGATAAGAGTTCTGCGCTGATCCCCTTCACCGCGCGAGCGATGATAGGCTTGGAACATTTTAAGTCCCACAAGTTCTCCCTGAGCGCCGGCCACGGGTTGCGTGGTGACTGCAGGAAGACCAGTGATGGCCTTAAACATTTCTTGAATTTCAAAAAGCACTTCAAGCGAGCCTTGAATATCGGCCAGCGGTGCCTCTGGGTGCACATCTGTGAAGCCGGCCAGTGAAGCGGCATAGTCATTGATATGCGGATTGTACTTCATCGTACAAGAGCCCAAGGGATAAATGCCATCATCAGGACTTAAGTTTTGAGCGCCCAATCTTTTGTAGTACTGAATAATATCGGCTTCAGGGAGTTTTGGGATATCAGGAGAATCCGTGCGAAGAAGAATTGAAGGAATCGCCATCAATTCTTGACTTGATTCAGTTGCGCCAAATTTTTGATGAAAGAAAGAAATGAATTTTTGAATATCATCACTACTTTGAGTATCAGTCACGGCGACGAGAAGAAGATTTTCATTCTCCAAAGCTTGAAAGCGAGATGAAACATCCACTCCGATATGAATTCCCATTGCTCGCGCTTCGGCCATCACCACGGCGCAAGGAAGTGGAAGCTTAATAGTCACTTCATTCCAAACAGGGGTCTGTGGAAATTTAACTGTGACCCCTTTGCACTTTGTGATCTCTTTGACGATTTGGCGAATACCGCTCATGCCTGAATGAGCAGAAGCCTTGAATCCTTCATCACCTCGAGCGAGCATGCATGCCCCAGCAAGGCTTGCGATGAAACTTTGGTTTGAACAGATGTTCGATGTCGCTTTCTCACGACGAATATGTTGCTCACGAGTCGAGAGAATGAGCGCCTTGCACTCTCTGCCTTTACTATCAACGGCTTTACCGACATAGCGGCCAGCGGTAGAGCGGATAGAGTTTTTATCTTTCTCATTGTAGCGAATCGCAAAAATTCCAAGGCCCGGGCCTCCAAAATTGGGAGCGATCGCCAAGTGCTGGCCCTCTGCGACCAGCATATCAGCGCCTTCTTTTCCATAAGCGACTGGCGGCTTAAGAGACTTGGGTCCCAAGAGCATAGGATCTATTACTGCAATAGATTTGATTCCATTTTCACGGCACAGATCAGTCAGGGCATCGACGTCTTCAAGATTTCCAAGTGTGTTGATTTGAGCAAAAGCTAAACCACAAATCCCAGTGCTAGTTGAAAGGATGGATTTGAGTTGCGTGAGACTAGTGCGTCCAGTTTCTGGATCAAGTGGGACACGGCGGATAGTGAGTCCAGTTTCCTTCGCTTGAGTTTCGAGCACTTCAAGATCTCCAGGATAGAGAGCATCAGAGACAAGGGCGGTCGTTGAACCTTTCACCAAACGTTGCGCGCACAGAAGTGCTTCATACAAACATGTTGAGCGGTCATACAAAGATGCGTTCACACCTTCAAAGCCTGTGAGTTGCGAGATTAGCGATTGATAGATCCAGAGAGTTTGTAATGTTCCTTGTGAGCGCTCAGGCTGATAAGGAGTGTAGGCCGTCGTGAGTCCGCGGATTCCACAAATATCTCCTACAATTGAGAGGGCCTTATAGTTAGGAAGACCATCGCTAATGAAACTAGGGCGAGGATTATTTTTTTTCGCTAATTGGTTTACATGCGTGATGAGTTCTTCATAACCCATCGCTCGCGGCATGTTGAGAGGACCTTTAAATTTATGATCGCTAGCGATATGAGAGTAGAGTTCTTCTAAAGTCGTAAGTCCCAAAGTTTTAAGCATCGCTTGAATATCAGCATCAGAGGCGCCGATATAGTAAGGTTGCATTTCACGTGTGAGTGTTTCTGGTTTGTAAGACAGAGGCATGTTGGCCATAGAACTTCCTTGGTAAATCACATACAGTCTCTATGATGATATGACGTCGAGGGCAGTTTAAGTCTTTCGTCGACCTTTTGTTAAGGAAATCTGTTGTGTCTGATTGGACTGAAAGAGAAAATAAAATCGAACAAGATTTGTTGGGCCAACTCAAAGCGATGGGGCTTGAAGATTCTGTTCAATTTGTTGACGGTTTTTGGGAACTCAAGTCACCTAATGAGAATGAAAATCCTGTTCGCTTAGACTTGGAGCGTGATTTTCTCCAATGGAAGCGCACTTTAATCTCTCTTAGAGATCAGCCTCTCTATCGTGCTTTAGGTGTGAAAGGTGAGGAGCGTCCCTATGTTCTTGATGCTACATGTGGTCTGGCCGGAGATAGTTTGCAACTCCTGGCCTTTGGCTGCCGTGTTCATTCTTGGGAGCGTCACCCCATTCCGGCACTGATGCTTCTGCGCAGCTACCATGCTTGGCAGCACGAATTGAAATCAAAGTGGACTCTGGATTTGATGAATCACTCTGTACCTGAGGGGATTCAAGTGCTGTATTTTGATCCGATGTATAGCGAAGTCAGTAAAAAAGCCCTTCCTCGTAAGGAGATGCGGATATTCCGAGAGGTTTTAGGCGCAGATCAAGACGCCAAAGAAGTCGCGCAGCATTTAAAAAGTTTCAAAAAGCGCCTGATCATTAAGCGTCCTCCTAAATCGACGCCCTTGATCGAGGGAGTTTCGTTTTCTCAAGAAGGAAAAGCCGTGCGCATGGATGTGTACTTGCCTTAAAATACTCGCGCAGGAGAAATCATGAAAAAATACGACATTTATGGAATTGGTAACGCTTTAGTAGATATGGAATTTGAAGTGAAAGATTCTTTCTTCAAAGACCACTCAATTGATAAAGGGCGCATGACTCTGGTTGAAGAAGAGCGCCAAGATTATTTACTCAAAGCTCTCGGTGATCTTCCTCTTAAGCGCCAGTGTGGTGGAAGTGCCGCGAATACTGTTATTGCCGTCGCACAAATGGGCGGTAAGTGCTTTTACTCCTGTAAAGTCGCCAACGATGCGACAGGAGATTTTTACGCAGATGATTTGAAAGAGTCTGGAGTGGATTCGAATTTAGTGGCGAAACGTCCTCCTGGAACGACAGGAAAATGTTTAGTCATGGTCACACCAGATGCTGAGCGCACGATGAATACGTTTCTTGGCATCACTTCCACATTCTCTGAAGCGGAACTCAATGAAGCGGCAATGAAAGATTCAAAGTACCTCTACATTGAAGGCTACCTCGTCGCGTCTCCTACAGGTCAAAAAGCGGCGATCGCCGCCAGAGAGCTCGCCGAGAAAAATGGCATTAAAACGGCTCCCACATTCTCTGATCCGGCCATGGTTCAATTTTTTGGTGATGGGATGAAAAATATGATTGGGCCCAAGGGAGTTGATCTCTTGTTTGCCAATGAAGATGAGGCACTCTCTTTTGCAGGATCGAAGAATCTTCTTGAAGCGCGTGAGAAATTGAAAAATGTGGCCCGTACTTTTGTCATCACTCGTGGTGAGAATGGAGCTATCATTTTTGATGGAGAAACTTATATTGATATCGAAGCTTTCAAAGTGAAAGCAGTCGATAGTAACGGGGCAGGTGACATGTTTGCAGGTGCCTTTTTATACGCGATCACGCAAGGCCACACTTATGCTTCGGCCGGAAAGCTGGCCTCGGCAGCCGCATCAAAAGTGGTGTCTCAATATGGGCCACGTTTAAAGTGGCATGAGACGCAAGAAGTACTTAGACATATATTTCCACAACGTTAATTTTAAGAGGCTTTCATGTTACAAAATTTCACATCGATTAAAACTCTTCTCACGACTGCGCCAGTAGAACAAACTCACACGGTGAAAGGCTGGGTAAAGAGTTTAAGGAATTCAAAAAAATTCTCTTTTATGGTTTTGAACGATGGTTCAAGTCAGAAGGATTTGCAGATCGTTATTGATGCGACTCTTAGTAATTATGAAGAAGTCACCAAAATAGGTCTTCACTCTTCAGTTGTAATCACTGGTCTTGTCGTGGCTTCTCAAGGCAAGGGTCAGAGTGTGGAGATGCAAGCGAAGAGTGTGACTCTCATTTGTGGAGTGACGGAAGATTATCCGCTTCAGAAAAAAGAAACATCACTTGAGTTTTTGCGCGAGAACGCGCACCTTCGCGCTCGCACTCAGTTGTTTTCTGCCGTCTTTAGAATTCGCCATGTGCTTGCTAAAGCCACTCATGATTTCTTTGATCAGGAAGGTTACTACTATCTTCACACGCCAATTATCACGGCTTCAGACTGTGAGGGCGCTGGAGATATGTTCCGTGTTTCGACATTGCCAATTAACGATGCTCCAAAGACTGATAAAGGAGCGGTTGATTTTTCAAAAGATTATTTTGCGAAAGAAACGTTCTTGAACGTCTCAGGCCAGCTTGAAGGTGAAGCTTACGCTCTTGCGCTTGGGAAAATTTATACCTTTGGTCCTACGTTTCGCTCTGAGAATTCAAACACCGCAAGGCACTTGGCCGAGTTTTGGATGATCGAGCCAGAAGTCGCGTTTGCTGACCTTGATGATGTGGCAAAGCTTGCGAGTGATTACATTCAATTTATGATTAAGACGGCGATGGAAAAGTGTCCGGATGAACTCGCACTTCTCTCACAAAAAAATAATCCCGATCTGTTAAGCACACTTACTCATGTGGCGAACTCTGAATTTGCCCGTGTCACTTATACAGACGCAGTTGATATTTTAAAGAAAGCTCAAACAGGCGGGCATAAGTTTGAATTTGCCGCTCCTGATTGGGGCGGTGACCTTGCGACTGAGCATGAAAGATATCTCTGTGAGATTCATTTCAAAAAACCCACGATCGTCACGGATTACCCAAAAAAGATTAAGTCTTTCTATATGAAGCTCAATGCCGATGGAAAAACGGTTCGCTGCATGGACATTCTGGTTCCTGGAGTCGGAGAAATCATTGGTGGCTCTCAGCGTGAGGATGATCATGGGAAGCTTCTCGAGCGCATGCTGGCTTCTAAACTCGACCCGAAAGACTACTGGTGGTATCTTGATTTGCGTAAATTTGGCGGTGCGCCACACGCAGGTTTCGGTTTAGGCTTTGAGAGAGCAGTTATGTATATCACTGGAATGTCGAACATCCGTGATGTCATTCCTTTCCCGAGAACACCAAGAAACGCAGAGTTCTAATGACTTAGCGCGGTAAGGTTTTTTTAGTGGAAGATACGCACGGTGTTTTCTATGTTGAAACTTCCAATATAAAGGAAGTTTTTATGAAGACATTATGTCTACTTTTGACTCTAGCAGTAACCTTGGTTTCATGCGGTAAGGGCAATTCAAGCGGCTCTGGTCCTGAGAGAAATGTGAATCCTGTTTTGAATGAAACAGGTGCCAAAGCTGAGATGTCATCTTTAGTGAATAATCATCGTGCTCGTTTAGGTCTCCCTGCACTTGGTCGTTTGGGTCTTATTGAAAACGAAGCTCAAGGGCACTCTCAAGACATGTCTGATGGTCGCACTCCGTTTGGTCATATTGGCATGCCTCAAAGATGTCAGGTTGTTCGCTCTCGCTTAGGTGGAAATGCCTGTGGAGAAATTGTGGCCCGCGGAGATCTTACGGCCCAGCAGGCGTTTGATGGCTGGCTTCGTTCATGGGGCCACAGAAATAGAATTGAAGACCCAAGATTTACTGGTTTTGGGATTGGCCTCTCCTCTGATCGTGCTGGCCGCCCTTATTGGACTATTCTATTCTTACAGCAGTGAGCTGGAAGAAAATACCAAAACATCATTTAGCAAAAGTTATCAATATTTGGCCCCCATTTTTGGGGGCCGGTATTCGTTTGGTTAAGCTCACTCCAGATTTTAAATTCGCACGAGTTGAAATGCCGCTCAAAAAAACCAACACAAACTATGTGGGTGTTCACTTCGGCGGCTCTCTCTATAGTATGACCGATCCATGGTACATGCTGATGATTATGGAAATTTTAGGTCGCGATTATATCGTTTGGGATAAAGCGGCGAGTATACGTTTTAAAAAACCTGGCAAGGGGCGAGTCTCTGCTGAGTTTAAGGTTGAGAATGCTCTCATTGAGGCGATTAAATTAGAAGTTCAAGAGAAGGGCAAAACAGAAATTAATTTGCCTGTAGAGATAAAAAATAGCGACGGGGTGACCGTCGCTAGTGTTGAAAAAACTATTTGGATCTCAAAGAAAAAATCTTAGTTATCGGCCTCAAAGACCTTCATATCAAGCTGCCCTTCCGTCTTGGCCACAATACAACTTACGACCGCATCACCCGTCACATTCACTGCTGTACGAACCATATCGAGAAGTCGATCGACACCGATGATGAGACCAATTCCTTCAACGGGAAGATTCACCTGACGGAAAACCATGGCCAGCATCACAAGGCCCACACCTGGTACACCGGCCGTACCGATTGAAGCAAGAGTCGCCGTGAGAATTACCATCAAGTACTCAGTGAAGCCCAAAGGAATATTATAAACCTGAGCGACAAAGACAGTGGCCACACCCTGCATGATCGCAGTTCCATCCATATTCACCGTCGCCCCCAATGGAATAGCAAATGAAGCGATAGAATTAGAGACGCCAAGTTTCTTTTCTACAACTTCAAGATTCACTGGAAGAGTGGCATTAGAGCTTGCCGTGGAGAAAGCAAACATCGGGACTTCTTTATATTTTTTAAAGAATGTTAATGGAGAGAGTCCACTCATTATTTTCAACATAGACCCGTAAACAAAAATAGCATGGAAGAAGAGCACTCCTAAAACCACGAAGAAGTATTTTGCGAGTGGAAGAATGGCGGCAAAACCTTGGAGGGCAAAAGTTTTTGAGAGAAGACAGAAAACACCATAAGGTGCAAATCCAATGAGCATCATGACCATTTTTAAAATGATTTCATTTAAATCATTGAAGAAAGCTGAGATCCGCTTACCTGGCGCACCTGAAAGAGAGAGGGCCACTCCAAAGAGAACGGCAAAGACAATAATCTGAAGCATTTCAGCGTCAACCATCGCCTTAAAGGGATTGGAAGGAAATATATTTGCGATCACATCAAGAAGCGGTGGTGTGGCCGCTGCTGAATAAGTTGAAGGCGCTGTCATTGTAAATCCCGCCCCTGGTGAAACAATGACGGCCACTAGTATCGCCACACCAATCGCCAAAGCGGTCGTAAGAATATAGAGGCCCATGGTTTTTGAGCCAATTCGACCTAAGCGCTTAATGTCATCAAGGGAAGAGGTTCCACAGACAATAGAAACAAAAACGAGAGGAACGACTAGAACTTTAAGAGAGGCCATAAAGATTCGGCCACCCAGTTCAAACACACCGCCGATGACGATGTTTTGGACAAATTCATTTGAACCCATAAGATTAAGTAAGCAGCCAAGAACCAGTCCGCTTACCATCCCAATCATGATGTTTCTAGTCAGTTTTGAACTCGTACCATGAGTCATGGATTCTCCTAACGTTAAAAGCTATTTGTATAAGGTATTTTAACGTGGATAAGCAGTGGGGTCGAGCATTTAAGGTCATTACTGGAGCTTGCGAATCGGGTTAAGGGAACAGCTCATCTTTACGATAAGCTCTTATGCGCTTGCTGCTCATTTTATTTCTTATTGTTTCCTGTTCAAAAAAAGATGTTCGCTCATCAAGTCTTGGAACAAATCCTAACGAAAAAACGCAGTTTTATTTTTCAACAGCAACTTCTCTAACTGTTGAAGTTGCCTATGAGTCTGGGCATGAGCCATTTGCTGAAGGAACGACTATTACTCAAGGTGGTAATACCAATTCGATCTGGCAGATTTTAGATGAAAATCTCAATGCGCTCTTTCAAGGCCGCTCGACTTTACCGGTGATCACTGTGCCAAAGAAGCTGGCAGATATGAAAGAGATTCCCGACCAAAGCAAAACATCATGGACGGTGAGTGATATTATGTCACTGGCTTCCCGCTATCGCACGAATCAATCGACTCAGACTCATACTTATTTTTGGGTGATTTTTCTTGGTGGGCATTTTAATGATGGGACTCAAGATCTAGCCACTACGATCGGTGTCTCGGTGGGTGGGACAACGGTCATCGCCATTTTCAAAGACGTTGTGAATTCTACTGGTAACAATCCGGGTGGGATCGTTCCTCGCTATGTCGAGCAATCAACAATCGTTCATGAAATCGGTCACGCTTTGGGATTAGTGAATAACGGACTCCCAATGCAGGAGTCACACCAAGACGATGCGCATGGGCATCACTGCAATAATCCTAATTGTGTGATGTACTGGCTCAATGAGGGCAAATCCGACATGATTCAATTTGCGATTCGAATGAGCACTTCAGGGAGTGTCATCATGTGGGATCAGAAATGTTTAGAGGATGCGAGAAAGTTTTAACTTTTACTTAGCTCTTCTAGTTGAGGGACTTTCAAATTTAATTTCTTACCAGTCAAAATAAGGTCATTTAAGTTTTTATTCATTTGTGGTTCCACTTTCGTGAAATGGACACTGAGATATTTCTCTAAATCAAAAGGCATGATGAAGAGGCATAATTTTATTAAAATTCGAAGAAAATATCGATTGATCAAAAATTGAATAGGGGGAGTACGAACGGAAAATTTCTTAGCAGAAATCAAAAAAGCCTCTTTTAAAGCGCTAACGAAGAGATCAGCAGTGACTTGCGTTTGAAATGAGTTGAGTTTCCATTTTGCTCTTCTAAGCACTACAACAAAAACTAATAAAAAAGATCCTGCGAACTCAACGGCTGCTGGATTTTTAAATATATCTTTTCCGATAGCAGGGAATCCTGATTTTTTTAGAATTTTTACCAGAGGACTTACTCGTCTATCCTCTCCATCAAATGGTGACTTAGTGAAGGGGGGAAGCCAAAAAGCGACACCCTTCTCGATAGGGCCATTCTTATCAAGAGGAGTATAAAAAGCAATAAGCGTGATCACACCTGAAATAAGAGAAGCTAAGGGGAAATACTTTTTAAATTCATTAAAATCATTCTCTACTGGCTGAAGTGAAATGATGCTGGCCTCTTTATTAATTAAGGTCGCAAATTCAGAAAACCATGGAGTGTAAAGGGCATCGGAGGGAATAGTAAAAACAACAGCATCCCAAAGATGTGACTTAATTTCAGCATTGTGAGAGAGAACTTTAGGTGAACTCAACTTGAGAGGCTTTGGCTTTTTAGATTTATTGAGAGGAAAGAGAGTGAAGCCCTCTTTTATTAATTCATCCCTATATTTTTCTTTAACATAGAAGTAGACGTCGGCTCCTCCCCATTGAAAGTGACATCCATAAACCTGACCGACAGTACCAGCACCAACAATAAGTATCTTCATGATCAATTCCAAACCACATCAATGGTAGAGCTTCCCTTAGAATCTTTTTTCAAACGTAAATTCATCGGAAGGCGAGTTGAGAGTGATTTCACATGGGTGATGAGTCCAATTTGTTTTCCGCGCGAGCGCACTTGCTGAAGCATTTCCATGACATCTTCAAGTGAGTCTTCATCCAATGTTCCGAATCCTTCATCAATAAAGAAGCTTTCAATATCCGCCCTTCCGCGGGCCATCTCTGCGAGCGCAAGGGCCATCGCTAGAGAAACCATGAAAGTCTCACCACCGGAGAGCGTAGAGACTTTGCGAATCAGGCCATCTCTCCAACGGTCAATGATCCAGAACTCTGGAACGAGTTTACCTTTACGAGAATTGTGCTGAATTTCATAGCGACCAGAGCAGAGCTTTTGAAGCTCAACATTGGTTTGTTGAATGAGGGCCGACTCAACAAGTGAGAGCACATAGGTGCGCATGTCATCTTGGCCTAATACATCGAGAAGCCTCTTCCAGCGATTGGCTTCTTGCTGCGCCTTTTTTTGCTCGTTTTCAAATATGGCCTTCTTCTCTTGGCGCTTTTCATCCTCTTGTAAAAGAGTTTTAAGTCTTCCTAACTCACTGGTGACACTTAAGAGAAGTTCGTTTTCCTTCTCAATCTCAAGGTTCACTTCATTAAGTAGTGGGGAGAGCACGTGTGTGGCTTCTTGGATTTGAACTTCTATCTTTCTTGTTTGATTCATGCGAGAGAGAAGTTCTGCAAACATTAACTCTAACTGCTGAAGCTGCTCTTGGATTCTTCCGAGATTTGAGCGTGACTCAGAGAGGGTTGATTCTTTTTGGCGATGCTCTTGCTGAAGTAATTGATCTTTAGCCGTGAAATCTCTCCATTGATCGAGCTTCCCCTTAAGAATAATTGAGGGGGAGAGGCTTGGGTAAGATTGCAGAATTACTTTTTTACGATTTTCGGTATCCGATTTAAGTTCACTGACCTCTTTGGCCAACTGGGAGACTTCGTCTTCTAAGCGCTTCAAATCCAGGAGGATTTCATCCTTTTGAGCTTGAAGTTTGTCGATAGTTTGTTTTTGTGTAGCGATATCTTTTAGATTCTCTTTCTCTTTTAAAAGTTGAGAGTAGAGAGATTCACTCCATACCACCTCGACCTGAACTATCTTGCTCAATCCTTTGAGTTGAAGAGATCTCTGAAGTGAGAGTTCTTCAAGACTCTTTTGAAGTGGAATCAGTTTTTCTTGAAGTTTGCTCCACTGAAGCCTTGAGCTCTCAAGTCTTTTCTGGATTTGATCTCTTTGATTTTCAGAAAGGGTGATGGCTTCATGGAGGGAATCAAGCTTTTTAAGTTCCGTCTCATCAAATGAGTCATCTATTTTTATCTCGCTTAATCTTTTCTCCAAAGATTGAATTTGTATTTCAGTCTTTTGGTATTTCATTTCAAGTTTCTTTAAAATCTCACTCTCAAGTGGCTCACTGGGCTTGCTCCACTCAGTCTTCATGATCCCTAGCTGCGTTGAAGGAATGGCTTGCAGGCAGTAGGGGCACTCTTTATCAGAGTGCGGATGAGATTTTAAGACTTCAATAGCTTCACGAAGCTTTTGATTTTCAATCTTCAATCGTAGCGATTCTAGTTTGGGCACTAATTCTTGAATCTCGCTTTTGAGGGGAGAGAGCTCTTTGTGGATTTTTTCACTCTCTTCTTTATGCATCTTTTGGCGAGTCAGGTTAATACTCATTTCACGCAACAGAGAAGTCCGCTCACTTGTCGTGAGTCGCTTCCAAGAGTCAGGCATAAGAGCGAGATTTTTTTCAATGGAATTTTTAAAAGTACTCTCTTCTCGGGCAAGCTCTTTGCCGGTCTCAGTGATGTTCTCCATCTGCTCTTTTATAGACTTAATCTCTTGTCCCTTTAGAGGGATATTGCGCTCAAGAGACTCCCATGTGGCCCAATCGATTTGATTGGTGTCTGAGAGTTGTGGCCATTGTCTCATGTCATTAAGAAGAGATAATTTCTTTTTTGATTGATCCAGATCAAGACTTAAAGACTCAAGACGCTTTCTGAAAGTTCCCTCGCGGACTCTCTTCTCTTCGAGCTGACGAGTTTTCTCCGAGAGTTTCGTTTCTTGAAGAGTGATGGCCTGAGCTTCAAGGTCATCGCTTTCGAGCTTTGGACGTTCTTTTTCAAATGCAGCTTCAAATTTTTTTAATTCATCATGATGCTCACGCCATTTGGACATGGCCGCATTGTTTTCATTGGTTTTCTCTTTTAAGATCTCTTGAGATTGTAGCAAGCGTGATTGAGCTTCTAAATGTTTTTGTGAAAATGTTTTGAGCTCCTCAATCCCTTGAGACCAAGGTCTGAGTTTTTTTAGTTTCTCAGAACTTAAAAGATGCGAGTCTTCATATTTTTTAATTTGTTGCTTGGCCGCTTCGACATCAAAAAGTGTTTCTTCTTTTAGGCTATGGACTTGGACATCTAAGCGCTGAAGTTTCTCTTGATTGGATTCCCATTTTTTCCTCGCAATACCACCCACCGCTTCAAGATTGTCGCTTGGATAGAGACGCTCAAGAATGTCTCGCCGCTCAGAAAAACTGGCCGTTAAAAAACGAGCAAATTCACCTTGATTTAAAATGACACATTTTGAAAACTGATCAAAATCCATTGATAGGATTTGTTCAGGATTTGAATCGAGGACACGGGGTTCAGCATCATCAAAGAGCTGGTAGAAGAATCTCTCTGTCCTGGGATTTGAGAGTGGGTCTCCATTTTTCTTTCGAACTGTAGTACTCCACTTGGCCAAATGCTTATGGCCTCTGACTGAAAAGATGAGATCAATGCTGGCATCTCTTTCACCAAGGCTTACGATATCAGATTGGATCAATTGTCTTTTATAAATCTTTCCATAGAGAGCAAGGGAGATAGCATTTAAGAGAGTTGATTTTCCGGCACCAGTCTCTCCAGTAATCGCGAAGAGGTCTTGGCCTGAGAGGACATCAAAATCAACGGTGTGCTCGCCTCGAAGAGAGGCAAGGTTTTTAATTTTAAGCTGATGGAGGCGCATGGCGTGCTTCCTCCCATAAAAGTTTCATATCTTGAGTGAGCTCTGTGGGAACGGCCTCTTCTTCAGGAAATTTTGTGAGATAGAAAGATGAAAAAAGTTCTTCCGGAGTGAGACTTAATAGCTCAGTCCAGCTCTCTGTTGAGTCTTCTTTCTTTTCATTCATAAATTCAGGAACGATGCCTAAAAGATTCAATCCTAGCTCATCGGCTTTAAGACGAATCTCTTCCATAAGTCCGGCCACTGGAGCTTTGAGTTTTATATACATTTCACAGGCCGCAGGAAGTTCACTCTGTTTTAAGTTCTCTAGAGCACTTGACCAGCTCTCTTCTGTGACATGAAGTGAAGCTAAAGTCCGATGAGTTGTTAGTGGAATGAGTGAATGGTGAAAGCGTCCAGAATTTTCAAACTCTAGAAGATTTAGAGTTTTTGGCGCAGTCTCTGAAAAGCGCATCGCTATTGGTGAGCCACTATAGCGCACAAGGGGCTTCTCTTTCTTAAGTGTTTGAGGTTTATGAATGTGTCCTAAGGCCGCATAGTCAAACTGGGAGATCCATTCAAGGGGAATGCTATCCAGTCCTGAGAGAGCGAGAGCTTGCTCTGAGCCAGCAGCTTCATACAGGCCAAAGAGATGATGAGCGAGAAGTATTTTCGCTTTAGTTTCAGGATGAGGATTTGTCCCAAGAAAGCGCTTAATAATCTTTTGCGTCCAATCATCTTGAGTAACGTCCTCATCTCGCTTCCATGGGGCAATTTCATGGTGGCGAAAATAAGGAAGCAGGCAGAGAGAGAGGAAATCTTTTGAGTCTTTGAATGGAAGTTTCGCCCAGTGTTCTGATTCATCTTCACGGATTCCTCCATAAAAATGAATCAACTCTTTATTGATGAGAGATGTCGGTGCATCAAGCAGTGTGGCCGAATCGTGATTGCCACCAATGAGCCAAAGATGAGTTGTTCCAAGCGAAGTGAGTTCAGAAACAAAATCATAAAAA
Organism: Bacteriovoracaceae bacterium; assembly: GCA_019752535.1. Classification (GTDB taxonomy): domain Bacteria; phylum Bdellovibrionota; class Bacteriovoracia; order Bacteriovoracales; family Bacteriovoracaceae; genus UBA6144. The sequence goes on from JAIEMA010000016.1 coordinate 40,042, forward strand.
AGTTTAAGGGCTTTATGAGGAGGTTGAGGGACGTCAAAAATATCACCGGCAACAAGAAGATGATCAATTTTTTCATTTTTGATGATTGAGACGAGTTCTTGGAGAAACTTCTCTTGTTCAGGAAGTCTCTCCATGCGAAAGAGTTTTTTTCCAAGATGCCAGTCAGATGTGTGGAGCAGTTTCATGACGGCCCCTTAAGTTTAGGATTGTGGAGGTCGGTTTGGATTGCCGCCGCCACCTGGGCCGCCTCGTCCACCACCGCCGCGTCTTCTGCGTCTTCCTCCACCGCCACCACCATTATTGTTGTTATGCTGTGGCTGCCTAGGACCTTGGTTGTTATGTTGAGGGCGAGGGCGCTGATCACGATTTTGGTTATGATTATCTACGCGTTGAGGAGTGGGAGCTGGTAATGATTCGCTCTCTTCTTCATTTCCTTCATCATCTTCTTCTGAATCTTCATCATCATCGTCATCAAGAATTTCATCCTCAGGCACGACGTATTGAATTTCATCTTCTTCGTCAGGCATGATTTTACGACGAGCATTGGCTTCTTCTGGCTCCTGAACTTCTGGTAAAGACCAATCAAGAGTGGTTGCACCGAAGAGATCTTGAAAAATCTTATCTGCAAAACCTTTCGCGCTCTCTTTGGCTTCTTTTACATCTATTTCGTATTGAGCGGCTTTTTCGGCCAGCACTCGATCAATACCGATGACCGTTTTTGAATTGTCTGTGATGCCATTTTCAAAATATTTTGGAATCTCAAGACCTTCAGCGAGACCATCCCACATGTCGGCGACATAACGGCGAATGACTCCATCAGGGGAGATCGTTTCAAATTGCTCTGTTAAAATATGAAGGCGAACAACTTTTCCAGCATTCCCATCTTTCGTTTTTACAATCGCATTGTCGCGTGGAAGTTTTTTTCTCTTCTCTTGATAAACTTCATCTTCATAAGTGAGGCAACACTTAAGCTGGCCACAAACACCATTGATCTTTGATGAGTTAAGGGAGAGGTCTTGATTCTTCGCGAGTTTAATTCCCACGTTGCCATACTTCGCCAGGAAGCTTGAACAACAGAGCTCTCTTCCACAAGGACCTAAACCACCAACTGAAGCGGCACGGTCACGAACAGAAATTTGGCGAAGCTCAATTCGCATTTTAAGTTCAGAGACCAACTGATGAACCAGGTTTCTGAAATCCACTCGTGTAGGAGCAGTAAAATAGAAGATGGCTTTTTTTCCAAGTGAGGAAAGCTCCACTTCAGTGAGGGCCATATCGAGCTGATTCTTTTCTATTAATCGATCCGCAATTTCGCGCAAACGACGCTCTTCCTTGAATTCATCTTCATCCGCTTTGATATCTTCAGCGCTCGCCGCTTTGGCAATACTGCGAATCGGGAGAATGCTTTTGTGGAAGAAGACATTGTAGGGAAAGGAGTTCACAAAACCCACGGCCATCCCGCGATCAGACATCGCTAAAACTTTTTGTCCGAGAGGATAATCGTTGTCGCCAATATAATAGGCTTGGGAGCGGTTATTGCCTGGAAAGCGAACGCGAACAAAACGCAAAACTTGATTGTCTTTAAACTCTTTAACCATTTCAGCATCCGCCGCATCGAACTCGTTCAATGCTTCAGGGGCCTCAACATTTTCGTTTAAGGTTTCTTGTTCGTTCTCGATTATATTTTCTTCCGCTTCTTGCGGAGTGTCGTGTGATGATGAATCCATAAAATATCCACTGTTTAGAAGTGGGTTATGGTCTCTTTCCTAAGAGGAGAAGTCAACGGTCAGCGCGGAATCTCGCTTGTAAGTAGGTATGAATCCACTGAAGTCGAACGTTGGCAGATTGGTGAAATGTTTCCAAACGCTGCCAGTCTTGAGTGAAGGTCAACAATTCCTGTTTTAGGCCAGCATCACCTTCATTTTTTTGCTCATAACTTAGAAGTTCCTGAAAGAGATCTTCGAGTGGATAGTTTTTTTTCGCTTCCTCTAAAAACTGTGAAAGAGGGTAGCTGGTTTGAAATTTGGGTTTCAATTCGTTCAAAATCTTCAAAGGCTTCTCTGGGATTTCATTGCACAGCGTGAATTTAACCGCCCGTGAATCTATGGTGGAGAGCAGTTTATGGCCATGAGGATTAAGCCAAAAGAAAGTCACGTCACCTTCCGACTCTTCCAAGCTTTTAAGAAGTTTGTTCGCAATGATAGCAGAAACGCGCTCGACATCTTCAACCACGACAAAGCGGCGCTGACTGCTGAGGCCTCGATAGGAGAGGAAACTTAACAAACTTGAGAAATCCTCAACTCTATAATTTGTCACTTCGTTATCATCATTCAATGGCGGTGAGATCCACAGGAGATCAGCATCACTGAGAAGATTTTGAGGAATGATCTTGCGAGATTCAATCTCACTCCAGTAGCGGCGAATAAAAGTCTGCGTCCACTCTTTTTGCAATTCGAATTCGCCCTGACGCCCATTCAAAATATAAAAATGCGCCAACTTCCCTGAAGTCGCTCGTTTTAAAAGTTTTTGCATTAACTCTTGAGGCTTCAAACTCTTCCTCGGGCCGAAAGAATGTTCATGATAGCTTCACTCACAAGCTTCTCTTCTTGATCGGCATTGATACGAACAATACGCTTGGGATAAAGCTGAGCCAGTTTGCGGTAGCCACTGACGAGTTTTTCTTGGAATTCGACTCTTCTGGATTCGAAATAATCTTTCTCCTGACCTCTGGCCGCTTGGCGCTTGAGAGAGGTTTCGACATCAATATCTAAAAAAAATGTCACGTGTGGAAGAGTGTTAAGCGGAGCAAATTGATGAAGTTGCCAGATCATATCGACGCTTCGGTTTTGCGCCAATGCTTGATAAACCAAAGTGCTATCAACATAGCGATCCAAAAGAACGATGGCCTTGGGATTTTCAAGAAAAGGGAGAATCTTCTCTTTGAGAAGCTGGGCCCTTGAAGCTAAGAAAACAAATGTTTCACAAAGGGGATCGAGCTCTTTTTCTTGACCCAAAATTGAACTGCGAAGTTTTTCTCCAAAGCTCGTTCCCCCCGGCTCGCGCAGTCGCAAAACAGGGCGATCAAGTTTCTTAAAATAATCTTCAAGGATTTGCAGTTGAGTGCTTTTGCCTGAGCCTTCTACTCCTTCAAAACTTAAAAAAAGTCCGCTCGAAGGAGGGCCAAAGACACTACTAAAATTGGAGAGATCAGATTCTAAAATCACCAACGAAGGCTAACAAAGCGTGACTTAAAAGTCGCCAACTTCTTCGATGATTGGCCCTGTTTGGCCGGGAATAGGTTCTTCAAGACGATAACCATCATCTGGGGCATGGTTTTGCATTGCATCTTGTTGAGCCATCTGGCTGTCTGCGGCATAAGGATCAGCATCCATAGGCTGATCAATATTTTGATAGTTCTCTTGATGATTATCTCGATAATCCATCAAATCACGACGGCTATCAGTCATCGTGCGTGGAGAATCAACATTTGATGGTCTCACACTCGCGGGCGAGCGAAATCTTCGAGGAGCGCGATTATTGTTCAAGAGCGCCGATCCCGATTCAACTGATTCAGTGTTTTCATCTGAAAGTGCAAGCTCTCCATCTTCTGGAGCTGGGGCCTGGGACCAAAAAATCATTAAGGCTAAAACGGCTGTCGCTGCTCCACCACCTGCGATCCACCAAGTTTTTGTGGGAGCCGCTTTGGCCGCAGAGACATTTTTAACTTTTGGAAGTGAGACTTCCTGAATTTTTAGAGATGTCTGATTGCGGTGTTGCCCTAAATAGGCAAGAGAGGCGAGACCTTCATGCAGAGGATTCTCTGACTTCATCAATGCTTCAAGGGCTTCAGCATGCGAGCGCTGATATGTTTCTTCCATCGGAGAAGCGGGAAGTTGGTCGGCTTGGTGTGGACGAGCTTCAAACTCTTTGAGCTGATAAACTTTTGCCCAAGTAAATCCTTCATCATGTGAAATTAAATCGATGGGATTTAATTCTTGATCCTTAACCATCTTGGCAATTTGGTCATGAGTGTAGGGCCCATGACGATGGCCATGGCGCTCAAGATGATAGCTATTATGTGTCTGCAAAGTTTGAGCAGAAACTAATTTGGGAGCAGATTTTTTTGCAACAGGCTTAAGAGGTGATTGCAGATAAAGTTGCCACGATTCAGAGAGCATCGTCGTGACTTCAGCATCGGCCATGATTGCAGGATTAGCTGCTGCATAGGCTTTGAGTGCACTTGTCTCATACGGACCAAACACTTCATCATTGAGTTTCACCATCCATAATTGATCCATCTCGACTCCTTCGGAGGCGATGGCTTCTTCACTCATAGCTGGTAGGTCAATCATAGGCTTTTCCTTGTCCTTAGAAAGTTCTTCGGTCTATTTTTGGACAAGCTTTAAGCATTGAGTCATTAGCTTGCCAGAGAGGGGTCTCGGGCGGCATAATGCTCACAATTGCGAGGGGATATGAGTGATATTCAAGAGCGAATCGCTCAGATTAAGAAGCGTTTTGGGGCTTTCAGTGATTGGGAAGATCGCTATAAGGAACTTATTTCTGTCGGAAAAGAGATGCCTCTGTATCCGGAAGAAGAACGTTTAGAGAAATTCAAAGTTAAAGGCTGCCAATCCCAAGTGTGGCTTTTCCCTAAATTAGTTGAAGGAAGAGTTCGCCTGGCCGCTGATTCAGATGCACTATTAGTGAAAGGCATAATCGCTTTGCTGGTGCATGTTTATGATAATTGCACACCCCAAGAAATATTGTCGGATCGAGCGGAGTTTTTAAAAGATATTGGCATCACAGAGCATCTCTCGATGAATCGCACTAATGGACTCGCGAGTATGCTCAAGCAAATTCAAATGTACGCTTTGGTTTATCAAAGCATGAGTCAAGGAAAGGTATGAAGCTTCAACAAAGACCTCGTCGCAATCGCTCAAGTGAAGCTTTGCGCTCGATGATTCGTGAAAATGTGCTTACCCCAAATGATTTCATTGCTCCTCTTTTTGTTAAAGAAGGAAAGGGCGAGAGAGAAGAAATTAAATCGATGCCAGGGCATGCGCGTTTAAGCATTGATGAGCTGATTAAAGAAGCGCGTGAACTCCACTCTCTTGGTGTGGAAGCGATCGCTCTGTTTCCTGCGATTGATGACTCAAAAAAAACCACTGACGCTAAGGAAGCGTGGAATCCAGAGAATCTTAATTTCAAAGCGGCCCGTGCGCTTAAAGAAGCTCTTCCTGACATGCTTTTGATGGGAGACATCGCACTTGATCCTTATTCAAGTGACGGTCATGATGGAATCGTTGATCCGAGATCGGGTGAGATTTTGAATGACCAAAGTGTGGAAGCTCTTATCAAGCAATCCCTCGCCTCGGCGAAAGCGGGATTTGATATTCTTGGCCCCTCAGACATGATGGATGGAAGAATCGGTGCGATCCGCTCTGCGCTTGATCATGAAAATTTTGAACGCACTTTAATCATGAGCTATTCCGTGAAATATGCTTCTGGATTTTATGGCCCTTTCCGTGACGCTTTAGCGAGTGCTCCCAAGAAAGGAGATAAGAAAACTTATCAGATGGATCCGGCCAATGCCCGTGAAGCTCTTCGCGAAGCCAGTCTTGATGAAGCCGAGGGAGCCGATATTCTGATGGTGAAGCCAGGCCTTCCTTACCTTGATGTCATTTACCGTTTGCGCCAACAAACCACTCTTCCCATCGCTGCTTATAATGTCTCTGGAGAGTATGCAATGGTGAAAGCTGCCGCACAAAACGGATGGATTGATGGTGAGAAAGTGATGATGGAATCTCTTACTGCTTTTAAGCGTGCGGGTTGTGACATTATTCTTACTTACTTTGCTAAAGAAGCGGCAAGGCTTCTTCATTAATGAAGCGCATGCATGTCATGCTGATTCGCTTCTCTAGCCTTGGTGACGTGGTCATCCAGACTTCTGTCATCAATTGGCTTCACCAAAATTTTGGCACCAAACTTAAAATCACTTTTGTAACCTCTAGAGAGTTTCAAGACTTAGTGGCCGGGCATCCCTTAGTTGATCGGGTAGTGAGTTTTGATCGCAGATCTGGGGAGAAGCTCTCAGGTCTCGTGAAAAAACTCAAACTCATTCACGAGGAAGATCCATTCACCTTCATCTTTGATCTTCATGCCACCACTCGCTCATGGCTGTTGCGTCTCATGATGAATTCCATTCCACGCCTGGTCGTTGATAAGAGAAGAATCCTGCGCACACTTTTAGTGAGACTTCCCGGTGTGTGGATTAAGCGTTGGACCAAGTGGAAAATTTTGGGGCTTGAGCCTCAGGTGATTCGTACCCCCAAGGATTTTCAAGGCATACTTCTCTCTCCCTTTAAAGAGATTCAGCCGATGACTTTCACACCCGCCATTGAGCGAGTGAATCATCCAAGGCCTTATGTGGTTTTTGCCCCAGTCGCTTCATTTGCGGCTAAAAGATGGCCGATTGAATATTATCTCTCTTTGGCGCAGCTTTTTTTAGAGCGCACGAAGGGAATTGATCTCGTTATTGTCGCAGGCCCTGAAGATCATCACTGCCAGGCCTTTAATGTGATTGCAGATGAAAGGCTGATCAATCTTCAAGGAAAAACAAAACTTAAAGAATCGATGGCGTGGATGCAAGGGGCAGTGACTGTGGTGGGGAATGATTCAGGCATGAATCATGTGGCCGAAACCGGAGATGTGCCTGTCATTACTTTATTTGGTCCCACTCACGAAGCTTTTGGTTTTGCTCCTCATTTAAAAAACTCTACTGCACTCTCCAAGAATCTTTGGTGTCGCCCCTGTTCGACGACTGGATCCAAAAATTGTTTTAGAGATAAGCACTATTGTATGACGGAATTGAATGTTGAAACTGTGTGGGAAGCACTTCTTCAGAGGATTAATCAAGTATGATGCTTCTTTGGATAGTGCTTGATCTCACTCATGCCATTATTGCTTTGGTCCTTCTGCCACTGCGTCTGACTCCATGGGGATTTAAGCGTGCACAATTTGAACGCAAACGTGATCCTTTTAAAAAACGTGCAGATTGGAGTTTTGAGATTTCAAGTGAAGGGGAGTTTGAGCAGGTTCGCCCTTGGATTGAAGATATCTTAGAGAGAAAGCAAAATATCGAAATTGTCTTCTCTTCCCCAAGTGTGCTTCGAACGGTTCAAGAGCTTTCATTTAAGCATGCGGGCTTAGTTCGCCTCATCCCATTGCCACTTCTCACACACACTCCTTTTGTATTGGTGCGAGAATTAAGTGCTCCTCGCTTGGTCCTTTGTCGCTATGACTTTTTTCCCTCTGTGATGGCCCGAGCGAGTGTTTCTGGAGTTATATCCGGGGTGGTGTGGGCGAGTTTTATTGGAAAGAGATCTCGTCTTGAGACACGTTTTTGGAAATTTATTTATCGCTACTTTTATGGAACGTTTCACTGGGTGGTCCCAGCGACTTTAGATGATGAGACTCTGTTTAAAAAACTTGGAACTGTTAAAGTTTTCAGAACTTCTGAGATGCGAGTCGCTCAAATCACAAAGCGAGTAGATCAAAGAAATAAAACGCTCATGCAGAAATTTCCTCATTGGGAAAAATTTAATGAGTATTTAGAAACATTTCCAAAGAATCATCGCTGGCTGATGGGAAGTTTCTGGGAAGTGGATCTTGCTCTCTTAAAGAGTCCTGAACTTAAACGTGATGTCCAAGAGGGAAAGACAATCGTTCTTTTAATCCCGCATAAATTGGGGAGTCACTGGCGAGAGAAAATTCAAAAATTTGGAATGCCTTTAAATTACATCGATTCAAATTGGAGCGGTGAGTTCACGAAGAATGCTCTTTGGCTGTTGGATCTTAAGGGGGTTCTCTGTGAATTGTATTCTCATGTGGGTGTTTCTTACGTCGGCGGAGGTTTTGGAAGATCGGTTCATTCAGTCATTGAGCCTTACGTCAGTGGGAGCCAAATCATCTGTGGCCCAAAAATTCATCGTTCTACCGAAGTAGAGAAAATAAAAAACATTTCTCCTTCTGAAATAGTTGTCTTAAACAATCAACAAGAGCTTGAAGAAATTTACTTACGGCACGAATTGACTGATGATGAGAGTCATAAACGAAATGAATGGGTCACGAGTCAACAGGCTAGGTTGCTTGAAAACCTCAAAGAAGTAGAAAAAATATGTTGAACAGCCGCTATGATCATATTTTTTGGGGCAAAACGCCGTGGTCACTTCTCCACGCCTTACTCGTTCGCCAAAAAAAATTAGATGTTCTTGTCATCGATGATCAAACACTCTCTCTTGGTTCGGGTGGCCATCGCTGGCTGACGTATCTCGAAGTGGGAGCACTTCAAGAAATCGGTGAAAAGTTTTCAATCAAAGAGCTCAAGGGACTTGAAGCATTTTTAAGACCGGCCCGTTTGAAAATCCAGACACCTCAGTTTCAATGGGTCACGGGTCTTGAGGTGAGAGATAATTTGCGAGAGTTTATTCGTAAATTTCCAGTTTTCCAAACACCGACACTAAAAGCCGCTTTAAATGAGGCAAATGTCACTCAAGACCTGCTCAAAGTGCAGCGCTCGTTTCTTGATTGGTTTCGATCTCCCCAAGTTCGCAATCGCTCCACCGCTCCGTTTGTGGCGGCCGGTGTGCCATGGTTTTGGAGTTTCAACGTCTCTTGAGTGAAGAGCTTCTTCGCGCTTATCAGCGGCCAGGTGATGGTCATCTCGCACAACTTTTAGCGTGCTATTCAAGTGCCACAGGTCAAGTGGTGAAGTATACATTTGCTGATCATGAAGCCGCTTATGTGGCCATGCGACTTCTCTCTCCTGTCTGGGAGCTTGATCAAAGATGGTTTGAACGCGAACTTTTAAGAGAGCTTCAATCATTAGGGGCCCACACGAAAAAAACGAAAGTGAACTCATGGCAGCTTTGGGATTTAAAAGTTGAAGCGGGATTACTTGATAGCTATGAAGGAGTGGTGACTTCTCATCGCTTATTGCTTTATGGATTTCCTCAGGCCGGCAATCAGTTGATCTGTAAATTTTCGGATAAAGTTTTTCGTGGACTTGAAACGACATGGCCCGCGCTTTCAAATCCTGCCCTTGAAGAACCGAAAGCTGAACTCACTTGTTTGACTGGCCCCCATCTCATGGGCACAGATATCCCGATGATGCTTTTGGATGAAGAGGCCACAAGGCTTCAGGTTCTGGTCGAGGAGAGAGAGGGAGATAAGCCTGCTTTCTATCGCCGCGAGGCTTTTGATATTTCAAGACCAATCATCTCTCAGGCTTTGCATCGCAATTCTGAGTGGTGGAAAAATGAGAAAACAGGAAATTCTTGGGATGTGTGGCTTGAAGACTCATCTGGCGATATTGCAAAAGGTCAGCTCTACCTCCATGAATTACGACCGCTTAAAATAGTTGAGTCAGAGAATCAGAATGAAGTCGCAGGAATTAAGTACTGGGGCCCCTTAATGACCAGACGCTTTGGTCTGTTGGGCTATTTAACTGAACTCTATTGGGATTTGGTTTAATTTTCCACCGCTTCGACTCCATCCATTTTTGCGCTATACTCTCTATATGAAAGACGAGAAAGGTCAGACCTCGGTCGAATACATTTTACTTCTAGCCGTCATGATTTCGGTGTCGATTGCTTTTTTTAAAAAAGTGGATGGCTACGTCGTCTCTAATCCAGACAGCATGGTGAATCGTTACTTGAGTGGCTTTGGAAATATTCTTGGCTCTTCTAGTGGCACCAATGGTGTTAGTGGGAGTTATAAGACTTTCCGTTTGCCTCGTTAAAAGTCCAATTTAAAATTTGTGGAAAGATCGACATGCCCACTGGCCCTGAATGTCCTCCCCAAGGAATTATCACCAATTCGTTGTTCGAGAGTTTAAATTCATCTTTGAGTTTTTTCCAATCTAGACCGCGATTTAAAAAATCATTTTGAGAAGTCATGATTCTTAAATGAAAATCGGGAGCCAGACGAATCTCTCTAAGCCAATGCTCCAGTCTTAAGCGCTTATCCTTAGCTTCAAGAAGTTTCCATAATTCAGGACGGTATTTGCGAAAAAAATCTTCAAAGCCCACGGGCTCAGAGAGATTGGATTTCACTATTTCATTATGCGCTGACCAGGAACGCTGGGTCGCTTTAACAAAACCATCCACTAAGACCAGACCTCCGAGGCAGAACTCCTCTTCTTTTGAAAGTGATGAGGGGTATTCTTGGAGCAAAAATTCTCTTCCTATCGCCCACACCTTTGTGAAAACGGAGCAGCTCTCTGTAGAGGGGCGATGCTCATCAATGATGGCGTCGAAATTTTTCATGGCATAACTCAAATCCATAGGAGGCCACAGGAGAGTGAGATCATGCACGCGTTTTTTATGTTGAGTATCATAGGCGACCCAAGCACTCGCGATGGCCGTGCCGAGACTTTCGGCAACCACATAAATCTGCGAGACATTCTCTTTGATTTGCCCTTGGGCAAAATCGACGGCTTGCTCCATGACTTGAATCTCTAAAGCAATCGGGTCCTCTTTATATAAAGGATGAGAAGAGATGTAGCTGGGGGAGAGAAGATTCGGCACCACCAGGACATGACCTCCGAGATCTTCCAGCAAATTGATCATCTGAGGGGTGAGCCCCTGTTTAGGTTGACCGTAGATGCCGGGGAGAAAGACAAAAAGCGGGGCTTTGTGTTCCTGTTTTGAAAGATAAACGCTGAATTCTTTATTCTTAAACAAGTCTGAGGGCAGAGTATGAAGCTCTCCGGTATTGGTGTTCCAGCTTCTAAATCTTCTAAATCCCCCCCCAAAAAGTCGCCACCGCGGGGTTCTCAATATGACGGGCAAGTGGGGTCTGGGTGGCGATCACAGCAAGAACCTTATCAGGCCATTGGGCTTGAGCGGTAAAGGGAAGCAAGAGGATAAGTATTAGAAAATTCATCGATAGGGTCCTCAATCTTGCTAGAGCAAAGAAGCAAAAAAGGCGAAATCCTGTCAATTTTACATGCTTCCTTCAGTTTTACACCACCAAGTTTAGAAAATAGATAAGATCTTGCTGCAAAGCATAAAATCGTATTTTTTTGATTATTGTCCCTCTAGGAGGATTTCTATGAAGACCCAAACTCAAACCTTCGCACTTGCAGTGCTTGTAGGACTAAGCTTTGGTTCAGTGTACGCCCAAGAAGAGCAAGTTCTTAACTCTGACCCGATTAATGTCGATGGCTACCTTGCTGAAAAGCAGGTCACAGACGGGGAGTTAGAGGGAATTAAGTCTGAGCTTAACAAGCAAAAGACTGGCACTCAGCTCAATAAAGTGAAAGCAAAAGAATATGACAAGCTTCAGGGTCAAACTGAAAAGCTTCTTGAAAGCCAAGATGAATACATCGACGCAAAAGTGGATTCAGTTAAGGCAGTAAAAGAATTTAATAAGAAGTCTCAAGAAAACGAGAAGAAGCTTAAGTGTCTTCTTGAAGAGTCAGACTCTCCTGATTGCGCGAAGTATGTGAAGAATCGCAGAGTCGAAGAGCCTGCTGTAGACACAATCTCAACAACTCAAGCTGCTCCAATGAAAATTGAAGCGCCAGCTCCTGCTCCTGCAGCTCCGGCCGATCTTCAAAAGCCATTTGAAGAAATTAAACTTCTTCCATACGCTGGGGTCACGAACTTCCAAGGTGTAGAGAAGTTAGAGACTGAATACGCTGGTGGTTTACGCTTAGAGAGTAATATCAACGAGCGCTTTAGCATGGGTATTGGTGCAAACTATTCTCAATTTAATACTCAAGACTTTGGCGGCGGCTATAATAATCAATCTTATTATGGCAGCTACTACGGCACGTATGGTTCTGCTCGCCAGATTAACTACAAGGGAATGGGAATTGAAGTTTACTCTAAGCTATTCCTTACTCGTGGAGAGCGCTTCCGCCCCTATATCGGAGCGGGTCTTGGTTATAACCGCATGACTTTGAACTATAATGATAACAATTCGTTTAATTCATTCGGCAACCAGTTTGGTAATGAAGAATTGACTTCAAGCTATGCGACTGGAAGCTTGTCTGCAGGATCTGACGTCATGATCACGAGATCAATTGGATTGAACTTACAGTTCCAATATTCTAGAGGTTTTGGCAGCGGCAGCAGTAATAACGGAGTGAATCCGTACAATGCTCCCGATCAGCGTCGCCTTCAAGATTTGAGTGAAGCGATTATTAACGCAAATGCACTCTCAATCTTTGCTGGTGCAGTGGTAATTTTCTAAACAGAATTAAAATTTCTCAAAGCACAAAGGGCCCTTCTGGGGCCCTTTTGTTTTTTCTTTGTGAATTCCTTGGCGAGAGCGCATTTGGGGCTTAAAATCTTTAGAGATACTTCCCCCAAAAAAGGTGCTCGCATGAAACCAGTCTACCTCGTTGAAGGCAAACGTACTCCCCAAGTGAAGTCAGGAGCGAACTTACAAGATGTCGCTGCTCCCTATCTCGCTCACTATCTCATCAGACATCTCGCAGACAAGCACGGCATACCTTCGGATGCTGTAGATGAAGTGATCATTGGCAACACGGGTACACCTGCAAAATATCCAAACATTGGAAGAGTCATTGCCCTTGAAGCCGGTTTGAATAAGAAAACTTCAGGTTACTCTGTTCATAGAAATTGTGCTGCCGGAATGGAAGCACTCTCGCAAGGTTATATCAAAATTGCTTCTGGTCGCTCGGATGTGATTTTTGCAGGAGGAGCCGAGAGCATGTCTCAGATGCCTCTTATGTTCAGTAAAAAAATGACGGCTCTTTTTGTCGATCTCATGAAAGCAAAAAGTCCGATGCAAAAATTGGCCTTACTCTCATCTTTTAGACCCGATTACCTCAAACCGATTATCGCTATTGAGCAAGGACTCACGGATCCTTTCTGTGGACTCAATATGGGACTCACGGCTGAAAAATTGGCCCGCGAATTAGGCATCTCTCGATTAGAACAAGATGAGTTTGCCAATCGCTCCCATCAGCGTGCTGTTGCGGCTCAAAAAGAGGGACGCTTCGCTGAAGAGATCGTAGGTATCACGACGGGATCAAAACTTGATCATGTTCTCTCTGAAGATGTGGGACCTCGTTCAAACTCAACGGTTGAAGGTCTTGGCAAGATGAAGCCTTATTTTGAAAAAGGCACAGGCACTGTGACTGTGGGTAATGCTTGCCCGATCACAGATGGTGGATCGGTGTGGCTCATGTGCTCTGAAGAAGCTGTGAAGAAATATAATCTCAATCCAATGGCGCGTATGGTGGATTATCACTTCCATGGTCTTGAGCCTGAACGCATGGGCTTGGGCCCAGTGCTTGCCACTCATGGAGTGTTGAAGCGCACGGGTCTAACTCTTGATCAGATGGATCTCGTAGAACTCAACGAAGCCTTTGCGGCACAGGTTCTGGCTTGCCAGAAATTATTTAAAGATAAAACTCTCGCTGCAAAGTGGGGCATCGATGAGGCCCTGGGCGAAATTCCAGCAGAGAAATTAAATGTAAACGGTGGAGCAATCGCTCTCGGTCACCCAGTGGGATCAACCGGTTCGCGTTTAGTTGTGACACTTGCCCATGAGCTTCGTCGTCGCAAAAAGAAATATGGTCTTGCGACTTTATGTATTGGTGGCGGCCAGGGTGGCGCGACTGTGATTGAAAATTTGCAATTTTAAGGGATTAAGCCATGCAACTGTCTCATTTAACATTTGAAGTAAAAGATTCCATCGCCTATGTGGGCTTTGGAAAATATGAAAAGAAATCGATGACCACCCTCTCGCGTGATGCGATGGAGGAGTTGAGACAAATCGTCACAGATCTTGGAGTGAAAGATAAAAAGAAAGAAATCCGTGGTGTGATTTTTTTCTCTCACAAGCCTGGAGTCTTCTTGGCCGGAGTTGATGTGAATCTCATCAATTCCATGAAGACAGAATCAGAAGCGGCGAGAGGTGCCGAGCAGGGGCAATATCTTTATAACTTGATTGAAGACTTAAAGGTTCCTACAGCTGCCGTTGTCGACGGTGTTTGCTTAGGTGGCGGACTTGAGCTCTCGTTATCTTGTGATCGCATCTACGCATCGGATAATCCTAAGACTGCTCTAGGCCTTCCTGAAGTTATGCTTGGAGTTCTTCCTGGTTTTGGAGGAACTTATCGTCTCCCTAAAAAAGTGGGCCTTCCTAACGCTCTTGATATGATTCTCACAGGGCGCCAAGTGAAGGGAAAAAGCGCTTATAAACTTGGTTTAGTCGAAGCGATTTTACCTACGGAGAGAATGTTAGAGTTAGTTCCAGCTCTTCTTTTAAAGCCGGTTCCAAAAAAGAAAGGAGCGTTTGAAAAAACTTTAGAACGTGTCGCGACTGAGAATTTCCTCACACGTAAAATTATTTTTCAAAAGGCCCGCGAGAAGGTTTTAGAGCAATCGAAAGGCTTTTATCCTGCTCCTCTAAAAATTCTTGAAGTCTTAGAGATGGGAGCTGGAAAGGGGAGAGAAGATTATCTCGCGATTGAAGCTCAAGCCTTTGGAGATCTTTCGCAAACGAATGTTTCAAAAAACCTTCAGCACATTTTCTTTATGACGGATAAGTCTAAGAAAATGGATAACAAAGACCAAATTAAAGCTGTCGAGCGCGGAGCTGTGCTGGGTGCCGGTGTGATGGGAGGGGGGATTGCTTGGCTGTTTGCCAATAATGATCAGGCCCCAGTCATGAAAGATATCACTCAAGCGGCTCTTGAACTTGGACTGAAACAAGCTTCTGGAAATTTTGCTTCGGCTTTGAAAAAAAAGCGCATGAGTGAAGATGATTTTAATCGCAAAATGAGATCTATCACACCGACTTTGAATTTTGATAATTTTAAAGGTGTGGATCTTGTGGTTGAAGCGGTTGTTGAGAATATGGATGTGAAGAAAAAAGTTCTAAGCGAGCTTGAGACTAAAGTGAGAGCGGACTGCTTAATCACTTCAAACACTTCATCTCTCTCAGTCACAGAGATGGCCCAAGCAATGAAGGACTCTTCACGTTTTGCTGGACTTCATTTTTTTAATCCTGTGAACAAAATGCCATTGGTTGAAATTATTGCTCATCCTAAAGCCACAAAAGAGACGATTGATCGTCTCTACAAATGGGCCTTAGATGTGAAGAAAACTCCTGTCATCGTCAATGATGGGCCTGGGGTCTTAGTGAATAGAATCCTTGCTCCTTATTTGAATGAAGCGGCTTTCTTACTTGAAGCCGGAGTTTCAATTCAAGATCTCGATCAAGCGGCACTCAATTTTGGAATGCCGATGGGCCCATGCCGTCTGATGGATGAAGTGGGTTTAGATGTCTGCGAGAAAGTAGGAAAAATTATGCAGGCCGGTCTTGGGGCCAGAGCTCAGGCCAGCGGTCTTTCTCATAAACTCACTGAGACGGGAGCTTTAGGTCGAAAAAACGCAAAGGGATTTTATCTTTATGATGAGAAGGGAAAAGTGACGGGAAGAAATCCTGTGATTGAAGCTCTCTTACCTTCAAAATCAGTCTCAATGGATGAATCTGTCTTACAATTGCGCTTATTCTTACCAATGGTCAATGAAGCCGCTTACTGCTTAAGTGATAAAATTGTTGATAATGCCTCCACTGTAGATATGGGAATGATTTACGGAATAGGCTTTCCCCCATTTAAGGGTGGACTCTTAAGTTATGCCGACTCTCAAGGGGCAGAACAAGTTTTAAGTCTGCTCAATGAGTTTGCAAGCTCTGTCTCTTCTGAGCGCTACAAACCTGCACCGTTACTTGTTGAACTCGCCCAGAGTAAACGAAAGTTTTATGATCTATAGATGAATCCATTCTATAAGTATTTTCTCAACTATCTCTTTCACGCTCGCACACGCCAAGGACTTTTGTTCTTGGCGCTTGTGGGTCTTTTTCTCTCTTCAAGTGCACTAATCGTGATTCAAGGGATTATGGGTGGACTTCAGCACGGATTGATTGCTCGCTCACAAAATTATCACGGAGTAGGTGTCATTCGTTTCGCTGATCAACTCGAAGAGAAAGATTTATGGAACGAAGTGAAGTCAAACAGATGGGCCATGTCTCGGGAGAGACAGGTTGAGATTTTAATTAGAAATGGCTCGCAAGTCGCACCCCTTATCCTTCACGGGGTCGATCTTCAGGGAGAGCTGCCTCCATTTTTAAAAGAAAAAGATTTAAACGGTTTAGTTTTAGGTGCTGATTTAGCTCAGAAATTAAAAACAACTTTTTTTACTGATGTGATGATGATCGCGCCGGCGACGACTGAAGCATTGGCCGGTGAAATTCCTCGACAGCTCTCTACTGCTATTTCTGATTACTTACTCTCCGATGTGATGGAAATCGATACCATGCATGCCTGGATCAGAATAGCTTTTGTTCAAAATCTTGTGCGATTGAGGGGAGCAGACTCTTGGCGTTTTTATAATTTAGATGATTTTAAAGCGGCTAAAAAATCGATTCGCCCTTCAGAAGGAGTGATCATCGAGAGCTGGGAGGATCAACATCAAACACTAATGTGGGCCCTTAATTTAGAAACTCGAGTCATGCTGGCCCTCTTTACCGCCATGGCCCTTTTGGTGTCCTTGGCGATCACGACAGGTCTCTTTTTATTTTTTGGGAAAATTCGCCCCGATTTGGCGAGTTTTTGGCTCTTAGGGCTCTCTCTCCCTCGTATCGAGAGAATGGTTCTGACTTTTGTTTTACAGCTCTCGGGCGTGAGTTGTTTTTTTGGTGTGGCCCTAGGATCGGGACTGCTTTTGATACTTGAGCGTTTTGGACACAACTTGATGCCAGATATTTTTGTCGAAAGAAATTTTCCAATACAAATTAATCTTTTGAATCTAAGTCTTTCATTTTTCGTTCCATTCTTAATTTCAGTCGTATTTTCAATGTTTTCACTCTTTCAGTTCAAAAAAGATAATCCTAGTTTTATTCAACTAGTACGCGGTTCTGGAGAGAGTGCTTAGGCAAAAACAGACGCCCAGAATTTGCGTCTTGTTTTTATCTCGAGCTGATTTACACTGGTATTCGACTGGGATTTGTTCTTTATCTCATGCTCAATAAAAGGTGTTTTGATGTCTGTTTTATCATTTAATCAAAAGTCGAATTGGAATCAAGTGAAGCCGGCCATGAGAGCGGGTGGATTAAATGAGACACTGATCTTAAATCAACAAGGGCCTGTCAGTTTTCACTGGAGTGATTTTAAAGATTCATGTCGCTCCTATCAGCAAAAAATTGAAGTTGATCCAGTCATGAAGGCTGAGTATGAATCTAAGATTCTTGAACTCGAAAGACTTCAAACCATGCCTGTATGGATTAAAAGTGAAAAAGAGACAACTCACACCACGCTGTTTAATTTGTATCAGGATTTTATTTTAGAGAATATGTGGCAAGGCAAAGATGCTCATCCTCATGCTCCCTATGATATTTCTTTTATCTCTCCGTCTGGTCCTTTTAAGAAGATATCAATTACTGATTGCTTTAATATTCAAACCTATCAAGACTTCGTCATGGTCTTCTTGCTTCAGGGCAAGCTTCCTCAGCGTGATTTCAGGCTAAGAGTCCCAAGTAAGCTTCTCGCTGAGTTTGGATCTAATATGTCTGAAGTGGGTCTGATTGATTTGCAACAGATCACTTCGAGTGGATTGCTTTTAAAATGTTCTTCAAAGACCTTCTTTCAAAGTATTCGTCCCGATGGGCAAGTGCGCTTGATGTTTAAAACTTCTCCTTTGGAGAGTGCAAATCAAATCAAGAATTGGACTAGTTTTAAAGATGTCGTTGCGGCTTGGGGGTTAAATCCTTTCTATTCCCACAATAAACAAGAAGCTTTTCTGCTTAATTGCTCTGACTTTCAAATTGCTTCTCGATTTGATTTTGGTGTCACCAATGAGGTTTACCTCTTTGTCAGTTTTGAGCATTTAAAGAACGCTAATCTCGTCATTGCGACAAAATTGATGAATTTCATTTCTAGTGGCAAAGATTCTTATAAGAGTGAAATCGCAACGAAAGTCGCTTAAGCTGTGCGATATTCTCTAAAAGATCTAGGCGCAACTTTATTTATCATCATCCAGTTTGCTCTTACTCTTTTTTGGGCCCTTAATGCTCACAGCTTTTCATGGCCG
Source organism: Bacteriovoracaceae bacterium (assembly GCA_019752535.1). Taxonomy (GTDB): domain Bacteria; phylum Bdellovibrionota; class Bacteriovoracia; order Bacteriovoracales; family Bacteriovoracaceae; genus UBA6144. The sequence goes on from JAIEMA010000016.1 coordinate 58,176, forward strand.
ATGCATTTGGTGTTAATCGTCTTGGGCGGTTTCATCTTTTATTACAATCCGATTATGGTGACTCATAATTTTCTACACACACCCTTTTTTAAATCCTCCCTCCTCAATCGCCTCTTTGAACTCTTTAACTGCATAAACCTTGGGCTTCCTCAGATTCTTTATAAACATCACCATCTCACGCATCATCGCTATAACAATTCTCTAGAGGATCCCTCTTCGACAAAGCTCAAGGGTAAAAACGGAGGGCATGAGCACTGGATTCCTTACTCAGCGCTCTCGCTCCTTAGAGATGGGACCCAGAAAGCTTGGGCCCAAGCGATTGCCAAGGGTGAGGGAGTGGATCTAGCGCTGCAGGTAGGGATGACTGTCATCGGTTGGGGATTATGGTTTTGGATCGACTGGAAGTGGACTCTCTATGCGTGGCTTCCGCTTTTTTGGTGGGGATGGTTTCTGGCCCATATGGAAAACTATTTTGAGCACTTCAACGCTAAAAATCCCGATAGCCGCTTTGGTAATTCAGTGAGCTATTATGGGCCCATTTATAATCTGATCATGATGAACGAAGGCTATCATCAGGAGCATCATATTTCGCCCCAGACGCATTGGACTGAGCGTCCTGCCTTACAGAGTAAATATGAGGTTCAAATGCGGGAAAACCAGGCTTACGCGGCTAAAAACCCGCCTCTATTGGGCTTTCTTGATTGAATCAAAGTCGACATCATAAGCGGCACTTTTATCGAGATTCTTTCTGCGCTTATCATAGCGCTCAGTGGTTGTGACATTGGCGTGTCCGGCGAAAATGGCGACATCTCGAATAGGAGTGGATTGAGTATCCAGCAGATGCGAGATCACAGTCGCCCGACAGGAGTGAGGGGAGACTTTCTTATTAATTCCAAGTTCACGGGCGTATTTATCCACTAAGCGATACACACTTGAGCCATCCATGCGCTGACCTCTGCGCTTGATGGGATCAGTTTGCAGGACGTAATCATCACCGTCTAGCACCACACCCTCACTGCCTAAAAAGGAATGATAGCGAGTGAGTGCCTGGATCACGACAGGGGCCACCGGCACGAGGCGCACCTTATCTCCCTTTCCATGAATGCGCACAACAATGTGCCCGCGCTCTTTATAGAAATCACGGCATTTCAGTTGCGTGAGCTCACTGCGACGAAGGCCCAAGTGAAAGAGCAGGGCGAGAGCGACTCGATGGAGTTCACCTTTCAGGGTGTCCGCTTTGGGAGCGTCTATCATGCGCACCACTTCTTCATCGTCAAAGGCTTGAGTAGGGGATTCAGTTTGCACTTTAGGAAGCTTCACCACATCTAAGGGATTGTGATCAACGAGTTTGGCGGAGAGGGCCCATTTTATAAATGAGCGCACGGCCACGAGTCTTCTGTTGATAGTGGCCGAAGCCTTACCTTGAGAAACTAGATGATCGCGGTAGAGCTGAAAGTGATAGGCATGGAGATCTTTGGGGTGAGTGAGATTCTCTCCTCCAGATCTTAGAAAGTTAAAGAATGCATCCAGGTCACCCATATACGCACGGCGAGTGTCTTCTGAGAGAAAATTCCCTAAGAAGTCTTTCACAAAGTCTTCAACTTTGATCCCACGATTGCGGGCCTCTTCGAACTTGCGAGCAAGATTTTCATCAAGGGCTTTTGAAGTGACGAGGGTGAGAGCTTTTTTTGAGGCCATGCACTTATTATCGTGCAAGGCCCAAAAAAGGATAGGGAGAAAAAATTGTCCAGCTCTTACTTAACCTTTAAACCTGACAAACCAGCAAAGGCATTATTCTTAAACGCCGGCTGAGCAGGCATTTTCTGATTTCTATTCATCGGCTGACTGGTTGAGACTGGAGCGTCGCTTGATTTAGAATCGGCTTTGCATGAAAGCGAGACGCGCTTTCTGTCATGGTCAATTCCAATGACTTTAACTTTTAACTCTTGGCCCACTTTAAGCTTATCCGTGGCATTTTCCACAAAAGTATCCGAGATCTGAGAGATGTGAAGTAGACCATTCTCTTTAATGCCAATATCGACGAAGGCGCCAAACATAGTGATGTTGGTGACGACACCTTGATGCCAGTCACCTTCTTTTAAATCTTTCAGATCCTTAATGCCTTTTGCAAATTCCACACTCTTAAACGCTGTCCGTGGATCTTGAGTAGGAGCTCTTAAACTCTTCACAATATCAGTGAGAGTCATCTCTCCCATCTCTTTTTTTAATTCGGGATCTTTCTCAAGGGCATTTTGCAGCTCTTTATCGGCTACCAGATCTTCAATCTTTTTATTTTTCTTTTTGGCCCAATTCTCCAAAAGGGGATAGCGCTCAGGGTGAATGAAGGTGGCATCAAGGGGATTGGAGGAGTTATAGAGACGCAAAAAGCCCGCGCACTGTTCAAACACTTTTTGTGAGAAGCGAGGGACTTTAAGGAGCTCATCACGACTTGAGAAAGCCCCTTTCTCTTGACGAAATTTCACAATATTTTTTGCTACTGTGGGCCCGATGCCTGAGACAAATGAAAGCAGAGGAGCTGAAGCGGTGTTAAGATCTACACCCACATAGTTCACGCACGATTCAACCACACCTTCAAGGCTGTTTTTAAGTTGCACTTGATTGACGTCATGCTGGTACTGACCCACACCAATGGATTTCGCATCAATCTTTACAAGTTCAGCTAGTGGATCTTGAAAGCGTCTCGCAATTGAGATCGCTCCGCGCACAGTGACGTCTTTATCGGGGAATTCTTCGCGAGCGATATCTGAGGCTGAGTAAATTGAGGCGCCCGATTCAGAAATAAGAGTCGCCTTGGTTTTTCCGTCTTTCACTTGAGGGACATTCTCTTCCAAGAACTCAAGGGTCTCTCTTCCGTAAGTTCCAGACCCCACACAGATATATTCAATGCTAAAGGCATCGATCATCTTGGTGATGATGGTGGCAGAACCTTTCACGTCATTTTTTGGGGCGAAGGGATAAATGACATGATCGCCAATAAATTTCCCGGTGGCATCAATCACAACGACTTTGCAGCCTGTTCTCACCCCTGGGTCAATTCCAAGAACTGCTTTCGAGCCTAAGTAGGGTTGAAGAAGCAAGTCTTTAAGATTCACACCAAAGATATTGATAGCAGCAGTATCAGCGATTTTTTTGAGATCATTTTTAATCTCAAGATCAAGGCTTGGCTGCATGACTTGATCATAGGCTTTTTGAGCACATTTCTTTAAATGCTCATAGCAGCCCAAAGAATTTTTTTGTGGAAAGAACTGCTCTTCAATCATGCCATAAGCGAGCATGGGCTCAATCTCAACATCGACTTTAAGAACCTTAAGCATCATACCTCTTCTAAGAGCGAGGTAGCGATGGCTGGCCTTAGGTTCTTTAATTTTTGAGAGAGGTTCAGAGAATTCAAAGAAGTCTCTAAACTTTTGAGCCTCTTCAATTGTATCTGCATCTTTTCTTTTAATCGTTTTAACTAGCCCTGCTTTCCAAAATTCATGGCGCAGTTTCTCTTTGAGTTCTAAATCATGAGAGATCGTTTCAATGATGATATCACTGGCTCCTGCAAGCGCTTCGTTGATATCTTTGAGTTTGCCAGCTGATTTTGCGACAATTTCTTCCAGAGCTTTAGTATGGCTCTCAAGATTCCCTTTGCCTTTCATGATGAGTTCAGCCACTGGTTCAAGACCTAACTCTTTAGCTATCATCGCCTTGGTTTTTTTCTTCGACTTGTAAGGAGCGTAAAGATCCTCAAGTTGATTGAGAGTGGAGGCCAACTTGATTTGCTTCTCTAGGGCCGGTGTCATCGCTTCCATTTTAGTAATGGCGTCAAGGATGAAAACTCGGCGTTTTTCTATTTCGATATACTCCTCATAAAATTCTTGGACACCACGGATTTGAACTTCATCTAAGTTGCCAGTGACTTCCTTGCGGTAGCGGGCGATGAAGGGGACAGTACATTGTTCTGTGTACAGCAATGTGGCCGTGGCCATGACTTTTGCGGCCGGTAATTCTAGCTTTTGGGTCGCATAAATAAGGGCTTTGGGATCAAGTGACATAGATCATTCTCCTCTACATTTTTGGCAGTAAAAAAGGTTAACGGGGCCCCTGTGCCAATGGCAAACGCTTATGGCATGATGTAAGAGGAATTAAATAATGGGAATTGAGATTATGACGCGATTATTAGTTATCGGTGAGGGAATTGCGGCTCAGGCGTTTTTAAATTCTCTTATTCATGAGGACATCGTTGACAAATTCACGTCAATTACTCAACTTTCTCACTCTGAACTCGCACCATTGACCTCATGGAATTCCACGGCCATTGCCGCACTTCGCGGAACACGAAGAGGGATGTCTCCTTTAGGGGATGAGCTTGTCGACATGTGGGAAGAGAGTAATCAAGCTTATACTCAGGAAAAGTGGAAGGGTGTTTATCCAATTGAACTTCATAGCTGGATTTATTCGGATAAATCCGATCGCCGTTACGGGCATCTGCCAAAGGTAGAGAAAAGTTTTTTTGAATGCAAGATCAAGCCACGCGGTATTTCAACGGAGAGAGCTTGGGTCATTGATCCAAAAGTTTTTTTACAAAATATAACGACGCCAAAAAATCTGGTGAAGAAAAAATCCTTAGTCACAAGTTTAGTTCAAGGTGAAAAATGTTGGAGAGTGGAAACTCTTGATAAAGAAGTCTTTGAAGCAGACATCGTCGTGTTGGCTTCCGGGCACTGGGCCCAATGGATGCAAGAGTATTATGCGGGCTCACCGCTTGAAGGACTTAAGCCCTATCAAGGCTCATACTATCAATGGGAAAATGTCTCTTTTGGAGAGAGAGGTTTTTCAGTGATTATTGAGGGAAGTAATTTTATCTATCAAGCTGAAAACAAGCGTCTCATCTTAGGTGCCACAAGTTTAAATGGTGTCGATCATTTTATAGCTGATAAGGTCGGCCTTAAAAAGATTTATGACCATTTTCAAAGTTATGCTGACGTGAATCTACCTTCAATTCAGGAATCTCAGATTCACACAGGTATTCGCTCACAAACAAAAGGCAGACGTCCCTGGGCCGGTAAGTTGCAAAATAATCTTTATGCGATTGGGGGATTATATAAAACGGGATGGGTGAGCTCGATCCCGCTTGCTAGGCAGTTAGCTAAAAGTCTTTTCTCCAGCGATCAATAAATTCTTGCTCACAAGATTCTACACTTAATGTTTTTAAGTTTTTGACAGAATTCTTATCACTCTGTAACCGAGTTGTGTTGAGTTCACTAGGCCAGTCAATTCTTGAAGTCGTAGAATTTCTCACACTCAGCTGATTCAGAATCATCTTAGAGACAAGATCAGTGGCTCTCTGTGTGATGCCAGGAGTTTTCTTTTCGCAGCTTGTTTCTGGCACATGGATAAATCCATAAAGCTGATCGGGAATTGAGTGACTAATTCTAAAAGCCGTATTGTTACACACGAAGTTTTGAGGATCAGTTGAAATCCAAGTGAGTTTTTTCTCTTGCTCAGTGAGTTCGCAATACATTGAAGCATAGTTTAAGCGAAGACCTAGTTCACTTGGAGCAGTCGGATCGATGATTTGTCTCTTTCTTGAAATCCCATCATTATCAGGGCCTTTATCGTGATCACGATTATGAGCTCGAGTTTCCCACTTCACATTACAAGGGCCCTCACCCAGTGAGATGACAAGCGTGGGTTTGGCTTCCAAAGCTTGCAGGCATTTTTGAAAAGTAGGAACTGCGCGAGTGTAGCTTGTAGGCAGAAGACAAGTGACGATTTCAATATCTGATCCAATCAGTTTCTCTTTTATTTTTTCTGCAATCACCCAAGAGTTGTTTGAACTCTTTCCAGCAAAGGGATCAAAACCTGTCAGTAAGACTAAGTCTTTTGCGAGTGCCATTTGGCACCAAAGCAAGTTGATAAGAATGACAGAAACTAATTTCATAAGGAATAGATATGGCCCATAAGAGAGCTAAATGTCTTGTTACAGGTAATTTTTACCGCACAAGATGAGGGGAGAATCTCAAGGTAAAATGTAAGAAACAACAGTAGGCCATGGATGGCCTTAAGGAGATGGACTTATGCTGAAACGGACTTTAGCTGGTCTTCTAGCTCTCTCAACTCTAAGTGGTTTTAATTTTCCAGAAAAACACGACTGCGATAAGCATCGTCAACATAACGAACTCCTGACTCAGAAAGTTGAGTATAAGTTCCTAGGCCCTCAAGACCGTGGCTATCAGCCTCCAGTCACCCAAATCGGCCATCTTCAAATCGATGCCCGTTTAAGAAATTATGCTGGCGATAATCGCGTAAAAATCATGCAGGCCTTAGAGCTGATGCAAACAGTGATTAACAGCCAAGAGTTTCAAGAACAAGTCTATAACTTCACTTTCAAGGGCGAGCGCCAATTCAATCAAAATGAAGGGTATTCCAACGAGCAGATCTACAGTCAGCTGATGGAAGCCAGAGAGATCCTGCTTCCAGAGTCTGAAGGAATTATCAATCTTGACCTCTCTCTCTACACGCCGAAATGGTGGCAAGTGACTCAGAGAAATGTTGTGGGTTACACGAATCCTGATTCACTTCGTATTTTTATGAACACAAATTTTTTTGGCAAATTTGAACCCAGTGATGTGGCCGGCAATATGACTCATGAGTGGGTTCATAAAATGGGCTTCTCTCATGACTTCAACGCCAATGAAGATCGCCCATTCTCTGTTCCCTATGCCATTGGCTACATCATGCGCGAGCTTGCCGCAAAAGTCGCCAAAGGTGCAAAGCTTACATCAGTGGCTCGATAGTTCGAACAACTTTTCAACAATCGCAGCTAAAGGCTGTCCTTGTGCTGACGAGATAAGGGCAGCGCTTTGGATTTCAGCAGTGATCCCTTTTGTCTCATCAAACTTAAGCTTCTTATTTCTCTCGGCAATTGAGACTGGCTTGCTATCTTCTCTTGGAGACCAAATAAAATCTGGTCCATTTTTCTTCACCCACTCACCACCTAGAACTCGTCCTGAAGCATCGAGCTCAAGATCATAGGACCAGTTTTTATCCGAGTATTTATCAAGAGTGTAATCATCATACGCTGCATTCGTTGGCACTCTCATATCCATAAGTGTCACTTTTGCGTTCACTCCCACAACATAAACTGTTCCTTCAGCACGACTGTGGCCTTTGATCAATTTATCTTCATTGCCTACTAAAGCTAAGCGGGCCACTCTCCAATCTTTGGACTCAACTCCTGTGAGTGGATTGGTGAATGTGAAGTCATAAGCGCGAACGGGGTAGTTCCAGACCTCTTTTCCAGGAGAAGCATCAACCACAAAACTTTTTCCTTCCACACCAATTCTATTAATAAGAGCTAAGTGTAGAGCCCCAGGATTCGTTTGAGCGCATGCTCCAGTGATATGCCCTAGGAAGCCATCACAGCGACGGCCTAAGAATGTGACCTGTTTGATACCTTTAGCATGCAGTTGAGATCCCAAAGCCTTGATGTCTTCTGGATAAAAAGTCACACTGTCGCCATTGGCACCTGTTAAAGTGACTGGGTTTTGCGGACGAGGCCAAGTCATAGAGGCGGCCGAGAATCCATCACAGATTCCTCTCCAAGTCGGAACTCCAGTAATCCCTCTATTGTCTTCACCGTTTTTCCACTGAGAGGCGGTAAAAGTCTTGGCAGTATCACCAAGGAGTAAGTCATACTTTTCGGCCGGTGAGAGGTTATGAGTAGGAATAGAAATATTCTGGTCGCGAAGTTTCACATAGTCTTCATACTTATAAGAGTGACTCATTAGATCTATCACGCCTTGATCGCGATAGCGCACGGCCAGAGAACCTTGATACATGGCCCAGTAATGGCCCGACCAAAGTCCAAGCCTCGAGGTGGATTGATTGAGATTTTTTTTCGCAATCATATCCATGTTTGTAATCGCAGGGCCGGAGAGCATGAGAGTGAAATCTTCTTTTTTAGGGATCTCACTCAATGGAGCGGCCATTGAATTTAAACTTGCAACGAGAGCTAATAGACCTAAGCGTTTCACAGGAATTCTCCTTATTGACGAGACATTTCTAATAATTGGTTAACAACATTTATTAAAGGCTGAGGACGAGGATATTTAAATTCGCAAGGCACTTCTTTAGTGCTCTTATCTTTGTTACTAATGACTGTGCATTTTTCATCAAAACCATACTCACGAGTCACATTGTAAGTGAAACTATGAGCGGCCATGGCCGGCTCTTTCCAAGACGCAGGCACAATCCCTTGACCGTCCCAAGACTCGAGCGGAAGATTTTTAAAATAGCTCATGTGATTTTTTGGGAGCACCCAGAAGAAATCCGGTTGGTTTGTTGAACCCAAACGAGAGAAGAGTCCACGGGCTTTCTTGGTTGTTCGCCACTGACCACCGATGATATTGCCTTCAGCATCAAGCTCGAGGTCATAGTTAAAGTTTTTATCATTGATCTTGTCGTTTTCTTCGCCATCGGTTTCATCGGCCTTAGGAAACGTCCAACCCAAAAACTTGTATTTCATTTCAATACCAACGATAGACTTCGTGTTGGGATTTCGTGCTGAACGGTAAGGATCTTTTTCATAATCATCAATCGAAACGATGGCTTCTTTGAGTGACGCTTCTTTCCCCGTTTTTGGATTAAAATACTTGTACTCATAGCCCATGAGGGGATGATTATTGACTTTAGCATTAGCATCCACTTCTACGATAAGTGAGCGGCCTTGAACGCCATTGATGTTGACCATCGCCATATGCCAGACGGCCGGATGTACATCAGCGCAGCGAGGGAGAAGCACTTCGCCTTCTTTTTTTGGAAGCTCATCAATGTAGCGACCATTTTTATCTTTCTTTGGTCTTTTAGCATTACAACGAAATCCTTCAACGATGACGTTGTCTTGAACAATTGAGTTGGCAAACATGAGAGACACAAGGGCTTTGATATCAGCTGGATAAAAAGGAAGTCTCTTTCCGTTTGGAAGTGTAATCGTGACCGTTTTAAGCGGGCGAGGGTAGCCACCAGCGGCTACGGCCCAGCCATGACAAATCCCTTCCCACAAGGCCATAAGTGTATTGGCCTTCGGGACTCGATAGCCTTCAGGAATTTCGATGGAACTTAAAAAGCCCCACTTCTTAGAATTGCCCCATTTCTCGGCAAATTCCCAAACGCGATGAGTGAGATCAAATGTGGTGTCACCCATTAGCATATCGTATTTTTCTGAAGGCGCCATTTTCGCCAGTTCTTCTTCCTCAACGTTTAACACCAACGGAAGAAATTTTTCTTCTCTCTTCTTCCAGCTGTTCACGTTATTTTCCCAAGACAGATACTTCCAAAATTTGAGTAACGATTTGTCTTGATAGGTGTTGACAATCTGTCCCTGGTTTAAAGGCCAGTATGAGCCCGACCAGGGCTGGGTCTTGGCTTGAGCACTCACTAATCCACGTGCCTCGATTTCAAAAATATTTTTCAGAGGCGCAGAATCTTCTACTAGACGAGAAACTTTGCCAGAAATTTCATCTACCGTAAGAGGTTTATAAGGGTAAATTTGATGAAGGGGATCAGTGTCCTGCGCGAAGGCAGAGCTTAAGCTGATTAAACTTACGAGAACTAGGGATTTCCACTGTGTGGCCATCAAGCCTCCTCAATTCATATTTAGGCGCGAAATATAGCATTGATTGGAATGAGGAAGTGCTGAGTGTGGAAAGATTACAAGAATGAAAAAGGGCCTCCGAAGAGGCCCTAAGAGGTATCAGTGAGAGAGTTTTAAAAGCTGATTAACGATGTTCACTAAAGGCTGAGGGCGTGGGTATTTAAACTCACAAGGAACTTCCTTCGCTCCTTTACCCTTTTCTGGAATCACCGTACATTTTTCATCAAAGCCGTACTCACGAGTGACGTTATAAATAAAGGCATGGGCATTCTTCGCAGGTGCCATCCAGCTTTTAGGTACAACACCTTTTCCATCCCAAGCTTCTAGTTTCAAATCTTGAAAATGGATCATGAAGTTTTTAGGTATCACCCAGAAGAAGTCCGGTTGATCAATTGTAGGTGGGCGATCATTGCTTGAATTACTATCGGCAAATGACTCAGCAGTTCTAGTCGCACGCCACTGTCCGCCTACGATATTTCCTTGAGCATCAAGTTCAAGGTCATACATGAATGATTTGTCTTTGATTTTATCATCATCTGGAGTGTTATCGACTTTATCTTTTGGAAGAGTCCAGTCCACTACAAACATCTTCATATCAACGCCTACTAGCTTCACAGCATTCGGGTTTCTCGATTCCTTGTAAGGATCTTTGTAGTCTTTAAGATCAATCATCGATTTAGAAAGTTCGTCCGTTCTTCCAGACTTCGGGTTAAACCATTCGAACTTGTAACCTTTGAAAGGATGATTATTGATTGTCGCATTGGCATCGATCTCGGCCACAAATGAGCGGCCTTGAAGACCCGTGAGATTGACAACAGCAGCGTGCCAGACTGCTGGATGGACATCAGCGCAACGTGGAAGAACGGCTTCACCTTCTTTCTTTGGCATCTCATCAATAAAGCGGCCGAATTCATCTCGCTTAGGATTCTTATCATTACAACGGATACCTTCGACGATCACGTTATCTTGCACAATCGAGTTAGCAAACATAAGTGAGACGAGAGCTTTAATGTCATCTGGATAAAATGGCATCTTCTTGCCGTTAGGAAGTGTAAACGTCACAGTATGTTCTGCTCTCGGATAGGCACCAGCGGCAAGGGCCCAGCCGTGACAGATGCCTTCCCATAAAGCCATCAAGCTATTGGCTTTTGGGACGCGGTAGCCTTCTGGAATTTGAATTGAACTTAAAAAGCCCCACTTCTTTGAGTTACCCCAACGTTCAGCAAAATCCCAAACGCGATTGGTAAGATCAAATGTCTTATCACCCACTAAAAGATCGTATTTTTCTGAAGGAGCAAGTTTAGCGATTTCTTCTTCGCTTAAATCCATCACGTTTGGAAGCATTTCAACGCGACGTTTTTTCCAATTTTTTACGTTCCCTTCCCAACCCAAATATTGCCAGAAAGAGAGAAACGATTTGTCCTGCCAGTTGTTAGCAATTTGCCCTTGGTTGAGTTGCCAGTAATAGCCACCCCAAGGCTGCACTTTACTAGAGGCTTCTAGCAATTTTTGGCGATCCATTTCAATCACGTTCATTAATGGCTTCGCATCTTCAGTGAGGCGGCTCACTTTGGTTTGAATGTCTTGCAGATCATAAGGCTTAAAGGGATAGATCTGCTTTAAAGGATCCGTTTGGGCCCAGGCCGCGCTAGTAGAGAGGCAAGCGAGTAGGGCCAGGCGCACGAGTGGACGGTTCATATCAGGTCTCCTCAAAGGGATTAAGTAATGTTGATGCACTGCTTTATACCAAATTACACGGTCCATTTTCATAGAGATTTCAATAGCCTATAGATTTTTCACGGTTTTTGATGAAAAAGTGGCTCTCCACTGTCGCCAAGCGCTAGCGGCTTGCGCTATAAGTCCCAAAAAACTGACGATGAAAGGAGTTTCATTCATGAAAAGGCTTGTTTTAGGCTTATTGGCCCTCTCAACTGCTGCCCAAGCAGCAGAGTTAAAGACCCACCTCTCTGACGTGATCATCACTCAGGGCGAAGAGGAAGTATTGGTTTTGGCCCAAGAAGAAGGTCGCGTTTTACGTGTCAATGCAGCCGACGCTTCTTTAGTGGAGTCATTAAAAATCGCCAAAGAAAATCATGAGCTAGTCATGCTTGATATTGATCTTGAGACGACTGAGATTTTAGGAGCCCAGCTTTTAGAAACTGAGACGCTTGATCTATTCAACGAAAAGGCTTTAAACGATTCATTTATTCCAACAGTTCTCTCCCTCGATTCTGCGACTTCACTCTTTAATAGAATGGACACCAGAACAAAGAGATTTTCTCAATGTTTCAACCGTGCACATGGCTGGGCTTATGACATGTTCCGCCTCGCGAATGTGAATTCAAAAAAAGTCTTCATCTTCTTTACTCAGAAATTTATTAAAGAGCATAAGTACAAGTGGTGGTTCCATGTTTCTCCTTACGTGATGACTCAAGAAGGAAACATGACCGTAGAGCGCGTAATGGACGTAAGCTTTACAAGAGGCCCAACTTTTATGCAGGAATGGACTGATACATTCATGCCAGATGGCACTGTATGTCCAACGGTTGCTCGCTACACAGACTATCGTAATAATCAGTGGGCGCAAGATTGCTACTTAATTAAAGCTTCAATGTTCTATCGCTCACCTATGGATCTTGAGCTTCTTGAAAAAGAGGGAAGACAGGAGTTGGGATGGAACTACGATGAAATTCGTGAGGCCAGAAAGCAAGCATTTAAAGATTGGCAAGATTATCAGTATTAAAAGAAAAGGCTCCGAAAGGGGCCTTTTTTATTTCCATATGTCGTTGCAACCCATCTCATAGCATAACTGAGCTCTCGAGCCTCTAATCGTAAATGTCACATACTCGTTGTTTGAGTAATCATAAAATGAGTTTTGACTGACAAATTTTATTCTTCGCGTCCGATTCGAATTCGGGTAATTTGGAAAATTAAATTTCATCGTCGTTTCAGTAAAAATCACAAATACATTGCTCTCACAGCTCGCCTCGCAACCATCGAGAGCGCTCACTTTTGATTTCCATTTTCCTATAAGACTTGATTCAGCCTCAAGAGAAGATCCCCCTCTCACGGCCGAAAGTTGAGCCTGGGGCTGACAGCTCACGAGAAGAATTAAGAGTATCAATTTCATAAGACATATTTTAAGGGCAATAGTCTTAGTGAGCATTTAACAGCTTGAATTCACGGATATTAAGCCCTTAGAGGCGACCAGAAAATGTGCCAGATCACTGTCTATTTACGTGAAAGCTCGCACAAGACTTTTTCAGGCCCCTCGCAGGGAGTGTGGTCAATGGGTTCAATGACCATCGTTCGATTCCCTTCATGGCGAAGGCGAGAGATTTCTTGATAGATGAGGGCTCTCATTCGATTGATTTGTCCCAGTGGACGAGTTTCAGGATGAGTGTGCCAAGGGTCCATGCTCACATTTTCGCAAAAATTTAATTGGGCTTTAGAATCTATTCCCTCTTGCTTGAGAATTTTAATAGTGGCGACATTGAGGTAGGGAGATTTCTCTTCATTCCAGCCTTGGCGTGGATCTTCAATTGGATTCACTTTCGGCTCATTATTTGGTTGAACAAAGAAGTTATAGCAAACCTCATTCTTTTTTAGTTTTTCGACAATACGTTTTCTTAAGTAGAAAGGATCATCTTTCACAGGTTCATCGTTTGATGGAGCTTCACAAGGCTTGGCCTTAAAGCGCATGGACTTGGGCCCAAGTTTATAAGGGGTGGAGCTGAAGTATTCTGTCTCAAGTGAATGAGCGATTTGAATTCTTGCACCCAATAATCTTTTAGCGCTTAAAGGATGTGTAATTCCATAAAGTGCGAGACGAGCACTTCCACCCTTAAGGGCGTTAAAGAGGCTCAAATAATCATCTCCATCTTTTGAAAAAAATTCTTTCGCCGTAATCATGAGAAAATCTTGGCTTCCTACCGGAGTCTCTTCAACATTCATGAGTTTCACGGCCATACCGCGCACATCTTTTTCAAAGTCTGATTTCTTCTCCCCATCAGGATCACTATTAGAATAGCGAATCCAGGCGTCGTAACTTTTATTTTTAGCAAACACGCCCACTCTCAGTTCAGGAGGAAGAACATTGTTATTCACACTGAATGTGGCTTTCACACATCCATGAGCTTTTGGGTGTGCATCTCTTTGCATAAATCCATTCGAAGCCGCTCTGGTCTGAACCATCTCTTGAGTTTGAGCTAAAATTTTGTGAGCTTGATCTTCATTTTTAGTCGACCAAGTTTCTCCTAACTCCGTTGGGGGAAGATCAAAGAGATTAGCAGTTGTCCTATTGATAGGGGCTTCTTGGCAGCTGATTAGAAAAGCGAGGGGAATCATCCATTTCATGATAAAAATCCTTTTAACCATGATAAACGAATCTAGAATTTAAGTGAAAAATCGAGACCTATGATAGTTGTTGCCTGTGAGTAATTTGTCAGGGCCTGGGTGTAGAGTCCAACATGTGTAAATGGCTTTGTTTGGAAGAAGTAATTGATCGCTAAGCGCACGCGATCATGAAGATTATTATTAAACCTGAGCGTGTCGGTCTGACTCCCTCGTTGATCCCAGTCAAAGGAAAGCAGACTCGCAATTTGCCATTGCGGGGCCAGTTGATAATTAAAATACGGCCCTGTGGTGATCAGTGTGGTCTGCAGCGGAGTTGGTAATCCTCCAATAAATGGAGGAGGAAGAGTGGCGCGACGATACTTATAGCGAATAAGTTGCGTGAGCCATCCGGCAGTCAGTGGCGAGGGTGGAAGTTTAAAAGTTAAACTCTGCGAAAGGACGAGACCATATTTCATTTCATTTTCAACAGAGCCTGGAGTCGTGGGAAATTCAATGGCAAAAGTATTAAACATAGTGGCGACTGGACCAAGTTCAACTGGCGGAGTCGCGAGATAGGCACGTGAGTTAAACATTGAGCTGTTGTTATTGTTTACAACACCTTTGTCAGTGACTGATTTGGTGATGTGTTGAACACCTGCGGCCGTGAATCCCACCGCCCATTTAGGATCAAATTGCCATCGAAGATTAATGCCATGGAAGAGTTGAATGGGGGATCTGCCATCGAGGAAGACGTTATAGGTTTGATTCATGGGCCCATTTAAAGTGGGGCCCATCATTGAAACGTAATAAGAGAGAGAGAATTGATCAGTAAATTTTCTCCAAAGAGCACTGTCTTCTACACGTGTCTGATTGGCATAGAGAGAAGAGTTGGCGCCTACGTCACGGTCTCTTTCAGGCGCAGCAAAAACACTCGCCCCCCAGAGGAGGGCGAGGATGAGGAGCAGATGTTTCATCGGCTGGCCTGGGCCTGCGTACTCAATTGGTTAAGAAGTTTTGAGCGATCTAAGAGTGATTCTTTTAAATTTTCAATCACCACACGGCGCTGGACCGTTTCGATGTCTTTCGCAAGACGAGAGCCGATCTCTTCTTTAACTCCTACCCATTCAAGAGTGAGGTTATGAAATAAAGTTTCTTGAAGTAATTCAGTTTTTGTCATCTCGGCCATATCCATTCCATCAAGTTGTCCTTCAACATCTTTTTGGACGAGAAGCTCAAGCTCTTGGCGTTTAGCCGAATACATAGACTGAAGACACCAGACCGTGTTTCTCACACTCCAGATATACATGTTTAAGCCGTTGTTGGATGCTTCTTCGGCCTTCGCATTTTGCAGGAATAAAATTTCCCACTGACGCTTCATGTATGAGCGAAACTCAGCCGTTGAGAAGGCATCTTTTTGACGGAACAGATCAGAGTTTGCTTTGAGGTTGGCCATGATATTGCCTTGCTCTTTTCTCTCTGATTTATATTTCTTGGCCGCTTTTTCAATTTTCTCATAGCCATGGGGACGCTTGAAATCAGGGTAGCGCCAGCCAAGGACCTGGCTCATCTCTTCCATAAACACGAATGAGCGACCAATGTAGTAATCATTTCGTTTCTGCTCTTGATCCTCATCCAACATTACATAAGGCTGATCGAGGATGAAGCGCGCGAGGCGATCCCAAAGATAAAGCTCAAGTTGTTGAGTACGATTCACTTCATTGGTTAAGAACTGCTTCATTTTTGGCGAGAGATTCGCCTCTTTTTGGCGCAGCTTAAAGATGCGGTTATTGTAGCGCTCCATCTCTAACCAAGCACTTTCAACCACCATGGGGAAATTGTATTGAGTCTCTAGCTGCTCAAGGCGACCCATTCTTGGAGCGTATTCAAGTGACTCTTCATAAGCAATTTGCATTTGCTTGAAATTGCCCATGCGCTCATTCCAATTAATTTGGTCAACGGCCTGAACATCTGAAGTTAAAAGCAAGTTAAGATATTTTGGCGCATAGGCCACAGACTTATTATTAATAGTAAGCGGGTAGAGTACGTTTTTTCCCTGAGTCACGAGTGAATTTCCAATGATATTTGGATTCACCATTGGGGTACTCGTGATCGGTGTTTGAGAGACAGCTTCTTGAACTGCATTTTGAACTTGAGGCATCGCAGTTGTAGAGACCACACTGGTTTGAACTTTTGCGTTGGCAGAAGGTGACTGCTCAATTGATTTCATGGCCGAGTTAAAGCCACTTTTCATATCAAGATAAGCTTCTCTCACACGTCCCACAGCTTGCATGGCATGAGGGTTCATGGGCATAGTGATAAAATAATAAGTAAACGGTCCGTAGACTGCTAAAGCGACTGAGTAGCCAAGATTACTTTTAACAGTTGTAAAAAACCAAATCACTTTTGCAATCGTAAAGCGGTACAACAAACCCTGAAGGTTATTAAGTGGACGCGCTTTAAAACGTCTGGCAAATGAAGCCCAACGGAAGCGGAGCATTTCAAAGTTTTGAGAAACAAGACCGCGGCCATGAGCTCTGCGTTTAACTTTTAAAACGCGCTTGAGTCCCTCTGTAAGTCCATCATAGACTAGTTGTCTCTCATCCCAATTTAGGACGGGATCAGCTTCAATGATGAGCATTTTATGAAAGATGTGGCGAATCAGAGGATCACGGCGTCTCTCTTTATTTTTGTCTTTGTAGAATGATCTTAAAAAACGCTCAACTGCATGAACTTGAATCGAGCGCACAACACCTGAGCCGGCCTTCTCATATTCAAAGGCGAGCATGTTGTAGAGATAATCAAGAATTGGACAAGAGAGATCCATCTCGAGGACTTCTCCGGCAGAGATTGTTTCAGGAGCTTCAAAAACGGTTTGAGTCAATTCACCTTTTTCATCATAGAGATCCCACTTTTCAGTGATAAATCCATTGTCGGCAATTGAAGTATTGAGAGAAAATCCACCTTGCTTAAGAAGAGAGATGAGTAAATGACCTTGGATCCATCCTTCGCTTGTATAGCGAAAGCCCGCAGCGTCACCTTCTCTTCGAAGAGAAGTGATCTTCTCTTTAATTCCAAGCTTTTCATTTCCACCATCAACCACCACCTCTTCGAGAAGAGTAAAAAGTGAGTTGTGTGATTGACCGAGAAGGAATTTTAATCCCTCTGAGACGGCCGGTGCTTTTTCTATCGTCGTTTCCATAAAACCTTTTTACTGCTGTTGTTGCGTTTGGTTGTAGCTGTTCCCTAAACTCACGACACCTAATATAGGTCTTAATCTTAAAGTCTCTTTCGTTGGGATTTTATGCCCAAAAGAAACTCCATAGAACTGATGGTTACCAATAGCGATCAAGGCTTCATAATCTACGTTTGCAGTCTTAATTGCTCTTTCAATTTTTGGAGCAGCAGCTTTCACTTGAGCCTCGTTAGCTGAAGGAAGAGCTGAGCGCATTTCATCCCAAGCGATATCTAGACCCAACTCTTTAGCGAAGCGAATGTTCTTCGCGTTCTCAAGGGCCGGTAGGATCTCTTGAAGAGCTTTTACGCGAACCTGAGTTGAGTTTGGCATCATATAGCCAAAGAGAGAGCCGTATTTGTTCAAGACATTTTGGTAAGATTCGCTATCGCCGTTAATGGCCTGGCGAACTTCACTTACGACACCTGAGAAAAAGTGAGCTACCACTCTGTCTGCTAAACCGTAGAGAGGCTGGCGCTCGGAAGCGATATCAAGAGATAAGCCTTCAAGAGACGCACTTGAGATCCCTAGGAAGTTTCCGTAGAAATTCAAGAAGTAGGCTTGAGCGATCGCACCGTGTGAGAGTGCAGTGGCTTCCATACGTGTTGTTTCTTCAATCTGATGGTAGTGAATCGCTTCATGACCAGCAGTATAGATTTGTGTCAAAGGATCTAGCTCTTTTCTTACCCAGATAAAGATGTCTGAGTCAGAGAAGAGACCGTGAGATTTTCTCTTCTTCGCGAAACACTCACCCGCGTGATCTTGAGCAGAGAGGTGGTGCTCACGAATCTGTTTGCTTGAAAGGATTGAGATCTTGTTAGGAGTCAATTTATCAGAGAAGAGAGCAGAGATCGTGAGACCCTGCTTCTTCGCAAGTTGAGTGAGGTTATAGTGCGCATAAGGCATCACCGGCATCAACTCAATCAAATCACTGATTGAAGCAGTTGGACGAGTGATGAGATCTTGGAAGCGAGCAAGAACAGGGAACTTTTTAAAGTGTGCCGCGCGCTTTCTCTTGATTGTCGCTTCACGCTCAGAAGTGTTTTTAATCTTCTTCGCTTCTTCCAATACAGCTAACCAAGCCTTTCGTGCTTCTTGAAGGTTCGCTGGTATGAATTCAGATTCAGTTAAGAGCTCACCCGTCGCAAACTCACGTTGAGAAGCTGTGAGAAGACCAGCATTCTTAGCTGTCTCTTTCAAGCCAAAGGTTTCAAAAGCGAGATCTGGGTGGTCTGCATCGAGGTTAAAGAGTTTTGCAAATTCGATCGCTTTCTCAGAGTTTTGTAAGCGCTCACGGACGATAGTGAGGAAGTTTTCAACCATCTTCGCCATATTGAGGGCCGACTTTCCACCGATGTATTCACGAGGGAAGTTTGCATTTACACTTGAAACGAGAAGAACCATAACAGCTTTCATCTGAGAGATGAGGGCCTTATTGGTGCCGGCTTTCTTCATCAACATGTCACGAAGAGGCTTTAAAGCTTTTTTATCAGCTTTACGGTGCTCTTCTGTATAGTTTTGAGAAAGGATGTCGTCATTTAAAATGTGAAGGCGATCAAGCTCATCGCGGAAACCCTTTGGAAGCTTTCCAGCTTCTTCAAGTTTTTGAAGCTTCATGACCAACTTAATGTGGTTACCATGTACAAGTTGGAAGTAAGCCGCGATCTCTTTCTTCGCTTGTTTTGATTCAAGCGTATCAATTAATTTATAAACTGGCTCGATAGCACGAGGATTAAGGAAACTTAAAATCTCACGGCACTGGAGTTTAAGAGAAAGAGTTAAGCCCAGAAGTTCGTAGCTGTCAGCTTTCCCAGAACTCAACTGCTTATGAATCTCGATCGCAAGACGAGAAACTTGAATCAATTGAGCCGCGACAAACATCGGCAAGTGAGTCATGAGTGGAGCAGGATATTTTGGCTTCACAAGTTCTGCGGCCAGAACTGATTCTTTTGAATTGGTGTCATCAACAACTACAAATGGAGCATAACCGCCACCTTTTGAAGTGTTAACGATTGAGCTCATCGGCCCTCTCTCTTGAGGAGCATATCTTACGAGTGCATTGTGAGTGAGCTTTGGAAGCGTCTTCGCTCCACCGCCGTAGAACATCCATAAGCGGATATCGGCCGCAAGGTTCGCAAAGCGTGTTCCTTCTTTACCGTTACTAGTTGTCACTGGAATACGAGCGATTTTAACAAGGCGCTGGTAAGCAAAGCTTTGTGGTTCTTTCTGTGCCATCTCAATCACTTCAGCGCGCTTCTCTTTAGAAAGAGTTTTCAAAATATAAACGCCAGTTCCACCTGAAAGGTTTGGAGCTTTAATCACCCACTCTTCAGGATTCTTCGCGATGATTTCTACAGACTCTTTGCAAGAAGGAAGAGTTTCTGGTGGAGTAATCTTTGCACCCGCTGGCTCTAGACCTAACTCACGCAAGCGCTTTTCAAAAAACTTTGGAGCGTAGGTTGTGAGAGAGGCTAAGATGATTTTGTTATCAAGAATACGGTTAAGACCACCCATATAAATCTTGCGCTCAACGATCGCGTTCAAAAGATTAGGGATGGCATAGTCAGATTGAAGTGGAATAGGGTTTCCGTCGACATCAAGGACCAACGGGGCCTTACCATCTTTACCAAGCTTTAAGGTATCACGAAGATAAATCGGCTCACCAGAGTCAGCATCTCTTAAGATCAAATCTTTCTCTGGATCAAAGAGAGCCGAGTCAGCATTAATACGAGAGTAGATAGCCGTCACGATTGGGTTTGAACCATTGATTGTGCGAAGACGGATATGGCCTTTCTCATCGCAGAACAATTGGACTGGATCGGCATAAACCATTCCAGAATATGCGGCAAGATTATGAATCTCTGGTGCTGCTCCATTCAAGCCGCCTGGAGGAAGAATCACTTGAACACCGTCTTTAACACCGGTCCAGTCTTCACCAAGAGATTTGTAAGTTTCAGCTAAAACTTTGAAATGATCGTTTGGCATCAGTTTGCCAAGGTCTTCAAGCGTTGAAGGATTGCTTTCATACAAGCCTTCAAGAACGTTCATATTATTTGAAGCACCTGAAGGTGAGCCTGCATTAAGTTCTAGAATACGGAATGGAAGTGGAAGCTCGTCCGTTCTTCCTGTACGAAGAAGTTTGTCGAAGTTTCCTGACTCTTGAAGATAATCTTCAACGAGAACGAGATCCAAACCGACGTTATCAAAGAAAGGGTACTTCTTCATATTTGGGTGATGAAGAGGCTTAAAATAATTAGGAGACGACTCTACTGCATCAATGAAAATCGCTCTGGCTTCTTTTGGAAGTGATTTAACGAAAGCAGAGTCTTTAACAGACTTTGAGCCATAGATATCTTGAATAACTGCACGAAGAGAAACAATCAAAGTCTGAGCTGCGCGCTCGATTTGATTGAACATACTCTTTTGAAGGGGAACAACTGTCGTTGTACATGGAACAGTGAAAATCTTGTAAGAGCCATCTTTCGTTGATTTTTGGAATGTGAGGTCGCGCTTTCTAATAAACTTCGTGAGTTTTTGAGATTCAGAGTGATGCTCACTCACGTCACGATTAAGTAGAGACTTCACCAAAGGTTTAGTGTGGTTATAAGGACTGCGACGGCGGTGAGAGCTAAAGATGTAGTTTGAGACATCAACCTTGACCTGGCCAATAAAGCCCAAGTTTGGGTCATAGCTAGTGCGGCGCTGGTTTTTAATCTTAGACACGTTTAACCTCTTTGTAAGACTGGATAACTTAATCTATCTAATATGTTGCTGCTGTGCGAAAAAACGCCTAAACCCTGTACTTTTTCCCTACTTTTAAATCAAAAGCGGGCTTCCCCGGATCTCAGGCGATGCCCTTCTCTAGCAAGAATCGGGGCAGTCTTATGGGTGCGGACTGTAATGAATTTTCAAGGGTTTGGTCAATGATTTTCTTACAAGTTCTTACAGGGGTGTCGAAATTTTAGACATATGTAAAAAACTCTCACGCGCAGCAAAAAAGGGCCTGTTTAGGCTAGGATCACCACATCCCTAAGGAGTTTTCATGCGTGCTGCACTTGTATTGGCTGCTTTGATGTTGAGTCTTAGTTCGTGGGCTCAAATTTATCCATCCACTTCAGATAATATTTCTGAAGAGAAAGCTCAGGAGATGTTTAAGGACATCGAAGCTGAAGACAAGAAAATGGGTGAGCATAGTGAATGTTTTCAGCGCGCTCATATGTGGGCCTTAAGAGCTGAAAAATTGCATCAAGTCGCAATGGAGAAGGTTTATCTCTTTTTTACTTATAAATTTAACATGCGCCATCGCGTGACTTCACGTTGGGGAAGACCGATCGTTTGGTGGTTTCATGTCGCTCCGGCCGTTCGGGTGAATGGAGAGCTTTGGGTGATGGATGCCACGTTTACTGATAGAGCGATGCCACTTCAGGAATGGGCAGGCTCACTTATGCAAGAGCCAGAGGCTTGTCAGCCGATTAATGACCCTCAAGACTATGTGAATGATAGAAATTCAAGTAATGGGTATCGAAATTTATCCAACGTAAAAAATCAGTGTTACTACACAACGGCTCCACGTTTTTTCTATCAGCCAGTAGAAATCGGTTTTATGGAAGATGATGAAAGAATGAGATACGTCACTCCTATGGCGACACCGGCGCATTGGAATCCTTCCACTTGGTTTTGGGCCTTAAGTTCCTATGACGGCAGAAAGAATCAAAAGTCGGCCCGTCAGGCTCTAGGATTTTGAGAAAAAATTAAGCGAAAATGCGCCCCAGTTTGGGGCGTGTCGAGAATTTCTAATTTTGTAGAATGATAGTCTGCAATTTTTCTCACCAGATATAAACCAAGCCCTGATCCCGAGATCGATGCAGTATGCTCGCCTCTGAAAAATCTCTCTGAACTCTTCAGTCTCTCACGAACGTCTTGAGGAATCCCAGGACCTTGATCTTTAATTTCAAAAGAAACTCCATTCGCAGTCAATTTCAGATTTACAGAAATAATAGAATGAGAAGGGGAGTATTTGATCGCATTTTCGATTAAATTTTCCACCTGGCAGCCCAGAAGTTGCCTCTCGCCCGAGATCTCTAAGAACTGATCATGTTCAATCAGTTCCGTATCCAGATCAAATTTGAGAGCAATTTGTTTCTGCTTAGCCTTCAGTCCGAGTCTGGCCACGTTTTCTGTGACAATTTCATCAAGTCGGACGGGAGTGAAATTAAAGTGAGCTCTTCCAGCTTCAACCCTTGAAACCAGAAGCATGTCTCGAACCAACTGAGACATACGATCCAGTTCTTGGGCCAAGGAATGATGGAATTTTTCCATCTCTTCTGGAGGTCGGACTTTTGAAAGAAGAAC
>JAIEMA010000022.1 GCA_019752535.1 Bacteriovoracaceae bacterium
CGATTTGTTTCCCATTCTGCTTACTGGACTTATTTGCTTAGCTGGCTGTGCAACTAAATTGCGTGCACCAATCAATCGCATGGTCTCACCAGAGACTGTGGGTGGAGCTTTTAATACTGAATTAGAGCTTTCATCTCTCAATCAAGTAGAGGGAAAAGTTGATGTTTCACAATCAACTCCTTATCCCATTCAATTTTCACCAGTTTCCTCAATGGGCTACTTTGCTGCTCTCTCAATGGCCGACTCCTTTGACATAACCTGGCAACACACGGCCAGTGCTCCCTCAATGTTAGGAATTAAATGGCAATTTTTGGGAGGCTCTCTTCAGTCGGCAGGAGCAGGCCATTCGATGGCGCTCACAGCTGCAATTGGTGGAAATGAACACGAAATTGATGGAAATCCCAAAATTACTTTTAAAGTTGGGGCCACAGATTACGCTCTCATTCATGGCTTCTGGTTGGCTCCGTTTTGGCAGATTTTTGAATCCGTAGGGTACTCGCATTACACCTACGATGGGGAGTTGAGTGGATCACCTTCAGGGGATTTTTCAGAGAGTGGAAAATTACTCTCTTTGGCTGCAGGAACAGCCATCCTCTTTAAGCCATTCAGGATTAAAACAGAAATTTCAAGCGTCCAAGCAGATTGGTCAGGAATGGGGAAGAAGAGTTATCTTTCCTGGGCTTTTGGATTGGCCTATTTTTTCTAATTTGCAATCTTAAAAATGGCCTATGTTGCCGAGGTTGAGCGCTACGCTTCAAGTCTCTAAAATGGAGAGTGAGGAGTGTTGCTCACGTGTCAATAAAGTTTGTTTTATTATTCGTCTTTCTCGCCTTAACCTATGCTCCTGCATGGGCGGCGCTTGATTTTGAAGATGCTGCCTTTCCAGAATTTATTACTTCTGCACGAGCCCTTGCGATGGGTAACGCCTACATTTGCAAATCTGATGATGCATGGTCTGCCTTTTATAATCCAGCGGGATTAGGAACAGTGAGAAAACCCCAGTTGCATTTATTCAATGTGCATCTTGAATCAAGCAATGCGTACATGGATGCAGTTGGTGGAGGTCCGATGACGGATCTTCCTGCCAATATTTCAAACTCACTTGATACTCAAAAAATGCGAGAGATGCTGGTAGGTAACGAAGGAAAGCTCTCTCACATGAGAGCAAATTTCTTTCCAAATTTTACTGTTCGAGGAATGACGTTTGGTTATCTTTTGAGTCAGAGAAATCGCGCCATCATTGATAAGCCAGTTGGCACTGGGAATTATGAGATTGCTGAAAGAAGAGATCATGGGCCAGTCTTTGCACTAAACATGCCTCTCTTTGGTGGAATCGTAAAACTGGGTGCTACAGGTGTTTATCTATTTAGAAGAGAGCTCTACAAGAGCTATGGACCGGCTCAAGTAGCCGCAGTGAATCCTGGGCAGGATTATCAATCGGGTAGAGGATTGCAGCTCACGGCAGGAGCTCGGGTGACATTACCTTATACATTTCTTCCAACATTCTCTGCTGTTCTTAGAAATGCCACTAATAATTATTGGGAAGGCATTAAAGATGCAGGAGCACCTAATAAAATAAGGCAAACAGCGGATCTAGGATTTTCACTCACGCCTCAAATTAGCAAGCAAAGCCGCATTCACATAGAAATCAATTGGAAAGATTTTAACGACTCCTATGTCACTTCAATTAAGCGCAGGATTGGAGCGGGGATAGAGCTTGATTTCAGCCGCAGGCTCTTCCTGAGAGCAGGTTATGGAGACGGTTGGGGCTCTGGTGGGTTAGGAGTAAGAACTCGTACCTTTATCATGGATTTGACCACTTACGCCGTTGATCGCAGCCTTGATGGATTTAGAGTTGAAGAAGATCGTCGATTTGTGCTTTCCCTCTCATCTGGTATCTAGTAAAACCCCCCTACATTTAATTTGAGGGTTCGACTCCCTCCTCTAACACTTAGAGACACAAATCTTGGAGCTCAGCATGTCTGCAGTTAAAAACCCCTATGCCGCATTTTTAGATACTCTCGAAAAACCAGCTCGCTATATTGGCGGGGAACATTTCATTGCTCGAAAAAATTGGGATACAGCTCTAGGTAAGATTGCTTTGTGCTTTCCAGATACCTACGAGATTGGCATGTCCCATTTGGGAATGAAAATTTTGTATGAGGAAGTGAATCAACGTTCGAATTTAATCGCTGAACGCTGTTTTTGTCCCTGGGTCGATTTAGAAAAAGAACTTCGCGCTCGTGAACTTCCGCTTGTGACTCTTGAAAATTTTAGACCCTTAAAAGATTTTGATATCGTGGGCTTTAGTCTTCAGTATGAAATGAGCTACACCAATATTCTCAATATGCTCGATCTTGGTGGCATTGAGATTTGGACTAAAGACCGTAAAGAAGAAGATCCTTTTGTGACTTGTGGCGGACCGTGTGCCACTCACCCAGAGCCACTGGCTCCATTTATGGATTTTGTCGTGATTGGCGATGGAGAGAAGCTCATCGGAGAGATCGTGAGCTTTATTGGGCAGTCACGTGCGGAAGGAAAAAAGCGCGACACGATTTTGTTTGAGCTGGCTCAGTGGCCAGGAATTTATGTTCCAAAGTTTTATGACACTGCTATTGACCCGATGACTCGTATGGAAGTGGTAACTGGACCGAAGCCAGAATTTGATGGAGTTCTCCCACAAAGAGTTAAAAGATTTATTATCGAGTCCCTAAAAGATTATCCATTTCCCACAAAATCACCGATTCCTCATTTAACGGCCATCTTTGATCGCTTCTCAGTTGAACTCTCTAGAGGCTGCACAGAAGGATGTCGTTTTTGTCAGGCGGGGATGATCTATCGTCCCGTGAGAGAGAGATCACCAGAAAGTGTGGTTGAGATGGTGATGAGTGGATTAAAGAATGGAGGCTTTGATGAAGCCTCGCTCACTTGTTTATCGACTGCTGATTACTCTGCGGTTACTCCTCTCGTATTAGAGCTTCTCGATAAACTCCAAAAAGAAAATGCCACTTTAGGTATTTCCTCTCTAAGAGCTTATGGCTTGGATGAAAGAATTTTC
This sequence comes from Bacteriovoracaceae bacterium, assembly GCA_019752535.1. Taxonomy (GTDB): domain Bacteria; phylum Bdellovibrionota; class Bacteriovoracia; order Bacteriovoracales; family Bacteriovoracaceae; genus UBA6144. The sequence goes on from JAIEMA010000022.1 coordinate 3,059, forward strand.
GATAAGCTGGCCGAAGTTAAAAACTCATCTCTCACTTTTGCTCCCGAAGCTGGAAGTCAGCGCATGAGAGATGTAATTAATAAAAATATTTCTGAAGAAGATATGATGAAAACAGCTTCAGATGTCTTCTCTCGTGGATGGAGTAAGATGAAGCTTTACTTCATGATTGGTCTTCCCACGGAGGAAGATGAAGATGTACAAGCCATTATGGAGACCGGTCGAAAGGCTCGCTATGTCGCTAAGCAATCGGGTTGTCAAAATCCAACGGTGACTATTTCTGTTTCCTCGTTTGTTCCTAAGCCTCATACACCATTTCAGTGGGCGGCCATGATTACTCATCCTGAGATCGTGAGAAAGCAGGAATGGCTCAATCATTTAGCTAAAGACTATAAACTTAATTTCAGAAAACACGTCTCTCGCATCTCTCACCTTGAGGGAATTGTTTCTCGAGGTGATAGACGAGTCGCGAATATTATTTACTCGGCTTGGAAAGGTGGAGCGCGTTTTGATGGATGGGATGATCAGTTTAAGTATGGTCTCTGGCTTGAATGTGTTGAGGCTTCTGGTTTGAATCCTGATATTTTCCTTGGAACTATTCCGATGGAAGGAAAGCTTTCATGGAGCCATATCGATGTGGGATTAACGGATCGATTCTTGGAGCTTGAGTGGAAGAAAGCATTAAAGAATCGTCTCGCTCCACCATGCGGAAAAGTCGCAGGCATGATTGTGCATCATTCAGATTTAGAATCATTAGAAAAAACTTTTAGTGTCGATAAGAAAAAACTGGTTTGTTATCACTGCGGAGTCGCTTGTGATCTAAAACAGATGGTCGAGGAGAGACGAGAGTTTCTTGCTGAGATGGATGCGACCACCTATGAGCCGTATGTCGCTCCAGAGAATCTTAAGAAATCGATTCTCGATTTTAGAGAAAAGCGAGGCCACAATCCAGGGATGAAATATCGTGTGAGTTTTGCAAAAGTGGGACCGATCACTTTCATCTCGCATTTAGATCTTCAAAAAGTGATGGCCCGCGTATTTAAACGTGCTGGCATAGAAACACTTATTTCTGAAGGTTATAACATTCGTCCCTTGCTCTCTTTTGGCCCAGCTCTTGCTCTTGGAATTAGTTCAATGTGCGAAGCATTCGACGTGAGAGTTCCAGAAGAGTGGGAAGACTTTGATCAAATTTTAAGTCTCTTAAGAGAGCATGCTGAGCCTGGTTTATTGTTTCAAAAGATTGAGCCTATCACCAACAAAGCCCCTTCGATTCAGGATCAGGCTTCATCTTTCACTTATTTCTTACCAGTCCGTAACGATGAGTTGCTCAAATCTACAGTTGAAAAATTGAAGTCTCTTGAAACTTTAACGATTAGCTCATACTCAAAAAAAGAGCAAAGAGATGTCGAGAAAGATGTGAAGCCGCTTCTTTTGCAGATAGAAGCTTCGACTTTAGATTTGCCGAGTGATGTTTTGAATCTTATTGATGAGGTCTCCCCATGCAAGATGCCTGGAATCCGAGTCAAGACGGCCATTCAATCTGGTTCAGGGATTCGTCCTTCTGAATTGATTGATATCTTTAAAGCTCAAGGTTTAGAGGTAGAAAGGCCGATTAAGGTCGATGCAGAGCTTAAAAATATTCAAGCCCCAGTGTAAAAATGACACCATTTGAGCTGATTAGCCCCCTTGTGACTGAAAAATACTCACAGGGGGAGTAATCGCTTTGCAATTTTTCCCATATAGGGCGAAAGTGGGTCAAATTTGTTCATTCCACCCAAAGGGGACCTTATGAAAAAGGCTTTTTTACCACTCTCGCTTATGGTTTTTGCAACCACGACATTTGCGAGCGTTCAATCTATTCCTAAAGCTTTGAGAGACCTTGAAGCGATTAAATCTCAACAACAAGGTCGATACGTCCTTAAGTCTTCTAAAGGCTTAATGGAGACGGCTCCAGCGAACTGGTTCAATCTTTCACCCATTCAAGGTGTTGAAGGCGTAGGAACAGAGGAAGTTTACAAGAACTTTGGGATGCCTACTTCAAAAGATATTATCGTCGCCGTGATTGACTCAGGTGTGGATGTTAACCACGAAGATCTTCAGGGCAAAATCTGGATTAATACAGCCGAAATTCCAAATAACGGAATTGATGATGATAACAATGGTTTTACCGATGATGTGTTCGGCTGGAATTTTATTGGTGGATCAAAGGGCATGGGAACAATTGCTGTCGATACCACACTAGCGAACGGAATTCGCTTAATTAAGGGTGATCCTGCTGCCCAGGTCTCATCTGACAATTTAGAAGTGACTCGCGAATTGGTTCGCATGAGAAAGGTGAAGGCCACATTAGAATCGATTGGCGAATCATTATCTCCTGAGAAGCAAGCTTACTTAGATAAGATTGAGAAAGAAGTGACGGATGGTAAAGTCACAGCTGACTCTACTCTTGCACGCTTTAAGCCGATGTTAGAGAAGATGCAGAAAGGTGTCGCTGTTCTTAAGGCGGCAGGATTAACTGAAATTACTGAAGGAAGTGTTCGTGATCTAGAAAGCACTGATCCAGCTGTGATCCAGGCCAAAAAAGATGTCTTAGGACTTTTGGCTTCTGGTTATAGTGAAGCAAGACTTATTCGTATTGTGGATTACTATGGCTCACAGGCTGATTTTTACTACAACACTGATTTCAATGCTCGTGCTGTTGTAGGTGATAATTATTCAAATCCTCGCGAAAGCGTTTATGGAAACAATGATGTCATCGGCCCTGATTCCTCTCACGGGACACACGTTTCAGGGATCATCGCTGCTAATCGCGATAATGCTCTTGGTATCAAGGGAGTCGCTCAGAATGTAAAAATCATGGCCGTGAGAGTTGTTCCAGATGGTGATGAGCGCGATAAGGATGTTGCCAATGGCATTCGCTACGCAGTTGATAATGGCGCAAAAATCATCAATATGAGTTTTGGTAAAGCTTTCTCTCCTTATAAGAAAGTCGTTGATGAAGCCATCGCCTATGCAGAAAGCAAAGGTGTGTTGATGGTTCATGCGGCCGGAAACTCAAATCAAAACAATGACTCTGAACCAAATTTTCCAAACAGAAAATTAAGTGTTGAATCTCGCCAAGCTATTAACTGGCTTGAGATCGGCGCTTCATCATTTCAAAAAGGTGAAGAGCTTCCAGCTGACTTCTCTAACTTTGGTAAATTCTCGGTTGATATCTTTGCTCCAGGTGTAGATATCCTTTCAACAACTCCAGACAATAAGTATGACACTTATAGTGGTACATCGATGGCTTCTCCGGCTGCCGCTGGTGTAGCCGCATTGGTTTTAAGCTATAACGAATCGATGAGCCTCGCTGATCTTCGTGCTTTGATTGTGGACACCTCTCGCCGCTTTCCAAAGCTTTATGTGAGAAAGCCAGGTACCGCTGAACAGGTGCTGTTCTCTGATCTCTCGATCAATGGCTCAATCACGGATGCTTATGAAGCCGTGACATCGGTTGTTGAACAAAAGAAGCGTAAGTAGAAGATTTTTAAGGGATATTTAGCTCAACTCTTCATTTAAAGCCCGACTATACCGATAAGATAATGGTATGGTTGGGCTTTTTCAATTAAGTCTCTTCGTGTTTGGTCTTCTCTTGATAGAGGGCTGCGCTCAAATTGAGGCCGATCCCCACTTCTGGCCTGGAGCGCGCCATCGACTCTTGAAAGTCGCACCCACCGAAGTCACTTTAAACACACTTTCTAAACCCACGCTCTATCCTCATCCGCCTAGTCTTACGAAATCTGAATGGTTCCTCATTAAGAAAAGTAGCTTTGCTGAGAGAACCTATCTTCTTGTGCTTAAAGATCAAGAGGGTAAGCCAATGGATAATCAAGTGGCTCCTGAAATGATTTTAAACGGAGATGCAAATTTGCTCTCTGTGGTTAAGGTCGCTCCTGCCTCTTGGAATGTGAAGCTTGAGTTTCCCATAGAGCAATCCATTACGAAAATTGGATTTAAATTTGGGGGACACAGAGTTGAAAATTTTAGACAAATTAATTTTCAAACTCATGAATTGGATCTCATTCAGTCGATGGCTTACAGTAACAAATCAAGAGTGAGATCGGATGGTAAAGATGCCTGGATCATTTATGTCGATCTTAAAGACGTGAAGGGATATTCAATCTATTCGACTGATGAATTCAAAATCACTCTTCATGTGAATGATCCGGACGCAATTGTCGAGGGACCAATCTCTGGTGCGACTGGCCCTTTTTTTCGTGTCAAAAGTTTAAAGGCTAAAAAATTGAAATATTTTGTGACTGCCGATAGTGAAATTATTGCGGGGACTGAATCTGCAGAATTTTTTGATCCTCCCTCAAGGCTTCCGGCCGAAGAAAATGAGAAGTGCTTGAGTGAACTCTCACAGGCCTCTGGAATGAAAATTCCGAGCCATCTTGAACTCGAAGAGACTTATTCTGTGTTGGCAGAAGAGCTTTTAAGACGCTATGAGGAAAAAAGAGATCTTTCGCCAAGTCATCTCAAGAGAAACCTAGACCTCCTTTCCTCAGAGGCTTGTAGCTCGAAAAGCGTATGGGATTTGGCCCGAGAGGAAGCTGGACGTAAATTACGTAATATACACCGTCGTTTAAGCCGTTAATGCACTCAAAAAATAGATTTTTTGCTCTGGATTTTATAGGATGAGGCGCAACCAACCAGAGGAATGCCGATGCGCACAACAACGAATGAAAAAAATTCTAATTCTGCTTCTCAAAAAGGGAACCCGGTGTTTGATAGAAAATTAGAAATCATCAAAAAACAAAAACTCACTAAAGCTGATTTGCGCTGGTTCTTGAAAAATATTTATCTTTCAAGAAAGACTGATGACACTGAAATCACCATGAAGAAGCAGAACAAGGCTTTCTTCCAAATTTCAGGTGCGGGTCATGAGGGAATTCTCTCGGCCACGGCTAAGGTCTTAAAGCCCGCTCATGATTGGTTTATTGGATATTACCGCGACCGCGCTCTTTGTTTGGGTCTGGGCATGACTCCCTATGAAATGCTCTGCCAAGCCAATGGCAACACTGGTGATGTGGCTTCTCATGGAAGACAGATGCCGGCCCACTGGGGATGCAAGCGTTTAAACATTGTTTCTAAATCCTCTTGTACGGGAACTCAGTTTCTTCAGGCCGTGGGTCTTGCTGAAGCGGGATTGCATTTAAAGAAATCAAAGCTAAAAGATTCTCCGGCTTATGAAGCCAATGAAATCATTTATGTTTCAACGGGAGATGGCACAACTTCTCAAGGGGAATTCTGGGAAGGACTCACAACGGCATGTGTGAATAAGTATCCAGTGCTCTTTATGGTGGAAGATAACGGTTATGCGATTTCTGTTCCAGTGAGAGTGCAAACTCCTGGGGCTTCAATCTCAGTGGCTTTGGAAAATTTCCCAGGACTAAAAATCTTTAAGTGTGACGGCAACTGTCCGGTAGAATCATATGAAACGATGGTGGAAGCGGAAAAATATCTGCGCTCTGGCAAAGGGCCAGCTTTAGTTCATGCCACTGTGACTCGTCCTTACTCACACTCACTCTCTGATGACCATGGCTACTATCGCACTAAAGAAGATCTCGCCGATGAAGCTTCTCGTGATGTGTTTAATTCCTATCCAAAGTTTTTAACGAGCGCTGGATTATTCAGCCAAGCTGAAGTGGATGAAGTTTTAGATGAAGCTTCAAAAGAAGTGCGTGAGGCGATGACTCAAGCTCTCGCCACTCCATGGCCTGAAAAGTCGACTTATATGGATCATTTGTATTCTCATGAGGTGGATCCAACATCTTCAGATTTTGATACAGAAGCGAAGATGACGGGGAAGGAAGATATACCTCTCGCGACTGCGATCAACATGACTCTTAAGAGTGAAATTAAGCGCAACCCACTCATGATGGTGTTTGGTGAAGATGTCGCTGACTTTACTGAAGTTGAAAAATACGACAACCCAGATCTTAAAGGTAAGGGGGGAGTTTTCAAAGTCACTCACGGAGTTCAGAAAGCCGGAAAACCGGGCCAGGTATTCAATTCACCTCTAGCTGAAGCCAATATTATTGGACGCGCGATTGGAATGGCGATGAGAGGCTTAAAGCCTGTGGTTGAGATCCAATTCTTTGATTACATCTGGACTGCTTATATGCAGCTTAAAAATGAAATGGCGACCACACGTTATCGCTCTGGCGGGGATTTTAAATGCCCGATGGTCGTACGCGTGCCGATTGGAGGGTACCTGCGCGGAGGAGCGATGTATCACTCACAATCTGGAGAGTCACTCTTCACACACGTTCCTGGTATTCGCGTAGTCTTCCCTTCAAACGCTCAAGATGCGATTGGACTTTTAAGAACAGCGATCAGAAGTGATGATCCAGTCCTCTTCTTGGAGCACAAGCATCTTTATTATCAAGGCTACAATCGTTCGGCGGACCCAGGTGAGGATTATATGATCCCGTTTGGTAAAGCCCGTGTGGCCCGTGCAGGAACTGATGCCACTATCGTATGTTGGGGAGCACTCGTTCAAAAATCTATTGAAGCGGCTAAAGAGCTCGCGCTTGAAGGCTTTGAAGTTGAAGTCATTGACGCTCGCACAGTCGCTCCATTTGATATGGAAGCTGTGAAGACATCTCTCGCAAAAACGAATCGTCTCCTGATTGCTCATGAAGAACATAAGACATCTGGTTATGCTGGGGAAATTTGTGCTCGTGTGAATGAAGAGTGCTTTGAACTTTTAGATGCACCAATTTTGAGAGTAGCTTCTAAAGACGTTCACGTAGCTTACTGTCCAGATCTGGAAGAGGTGATCCTTCCTCAAGTCAGTGATGTGACAGAAGCTCTTAGAAGATTATTAAAGTACTAGTAAAAAGCCCCTCTTGAAGAGGGGCTTTTTTTTAGAGAAGTTGAATTGTTAGGGCAATCATCACTTTATCAACGATCGTCCCAGCTGGAATCTTAGAATCAATTTCTTTGACCATTTCAGGATTTTCTAAAATCTCAAGAACAAGCTCTTTAAGAGCTGGCTGCTTAATATCAGAAACCTTATGAACTAGGCCTTGAGTGACATCGCGATCATAAGCCACGAGTTCATCTCGAATTTGCTCTTGGCCAGCCACACCGCGGGCCTCAAGTGATTGAGTGACAGAAGTGACCATAAAAGGGGCAATGGTAACGGCCGAGGTACCTCTTAATAAATCAGCGGTAATCTTTGTAGGAGAAAGTGTGATATCGGCTGAGATATACATTCCATCCACTTGCGCGAAAGAAGAAAGAGAGAGGAGAGTCAACGCGAGTAATAATAGTTTTTTCATAAATTTCCTAATAGAAAAGTTTTAAAGTTACGACTGTAGCAATGCGGTGAACTTCAGTACCTGTTGGAACCAATTCATTAATTTTTTCGATTTCATTTTCATCAGAAGCGATTTCTGAGAAGATTTCTTTCAAGCTAGGTTGGCGAACATCATCAATTGATTTTACTAAGCCTGCTTGCATATCACGATCAAGAGCGATGAGTTCATCTTTGAGCTGCTCTTTTCCAGCCACTCCTCGAGCTTCAATACTCGCTGACGTCGTAGCAAATGGAGCCAGAGCTGTTTGTAGGCCTGCTGTGATTGTGGCAAAACCCGATTCAATTACACGTGTGGCCGTTGCAAACGGTGAAAGAGTCAGAGCGATTGTTCCGGCCCCTCCGTCTTGAGCAAAAGAAGAAAGAGAAAGGAGAAGAGAGAGTGTTAAAACGAAGTATTTCATAATTGGCCTCCTAAGCCAGAGTTTTTTATAAGTAGATCTGCAATCAGTGTTCCGATTCCTCTCATTGCATTAGCTTCTGCAGCTTCTTTTTCAAAGAGGGGATGAGCTAAAAGAATATCTAAGGGGTTTACTTTATTTTGAGCGGCTATTTTTTTTCTAAAGACAAGGTATTCAGAAAATTTACCCTCAAATCCATTTATAGAGGGAACGCCATAACCGTCTGCGGCCACGTCCCATGGTCTTTTAATGAGAGCGATAAAGGATTGAAACTGCTCATTGAGCATGGCCTTAAGTTCTGCATCCTTCTCCACACGCTTTGAGATATTCTTCATGAGATTCATATTAAAGAGCATGGCCATGTAGCGCTCAATGTATTGAATATTAAGAAGTGCAGTTCTGTTTTCAGTATTTGAAAATGAATTCCAATCTCTCTGTTTATAAATCTCTAAGCGATCTTCAGGGGACGATTTCAAAAATTCTTTTAATTTTGTGGTCGAGGAGAGTTGAGATTCAGCCAGGACAGTGATCGCATTCTCGATTTCCTTTCTTTGAGAAGGGAAATAGAGACCCATACTTCTTAAATGATCCTTGTCATCAGTGAGGTCTTCAAAACCATCTAAGCGAGAGAGACCTCTGAAGAGTTGGAGAGGAGTAAAATCACCGATATCATCAAAGAGTTTGTCGTCAACGGCTAGAAGGTGTCTTAAAGATTCAGTCCCACAGTTATTGCTTAAGAAAAGATATTTTCCTTGATAAGACCAATATCTCTCTAGAGTGACCTTCGTAAAGAATTCAATCTTCTCACGGCTTAACGGAAGCGGAATGCTCCAGAGCTCTCTGAGTTCTTGTTTTCCATATTCTTGTAGGATTTCATGGAAGCGATAAACGAACATTAATGAAGGATATTTACCTGTGAATCCATCAATGTAATTTATCTGTGGATTCTCGATTGAAGCACGGTAACTTAAAATCAAATGATGTGAAACGTCCTGCATGCATTCTGGGCCCACTGTCTTGCGGTGAGGCGCGCATACGACAAGTCTTAGCATGGCATGACCCCAGCGGCTCATAAGAGCGTCACCACGACCAGCAAAGAAATAGTGCACTTGAAATATTCTTTCAGGGTTAATTTCGAAACTTCTTGTGAAATGATCTTCTGGATACGCCGACTGAGTCATCACTTTCCAGTTTTGCTCACAGTTGGTTTGGTGAGGTCTAAAGCCCAAGGCTTCGCTCATTAATTGATAGGTCGCCGGTTTTCTGCACTCAAAATCAGAATCGAGTAGAAACCACTCAAGATTAACTGCGAAAGATTCTTTTAAATTTTTAAATTCATAAGCATCGGGAGAGGCACTGGCCGCACGATTACCTGTCGCTTTAAAAGCAGATCCCCCACCCATGAGAGCCGAGTAGGCCCCTGTGGTGCTAAATTTATTTTGATTGTCCCAGACATGACCTAATTCATGCCAAAGACTGGCTTTCAAAAAGTTTTTAAAAGTACCATGCTTACAAGGAAAAACGGTATCGACTGCATAAGCAAGATTAATAAGCTTTTCATTAATTTCAATTTTAGATTTTTTTGATGTGTGCTTTACTCGAGCATAAATTTTATCAAGAGAGTCATCGCAAAGGTTATCGTTAAGAAGTCCGTCTTTTTTGAATTTCTCGACATGAATCTCAACACTCTTTTCTGGATTCGCTAAGACTGATCCCCCAAGCCCTTCAAGCTCAATTAAGTCCAATTCTATCAGGAGGGCCACATCGGGAGAGACAAGTAGCTGCGGTCTCTCACCCGCGAGAGCGAATGAAGAGAGAAAGACAAAGCTCAATAGAATGAGGTGGCGCATGAGTACCCTTAAGTTATTTAAAAAATTTTAAGGGAAAACGAGGTTCTAAGGGGGCAAGTGAGTAGGAATTACAGGGGGGAGGAGAGGCTCCTTCCCCCTGGGATAAACTATTGAATTAATTCAGATGTAATCTTAAGGGTCAGTGCGGCCAATAGAGTTCTGCCAGGATAGGCCTTTTTAAGATTTACGATATTATCATCATTTCTCGCGATATCCTCAAAGAGCTCTTTAATGGCCGGTTGGCGAACATCATCAATTTCTTTGATCGCTCCAGCTAATAAATCTGCATGTAAAGCTGGGAGCTCATCTCTTAATTGTTCAATTCCAGCGACTCCACGGTCCTGGTAGCCTGATAAAACAGAACTCACAAGGCTGAATGCCGTTGGCGAAGAAATAAGTTCAGAAGAAGCATTTAAAGGATTGTCTTGGGCATTAGCACAGACTGCAAAGAGTAGTGACGCCAAAAAAAGAATATTTCTCATCATATAAGCCTCCAAATAATAGTGAGAGGCTTATAGCATGTATATTGAGGGGATAAATAAGGCGGATAAAAATTACCCGCCCAATCTTAAAGTTTGAACTTTTTAAGTAACTTTTTGCCTTCTTCTTTCAGGTTAGAAGTTCCACCTTTCTTTAGATTCTCAATTTCGGCTTTAATTTTATCCTCATTATCCTTGTAGAGCTTATCAAGATTTTTAACTTTAGAGAGGATGTCTCCGTTACCGCCAAGGCTCGACATCAATTGTGTTTGAGGCCCTTTGATTTTTTCATCAATCATGCTTTGGATTTTACCTTCAGCTTCTGCAATTTTTTTACCGACCTGCGCTTTCATCCCATTGGCAATCTCTTCACCAAGATTAGAGTTGATATTCATTTTAAGCTGTTTCCATTTTCCTTCGACAGTGCCGTTAATATAAACAACAGGGATGCCATCAGTGATTCCTGTGAGTAACTCTTGAGCAAGCTTTGATTTCGCCTCAACAAACCAAACAGGTTTTGAAATAGTGCCGTTCCAGCTCATTTTGACTTCACCAGACTCCATGGTTGCAGTGAGTGCCGTAGAGCCAGTGGCTTTAGTGAATCCAAATTTTAATTGCTCACTCTTTGAAAACATTTTTTCTGGTATATCAAATGCGTTCACTTTCATATCAAGCATCTGTCTTGGCGTTGAACGTGTAAAGTCAGCAGTCATCACAGCTTTCATTCCATGAACACCCACTGCAGGAAAATCACCTCTAACATCAAGAACAATAGGTTTTTTGACCCATTTAGGAGATGTAGTCACGTTGGTGAGTTCTCCACTAACATTCCCAGAATAGCTGTCTTTCGTTCCTTTTGAGCTAATCGCTGCACGCTTAAGCCAAAAGAGTGGATAGCTTTTTGTGATCGGAAACTCATATGTTTTCCCTGTGGCTCTCTTTTGCGGTAAAACTTCTTCACGCTCTTTCTTTTCAGGTAAGTACTGTTTGGCCAGTGCCTGATACTTTCTGGCTTTGGCGATGTATTGACCAAATTCTTTTGAGAAAAGGGCCATCGCCATATCTTTTACATCTATTTGCGGAATCTTAAAGTGACCTTTAAGGTTTGCAATATCATCTTTAACAAGATTCTGTACTTCTTTAGGGTAGGCAGCGATTGATTGAACTTCACCCTCAAGTTTCTTGCCCGCAGTTTGTACTTCTTGCGCTTGCTTTTGAACTTGCTTTAAAAGATCAGCTAGATCTTTTGCTCCCTGAGCTTGTTTCAAAATATTCTTCTCTGCCTTAATACTTTGAACTTGCTTCTCAATCGACTTAAGCTTTGTTGTGTCTGAGAGTCTTGTCACTTCTGACTTCCAAGCTGATTGCTTCGAATTAACATCTGCAATCATCTCTTTGATTCGGGCCTCAGACTTCAATTCACCTCTTAGCTTTTCTAATTGATCCTTTGGATCTGCTCCTTCAAGAAGAGATGCCAAATCACCAAGCATATTTTGAGCGTATTCATTTTTGACTTGATCTAGGACTTCTTTTTGATACTCATCAAGCTTTGAAGGGCTGGCCGGCTCTGGTGGTAAGACTCGTCCGGGTGTCTTTCTTGGAGAATAAACTTGAATCTGATTAATGCTGGCATCATCGACTACAAATTTCATTCTTAAAAGTGCATCCCACATGTATTGGAAATGAACATTATCAAGAGAGACGAGGTTTCTTGAAGGCTGCTCTTTATCCGTCACTTCAAATCCATTCAAATCAAAGCTTCCCTTAAGAAAACTTGTCTTCACTGAAGCGACGTTGACTTCTGCGCCATTGGCCTGAGTCGCTACATACTCGATAGCAGACTTGAGGTGTTGATCAAAAAACCAACTGAAATATCCCATTGTCGCTAACATAATGACCGTTACAGGAATGACAGCTTCAAAGCGAATGGGGCCTTTCTTCTTTACCGGTTTTTTTTCTTGAGCATTCATATGATTTCCTAATTACCGAAGTAAGAGTCGTACTTGTAGTACCACTGATAAAGTGAAGTCTTGGTCCAAATTTTGAAAATTTTTGTCTCTCTAAATTTCTCCACGACACTTATTCTGTATTTAACAATGGCCCACTTTGCTCCAGCAAATATAAAGGGAACGAGAATGATCGCAACAACGCCGGAGCCCATGACGATTGAATTGTTGAAGCGTGTGAACGGGATAATGGGCATATTGTAGAGATCAGTGAATAGTCCTTGAAGCGCTGGGAGATCTAACACTTTTTGCCCAACCACATCAAAGACGGGGTCAAGAAGGTAGGCGATGAATTTAAAAAAGAAGGCAGCCAGAAAAGCCGCTCCAATTTGAATTCTAAAAAAGAAGAGGCAGAAAAAAACTAATAGTGTTTGCAGAGAGAGTGCTGGAGTCATCCCAAGAATAAATCCAAGGGCCACTCCCCAAGCGAGTTGATTGTTTCCCGTTTCGGAGTGGAGCAATTTAAAAAAACCAAAAAGTTGCTTCAAGAGCAATGTCATATTTCATCCTTTGTATAAGCCTCAACAGTTTACTGTCGGTGACAACTCCCTACAAGAAGAAGAACTCTTTCGCATTGTTTCCTGAGTGGGTTGCTTGCGATGTTGGCAGTGTGCGCCATCTAAAAAATCCACATGTTTTGCAGCTTCATGTTGTAATAGAGTGATGCGTTTCATTTTTATTGTTTGTCTTATTTCATTCAGTGCTTGGGGACAGGAGCCAGAGGCATGGCCAGGTTCTACTTCTCGCACTTTATGGGATCAAGTCTCAAAGTTAGGTGATTCACTTTCTCAAGCCATTTTTGATCAATTTGAAGACATCAATCTCTACTCACATAATTTCGGCCAATCAAATGTCGACGTCTCAATTGGACGAAGGCTTTTTGATAATCAAGATCTACTAAACACTTATACAGTCACAGATCATATTAAGATCAAGCTCGATCAAACACTTTGGTCGCCAACACTCCCTAATGGATTTGGTTTTCAAATCGGTGTCGGTGGAGAGCTTAACATAACCAATGCCCGCCAAGTGGCTGCCTCTAGGGCCGCAGAACTGCCAAGAGCTGATGAGTTGAGAGAAGAGATAACGGGTGGGATTATAATCCCGCGCGATCCAAGCCACTCTTGGTACAGAAGAAATCCACAACTGCGCCCAGCTTTTAGTCAAATATGGAATATGGCGACTCAGCCTTTAAAGATTCCTCTTAAGCGTGAGCATCTTTCAAGATTAAAAGATGGAGAGCTCATCTCTTGGAGTGTCTCGGGGTATGTTTCTGCGGGGCCTTCTTGGAATCTTGTCCCAATCTCTCAAATCCCGACACAGATTGGAGTCGGGGCCGAAGTTTTTTTAAAAGGTGAATACCGAATCACCATTTTAAAAGAGAGCGAGAAATTTGTACGTTTAAAACTCACAAGAGTTCGTGCTCAAGGGACTTCGGTGGGAGCAGGAGCAGAGGTCAATGCTGAAGTTCTCGAAGGTATGGTTGTGTTTGGTCGCACCATGCCAGGTATACCGATAAAAGTTGTGCCTTTTAAATTCAAATGGACATGGCAGACAACCAAACAGCAAGACATGGCTTTTCGCTATGATTTAGAAGATCCAGAAGCAGCTGGTGCATTTGAGAAAGCTGTTCTGGGCCAATTTTCACAAAGTAGTGAAGACACTAGCGGAGTAACTAGAATTCTCACACGCTCTTCCATAGAGAGGCAAATGTTGAGAGAGAGGGGTTATGGTCTCTCGCTCATCATTAAAGGATCTCATTCTCGTGATGTGAGAAGTCTTACGGCTTGGGTGAGAACTCAAGAGGGTGATTACCAAGTCTTTAAAGAAAGTGTTCAACTCTCAAATGAGTGGAGTTCTTTTTGGAGTGCCAAAGAGAAAATAAATCACACTTTCACTGTCGCCTTGGCCAAAAAAATATCGAAAGAAGCTCCTCGATTTATTTTAAGTGCCGAATCAAATATTGAAGACAAATTTACAAATGCTAAAGAATTGTTCGGGTATGTCTCTCAAGTCGAAGCCGTTGTGGGCGATCCTGATGCAATACCAGAAATTCCTTTTGCAGTTCCAAGACCGGATGGGAGTTTTTCAACAGCAAGATTCGGCATGGCGACTTTTTACTATGGAAAAAATTTCGATGCCGATCAGGTTGAAAGATTAATTTTAACACCCATGAATGTCGTTAAGTCTTTAGTGGATAAGGCATTTGCAAAGCCGAATGTAGGTCAATCATTCAAAAAAATATCATTTCTAAGAAGATTTAAAAAAACACAAAGGATTTTTAAGAGCAAGACGGATCCTGTTGTTAAAATGCGTGCTTTAAGAAAACTTTTTGAATTTAATGGCATGGGTGATGGGATCATGCGCTTTCTGGGTTTGGCCCTTGCCAATGAAGAAACCGAATATTTTGTGACCGCTACGAATCGAAGTTTTGGACGCGTTCAAGCACGTGGAAAGAAGACGACTGATGTAGATAGAATTCTTGAACTCGCAGACTCCCAAATTGCTTTTGAGAGACTTGTAGGCAGCTATCATCCAGTTCCAGAATATTCATTATCAGATATCAGCTTCACTCGCTTAGAGAGCAAAAAAGCGATCTTGAAATTTAATGCTCCATTATTGGCACATTCTTTTTTCATTAGAATTGTTCGAGTCACTCCCTTCAGAAAACGTCTCGTGATGGGGGAGCTAGTCTTTAGAAATAAAGATGAGTTCAATGCGGGAAATAATGCCTTATTAGTTTCTGAGGACTCACCTAGTGAGTTAGGTCGCTATCTCTCCAAGTATCTGTTGGAAGACGAGGATATTCAGATATCACTAGCGATGAGTGGCGATGGCCTCGGCTGGGGACCTATTCATTAGTGAGATGAATTGACCTTGTTCACACACTCGATAGCTTTAAGGCATCGGCGACTTTTTTCTGCTATCTCCCATCTCTCTTCACCAGTTCTCCTTGGATTGAGAGGAGCAAACACGTCATGCCAAGTGGTATCTAAGTCAAAGGTTTGAAGACCTACACGTTTTCCGTTTTCAAATTTATCCATATTCACTCGCACCCAAGCATGTCTCATGCTGTAGCGAATTGTGGCATTGAAGGCATAAGGGCCCAGGCCTCCAAACTGAGGGGCCTCTACTCCGTAAGGACGAGCCACCCATCTAAGACTGAATGCTAAAAGTAGAGCGAACTCTCGACAGATTCCGCCTCTCTTGCCTTCTGCTGCTGCATCAATAATTTGCCCAGGATTTCTAAGTAGATTCACAATTGGGCCATATTCCCCTTGATGAGATTTTGCCAAATTCCATGTACGGATGAGGCGCTCATGAGGATCTTTGATTCTTTTAATCATTTCTAAATGGGCCCGGTATTCTCTTTGGGCTGGACTTCCGGTCAGGTTTTCAGCGAGAGCAGCGATTCCTTCTTTGTAAAATCCAGCAATGACGGAACTCACAACAGAGACGCCCTGATCATAGATGGGATCAATTTGAGCAAACCCAGCGGATTCGTTTTTTGTGGGATCATCAAGTTCATCACATGCTGTAAAGAGGGCCATATCCAAATCTCTTTTAGGCATCGATACTTTGCTGAGTATTTTTAGTGGAGTGAGGTTCGCTCTCTCAAGGCACACACGAACTTTGTCTACTCTTTGAGTTTGAGCAAAAGTCGTGGTGGTCAATAGTGCCAGGGCAATTAGAGTTAGTCTTTTCATAATGAGGGATTGTGCCACTCAATTGAGCTTGATTTCTAAGGGATGTAAAACTTACTGATTATTTTTGAATTTGAGTCTTCATTAGACGCTCGAGCTCAAAGACTGAGTCGGTTTTAAACCAGTCATTTCCAGCACCTCGGCCAACCGGTTGAAACAGTTGGGTTTGAATCTTGCCTTCTTTCATAATACTGGGGTCGACATGGATCTTAACGACTTCACCGGTAATCAGCGAGCCTGAACCTGGAGTTGTTCCGTAACAGAGCATATCTCTAAATTTACACTCAAAGTGAACGGGGGATTGGGCTAAACGCTTGGCCTTAACGAGTAGGCTATCGATGGGCGTAAGACCTGCAAAATCAAACTCGTCTTCCCCATAGGGAAGCTCTGTTGAGGCTTGATTTACTTTTTCAAAATTCTGAATAGTACAAAAATTTACAACGAACTCTTTTTCGCGCTCAATGTTTATGACGGTGTCCTTTCTTGAACCATCTTTTGAGCGAATCATAGGAGCGAAAGCCACAATCATCGGCTTGGCTGAAATAGCAGTAAAGAAAGAGAAGGGAGCGAGGTTATTTGAGCCATCAATATTTCGTGTGCTGATGACAGCAATGGGCCTAGGCAAAATACTACCAATCAGAAATTTGTAGTTTTCAGCAAACGCACCATTTGTATCGAAAGACTGATAGCTCATTTAACAAATCCTTAAAATGCGAGAGAAAGCTTTCCTGAAACCCTTCCGACTTCTGCTGCACGAGAGGCCTCAAAGCCTAAACGGATTGCAAGAAGTTGAACGTTCACACCCACGGCTCCAAAACCACCAGATGAGCTGACAGTTTCTTTTTGGCTAGTCGTGTAGGCAAAGATTGTGCTTGAGCCGTCGACTTTTACATCTGTATCAGACTTGAAAGTTCCAAGCTTTACATATGGAGTGAAGATAAAGAATTCCTTACTTGCACCAATCCAAAGTGAAGAAGTGCTAGGTTCAAACGTGACAGTAGAAGCGACTGAAGAGACGACTTGATCGTACTGAAGTTTTGAAGAAGAGATTTGACCGCCAATCGCAACATCAAGAGGCCATTGGAAGAAACTTCCTGCATTCCATCCGAGAGCGAATGTCTTATTGGATAGCTCTAACCCAGAAGCTTTTGTCGTTGGAATGAAACTCATTTCGGCAAAGATATCACCGGGAACATGAACACGGGCCATAAGTCCGGCATGAGGAAGACGCTTAAATTTACTGCCATCCTCTCCAGCATTATCAACTAGGTCCTTAAGTTTTGGAGAGCCAGTCACACCGGCTACTAAGCCCACTTCAATTCCCCATATGCCTTTGGTCTCAGGAGCTGCAACGGCAGTGTGAGAAAAGTTTACCGCAATCTCATTAGAGACTTTTTCTAAATCACTTTTAGAAAGATTTGTAAGTGCTGGTGAACCGGCCAATGCTGAAAAAGAGAAGAGAGCAAGTAAGATAAATAATTTCATGAATAACTCCTTAGTCCATCCATTGTCCTCTAGAAGTGCCTACGGTTGTACCTGCACTACGTCATGGATAAAACGGTAAATGTAGAATGAACTAATAAAAAGTAGGGCAATAGAAAAAGAGACTTTTAGTAGGTTTTTAGGCAAACGCGGCCCTAGACGTGCGCCAAGCTGCGCTCCAAGGATCACTCCCGTTCCACTAAATAAAAGAATACTGAGATTGATGTTGCCCATCTGAAGATTAAAGAGAGTGATAACCCAATCCGCAATGGACTCTAGAAAAATGGCCGTGGCATTGGCCCTCAGAGTGGAAAGGCGACCTTTCTGCTCTAGTGTTGGTTGAGAGATTTCAGCAACACCCGTCCCCGTGCAGGCGGAAAAAAATCCAGCGATTGAAAACAGAAATCCCCAACGATGAGTAAAATGTGGAGGTAGATCCTGATGATTCCCAAACTTTTTTGTGAATGCGAGCTTAAGTTGCATGGTAGCTATGACGAATACGACCAACCCCACTAGCAGGCGTAAGTAATCTTGAGAAATATTTTTAAATAATAATAAGCCAAACAACACACCAATAATCGTGAACAGGGCAAGCCAGGGGAGTTGGCTTTTAATGATGAGCTTTTGTCTCGCGTAACTAAATGTTCCACTCGACATGCCTAGAGTTTCAGTGGCAATTCCCGTCGCTATGGAATTAGCGAAGGGAATTTTTAAAACGAAATAGAAAAAAGGTTGAAAAAGAACTGAACCGGAAAAACCCGATGCATTGGCGACCGTGGCGACACAAACGGCAAAAGGAAAGACATACCAGTACTCAAAATTCACTTAGTCATCCATGATTTCCAGTAGTCTTTGTTTTCTAGGCGAGAAAACTCTTCTGTCATCTGTAATGGATTTCTTGTATCCACCATAACCGCATACTCATCCGTAAATTCTCTTTTGGCCCCTCTCTCAAACGCTTTCGGGTGCGGGCCATGATGAACGCCCTGAGGATGGAAAGTAATCGCACCGGCATCAATATTATCACGGCTAAAGAAATCACCAGCGTGATAGAAAAGCACTTCATCATAATCAATATTCGCGTGGAAAAACGGTACTTTTAAAACGCCCTCTGACTCATGTTCCAGTGGACGGGCGACGAATGAGCAGATCACAAAGTTTTTACACACAAACGTCGTATGCCCTGAAGGTGGAATGTGGTATTTGTGAGAATTAATCGGACAGTAATCATAAATAGAAAGTTTCCATGGATAGACAGAGCCCTTCCAGCCTGAAGCATCAAGTGGATTAAAAGGATAAGTCACAGTGGTGATTTTACTTAAACGTTTCACCTCAATAGTGTATTCTTTCAAATTTTGCTCACTCCCTAGAGCCGCTTCAGGAGTCGTGATTGCCGTTTGGTCATACAGAGCATTGGGACCTAAAATTCCGCGGGTGGGTTGTTCAAACTCACTCGCACTTTCAACTTTTAAAATTTTAGTCGCAGACTTGAGATACATTTTATAAGTCGTCCCTCTTGGGATCATGACGTAGTCACCTTTCGTGTATTCAAGAGGGCCGTAGATTGTTTCAAATTTTCCGCTGCCCTCATGGATAAAAAACATTTCATCAAAATCAGCATTCCTAAAAAAATGTTTAAATGATTGATCCCAATGACCAAGAGAGATTTCGACATCATTGTTGAATAGGATTTTATTAAATGTGTTTTTTAATTTTTTATCATCAAAGACAGGAGGAAGGTTGCGTGGAAGAAGATCACCATCGATCTTCGTCCATCCAGTCGGCATGTGTTTATGATAAAGGTGAGAGACTCGGCCAAAAAATCCTTTTCTTCCATGCTCTTCTTCATAATGCCCTTCAGGAATTTTTACGTGCGCTTGTTTAGTAAATAATCCAGAAGCTTTAAAGTTTTCCATAAAATGTCCCTATCAATTTGTAGGAGTGCCAATTAAGTTTTTAATTTTTCCTATTCTCTCAATCTCGAGTTCAACCACATCACCTGGCTGGATCCATTTATCCAGTTCAAGGCCGCAGCCAGTGCCAACAGTTCCAGAACCTAGAAGATCAGTTGCGCGTATCCACTCATCTTGGGTTAAATGTTCAATCATCTCTCCCCAGCTCCATTTGGCTTCTCCTGAGCGACCACGCGACCATTCGACTCCATTCACTGCAGCGGTCATTAAGAGATCAGGATCCTTCATCCCAAACTCATCAGCCGTCACAATGACAGGGCCGATGACTGAACACCAGTCTTTGCCTTTGGCAGGTCCCAAGCGGGCGGCCATCTCTTTTCTTTGGATATCTCTGGCCGAGACATCATTTAAAATAGTGAAGCCAAAAATATGCTTATAAGCATCTTTAGCTTTAATGTTCTTCCCATCTCTTCCAATCACTACTGCGAGCTCTAATTCATAATCAAGTTGTTTAGAAAATGAGGGCCAGGGGATTTGGGCTTCGGTTCCAATAAATCCAGTCGTCGCTCCTTTATAGTAAACAGGCATTTCATACCAAGCCGGAGGAACTGGTTCATTACGTTTAGCAAATCCAATTTTGACATGTTTTTCATGAACAAAAAAATCACGATAGGTTGCAATGTCATCAATGGGAGCAGAGAGAGCAAAGCTTTTAGAGTCTCTTGTATCAAAGGCGAGATCAGCGCCATTTTGAGTTTTTAGGATTCCTTCTTTGGTCAGTTGAAAATAAATTCCCACGACAGCTTGAAGTTGAGCGATGGGATTATCGGCAATCTTTAAAAACGCAGAAAGGGAAGGGGGGACATGGTGAGTCGCTCTCTCTAAAGTATTTCGAAATCCTTCTTTCTCAAAAAAAGCCTGCATGACAAAATTGGGATCAACGATGAGTTGCTCATTGGCGAAAATGCCAAGACGTTTTGTTGATCCCTGAGAAGTGGATCTCTCGTACGTGCAAATTCTCATTGTTTTGCTCTCCCAAATTTTTGAGTATAGGCCGGAAGTATTTCTTCCATGACTTGAAAGAAATGATCCATTTCATTTTTAGTCCCAAGACTCACGCGCACATGGTCTGGCATCAGATTCGCTTTGAGCGGGCGAATAATCACACCATGATCAAGGAGTGCATTAAAAAGGGCGAGGCTTGCTTCTTCGCTTCCCGTCTTGAAAGTAATAAAATTAGTCACAGAAGGAACTGGTTTGAAGCCATGCTTTTCAAGGAAATCTTTTGTTTCTTGAAAACGTTCTTGGTTGTTTTGAAGAGTGCGATCCAAATGAGGACGATCCGAAAGTGCTCCGTAAGCTCCTTTTTGTGCCACTAAACTTGGCTCGAAAGGAAGCTTCACTTTGTGAAGAGCTCCGATCAAGTAATCATGACCAAATCCATAGCCGACCCTCACTCCCGAGAGGCCATAGGCTTTGGAAAAGGTTCTTAACGTCACGACGTTGTCATAGCGATAATCCATCGAATCTGGATAATCAGGCCACTGTTTAGCAAATTCAAAATAGGCTTCATCTAAAATTACAATCGTGTGAGGAGAGACATGCTTCATTAAAAAATCAAACTCTGATTTTGTGAGATAGGTTCCCGTTGGATTATCCGGATTTGCGATATAGACAATTTTCGTATTGGGAGTAATTTTTTTTGCCATCTCTTCGACGTCATATTTGTAATCTGAACGACGAGGGACTTGTATCAAATTCGCACCCACTGAGCGGGCTAAAATAAGAAAGCCAATAAAAGTGTTGGCGGCCGTGACGACTTCATCGCCTTCTTGCAAGAAAGCGCGACAGATATAGCCCATGATCCCTTCTGAGCCATTTCCAAGAACAATATTGTTTGGCTTCAAACGATAGAGATCGCATAAAGATTGCTTGAGTTGAAAGGCATGCATGTCTGGGTAGCGATGAACGTCCCAAAGGACATTTGTCATTTCACGAATGGCCATGGGAGAGGGACCTAAAGGGTTCTCGTTACTCGCAATTTTTGAGATGCGCGTAAGATTTTTTTCCCGAGCGAGCTCATCAATGGGTTTTCCGGCCTGATAGGTTTCAAGTCGTTCAATATAATCCGGAACTAGCTTTTTCTGCATGGTGTCCTCGCGTCCAGTCTTTGCTCTTTCGTGAAGGAAAAACTACCATACCGAAGCCAACCGAACAAATGAGGAAGATCATGGGATTACTGACTGGAAAAAAAGCTCTTATTTTAGGTGTCGCTAATGAGCGCTCAATAGCCTGGGGCATTGCGAAAGCTTTGAAGGCGCAAGGCGCATCACTGGCCTTAACCTATATGAACGATGCGATTCATAAGCGTGTAGAGCCCTTGGCCCAAGAAATTGGAGCTGATTTTATCGCTCTCATGGACGTCTCCCAAGATGATCACTATCCAGCCTTGAAAAAAACTGTTGAAGAGAAGTGGGGGAAGTTCGATATCTTGATTCACTCTCTGGCATTTGCCGATAAAGATGATCTCTCAAAACCTTTCCTTCAAACAAGTCGCAAGGGCTTTTTGATGGCTTGTGATATTTCTGCTTACTCACTTGTGGGTCTCTGTCAGCACCTTGAACCCATCATGAATGATGGCGGATCTGTGGTAGCAATGACCTATTATGGCTCACAAAAAGTGGTGAAAAACTATAACGTCATGGGAGTGGCCAAGGCAGCTCTTGAAGCTTCTACTCGCTACCTCGCCTATGATTTGGGTCCAAGAAAAATTAAAGTGAATTGTATCTCGGCGGGCCCGATTAAAACTCTCGCCGCTTCTGGAATTTCTGGATTCCGCTCTCTGCTCTCTCAAGTTGAAGAGATCGCTCCCATGAAAGAAGGCGTCTCTCAAGATGATGTCGCAGGCACTGCTGTTTATCTCACAACGTCATTGTCTGGCGGAGTGACTGGTCAGATTCTTTATGTCGATTCTGGATTGTCTATTCTTGGTGGCTTCTAATGGCTTTTGATGCCGAACATCTTCAAAAGATGGAATCAGGCATCAGATGCTTTAACCAGCAGCAATACTGGGAATGCCATGAAGAGTTAGAACATGTATGGCTTGAAGATCGCCAAGATCCTCATCGCTATGTTTATTGGGCCGTGATTCAAGTTGCCGCTTCAATGATTCATTATCGTGATGATAAATTTATTGGTGCTGTGGGGATGATGAATAAGGCCCGTGAAAAATTTAAAAAATGCAGAGAACTTCATGTTCTCTCTCCTCTTTTGGAAGAAAAACTTCAGTGGAGCAAGCTTGAGGCGATGGTAATGGCCATTCCTGAAAAACCAGAAGATTTAAAGTTATTTGAAGTCATTTGGAATTTTAGATTTAAGTGTTTTGAGGATTGAAGATGAAAAATGTATTTTCCACATGGCCAGAAGCTCTACGGCATATATTTAAAGATCCGATCAATCTTTTCTTATTTCTTGCGCCTGCTTTAGTCTCACTCTCTTTGTATGCGCTTATGGGTGGCTATGTTCTGACTAAAGGGATGAGCACGGCTGAAATGCTCATTATGAAATATGTCATCAGCAAAAGTGCTGGCTTATTTCTCTATTATCTCATTTCTGGCTTGTTGATGTTTCTCTTTTTTCTTCTCGTCAATTGGACGTTTGTGCTTTGTGTGGGAATCATTGCTTCTCCCTTTAATGATATGCTGAGTTCAAGAATTGAGAAAAAAATGCGTGGAGGATTTGTTGAAAAAAATAGATCTGTCGCGATCAAGGATATTTTTTCTCATATCGGAAAGACTTTAAAAAATGAACTCAAAAAAATTGCCGTGATTGTAGTGTTTACTTTGTTCGCCACAATACTCAATTTCTTTCCTATCTTTTATCCCATAGCTATATTGCTTCTCTCGTTACTGATGTCGGCTCAATATTTAGATTATTCTTGGTCTAGAAATGACTGGGAGGCTGGAAAATGTTTTAAAGACATTTTTACGCATATGCCTTCTAATATAGTAAGTGGATTAATGTTCCTGGCCCTCATTGCTGTCCCTTTTATTAATGCACTTGTGCCGGCCGTGGCGACAAGTTACTACACGGTTTTATGGATCAAACGCCAGAGCGTATAAATATAGCGGTCAAGATGCCAGCTTCCCTACAGGAGCGTATCCTTGCGTTTCCTATGCTTCATCTCTTACGAGAAGCTTATCCGGATGCTGATATCCATTTCATCTGTCCCGAACACAAAATTGAAGTACTCTACGCCCTTCCTTTTGATGGTTTTTGGCATCCTTGGAAAGAAGATGAGATCCAAACTATCTTTGATGTTCATCGGTTTGCTGTTCATTTGAATATTTCTAAAGTGGATATCTATATTTCTCTTGGAGAAAACATAAATGAGTTAGCACTCGGACGCTTTATCGGAGCTAAAAAGCGAATTGGATTCTCTGATGGCTGGAAGAATTGGTTTCTCACCACACCTGTCAAGAGACCGATCGGGCATCATGTGAGTGAAGATTTTTACGCGCTCTTTAAGCAATTCACCAACCGTAGAATTCCAGAAAAGATGCAGGTCAAAGGGAAAGAAATGATTCCCTTTTATACTGATGATGAGACTCCTTATCTTGCTGTGGATTTATGGCCTTTTAGTCCAGGTAAATTAGATAATTTTTGGCTTCAATACATTTCAATGCATGAAGGGAAGAAATTTGTTTTCTTCTTCTCTGAAGAGGAAGCCAAGGGTGCACTGCTGGCCGAAAGATTTGTGGCAAAGCTTCCTTCGACAAACAAGTATGAACTTTTTCTGAGTCCCGATTGGATTGAACTCGGTAAAATGCTTACTCATGCAAAGGGGCTAGTGGCCAGAGGTGGAGCGAGTGTTTCTTATGCTACTTATTTAGGTACTGATGCCCTGGCCATTTATGAAACAGGTGAGCCAAGAAAAGATGCGCCTATTCCCTTTTATGCCAATTGGCAGTTAATGGATTTACGAGATCCCACTGTTACTCAAGCCCAACCTAAAGTGGAAGGTGCATCGATTAAGCCTAAACCACAAGTGGATCCGATTGAGCTTTATAAGAAAACTTCGGAGATGTTTTTCTTTTAGTGATACATTAGATCATGTTAAGAAAAAATCTGCCTGCTGTATTAATAATAATTAATGCGGTAATTCTCTATTCATTCACTGTTCCGTGGCATGCCATTAATGATGCCTATCTTTTTCTCAATTCATACAAAATGTTTACAAGTACCAATTGGGAATATCTTTTGGGTGTTTTCACTTCTAATAACCATGGTGATCAGTACAGACCGCTCAGCTTTGCCACTTATTTTGTTTTAGGTGGAAAAATCTGGGGCACACATTCTGCGGGATGGGAGTTATTTTCAATTTCATGCTTTGTAATGATGCTGTGGCAATGTTACAAGTTTTTCTGTGCACTATCGCCTGAAAAAAAATTACCAGTATTATATCTTTTGGTTTTTAGTCTTCATCCTTTCTTATGGGGTGTAAGAGATTGGTCATTTACCTTAAAATATTTTTTTACTCTCGGCGTTTTTTTGCATCTCTGTCGACTCGTCATACTAGAGGAATATTGGTCAACGAAATATTTCATTCGATTTAATGTTTTAACTTTCTTGGCCATCCTTTGCCAGGAAGCCGCAATAACTTGGGGAATTCAATTCCTTTGTATTCAATATTTCAAAAGCTCCAAATTAAGAATCAAAGATTTTACTGTTTTTATTTGGTTGATTGTTTATATCGTGGCTAGAAAGACATTTTTGTTCAAAGAAAATTACAGTGCAATGACGTTTGATTTTTTGAACTTGCCCAATGGAGCCGTCCACTATCTCTCTTCGATATTGATTCCGGTACTTAGTTTTAATGAAACTGATTTCAGCAATTCCCCAATCAATTTTAATATCCTGATATTGTTGCTTCTTAGTATTGTTTTTATATACAAATTTTTCCATTTCAAGGACAAAGTCTCCTTACTCCTTTTTGTCCTTTCATTGTGTAATATTCTTCCCTATGCTGGTCTTGCCAATCATATCGTTCCTGAGCATGCCATATGGAGTATTCCCTTTTTAACGATTGCATTTATTCATCTGTTTTCCAATTGGCCTGTTGTTAGAAACGTAGTGCTAACTTTATTTCTTGTTATATTTATTAAATCAAATTTGGATTTAAGGAATAGATACTTTTCTTCTATTGATAAAATAAAAAATTATGAATCAATCGCACTTAGATTAAACACTGAAATACAAAAGGTTCAAGGAGATGATTTATCAGTGGGTTTAGGTCAATACAATTATGATTATGTCGATCACGATTGGATTTATAAGCCTGTCTATCCTGTTGGCGTGAACTCTCTTTTCATACTTAAGCCGATGATAAGAGAAATGCTCTCCCTAACTGATTTCTCTTACGGATACGATTCGAAGTTGATTTTATTAAGAGCTGACCCTTCAAAATATTACCATCATAATTTTTTTGAATTTCGTCATGTCTTAGCTGCTTTGGCTAGAGTCGTCCCTGATGGAGTTGAGCTTTTAATTATTCCTGGGATGGGTCAACCAAGATATATTCAAGACTGGGAACCACAGCCCTCTTTTGTGATTAAGAATGGAAACTTCTTTTATTCGTCTGCCTGGACAATTTTTAATCAAGATTATTTTGAAACTTGGTCTTCAGATAGCTTTTCACAGCTAAACTTTTCCAATCCAAAAAAATTCAAAGAAATAATCAGACTAAAAATTTAGAATACGCGTTTGGTTTTATTGAAAATGATATTGGCGTTCTTTTCACTGTCTTGAGTGATGATGAAATAGCCAAGTGTAGAGTAGTAGTAGCATGTGTTTGAGCCGGGGATAGTGACATCGACAGGTCCGCAAGTGGGAGCAGCTGGAAAATCAATTTCATTTGAGCGGCAAAGTAATTTGCTAAAAACGAGTGTGCTTACCGCTCGCTTGGCTTCATCTGGACCCATGACATCTTCTTGTCCAGCACGCCACTCGGCCGCAGTGACTTGATGAGCCGCTGAAGGACGTGGAATGGGCAACAACTTATCAATACAGCGCAATTGAGCAAACGCTGAGTTCGTTGCGGCCAGGATGAAGAAAAACAAAAACTTTTTCATTATTTAACGCTAACACGGGTAGAAAAAAAGACCAGGGGGCAAATGCCCCCTGAAAGCAAAATTCTTATTGAAATTGGCCCAAGATCGTCTCGAGTGAAGCGAGCTTCTCCTGGAATTGACGGGCCTTCTCTTTGACTTCTAGGACCACATCCTCAGGTGCATTATCTACAAACGTAGAGTTAGAGAGCTTAGCTTCAATTCTGGAGTAATCACCCTTGGTTTTTTCGATGTCTTTTTGAACTTTTTTGACCTGTTCTTCAATATCCACTAGTCCTTCAAGCGGGATCCATATTTCGGTGTGCGTTAAAGCCGTTGAAACTGAGCGTTTTGGTCGCTCGGCTTTTTTCCCTAAAATAGTGCCAGATTTCACAGCGGCGAGATCGCCCAAGAAATGGCGGGATTCATAAAGAAATTTGGCAAATTTCGCATCGTCAGTGAACAGGCGAATATCCACCTGATCTTTGGGCTTAATGTTTACACTTTGGCGAATATTACGAATGCCAGTAACGACTTCAATGAATCTGTTCATCAGATCGGCGACACGCTCATCACTGAGATTCTTATCAAACTCAACATACTCTTCAGTGGCGAGCATGGTTTTTTGACCCATGTGAGACCAAAGATCTTCTGTGATGTAAGGAGTAATTGGGTGAAGAAGTTTAACAATTTGGCGGAAACCGAATTTTAAAACTGTCGCACGCTGACGCTTAGCCTTCTCATCAGTGCCATTCAATATATTTTTTGAAAGTTCGATGTACCATGAGCAAAACTTTTCATAAACGAACTGATAAATGGCCGAACAAGCATCATCAAAGCGGTACTCATCAAGCGCTTCATTCATTCTTTGGGCCACAGTATTGAGCTCTGATAGAATCCAGCGGTCATGCAAATGCCACTGATCCTTGGCAGGTAATTCTTCAGCTGCAAGGTCAAGATGAGGTTGAATAAAGCGGAAAGCATTCCAGAGTTTATTCATGAAATTGCGATAACCTTCAATGCGTTCAGGATCAAGATTAAGATTGCGATTGTAGCCAGAGCCAGCGGCGAGAGTGAATCTCATCGCGTCTGCACCGTACTGAGCAATCATATCAAGTGGGTCAATGCCGTTGCCTAAAGACTTCGACATCTTTTTTCCCTGCTTATCGCGAACGATAGCGTGTATATAAACATGCTTGAATGGAGCTTGCTGAGTCATCTCGGTACACATCATCATCATGCGTGCGACCCAGAAGAAAATAATATCAAAACCCGTCACCAAAGTAGCAGTCGGATAAAAATCATGAAAGCGCTTCTGTTTCATCGCGGCTTCATCTGGCCAGCCAAGAGTCGACAGTGGCCACAGTCCTGAGCTGAACCAGGTATCAAGAACATCAGGATCTTGTTTGAAAGTTTCTGAGCGACACTGAGGACAGCTTAAAGGATCCGTCTCAGAAGCCCATTGATGACCGCAACCTAGGCAATTATAAACCGGGATTTGATGGCCCCACCAAAGTTGGCGAGAGATACACCAGTCCTTGGGATCACGCAGCCAAGAGAAGTAAGTGTTCTCCCAACCTTTGGGATAAAAAGTCATGCCGCCATTTTCAACTTCGGCAACTGCGACTTCGGCCATTTTGCGAACATTCAAAAACCACTGTTTAGAAACCAGAGGCTCAATCACAGCATCACTGCGCTCTCCGTGACCTACTTGATGAACGTGAGGCTTTTTCTCTTTGAGGATTTCAAGCTCATTAAGAATGGCTTCGACCTTCTCTCTAGCATCTTTAACTTTAAGACCCTCAACTTCTGGAGCATTGGTGTTAAATGTTCCATCAGTGTTGAGAATATTAATAATCGGAAGCCCGTGACGTTTTCCAATCTCAAAATCATTAAAATCATGACCTGGTGTCACCTTGAGGCATCCTGTGCCTTTTTCAATGTCGACATGCTCATCGCCAATAATAGGAACTTCACGATTACATATCGGAATGATCGCTGTTTTTCCGATGAGATGTTTGAAGCGCTCATCATCTGGATGAACAGCAACAGCAGTGTCAGCAAACATTGTTTCTGGGCGAGTGGTAGCAATTTCTAAAATTACATCAGAATCTTTAACTTTATACAGTACGTGGTAGAAGAAGCCTTTCACTTCTTTATGCTCAACTTCAGCGTCTGAAATGGCAGACTGTAGTTTGGTATCCCAATTCACAATATAGTCGGACTGATAGATCAGGCCCTCGTTAAACATATGAACAAAGAATTTACGGACGGCTTTGTTAGGAACTTCATCCATAGTGAAAGTGGAATAGTTCCAGTCACAAGAGACACCCATCTTCTTTTGTTGATTCACGATCTCTGTGCCGTACTGCTCTTTCCATTCCCAAATGCGCTTGAGGAATTCCTCACGACCAATATCATGGCGATTTTTCTTCTCTTCTTTCATGATCAGTTTTTCCACCACTGATTGAGTGGCGATGCCTGCATGATCCGTTCCAGGAATCCAGAGCGTTTCAAACCCTTTCATGCGCTTAAAGCGAATGAGAGCATCTTGAGTGGTCGCATCAAGGGCATGACCCATGTGAAGTTTTCCAGTCACATTGGGAGGTGGCATGATGAGACTGAAAGTTTTATTGGCTTTGCCCTTTTTTGGTTTGAAGCATCCCGCTTTCTCCCAAGCAGGATACCACTTCTCTTCAGCTGCTTTAGGGTCATAGGTTTTATCAATTAAATTATCCATTCATTACTCCAAAAACTTTTTAATTAATTCAGGACTCTCAATCTTCAAGCGAGCTTTCTCTTGATCAGTTAAACGCTTGATTTCCACTTCACCTGTTTGGACTTCGTTTGAGCCAATCATGATGACACCTTTATGGCCGCGCTTGTCTGTGTGAGAAAATATTTTCTTCGGCTTGGCTTCACCAAGATATAGCTCTGTATTAAGTCCCAAAGATCTCAATTTGCGTGAAAGTTCCATCGCCACTGCTTCTGAACTGGCATCGAGGTAAGCGACCAAAACGCCAATATCTGGCTTCTCAAATTCTTTGAGCAGACCATGCGTTTTTAAGAAGTCAGCCAGTGTGACATCACCTAATCCAAACCCCACACCTGGAAGTGGGTCTTCGTTAAAAATTTGTAAAAGATTCGCGTAGGCTCCACCACCACAAATAGCGCGTCGGTTATCGGGAGATTTATCAAAAATCTCAAAGACGATACCAGTATAATAATCAAGGCCTCTTACGATTGTGGGATCGTAGATGACAAACTTTGATAATCCAGACGATTGAAGGCGATCGCTAAAGGCGATAAATCCTGCAGCACTATCTTTCAGCGCATGACGCTCAAGAAATGAAATGACTGAGGCGACAGAATCAAGTTTCAAATATTCTTTGAAATGATTTTTTGTGAGATCATTAGAAATGATTTCAGAGATCATTTTATCAAGGGCTTCTGGACTCACTTTCTTAGACTTATCAATGATTTTATAAAGCTTATGAGATTGTTCAGCGCTGAGTTTTAAAAGATTATTAAAAATCGCATCTACGATTCTTCTATCATTGATGAGAATCTCAAAATGCTCTTCTGTCGCTCCAAAGCTTTTAAGCAATCCTGAAGCCACTTGAAGAATTTCAATTTCTCCCAAACCTTCTGGCGCGCCAAAAATATCGCAATTAAATTGCCAGTGTTCGCGCAAGCGACCCTTTTGAGGTTTTTCATAGCGCATGAGATTCGGAATGGCGTACCAACGCAGAGGTTTACTTTGCTCTTTATGGATTTGGGCCACCATGCGAGCCACGGTTGGAGTCATCTCAGGACGAATGGCGACTTTTCTCTCTCCACGATCAATAAATGAATAGATCTGCTCGTTGATAAGCTCTTCACCAGATTTTGCTAAATAGAGATCAACTTCCTCAAGAAGAGGTCCGTCATAAGGTTCATAACTATGAAGCTCAGCGATCTCGCGCATTTTTTGAAAAAGAAAATCTCTCTGTCTCATTTGAGGAGGGAAAAAATCGCGAGTTCCCTTATAAGGAAGTTTTGAGAGGGCCATAATTTACCTTTGAACCGGTGTACAAGAATCGTGAGTATATTAACCTGAAGCTCTCGAATGTGCTAGAAATGGTGCGCGTTGTTACTCAAGCTCTTCTACAACTGGCGCAGGGCGCGACATCCCATCGATGCTTCCGGGGGCCGGTTTAGTTGGTTTTTGCCCTTGAGCAGTTCCACCGGGCTGAGAGTCCTCTTCAATTTGATCAATGGCACTAGAGAGTTCATCAGCAGGAATGGCAGCAGAATTCACATTCATTTTATCGACCGCTTCTTGGGCATCTACTTTTTCTTCAGCGGCTTTATCTGCGAGTCCCTTCTCACTTGTCTCCACTTTAACTGGGGCAGGCCCTGCCTTAGGAAGTTGAGGCATCCCATTTTCGGGAATATTGAAAGTATTGACTTGAGTGTCTTGGATCGCTTTGGATGAAAATCTTCTAAAAAGGGCAGCCTTCTCTTTCACACGCTCAAGCGTTCTCCAAGCGAGCTGTTCAGTGAGACCATTAAAATCTTTGGCCGACAGTGTGTCTGCTTGCTCAAGCCAGCCTCGAGTATGTTTTAACACTCTTTGCATCTTTGAATATTGAAGAGTCTTTTCAGAATTAAGATTCGCCCTTTGATTAGAAGTCATGTCGAGAATTCCTTCTTTTTGAAAGTTTTCCAGATCGGCCACCAACGCTTCGAGAACCCATTTTGAGTAAGGGGTATAGATCGCTTTATTAGTGACGAGGTTTGATTTCATTCTCTCAAGTGTGTGGCTTCCGACTTGAAACTGAGAAGGAGGATGTGGCCACTCAAGGAGAGTTTTATAGACCTCAGACTTTAAAAGAAAGAAGGATTGATCTTTCGCCAAGGGCCCAAGACCCTTATTAATATGTTGAGCGAGAACTATAAGACGAATCTGCTCACTGGCATCTTTGAGAGTATATTTCATACTTTCAAACATCAGCTTAAATTCCAGAGGGGCTCGATCATTAACGAGATTAAAGTCCTTATTAAAGGCAAAACTAGAATTTGAAGCGAAGAGGAGAATAAAAAATAAAATCTTCATTTTTTAATCCTGCGACCAGGTTGCTTCTCTGGATCCTTAAGGACATCGTTATTCGCTCCAGCGGGGCCTTCTAAAACAAAAATATCTTCTCTGAACGGAAGCAAAATTCTGCCATCCATTTCAATAATATTTGTCACTCTCTCAAGCTCACTTCGCATCGTGATTTTGCTTGTATTAATCTCAAGACTAACGGCTTCTGTTTGTCGAATATTGAGCTTTCTATCTTCTGACATGGTTTTTACAAACCAGACATTATCTTTGCCGCAAACCATGTTCCCAATATCGTTATCAGACACTCTGTAGAGATTCGTAAAGCCGGCGAGATTGGGTTTATCTTTCCAGGCCAGAACTTGAATGCTGCTTCCGCGATTGGCATCATCAAAGGAGAATTCACCCATAGCAATATAATTACCAAAACGGCAGAGCTCCATGCGTGTGCCTGAGACTTCTGACTTTTTAATGACTGTTAGTTTTTGGGAAATGATATTGTAAGATAATAGGGCCGCAAAACCTTTATCATTGATGTCGGTATACATAATGGTTTCAGGATTAAGCATGACAACTTCTGGAATGTAGAAATTGTTAAGTTTTGGATTCAGTTTAATAACATAATGCCTGTCTTTGACTCTCAAAAAATGGACATGAATGACTTTCTCTTTGGCATCAAACCAGGTGATCCAGTCATCATCAAGGTGTAAGCGCGGAGCTCTTCCGGCCCCAATTGGAAGAAATTGAGTTCCTGCAAAGGTTCCAATGAGAAGTTCATTATTTTTTGTAAGATCTAGATTACGATGCCATTCTTTTTCAACCTCAATAACCATCTTCTTTCGATAAGAAGAGGCAGTAATATAATAATTCGTTCCTTGAGGGTTTTCTAAAATATCAATCGTTCTAAAACTAGTCGCAAAGGCGAGAGCACCCGATCGCTTTTGATTGTAAGTAATTCTTCCATCAACTGTCATAAAGCGGATGTTTTCAAGCGCTTGTTTGGCAGCAAAACGAGGCAGTTCAATGCGTGCCCATGCACTTGTGGAAAAAATAAAAATGAAAGCTAAGCTCTTAGAAAAGTCCATAGAGCGTCCATTGTTTAGCAGGGTGGTAATGCTGGTAAGTCTTTACAGCAGAATAAATAAGACTCCATGAAATCAATCTAGGTGCATGGATATTATCTGCTGCGGATCGAGTGACTAAAACAATCCGATCTCCTTCGGTGATGACACCATCGATAATAAACGGAAGAGGAGTGCATTGATTGAAAGCATATTTTTTAAAAAAACTAGGGAGTAGATCTTCTGCACAGCCAATTCCATGGAGGATGCCTGTCGGATTCTCTTTGAAGAAATCTTTAAGAGAGGTGACAGTTGAAATACTCTTGGTTTTCTTTTTTGCATCTTTTTGAAGGATATAGCTTTGGCTATATTTCTCGCTCATGAGATCTGTAGGAAAATAATCAATCGGTAACGTCGGAAGCTCTTTGATATCTTTAATTTCTTTCTCATTGAAAATGATTCGATGAGAACAGTTACTTATCCCGCAATTATTCTCATCAATTACGATAAAGCAGCCATAGCGAAATTTCAGCTGAGAGGGCGAGTAGTCTGACTTTCGAATCAACTCGCACTTCACCTCTTTGCCGGCTCCTTTCGTTCTGAAAAGAATCTCGGTCATGACTGAAGTGACAGAAGCTGACGACGTGCCATAATCACCGAAAAACATAGGAAGACAAACTTCTTTTTGCTCAATGCGATCCATGTAACATGCAGAAGCCTTCCAAATATCTTCATTTCCGTAGCGCTTATTGAATTCGTAAACCGTTCCGGCAGAGAGAGTGGAGCAAAAACCTCCCACAGGCATGACAGGGGGCTTCTCAATATGACGAATAACACGCGACATATTGGTCACTGCTTGTTGGTCACTGTAGCGAGGACAATCATCATAGGAGGAATTCAGAGATGAGTAATTGAGGGCCAGCGAAAGATGATCGCATCGAGGACGAGGAGAGAGTCCTGAATTTTCAAAGTCTCCCCAAAAACATGATTCTTGTTCTGATTTTAATTTTCTGACACATTCCTTGAGAACTCCATTTGACCAGGCCGTTTTTCCAAGAGTGTTTTGACAAATGTCTTTGATGTAGATGTCAGGTTTTGAGCCATCTAGGATTTTCGCAAAAAAGTTTGTGGAGAAGAACTCATCACAAAAAAGTTTTGAATTATCAGCATGGGTACAAAAATTCTCTAGGAAATCTTGTTGATTGTCAGAGAGTTTTCCACGAAGAATTTTTCCGATAGCATATTTTGTGTCTAACTCTTTTTTTAGCCTAAAGTCTTGAGTGGACGGCGGTGGTTTAACTGTATCTTTTAAAAGATCGTAAACCTGGCACCAGTAAGGAGTCTTTGGATTTTCAAGCCAACTGTTATAAATGAAATCACATTGCTCCCTATTGCTGGGAAGATCAAATTCTGTTTCCTTAATTGTGGCATCCATCGCCTTAATTTGAAACTTAGCGACTGTTTCTTTGGTTTTTGGACAAGCGAGAAATACCACCTTATCTAAAAAATCCTGCTTACTCATCACAGAGCTGATGTTTTGCGCATTTTTGTCTTGGTACTGAATGAATACCTTTTCGATCTTTCCTTCTTTCGTTCTTAAGAGATCGGCCAGCATGGCATCATAAAAAGCACAGCGATTTTTTTCTGCAATTTTTAAATAACCTGAAGATGAATTCAAAATGATTGAATTCATGAAATCAGGATCAATGTCGACCGTATTAACATCAGTAAGATCTTTAAGAGTTCTGGTGACTTTTAATTCTTTGGCCTTGGCATCATATCGTTCTTCATCAAACTTAATCAGTTTCTCAAAGCTTTCATAAACGCCTGGATAATTAATTGAGCTTGGAGCTTGAAGCGGAGTGGAAACGGATTGAGCTGACAATAGGGATGGTGCAAGGAGCACCACCCCTATGAAAAATTTAGAGAACTGATTTCGCGAGCAATGAGGCCACATCTTCAACTTGTAAATTCTCCGTCGTTTTAACTGTGCCCTTAGACGAGTTGAAGTTAATCATACAATACGAGCATGAAGTGGCAAGTTTCGTGGAGCTCACTTCACCGATTTGCTCTAGGCGATTTTCGGCCATGTGATGTCCTTCTGGGAGCTCATACCACATGTTTCCTCCGCCCATGCCGCAACACTGAGCTTTATCTTTGTTCTTCTCCATTTCAGTGACTTTTAAGCCTGGAATGCTAGCTAATACGTCACGAGGAGCGTCGTATTCTCCATGATGGCGGCCAAGATAACATGGATCATGGAATGTGAGTTCTTCATTGACTTGCTTCTCTGGCTTAAGTTTTCCTGATCGAAGAAGTTCCGCTAAAAGTTCAGTGTGATGAACCGTTTCAAAGGCTCCGTCATCAAACTTGGCGTACTCTTTGCCAATTGTATGCAAGCAATGAGGGCAATGAGTGACGACCTTTCCAAACTCATACTGGCGCATATTGGCTATATTCTCGATCGCAATTTCGTAGAAAGAGTATTCATCACCAAAGCGGCGAACGGGATCACCATTACATTTCTCAGTCTTACCCATGACGGCAAAACTGACGCCGGCTTTTTTAAGAAGAGCTACTGTATCTTTGACGACTTTCTGGTTCGAGCCATCATAAGAACCTGCACAGCCAACGTAATAGAGGAAATCCACTTTTTTACCAGCTTCAATGACAGGAACATCTAAACCTTCGGCCCAATTGAATCGATCTTCTTGAGCAATTCCCCAAGGATTCCCGTTCTTTTTTACTTTGTTCGTTGCATCGGCAGCCGCTGGGGGAAGATCGCCAAGAGTCAGGGCCTTATAGCGTTTGAGGTCCATGATGATTTGAACGTGCTCAATGTTAGAGGGACACTCTTCCATACAGGCACCACATGTGGTGCATGAATCAAGTTCATTTGAAGCGTAAAGAGGATTTTCCCACAAATTGACATCTTGGCCAGGATTGGCAAGAAGTGTATCGCGCATTTTTGTCACGATAGTCTTTGGATTGAGTGGCTTGTCTGCAAGATTAGCCGGACAGACTTGCGTACAGCGCCCACATTCAACACAAGCCAGAGTATCAAAGCGCTCTTTAATAGAAAGCTCACTCGTTTTCCCGAGACCAAATGTTTCAGCATTTTCGTTATTAAAATCCATGGGATTTAACACCGCCCCTCTTCTGGCCGGAGTGATGAGAGCAGAGATTGGAATCGCAATGATGTGAATGAATTTTGAATAAGGAATGGTCGCTACAAAGGCCATGGTGTTGAGCATGTGAGTAAACCAAAGGCCGCGATAAAGTGTGGCCCAAGTTTCTTCAGCAAGACCCATTTTTCCAAAAAAGCTAGCGATCATCCAACCAACGGGTGACCAAACTTGCTCTTCTGCTGGCATGAAGGTTCCATGAAGACGAATACCTTCAAGCACGTAACCCAAAACCACAAGAGCGATAAGCATGCTATACATGTAAAGTTCTTGCTTAGGTTTTGAAGCACTCAAATAATCTGGTTTTTTGATATAGCGTCGCCAAAAAGCCACGCCAAGACCTAAGAGGACAGCAAGACCTCCGATATCAGCAGTGAGCGAGATAATTTGGTAGATAGGACCTTTAAAAATTTTAAAAGGGGTATCGGCATGAACGGCTACAAATTCTGTGGCAATCCATAAAGTGATAAAGCCCCAAAAAATGAGTGTGTGATAAATGGCCACTAAAGGTGAGCGAGTGACTTTGCCTTGAAAGAAGATAGTACGCAAAAGAGCTGAAAAATTTAATTTTTTGGGAATTAAATCTTTAACTGGTTTGCCTGCAGTGACATAAAGATATTTTTCATGCAGACCTTTAAAGAAAATCCCTGTCGCAACGATTAAGAATCCATACATGGAAATCTTCATCCAAACGGGAATATTCCACATAATTTCGCGACTTAGTTCCACTGTGTCCATCTGGCCTCCTGCAAGGTCTTTGCCCTTATAGGGGCAAAAGACTGTAAGACATCTGCTAAAAAGTATTTATAATTACCATATTACTATATTTTTTAGGCAGCATGATGAATAGCTCTTTCCTCTATATTGGCCAAACTTGTCTCTCGCTTTTAACCCTCTCGCTGTCAGGGCTATTGATTCGTCAGTTTGGTTTTCCAAGAGATACGGTGAGATTTTTGGGATTTCTTTTTATTTTCACTCTCGCCTTGATGCTCGTGACTGATGCAGCCGTCTGGTGGGGCCAGTATTTCGTTTTCATCTATCCAGAAATTTATGCAGTTTACCTAGGAGTTATGGGACTCACATGGCCCGCTTTTATTCTTTTAGGTGTTCTTGATCATCCTAGTCAGCTACAAAAGAAAATTATGTGGCGCCTTCCCATTCTGGGTGGAATTGCCGGCCATGCCTTAGGGGCCAGCTTCACCGTCTATTTATTTGGCATGGGGTGGTTGATTGCATTGGGCATTGTGTTGTTTTTTCATCAAACGCAGAGATACACACTTCGAATTCTCATTCAGCAAATTTTTATTTCCGCTTTCTATTTTTGGTTTTTAACAAATGGGACATTTTGGGCGGCCCAGATATGCTTTGCATTGTGGATACTTTTTACCCACAGAATTATAAATGCCTATATGATTAAAAATAAAATTCGTGAATTCAATTTACCAAGCCCAAAGGTGAATGTTTGAAAAATTTGCTCCTCGTTTTTGTCCTATTTGGTTGTGCCCAAGTGACTTCTCTAAATATGAGTCGCCATCAATTTGGAAGATTGCCGACTAAGATTATTTGGCTTCAAGTCGCAGGCCTTGAAAGTGAGCAGTTGGCCATGCTCCGTTTTGCTTATCCCGATGCAAGAGAAACAACCGCCATGGAATCGTCCATGTGTACGGGATTAGCTTGGAGCTACAACCTTTACCAATTAAGACCGAGTGCCAATCTCTCCATGCTCTCTCAGGTGACGGGAAAAAAAGACTTTTCTAATAAATGCGAAGACTGGAATCAAAAACCGGTTTGGAATTATTTAGCCAATAATGGCTATAAAGCTGGTGTTGTTGAAGTTGATGCAAGAAGTAGTGAAAGTCTTCTCCAGGCCATCAGCTGTGCGGGAGCTACAAATAAATATACTGATGGAGCTATTGTTTGGGCGATGACAGAAAAGGCACCACCGGGATCAATACCTTATCTTCCCTCAGTCGCTCAAAGCTATGCACCGGGATCCATCTACTGGGATAAGACTTGTAACAAGTCGGAGTGTGGAACATCTTTGAGACCTGCAGTGGCTAGCCTGTATTCACAATTTTCTAAAAATTCAGCGAAGCATATTTTTGTGATAAGAGATTTCACACTTCTTCATGCTCTCGAAAAGAAAAGCATGACTCAAACCAGAGAGGCTTTGAGGGAAATAGACAGAACTGTTGATATGTTTTACGAGCTTAGTGAAGACCAATCAGATATTTTAGTTTTAGTCACTGGTGCCGGATCTGTGGATATTGATTTTCCTGCGGAAGGAAAAGATTGGCAGAATTTTGATCTCAAAGGGGAGAACGCCCTGGTCAGAAAAGGTGAACTCTTAAGTCCGGTGTTTGCGAAAGGAGCAAGATCAGAAAACTTTTGTGGATTCTATGATGACTCACAAATTTTCGTTAGACTTCTGAGTGGACCAAAACAGCAGGGATTGGAAATGAAAATTATCAATCCGTTTAATTAAGAGGGCCGCTCGTAATTGGTTTCTCTAAATCAGTGCGTGTGATGTCATAAGTTTTTTTGCAGTAATCACACTTCGCTTCAAGATTAGGTTTTCCATCAAAGAGTGCTTCAGGATCTTTAAGATACATCATTCGCAAATTATCAATCATTCTCTCTTTGGAGCACGGACAGAAAAGTTCGACTTGTCTGCTCGAGAGATAAGCAAAACTCGACTGCTCAAAGGATTTAACAATTTTTTCAACGTCATTATGGTGATCATCAAAAATTTGATGAAACATATTTTTATTTTTTTTGAAAAAACTCTCTAAGCTCGGTGTCTCGTCTTTGAATTGTGAATCGACATTAATGGGTGGCAATTTCAAAAGCAGCAAACTTTGATCGGCAACCTCTGAGACGTAAACTTCTGCATTCGCCTGATAGGAAGTTTTAATAATTTCATTTACGACTTGCTTACTTTCCATGTCTTGAAAGTGAACGACAGATGTATAGGGAGCATGTCCCCCTTGAAACAATTTAGTGATGCGAGTTTCCCCTGTAATTTTGAGGGGAAACAGATTGAAATCTTCAGGAAGTAAAAGCATGCGCGTACTTCCACTGTGATTGGTTTCAATTTTTAAGCGAAAAAAGGGATTTTCACTATCGATGTAAATCCCAAGACTCTCACCAGGCTTAAGAAAACTGATCAGAGGCAAAGTGCTTAAAACACAGTCTCTAAAATACGCAAAACCTTGTCCTTGAATATGGTGGATAATCGCCAAATCATGAATAAGCTTTTGTCCCTCTAGGAAATGAAGGGAAAAACCATTTTTCATATCAAGAAAGCTATATAAACGGCTCGCATTCAACATGTTGCCAAAAATACGATATTGACGGGTGTTTGTCAGTACAATCTGGGAATGTTCAAGCTAAGATAATGAACAATGTTGACCCTACTTACTTATGCGTCAAAAAATGGCCTTCGGCAGCAAATTGAAGACCTAGTTGGCCAAGACAAAAGTTTAAAATTAGTTACGCCATTTCCGGCGAAAGCAGATGCCTTAAGACATAACTGGTCTGATAGAAAAAATGTCGATGTCATTACGCTTTCTCGTTTCATGCAGGATTTTTTTAGCTTAATCGAAGATAAGATTGAGGCACCTTTAAGAAAATCAAGACTCCTCTTAAAACTTAATAGTTTTAGATTTTTCCTCCCTGGCTTTGAAGATATTGATTACGGAACATTCAAAACGGCTTATCAGATTTTTTCTGATTTAAGAGCTTACACTGATGCAGCTGAGTTTCCAGATGAAATTCTAGAATCATTTGATGAAAATGTGGCCACTCTCGCACAGCTATTTCACCAAGCCTGCAAACGAAACGGAGTTCTCGATGAACATGCTGGCGTTTTTGAACTCAATGCCCGTCTAAGATCTCCAGAGGGCGAAAAGCTTAAAATCAATACTGTAATTATATTTGAAGGCTTTACCTTTATTACACCCGCACAGCTTTCCCTGTTTGAAGCCTTGGCCATCAGGCATGAAGTCCTCGTCCCGATTCCGGAATCTGTCTTTAATTCCTCTCATGCCTTCGATTGGACGAAGTCACTAGAGCTCTCTTGTCATGAAGTGATTCGAGCGCAAGAGACGCCGAAGAAAGAAATTCAACTTGCGGGTCATCTCTATCCTCAAGGCTGCTTAAGTGAAGCGATGAGAAAGTGGGAGAGTGAACATCAAGGTGCAAAATCAATTATTCTTGGAACAAAAAATATAACTGAAGAGATGTATCAAGTTATCCCCTTTGCCGATGTCTCAGTAAAGAAGCCAATTGATATTACCTTTGAGGCTCGAGATAAAATTTTTGATTTGTGGGAAAAGAGAATTCGAAGATCAAAGGTGACTCTCTCTGGTCCCACTATTCTTGAATGGATAGAGCAGGGGAAAAAAGAGATAATTGAAAAGAAAGATCTCAGTTTGATGAAAGATCTTTCGATCTACCTCGTATTAGAGAGAGCTCTAACTGAATCAGAGAAATGTCTGGATCAGCAGCCTTGTGATTTATTTCTACTCTCTCTGCTGAAGGAAGTGTGTTCATTAGATGCTCCACGTAATAGTCAAATCTCTATTCTGAAAAATGAAAGCGATACAAAAATTTTAAGTTTAAAGAATTTAACTAATCTCGATTTTAATGTACCAACACTTATTTGCTTAGATTCAAGCTTCGGTTCCATCAAAAGTGATCATCGCCCTTTTTCTCCTGAGATGGAGAGAAACCTCGCAAAACTTGGTCCCGTAAGAAGACCAGAGCTTGAATTTAATTTTCTTCTCTCTGAACTCAACGAGCTCTGGGGACATGAGAATTTGAGTATCTATATTGAAAATGAACTTCTTACACACGATCTAGGGTGGAAAAGAGTTTTTGAAGATGTTCATTTAAATCTTGAATCCATAAGGATGAATACGTCTTATCTGAGTTCTAATTATAATTTTTTTCAAGTTCAATTATCAGCTCCCCCTAAAACAGGAATTATTTCAGCTTCTAAGCTTCAAGACTATCTTGATTGCCCAAGAAGATATTATGCCCAGAGAGTTGAGAGGATTGTTCCAAGAATAGAAACGACACTCGAAATAGATCCCATGATGATAGGAACTGTTGAACATAATCTTGTGCGTTGGGCTTGGGAAAATAAGATTCCTTACACAGACAGTAAGAGTCTTACTTTAGAGGCCACAAAACAAATTGACTTAAAAAATTCCACAGGACGTCTGACGGCAAGTTTGCGCTCAAGTGCAATCAATGAAGCCGTACTCTATGCCACCAATGGCTTAAAAAGATTAGTGAGTCTTGAAAAGACTATAAAAGGAATTCAATTCATTTTTGAGCGTGAAATAACAAGTGACTCAAAAACAGGTTTCATTGATTGCCTAGGACTAAGCGATGAAGCCTTAGTGTTATTAGATTTTAAACGGTCAAAAGGCCAGAACCCATCCCTTGGTAAATGGGAGGAGTTCTCAAAAATTCAGCTATGGTTTTATCTCAAGGCTTTGAAAGATGAAGGACTAATCAGTCACAAAACAAAATTGGCCGTTGGTTATTTGTTCTTCAAAGATATTGAAGATTCTTGGCTTGCTTGCGAGCCATCACTTCAAAGTCAAATTGAGATAGATTGTCCTGGATGGGCCAAAGAATGGATTGATTTTGATACTTCATTACAAAGGTACGAATTGTTTGAATCTGAAACAATAAATAAATTAGCAAATGATACGACTTTTATTCCTTCACCAAGTAAACCTGATATTTGCACGATGTGCTCTCTGAGACCCATTTGTCCTCGTTTAGTTGAAGAGGAGGAGAGCGAATGAATACTCCAAATCAAGAACAGATCCAGGCCATTCAGCATCAAGGTGGAGTACTGCTTAAAGCTGGGGCTGGATCTGGAAAAACATTCGTTCTTGTTGAGCATGTAATCGATTTGACCAGAGGATGGAGAAAAATTTGGGAAAGTAAGAGAGATGGATCTTTCAGTGAATACATAGCGACGCAATTCTCATCAACAGTCTTGATGACGTTCACTAAACTTGCCGCGGGAGAAATCCTGGTGAGATTAACTAATCGATTCCAGCAAGAGATAAAAAAATGTGATGAAACTGAAAAGGCTTGGTGGAAGGAATCTCTCTCTCAGATTGATCGCCTGAGTGTCACCACCATTGATGGATTTTTTTATAAATTAGTGAGAAGAGGTTATTTTCCCTCTCTTCCAAGTGAACTTGAAATCATCATGTCAGGTCCTCGAAAAAAGAGAATTGTTTCTCTTTTTGATATGTGGTGGGAGAAAAATTCTTCCTCCATGGATCTTGAATCTCTTAGAGATACGGCCATGTATCGCTCTGCCTTGTGTGAGACCTTGTTGGCCATTTTCAATGATCCCTCTCTTCGTGACTCTTGGATGCAGTTTTCCATTGAAGATGCCTACCCTGCTAAGCTTGATTGGCTGGCCCTGGAGCTCCCGGCCCTAGAGGGATGGAATGATTTCCTTAAGCTGGAAAGCGTAGAGGTTCCACCTTCCGCGCGAGCTAAAGCCAATAAATGGGTTGAACTCGCTGATGCGCTTAATTCAAAAATTGTTAAAAACATTCAGACTTGGGATGATATTTTAGATTGGGCACAATTTGCTGAATCTGAAGTCGGGAAAACAAGATTAGTCCTTGGTGGTTCAAAAGAGCTTGTGGGCTACTATTTCGAGGAATGGAAAATTTTTAAGGATTCAGTCAAGCAGTGGGGACAAGTCTTTAGTCTCTATCAAGCGAATTTCGAAAAGAGAATTTTACCATGGCTTAAAACACTGACTCATCTCGTGACTTCAATTAATAAGCAGCTCAATCCCAATGATGGGATTACTTATGGCGATCTAGAATACTACGTACTCAAAGGGGTGAGAGATCCTAAAATTTCTCAGAAAATCAGAAATGATTTTAAATACTTTGTTGTCGATGAATTTCAAGACACATCACGAGTCCAGTATGAAATTCTCAGTCTGCTTGTTGGTAGTGATTCGAATCGTTTGTTTTGTGTTGGAGACGCCAAGCAAGCGATTTATGGATTTAGAGGAGGAGAGCTTCAGGTTTTTAATGATGTCCAAAATAGTGCAGGCATCAGAACCCTTATGCTTTCAGCAAACTATCGCT
The DNA here is from genome assembly GCA_019752535.1 of Bacteriovoracaceae bacterium. Classification (GTDB taxonomy): domain Bacteria; phylum Bdellovibrionota; class Bacteriovoracia; order Bacteriovoracales; family Bacteriovoracaceae; genus UBA6144. Next base: position 45,840 of record JAIEMA010000022.1, read on the forward strand.
CCTTACCTAAAGTCGTTGAATTCAATAATAGCTTCTTTAATGTTCTGTTTCCAATAGGCCTCTCATGGAAAGGCCAAGATTCCCATGCCGTCGAGATGGAGCCTCAGACAATAAGTGATAGTGGTCGAGGTGCTGGCTCTGTTGAACTGCTCGAGGTTAGCCTTCCATCCGTATTAGAGGTTGATCCTTCTCAGATAAATAAGAAAACCCCTAAATGGAAAACGACTTCTCTTCATCTCGCAGAAGCGGTTGTCATTTCTCAGAGTATTGAGAGAAAACTCATTGAAAATCCAAACGTAAATGTGGCGATCCTTTACAAGAAGCTAGCTCCGGCAAAATTTTTGATGAATGAATTGATGAGTAAAGGGATTGGATTTACCGCCCAAGCTAAAATTCCTTTTAAGGAAGATCCTGTGGCCGGAATCTTACTGGCCTTAATTGAGGACATGCTGGGTAAAAAAGAGCAGAACTGGTGTCAGTTCATGATTGCGGGGTATTTGGATCTATTAAGAATTAAGTCTAATTCTCTCGTAGCAAGCTGTACTCAGTTCAAGCTCGACCTCGATCTTTATGGTCCTCTTGAGGCTTTTGAATTATTTCTTTGGCGCTTAAATGTTTCTTTAAGTCTCTCGCAGAATATGGTGGAGATTAGAGAAATTCTCTCTCTCGGTTCAGGAGATCTTGAAGCCATTGCCATTAAGCTTAAATCAAAAGGTGAGGAGAGTTGGTCGGCTGATTTTAGATTTGGCGACAACTCCCACCGAGTGATTATTCAAACATCGCATGGGTCCAAAGGATTGCAATACGATATTGTGTATGTTGGGGGATTAGCGACGAATGGAAAAGCTCGAAGTAAGCAAGATTGGATTGGTTCACTACCCGGGGCTGCTTTATGGGTAGAGGATCCTAGTTCTCGCAAAAGGACTCAGACGCCACAACTTCTTTTCGAGAAATCACTCAAGACTCAGAAAGATTTTGCTGAATCAAAGAGGTTGTTTTATGTGGCATGTACTCGTGCTATTTATGAACTTGTTATGATTCGTTTTGTGAGCGCTCCTGGAGAATTGACTCTGGATAAATCAAGCTGGGCGATGGGGCTTGAGAGCTATTTAGAAAAAGCTGGCGATTCCTTATTGAATCGTATTCCAATTCAATTAAAAAAAGAGTCTTTCAAAGAGTCTGATTCAAGTAAGCCATTCTTTCATATCAATCCACTTGGTATTACATTAAAAAGTAATATAGACGACTCTACACATTTTGGAGTCACATCAGAGCTCTCTGTGACAGGACTCAATTCATTGCTCGAATGTCCGCGTAAGTTTTATTTTAAAAATATTTTAAAAATCCATGAGGATGAATTCGAAAATGAGGCTTCAATGGAAGCATGGGGCGGGGAGCGGGAAGTAAGGCCGATTTCTTCATCTGCTCGCGGAAGTGATATTCACTTGGCCCTCTCACAGGCCGTCTCTCAAAATTTTGTCCTTCCACTCAAATGGCTCAATCACAAAGATAAAGTTCATATGGATTGGGCCCTCAATGAATTAAAGCAAATTTGTCCGGATCCAAGCCAGCTAGTCAGTGAAGCTCAAATGAAGTTTCCGTTTTTTGGTTTTATGTTAACCGGCATTCCTGACCTAGTTGTTCATTCAAAGTCCGTTGAGATTTGGGATTACAAAACGGGAAGAAGAAATCACACGTCTGAACTCAAGTACTGGCAGCAGCTCATGATTTATGCCTATGCTCATTGGTCGACAGGATTAGTTTCTCTTGATTCCACGCTAGTTTTACGACTTTGTTATGTTGATTCCCACGAACTTCCGACTAAAGAAGTTTGCTTCAACGAAGTCCAAGAAGCCCTTTTCCCCATTTGGTCGAAGCTTTCAAATTTAGCAGAAATTGAAACGTCTCATTGTTCATCTTGCCCCTATACATCCGTGTGTCCACTCTAGCTTGCACCTAGTTCATCGCGTGTTATCATAAACATAGAAGCGTATTACCCCTGATTCTTAGGATGAGAACATGAAGAAATTGCTTGGTTTGTTTTTAGGTTTTCTGTTTGCGTTGTCGGCTTGGGCCAGTGAAAAGTCGGTCTACGATTTCTCTTGGCTTGATAAAGACAAAGAAATCTATGTTTTACAAAACCGAAAATACAGAAAAGAAGGCAAGCTCTATGTGGGCGTGGGAGGAATTAAAACTCTCTCGGGAGCCTTCGTTGATAGTTATGGAGCGAATGCGAGAGTAGGTTATTTCTTTAAAGAAGATTGGGGTGTTGAATTTCTTTATGGGAAATACACTGGCAATGAAAATGATACGGCCAAAGGTGTTAAGGAGCAGGGAACTGTTCCGTTTTATCGCAAGTTCGACACTGTCATGGGGGGAATCCTTTGGTGGTCTCCATTCTACGCTAAGATCAACACCTTCAATCAGATCTTTTATTTTGATTGGATGTTTGGTTTAGGGGCAACTCAAATTAAAACGATGGATAATCGAAATAAATTTCTTCCGGGTGCACCGAGTACATTAACAAGTGAAAATACAACTGGTGGCTTGTGGTCGACGGCTCTTCGCTTTCATATCAACCAAGCTTGGAGCTTAAGACTTGATTTCACAGGCATGCATTATACAGCTGAACGCAAAACGTCTAATACCGCTGGCAAGAGTCAGATGTTTTCAAACTATGACTTCGGCATGGGGCTGATGTTTGCTTTCTAAGTCAGGGGAGAACAGGATGTTCAACCGTTTAATTATTTTTATTTTTCTTTTATCGCTTTCAATCACTTCAGCGATGGCCAGCTTGAGTTCGGCTCAAAAAACCTGGGAGACGACTTCGGGGGCAAGTTCTTGGAGAAAAATTGTCATCCAACTTGTCGATGCAGGCTATCCCTATTCTGCAGTGCCATTTATGAAAGAGTATTTGGTTCAAAACCGTGCTTCACTTGATGAAGACCTAGATGAAGCCTTTGATAAGCTTATTGCTTATACCGGTGTTCGTCCGTTTGAAACTCTACCCGATAATATTCTTGGCCAATCTCGCTCTTCCGTTGTGCGCTACATCCTCGCTAAAAAACATTTCAGGAAAGGTCGCTGGTCTGAGTCACTCACTGAATTGCAAAGAGTCAATGCCAACCATCCTGTTTATCCATTTGCTGTTCACTTAAAAGCAGCAATTCATAGTATTCAGGGAAAAATAGCAGAATCAGAATCTGACTATAAGGACTGTGTTTCGTTTTCTCGTTCACGCTATAACGACGAATCCAATCCCGTTAAGCTTCGCCAATTATTGATCAATCGTGACTCTTGTATTGCCGGGATAGCCCGCGCTGCATTCACGCGTGGTGATTATAAAAAAGCGGACTTTCTCTATCTTGATATTGAGAAGTCTTCTTATATTTGGCCTGAGATCCTTTTTGAGGAAGCTTGGTCGAGTTACTACCTTCAAAATTTCAATAGGACATTAGGGAAGTTGGTTTCTTACAAAGCCCCAGTCTTTGATTTTATTTTTAATCCTGAAATAGATGTTCTAAAGGCTTTGGCCTATATGCGTCTTTGTCTCTATGAAGATGTAAATTCGATTGTAGAGAACTTCTATTCTCAATGGATGGAGCCTTCAAAAAATCTAAGGGGCTTCATTGTTTCACATGGAAGAGATTACAACTATTACTTCCGTCTCGTGACGACGTTTGAGCAAGATAAAGTCGCTCGTGACTTCTTAATGCAACAGATGCTTCTGAATATATCTAAAGATCCAGCTTGGCAGGAAATGAAGCAAGCCTATATTGATTCAATCTTAGAGTTTAATAAATTAAAGAGTTCTGGAAACTCACGATTTAATGTTGAGCTCATGAAAAACGTGAAAGAAGTTGTGGGTGAATACCAAGACTTGATGGGCAGTTATGCGCGGGCCCAGTTCAACGAAAAATATAATGCCCTTTCAAAAACTTTTCAGGACATGAGTTTTATTAAGCTTGAGGTCTTGGCCCGTAAGAAACAGTCACTTTACCAAGATGTGGGTGAAGGTAAAAAACGTGGCGATATTAAATATATAGATAGAAATGATAAGCAATACTTCTGGGATTTTAACGGTGAGTTTTGGGCCGATGAACTCGGAGATTATGTATTTGCCCTGGGGTCAGAATGCTAAGTAAAACTCTCAGTCTCCTTTTTATTATATCCTCTCTTGCTGCATTCGCTGCTGGAAGTGGCGATGACAAGAGGAGAGATCGCATTCTGGGCATTATCGATGAAGAACTTCAGGAAGTGACTCGCCTATCAAAGCAGAGAAACAATAGTGATGCAGAGCTTTTATTGAGGGCCGCCGAGCTTCATCTTGAGAAGGCCCGCCTTCAAAGAGAATCTGAAAATGAAAAGTTTCTTGCGATTCCTGCAGAAAAAAGGCGTGAAGAGGACCAAGATAAGTTTTATGCTCAATCTAATAGAAGCTTTAATAATGCGAATCAATACGCTCTAGCTGTAACTAAAAAATTTCCGAATTATAAAGACATTGCCGATGTCTATTATATCCTGGCCTTTAATGCACGAGAGCTCAAACAATATGATCAATCGCAAAAATATCTCAAGGTCGCAAGCACTAAGGCGCGCAGTGGTTCCGGCACATACTACAAGTCACAGCTAGCCCTTGCTGATTCCTATTACAACAAGCAGAAGTATTCAAAAGCAATCCCTCTCTATGAATCTTCACTCTCAAAACTAGATGAGACGTGGTGGACAAAAGATGCTTTCAATTTGGCTTGGTGTTATTACAGAGAGAGAAAGTACGACAAAGCCATCAACTTAATGAAGGATATTCATAAGAAGTCAGCAAATCAGAAATATATTAATATGCAGTATTTCGTTGAGCGCGATCTTGGTATCTTCTATGTAGATGCCAAACGAAATGATGAAGCGATCGCGTGGTATAAATCTCAGGGAATTGATTTCTCTGGGCATTTAATAAAAATAGCAAAAGTTCTTGTCCCTCAAGGCAAATTCACTCAAGCAGAGCAATTAGTAAATGAAGCCGCACGGATGCAAAAAAATCCACAACAGAGAGCTGAAATTCTTCTTTTACAGATGGATCTCTTTGACAAGTATGAGAAAGTTGGACCGCATCTCAAAGCTTCTAAAGAGCTAGTCACAATGGCCGAAGCCAAGAGTCTGGATGAAACACAGCTCAAGGTATTGGATTACCAAGTCGCTAAGAAAGCAGCTGAACTTCAAAAAGCAGCGAGCTCAGAAACCTATAAAAATGTGAAGAAGACAAGAGAGAAAAGATCCAAGCAAGCGGAGTCATACTTTGATTTGTTGGCACGTCTTAGACCTGGAAAAGTAGCAGAGCCTCTCTTCTTTAAGGGTGAAACAGCTTTTGCGGCTCAAAATTACGAATTAGCGCTCGCATCTTATCAATCCGCCTATGGTGCTTCTCAAAATGAAGGGAATAAAAAAATAGCCACTCAATCGATGGAAGGGATGTTGGCCACTCTCGGGCAACCCACTCTAAATGTAGGAGTCGCCGAGAAATACTATATCCCCGTCTATACAGCTTATCTCAAACAAGACTCTAAATCAGATCGTTCTAAAGTTATTCGCCAGAAACTCTACAAGGTTTATATTGATAAAAAAGATCTCGTAAATGCTGAAGCTGTACTTAAGGATTATGCCCAGGTCTATCCCGATGATTTTAAAACTCAGGAATCAATGCTTGCGGGTCTGATGGAAGATGCTCGAAAGAAAAAAGATTTTGAAAGAGTGAAGTCGTTTGTGGGTCAAATTAATGAAGGAACATATAAGGTCTCTAAAAAGTATGGAGATGCCCTTCGCCAATTAATGACGAAAATTCAAATCGAAGATGCTCAGACTGCGCTGGATAAAGGTGATAAATTAGGTGCGCTCAAAAATTACATTCGTGTCTACAATAGTGCTGATAGTACTCCTAGGGCCAAATCGAATGCAGCTTACAACCTTGCAGCACTTTATTATGAAGCTGGCGACTTAAATGAGAGTTATCAATGGTCAGTCGTTGCTTTGAAAGACATGGAAAATAAAGAAGCCAAGCAATTTGCGGAATCATTTTTAACGATTTCAACCAATCTTTTTTTGCGCCAAAAATTTGCCCAATCAGCTGACTTGAGTCTTAGAATTGTGGCCAAACTTTGTGGTGAAGGTCTTAATGCAAAAAATACTTCTTTTAAAAATGCTGCTTTCCTATGGCTTGCAGAAGGCGAAGTTTCTAAAGCAGAAGAAGTGCTGGCCCTTGGTCCTCGTTGCGGCATTGATGAAGTGACGCAAAATGAAGTCAGGATCGAGCTCTCTAAAGAGTATTCACGATTAAAAAGATGGGATAGTTTAGAGAGATCTATTGATCCAGTCGCCAAGAGTAAAACTCAGGCCCCACAGGCGATTCCATTTCTTGAAAGTCTTCGCCAGTCATATCTCTCGATAGGTGATTCTGGTAAGGCTCAGTCTATTGGTAACGAAATTGTTTCGATCTATAAAACTGCTAAATCTACAAATCTTGATATACCTGTTGAGGGTCTCGATATCATTGCATTCGGGCTGATGCCACGTCTTGAGCATAAATGTAATTTGCTGTCGAAAATGAAATTAGAATTTCCAGAACAAAAATTCAACCAAATGGTTAAACAGAAACTTGCTGGACTTGATTCCTTAACTGCTGAAGTCAATGATATTCAATCGACAGGTTCAGGTAAGGGAATAGTAAGAGCTTATAAACTGCTTATTAATGCCTATGAAGATTTTGCCGTAGAACTCAAAGATTTCACTCCGTCTGAAAAACCACCTGAATATATTGAAAGTTTTAAAAAGGCGATGGCCAGTGTTTGGACTCCGATCCTCGGTACAGCTCAAAAGAGAAGACAGGAAGTGGTGGGCTTAATAGAAAAGAACGTTATTCTTTCAGAAGATAATTTTGAAATGCTTGCCCCTCAAGGCATGAGACCAGCCCCTTATTATCATTCTTCTGAGACGATGGTGCTCATGGACCGTGGAGGTGTGCAATGAAGAGCAGCCTAATCATGTTAATGGTGTTTATTTCTGCTTGTTCTTCTACTTCGGAGAAGAAAAAAAACATAGATCCGGCTCAATCGGTTTCAGTCAAAACAGCTGACTTCAAAAAAAACAAACCGCTCTCCTACAATGCGAGTGAGGATTATTATCAAGCTCCTAAGGGTGCCACTCAATCGAATGCACTCTATCAAGAATCAGCGGGCAAATCGAATAATACGGAATTGCAACAAATCACCAATGGAAAGGATCAATTGGCATCAATGATGGTCCTCTGTTATAAAAAATCTTTTGCTGAAGCTTTCTCAATCGCAGATCAACTATTTGCCTCTCATGCAAAAATTCCCACTTACTGGAATCAAGTGGCGACCTGTCACCTTCTTCAAGGCAATGAGAGGAAAGCGCTCTTGTTCTACAATAAAGCACTGGAAGTGACACCAAAGTACGTTCCGGCACTTAATAATATTGGTGTGATTTATAATAAAAATTCCCAAGATCAAAAAGCTCAAGTCGCTCTTCAGCGTGCTTTCGAGCAAGGAAAGTTTGCAAAAACGCCGAGATTTAATCTTGCTAATCTTTTGCTTAATTATGGACTTGGTGAAAAAGCTCTCCGCTTATTTAAAGGTCTCTCAGATGAATCCCCAGGAGATGCTGAAGTAAGGGCGGGGCTTGCTACAAGTTATGTCTTTCTTTCGCGTTGGGATGAGGCTTGGGAGCAATTTAATGCCATTCCTGATTCTAAAAGAAAAGAATCGAGAATTGGTTTAAATATGGCGCTAACGGCGCATCAGTTAGGAAAAAGTGAATTAGCGAAAGATATTCTTGGAAGAACCAATGTTGAGTCTTCTGACAAATCCTATGCGGCAAGTTTGCGCCGAATAATTGGAGAATGAGATGAAATACTTTTTGTTTTTATCATTCATGTTTTCATTCAACTCTTTTGCGGCAAAGCCAGCGAAGAAAGTTGTTTATGAATATAAAAAGTATGAAAAGTTTGATTTTGAAGAGATTGGCGTAGAGGGACAATCTGGCGCACCGGGAGATCTCTCGGTTGCTCCAACGCCCAAGAAAGACTATGCGAATCGATTACCAGAAAGAAAAGATTTTTTAAATCAGATGCGTAAAGCTGCAAGCGGTATTCGCTAAGAAAAGGATATATTGTGGAAACACAAAAGCAGAAGAGCCAATTACTTTATAGAATCAAATCCAAGGATCAACGAATCAAAGTTGATGGAGATGTGGTTTCTAAAGGAAGACTTTTAATTGGAAGATCAGAATCCTGTGATGTGATTATAGACAGTGATTCGATCTCAGCTATTCATGCAGTCCTTGAAGTGAATGGGGATAGCGCCAAAATTTATGACATGAATTCGACCAATGGCACCTGGATTGGCGGAAAGAAAATTGTGGTGGGTGATTTAGGCCCCGGAGATACGTTCTCTCTTGCAGATATAGATCTCTCCTTTATTGCATATCGCCCCGAGGAGAATTTGCCACCAGTTCTCGATTCTCTTGAGCCACAATTTGGTTCAGCATCTACTAAATCAGCACCTGAATTGCCGGCCTTGCCAGAGACGAAGAAGCTACCTGATGCGCCTGAAGTCGCAGCGACTGATATGCCTTATGTCGTCTTTCCCTTGGCCCGTGATCCTAAGGCTGAGCAAAGTGAGTATATCTTTGAGGATTCTGCTGAAATTTATCCTATTTTTAAATACGACACGACTCGACAAGCGGTTGAGATCATCATTCTCTTCCAGGATCGAGTTTACAGTGTCGACTATTTACCTGATACAGACGGAACTTACTTCATGTCTGGATTCAAGCCTAATGTCACAGATCTCGAGTTCCCCTATTTAGGTAAAACAGAGAGAGTCCCGTTTGTTGAAATAGTTGGCGGAAAAGTTTCCGTTCACAAAATGCCTGGCTATGAGGTTCTTCATTTAAGTGAGCATCAGTCCAAAGCTGTGAATCAGGGAATTGGTACTGTGGAGCTAAGAGCTCAAGACATCATGAGGCAGCAGAAGGGTGATCTTCAGATTTTCGTCAGACAAGTGGATGCTCCTCCAAAAATTGCAACGGCCCCACTGTTTAGGCGTGATCCTGTTTTAAGACGCCTGATGATGCTCTTTTTAATGTTTACGTTCGCATTCAGTATTGGAATTCAATTTATTCAAAGAAACGAAGAAGAAAAAGAAGAAGAGAAGAAAGAGTTGGCACCCGAGCGAGTGGCCACCATTTTATATAAGCAAAAACTAGTCGTTTCGAAAGAGAAGGCTGTCGTTAAAACAGAAGAAGCTCCTAAAAAAATACAGACGGCACCTCCAACTCCAAAGCCAATTGAGAAACCTGAGCCACAAAAGCCTCAAGAGAAGCCTGTTGTAAAAAATAGCACTCAAGACAACAAAAAAACTCAGGGTAGTAAGACGGCTACAGAGACCAGACCCGTAAGAAAAGGCAATCCAAGTTCAAAGGTGACTGCAGAAGCTCGTTCGGGCGGTCCAGCGTCTGGCCCTCCTAAAGCTCAAATCACTGTGGGAAGTAGTAAGTCTGCCTTTCCTGGAATAAAGCAGTCGGGCCCAGTAGAAGTCTACAAGAGTGCCGATTTCTCAAGCAGTGTGAACACTCTTTTAGCAAAAGGTGGAACTCTCTCAAATGTTCAGGGGGTTAAATCAGCAGCTGGATCTGGTGGAAGTAATCCATTTGGTGAAGGTGTCGCCACTGGAGTTGGCTCAGGCTCTGGTGTTCAAACCGCAACAGTGAATAACAGCATGGGATCTCTTACGGGTGTGGCCAATGGTGTGATTGGTTCAACATCAAAGGGTGCTGAAGGTTTATCAAATAAAACGACAGTCTTCACGGCCGGTATTCCAGCTGAGACTGTGGTTCTCGGTTCTATGGATCCTGATATCATCCGCAGAATTTTAATGGATAATCTTCCAAAGTTTAGATTTTGTTATCAGTCTGAACTCGAGCGTGTGGGATCAGAGGTTCAAGGTGTGATTAAACTGAATTTTGTAATCGGAGCTTCTGGTCACGTTTCACAAGCAGGAGTGGATAACAGCAGTAATCTTCCTGGCCAAGTGAAAAGATGTGTCGTGGATGTTCTTAGAGGGATTCAATTCCCAGAACCATTAGGCGGCGGAACTGTCGAAGTGAAGCAGCCAATGAATTTCTATCCAAAGAGAATCTAGTTCATAATGGGCACACATAAAGGTGTGCCTATTTCTTTCTTTTGATTGTGTGTGATGAGATTAAGATTGATTTGAAAGCGAGTAAATCTAAAAATCAAAGGGGCTCAGTGGCCCCTTTTTTATTGCTCTAAATTTCTGACGACAAATTTATATTCTTTAAATCCGGCTTCAGCACAGGTAAACATAATCTTTCTGATATAGGAGTATTTTAAACTCTTATCTAGGACAAGATTAGCAATTCCGGAGAATTTCACAGCATCGGGAGAGATCTTTTCAGTCTGCTTGATAGATTCCTTGATGCTTACGAGTTCATTAAAGAGACTTACGATTCTTCTACCATCCATATCGTACATCTTGTCTGGCATCGTTTCACTGTTAAGTACTTCTTTGTTCTCGACCCAGATTTTATCCGCTGAAACTTGAATACTCACCCCGTTAGTATTTACGCTCTGTGAGTGGGAGTCCGGTAGAGAGATCCCGGCAGGAACGTGAATTCGTACACCGGTTGCGTCGAAATTGTTGATCAAAAATGCCAGAAGGATCGTGAGGATATCTAGAAGTGATGTAACATCGACTTCAAGCACACTCGGCTTTCTTCTTCTGCTCATGAATCTAGCGCTTCCACGACGAGACATAATTAACTCATTAAGTTAGAGAAAACGATTTTTGAAAACAAAGTCGGAATCTTTTCATCAAGACCTTCTTTGGTTTTTCTAAAAATAGCGTCATCAGTTTTTTCTAATAAACGAACTGTATCCATCACACGGATTAGTTCCTCATATCCAATTTCCCATTCAGGAGAGAATATAATGCTCTCTTCTGAGGATTTTGTTTTCTTGAATTCAACCAGCTTGGCATGCAAGTTGGCTAAATCGTATTTTCCATCACCCAAACGTTGGAATTTCGCCACAAGTTGTGGAGTTGTCCCTCTCATCAATTCAATCTCGTTCTCTTTGATAATTAACTGAAGGGCCAATGGATTCTTATCTTGAGGAGGTGGATCGTTTTCTGAAACGATCGGCACATCCGATCCGATTTCCATGATCTTGATAAAGTTAGCCGACATAAGAAGAAAGAAAATAAAGATGAATACCGCATCCATAATGGGCGTTAAATTCAGCTTTTGCTCGGGCTTCCTGCGACGGCGCGCTGTGGGTACACGAATCATCAATGATCCTTAGTCAGCTTTTTTTGTTCCGAGTAAGTCAGAGAGCTTCACGGAAAACTCATCAATTTCACCCACGATCTTTTCTGCTTTGGCAGCTAAGAAAGCGTGGAAAACCATAATGACAATCGCAGAAGCAAGACCTAAGGCAGTTGTATACATTGCAACAGCTAGACCAGATGAAAGAATTTCTGCTTTCTGAGTGGGATCAGCAGCTGCTAAACCTGCGAATGATTGAATCAAACCTTGAATTGTTCCAAGAAGTCCAAAGAGGGTAGAAAGGTTTGCGCAAAGAGAAAGATAAGGAAGTCGTTGCTCAAGCTTTGGAATCACTTCAAGTGCAGTGGCATCGATTGCATTTTGAATTTGTTCAGGTGATTGATTGGCCCTCTTGAGACCACTTTTTAATACTCTCGGAAGAGCTCCATTCGATCCTGAGCAAACTCTAATGGCGCCCTGTATATCGTTAGAAAGGATGTAGCGTTGCAATTCATTCATGAACGATGGGCCATCTATGTCCATCGAGCTGAGTTTTTTTGCACGTTCCACAAGTACTGCGCACGCAATGGCGAATACTCCGAGAATGACGTACATAAAAAATCCGCCACCTACAATAAAATCAATGCCGCTTTGAATGAATGACATATTTCGATCCCCTTCCATGGAAAGATAAAATGCTTAGTATCTTATGATTATTATAGCGGCTCCTGCTCAGGAACCAAGAGATAAGTGAAGTGATCAAATCTTAGGTGACCACTTCACTCGAGAATTAGAAATTACAGCGAACGAGTTTTGCCCCGACAGGAAATTCCGCAGACGTGATGCGACCTTTTTCATTGATCATTAAAGTGGACCTACTATTGTCCTCGGACACATATTTGAAATCATCGACTTGAGTGCCCTCGGCAGTTTTGTGTAGGTTAGTAAATCTCACTGAATTACTCTGATCAATTTTGACCGTTCTATCACTATTTGATCCAGAAACCTCGATTTTAGTCCAAACACGATAAGCCGGATTACCAAAACTATCCTCAGTCATAGTGTTTTTCACTTCATCAACTTTAACTGAACATTTTGCCTCAATTCCATTGATGATAATTTTTGTTTTCGCTGTTCCCTTAAGCATCATGGTGCCTTGGATTTCATTGGCAAAACAAAGCACGGGAGTAAAAGCTAAGATTAATAAATACTTCATAAAAATCCTTATCAGTGATTAATTGTTCTGCTGCCAGTATCAAGGGCTTCAAAATTATCTTCCCAGCCTTTAAATGCACGGCGAGCATCTTGAAGTTCCATAAGATCCCAACCATTTTTAATTTCGCCCTTCTCATCTCTGTTGCGGATATCAAGTGGTCTAAAAATCCACATTGGAGTTTTCATGAGGAAGCAAAGGCGATTCCAAGGTTGTGATTCGTATTGATTATAGTTTTCAATAATTGGACAAGTGATTCCCTCTTTCATGAATTTCTTTTTCCATTCAGCCACAGTTACTGGCTTCTTTAAGAAGGTTTTATCCATCACGTATTCAACTCCACCAGCAGTGACCACTGGAGCGACATGGAACCACCAATCAAACTCTTCAAGTTGAATGTATCTCTTAGAGTAAAAGATAAAGACTTTTTGGCCCACGATTGCTTCACGTGACCACATTTCAAACGCCCACATGTGCGCACGCTTAAAACATTGTGAGCGAGACTTATCCCCATCATTTTGAAGGGCGAAGAGGCGAGTAACTTCTGCTTCAGATCCAACATCAGTGATCTCAGTGCTACGGTTGGGATCAGATTCAAAGAAATTGATTGCTTGTGAAGAGCGAGTGACTTCAACACCAGTCACCACTAAATCCTTACCCTCTTCTGTCCACTTAAGAACCACACTTTGACCCTTTAGTGACTCGAGATATTTTTTCATCTCATCACTTTGGGCCGTCTTATAAACTCTTCCATCACTCGATGAAAGAATCAAAAGACTCTTTGTTTTAAGAGAATCTACAACCGTAGCAATTGTAGTAATCGTTTCACCTGCCAGGGCTTGAAAAGCACAAAGCATGAAAACCATAGCGATTAGACCGCGTAACATAAGTACCTCACTTTTAATAAGCGAGGGATAACTAGCACAAGTTAGGATTTAGCGGTTTAAAGTATGTAAGATTTACTAGCGATAGTTCTCTGGGAACAGCTCTCTTTCAATACCTTCGATAAAGATATGAATGAGCTTAATATGAACCTCTTGAATTCGATCAGTTATCTGACAAGGTATGATTATAGGAACATCAACCATCGATTTAAGCTTACCGCCATCTTTACCCAAAAGAGCGATAACTTTCATTCCATGGGCCTTAGCCGCCTCAGTGGCTTTGATAATATTAGCCGAATTTCCACTCGTAGAGATGGCGAGAAGCACATCTTTACTGCAGCCCCAGGCTTCGACATAGCGAGAGAAGATATGATCGAATCCAAAGTCATTAGCTATGCAAGTGATGTGGCCAGCTTCGCTGATACCAGTAGCAGGAAGGGGCTTGCGGTCTTTTCTGTAGCGTCCAGTGAGCTCTTCAGCAAAATGCAAAGAATCACACATTGAGCCGCCATTACCACAACTGAATACGTGTCCACCGCTCTTGAAGCTAGTGACAAAAGTCTCAATACTCTTGCGTACCAATGCCACTTGCGCTGGGTCTTCGAAAAATCTATCGAGAGTTGTGCGCGCTTCTTGGTACGCTTGTGTAATGAAATCCATTAGGCAATTGAGTTAATTTGTTTAACGATTTCAGCTTTAGGTTGATTGCCCATAAGAGTGCTTTTCACTTCGCCGCCCTTAAAGAGAATCATAGTAGGAATTCCACGAATGCCAAAACGATTGGCGAGCTCTGGAGCTTCATCAACGTTTACTTTGACGATTTGAACTTTTCCGTCATTCTCAGCAGCCACTTCTTCAAGAACTGGACCTAAAGCGCGGCAAGGACCACACCATTCTGCCCAGAAATCAACCAAAACAGCTGTAGAAGCGTTCATTACGTCTTGTTCAAAACTATCAGTTGTTACACTTTTTAAATTGGCCATGGTGCTCTCCTCGTAGGGCGTGCTTTATTGTGCATGCCACAATTAATACCTTCTCACTCTAGCTGAAAGTGATGTTTCAGGCAAGGCAAGCACTTGGAAAACACTGCTCCTGGCCGCTATGATGTGTGCCATGGATAGAAAATATCTATTGGCCATTGGTCCAAAGCGGGCAAGACTCGCTAGGCTATTGGCAAAAAGCATCGATCTCGGCCTCGTCGTGGTCTTGGCTTTTATAGCTTACCCTTGGGGTTTGGCCCTCGCTATTGGCTATTTAGCTGTTTCAGATTCCCTCTTTGATGGGCAATCTATCGGCAAGCGAATGATTGGATTTCGTGTCGTCTCACTAGAAGATGGCCATCCTTGCAGTATGAGGCAGTCTTTAATCAGAAACCTTCCCATTCTGCTCCCTTTGGGATTTGCCCTTGTCCCTTTTTGGGGATGGATATTGTGTGTGATTTTATCTGTTCCTCTCATTTTTTTAGAACTCTATTTCTTGTTCAAGCTTGATTCCGCCCATCGCTTGGGTGATGTGATGGCCGACACCACTGTTGTTGGTAATGACCCTCAAAGCTTATCTGTTCGCCGTCGTGGAGCGTGGTTAGAAAATCGCAAACCGATGGCTCCATAATCCGGAGACAAAATGCGCCGTTTGATTGTTATCGATGTGAGTAATTTTATATTCAGGGCTTTCTTTGCCATTCGACCGCTGAATGCGCCCGATGGCACACCCGTGAATGCTGTCTACGGAGTGATGAACATGTTTCATCGACTCATCACAGACATGAAGCCGACTCATGTGATCTGCGCACGTGACACAAAAGGCCCTTCTTTTCGAAATGAAATTTACACTGATTATAAAGCCAATCGCACAGATCCGCCTGATGACTTGATTCCACAGTTTGGACTAATAGATGAGCTTTTAGAGAAATTGCATTTTAAAACTCTGGCTCTTCAAGAGTATGAAGCCGATGACATTATTGGTTCAGTCGTCACTCAATATCAAAAAGACTTTGACGAAATCCTGATTGCCTCTGGGGATAAAGACCTCATGCAGTTTGTGAATGATAAAGTCAAAATGCTCGACACCATGAAAGAGAAAACCTATGGGCCGGCCGATGTTGAAGATAAAATGGGAGTTCCTCCTCATCAAATCGTCGATTACCTCTCTCTCATCGGAGATTCATCAGATAATATCCCAGGTATTCCTGGAATAGGACCCAAAGGAGCTGCAGCACTTTTAAAAGAGTATGGAACTCTTGAAGAATGTTTGGCACATGCTGATGATGTGAAAGGAAAAAAAACTCAAAGTGCTCTTAAGGAGCATGCAGAGCTTGCCCGCATATCAAAAAAACTCGCTACGATTAAATGTGATCTTAATTTACCGTTTAAACCCAATGATCTGGCTTTTGAGTTTAAAGCCGACTCAGAACTTGCGACCTACCTAGATCGCTTGGGCTTTAGAAGCTTTCTGGCAAAGATTGGCCCGGTTTTACCTGTGAGTGATGAAAAACCAGCAGAAGAGAAGAAAGTTTCAAAGAAAAAACTTTTGAATCTCAATTCACTTAAAGATCTTGAAGGTTTTTTGAATCAAAGTTCTGAGAATTTAAATTTGTTTCCAGTTTTTAGAGATGAAGGGGACCCATTCTCGGATCTTTTGGCGATTGCACTTGGAGATGAAAAAACTCAAGCCATTTGGCAAAATCCAAATGAGAAAGAACTCTGGGGATCAATCTCAAAAGCTAGGAAAAGTATTCGAACTTGGGAACTTAAAAGTATCTGGCATCGGATGCTGAGGTATGATTTTGATCTTTGTGATGGTGAAGATCTTGCTCAGATGTGCTTCGTTCTCTCACCAGAAGGACGTCATGATTTAGATACTCTCTCTCGCGAGCATTTTCATTCAGGACTCTCTGACTTAGTTTCAAATGCTCAGGGCGATTTACTGAATACTTCAATCGATACAGAAGCACTGACTACTCGACTCAATGTCATTGAGGTCGCCGCAAAGGATTTGCTAAGTAAAATTAAAGAGAGCGATGTTGAAAAGCCTTATCGAGAACTAGATCTTCCTTTGATAAAAGTTCTCGCCCGCATGGAATTGAAGGGGATTAGCCTTGATGTGAAGTTTTATTCTGAGCTTGAAAAAGAATTTGAAGGACTAACAACACAAATTGTGAGCGAAGTGGAGGCACTTGCGGGTCACCCAGTGAATCTTAAGTCACCGAAACAAATTGCGACGCTCCTGTTTGAAGAGCAGTCACTTCCAGTTATTAAGAAGACGAAGACTGGCTACTCGACTGATGCGGATGTGCTTGAAGAACTCGCGGCCATGGGGACAAATCCTATTCCAGAGATGCTTTTGCATTTTAGAGAATTAGAAAAGCTCAATTCAACTTATGTTAAAGTGCTTCCACGTTTAGTCGCCAAGGATGGAAGACTGCATACGCATTTTCGTCCTGGCAATGCGGCAACAGGAAGATTGTCATCAGATAATCCCAATCTACAAAATATTCCAGTGAGAACTGAGAATGGGAGAAGGCTGAGACGGGGATTCGTCGCTTCGCCTGGAAAAATTTTACTCTCTGCCGATTATTCACAAGTCGAGCTTAGAATTTTAGCACACTACACAGAAGATCCAGTCATGCTGGATGCATTTAATAATGACAAAGATATTCACGTACAAACAGCAGCGGAAGTTTTTGGTATTCCATTAGAGAAGGTAACCAAAGAGCAGCGAAATAGTGCCAAAGCGATCAACTTTGGTTTGATGTATGGACAAGGGGCCTTCGGTCTCTCACAAACATTGAAAATCTCTCAAACCGATGCACGCGATTACATAAAACTTTATTTTCAACGCTTTGGTCGAGTGAAAGGTTATCTCGACTCACTTAAAGAGCAAGCTGAAGCCACAGGCTTTGCTGAAACTTTGTTTGGCAGAAAAAGATTTATTCCCGAAATTCATTCTCAAAACAGACAAGTCAAATCCATGGCCGAAAGAATCGCAATCAATAGTCCTATTCAAGGAACTGCTGCCGATATCATTAAGCTTGCGATGATCAATCTCCAAAAAGATCTCTTAGAGAAAAAATTCAAGGCTACTTTGCTTCTGCAAGTGCACGATGAATTGATCCTAGAGCTTCCGCCTGAGGAAAAGGATGAGATAGAGAAGCTTGTGCGCTTGCGTATGGAGACGGCCGTGAAGCTTAAAACTCATCTAAAAGTGGACATTGGTACCGGACTAAACTGGTATGAGTTAAAGTAGCCAATTGAATTTCCGATAGGTCTCTCATGAGATACCTGTCAGTGCTTTTACTTATGTTCAGCTTGAATTCATGGGCAAATTATTGTCGTTGTGAAGTTTTTGCTATTGCTCCACTTGCCAGTTCTTCCAACTTAGGTCCGTTTCCTCTTGGTGAATTTAAAACAAGTTATTATGGATCTCTTGATGCTGAATCTCAGACCGCTTGTAGAGCTGAATGTCAGCAAGTGGCCATGAAAGATTATGATGCAAAATTTCTGAGAGAACTTTTAGATCCCATTGCTCAAAGTTTAATTCTTGATAAGAGAGTGGGCTATAACTGCACTGGTTTAACGGATTTCAAATTTCCCATTAGAGTAAGAGCAAGAATTGGTGACACCTCTCTTGGCTTAGCTCACCAATCTATGCTCTTTTTACATCACAAGAAAAACTGCTTTTAGCTATTTCACTAGGGGATAGCCAGAGTTTTCCCATTCCTCCATCCCTGCATCATCCACACAAACGAGATTATTAAAACCAAGCTCAGTGAGTACTGCCATGGCATTTTTAGCTCGTCCACCGCGCTTACAGTGAATGTAGATTTGAGAAAATTTTTCGAGATAGGATTTTCTTTCTGAAAGGAGTGGAAGTGGAATATTGAGGGCATTTTTGATGTGTCCTTGAGCAAACTCGTCGGGGTTTCTCACATCCAAAATGACTTCCCCTGGCTTGAGAGTGGAGTGGGTCTGATAAAAATCGTGCAATTTCATACAAATGTTCGCCATTTTTCCCCTATTTGTTCGAATGAATTTCAGATTATGGCCCCAGTCCAAAGTAGCCGAAAAGACTCTTAGCAGCGGGGGTCTGATTTGTTAGCTTTTTTTATAAGTTTAGCCGCAAGTTTGTTTATTTATTCTGCCTTTGGTGGATGGTGGCGTTGGGTTCTCTTAAGACCTTATTGGAATGATTCTTCGTCTCCGTTAAACATTGATCAATTTCACAAAATTGTGAATAAACCATTTGGTTTTTTATATATTGGCCATTTTTCCATTCAATTACTCATCGCTTTTTTTGTCCCTCATAAGCTCTCATCGTGGGTTCAATTTATTATTTTTGGAATGGGATCTATTTGCTCAACCTACATCTTTCAAACATACCTTATTTTTCCTTGGCACAAAAAACTGACTGACATTTCGACTGAGCGTTTTATTAAGTCTATGCTTTCGTATTTGAGACTTACAGCTGCTCTCTTAGCTCCATTTTTTATTTTTCAATTGCTCAATGCCACATTGATTGATCCACCAGTTGGCCGCTTTGATGCCATGGAAGTTTTAATCTTCACTGTGGGTCGTATTGTCGTTCTCTCCCTTCTCACTATCGTTTTCTCAGTAATGTTTATGTTGAAAATGATTCCTAATAGTCCAATTGTTGAGAAAGAGCACTTAGATTTGATTCATGAAAGATTAAAGCAGATTGAATGGCAAAACGTGAGATTGCGCTGGATTGATATTCCAGATTTTAATAACGCTTTTGTGGTGGGATTAAAATGGTTTGGATTTTCAAATCAAACGATGTTCATTGGAAGAAGTTTGCGTGACTTACTCACGAGGGATGAATTTGATGCCGTGATCTGTCACGAACTTGGTCACATGGCCAATGGACATCTCTTAAAGCGTATTACTTATGCCTTCGTCCTTGTCATGGGACTGGTTGTTTCAATCATCACTTCACTTGTTCTCAGCATGCTTCTCACTTTAGTTTTCAGTGATGATCCAGCGACGAGTGCTCTTATCTTTGGTGGCTCCCTCCTTGTCACCCTTGTGGCGAGCTATTTTCTTATCGTTTCATGGCTTTTTAGAAACTATCGCCAACAAGAGCATGAAGCTGATGCATTTGCTGTCATGAAGTTAGGTATTCGCCTCGATGACATGGAAAATGCGCTCCGAAAAGTGGCAAGAAAGTTTCAGGAAGAGGCCCGCAGGAAATCCGTTTGGAATCCCTTCAATACTCATCCTGAAATTGAAACGAGAATTGAAAATGTGAAAACGAAGATATCACTGGGCGTGGCTTATGACTGGAACCAATCTGTCTTAAGTAAGTTGCTTGAGGTGACTTTTAGAGCTGCCAGCCCAAGAGCATTGGCCATGAGTTTCTCACTCTTTATTCTCACAGGGCTTTTGACTTACACAAATGTCGCTCAAAATCGTCAATATTTAAAAATGGTTGAAAAAGGTCAAATTGAAGAGCTTCAAAAATTTTCGTGGCATGAGACTCATATCAATGCCCGTCAATACTTGCTCTTTGGTCTAACCCCTTTGGAAGTGGCTGTTCATAAAAATGATTTCTCCATGGTTAAATTTCTCATCCATAAGGGCGCTGATATATCTAAAGGCTCTGGTTTCTCTTCTCCTGTTGATATTGCACTTTCCAAAAGTAATTGGGAGATCCTAGATTATCTCTTGGGTCAAATGCCCGATGCCTGGCTTCAGTC
Source organism: Bacteriovoracaceae bacterium (assembly GCA_019752535.1). Lineage (GTDB taxonomy): Bacteria > Bdellovibrionota > Bacteriovoracia > Bacteriovoracales > Bacteriovoracaceae > UBA6144. The sequence goes on from JAIEMA010000022.1 coordinate 66,004, forward strand.
TAATACTCCTCGTCTCTTTAAAACGGCAGTAAGAGAAGAGAGTGGAAGGGCCCTAGAAACTCTCTTGTCTCATAGACTTCAGAAGTATCTTCCTGCTTTTGAAATTCAATCTATAGTCGACCGAGTGGCCGCTCAAAAGTCTGAGACAAAGATTCTTGCCTTGAAGAAAGCAGGTATCGGTGAGAAAGCGAAGAGAGCTCCCGCTTCAAAATAAAAAAAATAATAAATTAAAAGTTTATTTCCAAGTGACTGGAAGAACGGCTTTGGCTTTTGTGGTGGTACCAACAGGTGCAGCTGCGATTTTTAATTTGAGCTTTTTCCCTTGATCAATCGGAAATCTAAAGTTTTTTACGTTGTTGATATTAAGACCAAGGTCTCTGCCATCAATATCTGCACAATTATCGAACTCATAATACGAGCCGCGACCTTTCCAGTCGCAATGAAACTCTTCTTCATCATCAAGAACATTCAATTGAAGACGGATATTATTATTTCCAGAAGAGCCCTCAGAAACATCAATCTTGAGCGGTAAATCAATATCTCCGTCACGAGGTATGGAATAAACTGCATCGTTTCTGATGGTATTGCTGGTGGCACTTGCCTCTAGTGAGAGCGCATCAGGCAGTTTTACATCCTGCCGTTGTGTCTCTGAGGCTTTTCCTTGTTCAACTTTTTTGCCACAAGAGATCAACATGGCAAACATTGGACAAATCGGGAAAAACTTTTTTGCTAACGAGATAATCATGCGTCCCCTTTTCCGTGGGAAGGCCCTAGTCTCTAGGTCCATTGTATCGTGATTACTGTTTCGGAATGCCAGGGGGGGGACTTGAGCAGTGTTAAGCTCGGAGAATTTCACAAACCACAGGGCATAATTTTCCTCTTAGGTATGTGAGACTGGGGCAGTTTGACCCAGCTTGAATCTAGAAAACAAGACTTTGGAGTCGATTTGCTACCAGCATTTGAGTGCTTCAATTTTATAAACAAAACTAGTTCCATGGGAGATATATATGACTAATTCCATTTTAATTTATAATCCCCGTATTTCTTGCAACAAGCCTTTCATAGTTTTAAAATGATAGAACTTAAATTTTGGTAGGATGGTTTGATTAATATAAAAAGTAAGATTCGAAACATTAACAGGCATGAAGTAGCAGAGTTTTTATTCATTAATAAATGGCCCTATTGGTTTGCGGCATTTTCTGTGGGTGTTTTTGCTTTTGCCTATGCCAAACTTTTTCACTACTCTGAATCCTTAGCAGAAAAGTTCCTTCACAATCATCCCTATTTGTTTCTTATTTACTGCCCCATTCTATTTTGGGTGAGCTGGTTTGTGGTTCACTATTTTTCGAAAGAAGCCAAAGGCAGTGGTATCCCTCAAGTGATGGCGGCCATTGCAAAGATTGAGCATCATGAAAGTGAAAAAGAGCTCTCTCGATTTGTTGGCATCAAAGTGACTGTGGTAAAAATTATTAGCTCTCTCGTGTGTGTGGTTGGTGGTGGAGCAGTTGGGAGAGAAGGTCCTACTATTCAAATTGCTTCTTCAATTTTTTATACCATTACACAGAAGTTTGAAAAATATGTTAAGCAGCCCATCAACCAAGAGTTCTGGCTTATCACGGGTGGAGCGGCCGGAATCGCAGCTGCATTCAATACTCCTCTTGGAGGTTTGGTGTTCGCGATTGAGGAATTATCGACTTCACATTTTAATAAATTTAAATCTTCTCTGATTACATCCGTCGTTATCGCTGGTTATGCCTCTCAATGGTTAGGTGGTCCTTACCTGTATTTAGGATTTCCAGATCTAGGGAAGTTTACCGGAATTTCCGCTGCTGGTTGGTTCTCTTTCATTGCGATAGTTTGTGGTTTGGGTGGAGGCATTTTCGGCCAGATCATTTATTCGTTGAGTATGAAGAAAGAAAAAGTCTTTAAGAGCAATGTCGCTAAGGGATTCTTGGCCATATTTCTAGGCCTAGCTTTTGCACTCATTGCTGTGTTTTATAATTCAAAAATTCTTGGGCCAGGTAGAGATATACTTACAGATTCATTGTTTAATGATGTTCAAATTGAGTACTCAGTTCCTCTTGTAAGATTTATTGGCCCGATTATTTCTTATATGACTGGCGGAGCGGGTGGAATTTTCGCTCCTTCACTTGCGGCCGGTGGATCGATTGGAGGTTTTATTTCTCAAATCTTTGAAGTTGGGCACTCTCAGCTTTTTGTGGTTTTAGGAATGATTGGTTTTTTATCTGGTGTGACGAGAGCTCCCTTTACCGCTTTTGTTCTTGTCCTAGAAATGACTGATCGACACTCGGCCATCTTCCCAATGATGTTTGTGGCGCTTTTATCGGCCAAGGTGGCCCAATTCATCAATAAGCACTCTCTCTATGAACTCATCTCTGCCAAGTATCAAAACCCTGATCCTGAGTAAAAATAAATCTAGTTTTATCCAATAGATAAGCCACGCCGGTCATTTTCTTTCAGGTGCTAACCTTGACACTCATGAAAGCGATATTAGATTGTGTCAGCCCAATAAACGTTTAAATAATACACTAAACATAATGCGTAGCGCATTTTTACAGGAGGAATGTCCATGACTGTTAAGCCTTTGCAAGATCGCGTTCTAATCAAGCGTGTGGAAGAAGAAACTAAAACCGCTGGTGGAATCATCATCCCGGACAATCACAAAGAAAAGCCAGCTCAAGGTGAAGTGATTGCTGTTGGAACTGGATACCGTTTAACTGATGGGAGTGTAAAAGCTCTTGATGTGAAGAAAGGGGATAAAGTTCTTTTCGGCAAATATTCAGGAACAGAAGTTAAAGTTGGCGGCGAAAATTATCTCATTATGAAAGAAGATGAGATCCTTGGCGTTCTTCAATAATTAAATATCCCTCTTAAGGAGAAAAAATATGTCAGCTAAAGAACTTAAGTATTCAGAACACGCACGTACCTCAATCCTCGCTGGTGTGAACGCTCTCGCCAACGCAGTTAAAGTTACCTTGGGACCTAAGGGTCGCAACGTAGTTATTCAAAAATCTTTCGGCGCACCTGCTATCACTAAAGACGGCGTATCAGTGGCTAAAGAAATTGAGCTTGAAAATGCTTTCGAAAACATGGGCGCACAACTTGTTAAAGAAGTGGCTCAGAAAACAAACGAAGATGCTGGTGACGGCACAACAACAGCAACAGTTCTTGCTCAAGCTGTTTACCGTGAAGGCGTTAAGCTGGTAGCGGCTGGACACAATCCAATGGATCTTAAGCGCGGGATCGATCTTGCTACTGCAAAGGTCATCGAAAAGCTTAAGTCTATGTCTAAGAAAGTTGAAACAAATGATGAGATCAAGCAGGTTGGAACAATCTCTGCTAACAATGACTCTGAAATCGGTACATTGATCGCTGATGCTATGGCGAAAGTCGGCAAAGAAGGCGTTATTACAATTGAAGAGTCAAAGACTGCTGAAACTCACCTTGAAGTTGTTGAAGGGATGCAGTTTGATCGCGGTTACGTTTCTCCATATTTCGTGACTAATGCTGAGAAGATGGAAGCTTCTTTCGAGAATCCATATCTTTTGATCACAGACAAGAAAATCTCTTCAATGAAAGAGCTTCTTCCTACTCTTGAGAAAGTTGTTCAAACAGGTAAGCCTCTTGTCATCATCTCTGAAGACGTAGAAGGTGAGGCGCTTACAACTTTAGTTGTAAACAAGCTTCGTGGCACATTGAATGTTGCTGCTGTTAAAGCTCCTGGTTTCGGTGATCGCCGTAAAGAAATGTTGAAAGACATTGCAGTCCTTACTGGTGGAACTGTTATCTCTGAAGAGCTTGGCATGAGCCTTGAGACTGCTACTCTAAAAGAGCTTGGCACTTGTAAGAAAATTTCTATCGATAAAGAAAACACAATTATCGTTGATGGTGCTGGAGCGAAGAAAGATGTTGAAGCTCGCGTTGGCGCAATTAAGGCTCAAATTGCTGAGACAACTTCTGATTACGACAAAGAGAAGCTTCAAGAGCGTTTAGCTAAATTAGCTGGCGGTGTTGCAGTTATCCGTGTTGGAGCTCCAACTGAATCAGAAATGAAAGAGAAGAAAGACCGTGTTGAAGATGCATTGAATGCTACACGCGCAGCTGTTGAAGAAGGTATCATCGTGGGTGGGGGAGCAGCTCTTCTTCACGCAGGTATGGCCCTTGATGGCTTCAAAGGTGCTAACGAGGAGCAAACGGCTGGTATTAAGATTGTTAAGCGTACAATCGAAGAGCCTATCCGTCAGATCGTTTTCAATGCAGGTGTTGATGGCGCAGTAGTTGTGAACAAGATTCTAGAATCTAAGAACGCATCTTTTGGCTATAACGCTCGCGATGACAAGTTCGAAGACCTTGTTAAAGCTGGTATCATCGATCCAACGAAAGTGACTCGTTCAGCTCTTCAAAACGCTGCTTCAGTTGCTGGCTTGATGCTCACGACTGAAACTATGATCGCTGACATCCCTAAGAAGGATGACGGAGCTGCTGCTATGGGCGGCGGAATGGGCGGCATGGGTGGAATGGGCGGAATGGGCGGAATGATGTAATTTTGCCTCCTTTTTAAGTCTATGATCTCTTGGGGCTCCATTAAGGAGCCCCTTTTATTTTAAGGGGTTAATTCGCTCTCCCACCTCCTTCTTCAGGCCCAGGCCACTATCAACCGATAATATTGAGGTCATTAACGGGAGAATTTCATGCGTGTTTTTATTGCACTACTTTTGTCATTTCAATTCATCAATGCTCCAAGAGCATCTGAAGTGGGTGAACACCAAGAATTCAACATCAATTCAGTCACTTTAAAATCTCTAACCGACGCGCAGAGAGAAGTATTTGTTGAAGATGCTGATCAACAGATGGAGAGACTGATTAAGCTTGGAATTAAGTCCTATGCAGCCACAGTGAAAGAGGTTTCTCCAACAGAGCAAAAAGAATTGCAACAGTTGTTGGGGTCTGCTGAAAAAGAGAGTCTTCCAAAATTCTCAAAGATTTCTAAAGGGATGTGGACCTCAAAAATTGGTATGCATCAAGTGACAGTGACCTATACGGACCTTTATTTGAATCAAGTCTTAGTCGATGGAAAAGTTTTATCCCTCAAAGGCAAATCAATCGCTGAGCTTAAGGCCTCTGTGTTGGCTTTGATTGCAAAAAAAACGAGCTGGTACCAGCCAATTTTAAATCAATTCAAGATTGAAGAGGCTCAAGCAATGGAGCCGATTTCTGCACTTGTCATTATTGTAGTGGCTGCAGCGATCCTAGGAACAGCACTCTACTACGCTCATTACAAGCCTAAGAAGACTGTAGAAAAACTGAAACTTGCCACTGCACAATTACGAAACAAAGCCACGGCTTGCGATAAATCTGCAGAGAACGAGAGTCTCTATCAAGATACTTTTGCCTTAGCTTCAAACATTAGTGAGAGAACAACAGTCAATTCCTTAACCTCAGTTGATGATGTTTTGAATCTTGAAATCAAAAAACAAATTTCATCAGGAAAATCTGGTGAAATGAATTGTGGTCAGCAAGTCACAGAGGCCGCTAAAAAATTTGGTTTAGATGTTCCTACCGCTGATGCCCTTCAAAAGGCTCAAGAGCGAAGAGAATTAATGGGAAGTAATCTTGAAGCAGTTGATGAGACTGATGTGAGCGGAGCAATGATGGCTCTCTGCTCTCAATACAACAAACTGGCCAGCTGTATGGGGCAATTTGTTAAAAAACATGTCAATGATAGTGGAGTTGAGTCATTTAAAGATAATGCAAGACATGACTTTTATCGTTACCAAAGAAACTCAGGTTCTCAGCAATAATTAGTTGAGAGATTATATCAAAATGAAAAGGGGCTTAGGCCCCTTTTTTTTTGCCATAAAAAACCGATACATAAATACAAATGGAAAATTTAGAGACTCTTGAACAAAAGATTGATGAGCTTATTAGCTCTCTTGGTGGACTTGAAAGGCTTCGTGAGCTTTCACGTCTCTCATCGCTCGATCATTTAGTGAATCTTCATTTACTTAGTCATCTTACGAAGCTTGATAAGATAGAGGGGCTAGAAAAATTAGACCAATTAGAAAAATTAGATCAGCTTAAAAATCTGAACAATCTTGAAAACCTCTCTAAACTTGATCAGATTCAAAAACTCGAATTGCTTTCAAAATTAGATAATTTAAAAGACTTAGAACTTCTCAAAGATCTTGCTCCACTTGAAAACTTACAAGAGTTAAAAAAATTGGAGTATCTCGACAAACTCGATAAGCTCAACGATCTTCATCGACTTGATGCTTTAGGATCTCTAAGAGATCTTGGCGGGCTCGAGCGGCTTGATCATCTCAAATATTTAGAAAATCTTGATCGGTTAAAAGAATTAACCGCACTCACTCAACTTGATTCCTTGAATGGGTTAAAAGAGTTACTCGAAAACAACTCTGAAAAATTCATGATGCTAAAGCATTTAGAGGCATTAGATAATTTGCCTCTTCTTGATCAATTGTCGAAGCTAGATCAACTCACCAAGCTTGATGAGTTAAAGAATCTCGATAAATTGATTGAGTTGAAGCAACTCGATCGACTAGAGAATTTAAATGATTCACCTCCACCCTTAATTCCTCAAGTTCCAGTAACTGTTCCTGTTATAGAAAAGAATAATTGGTCAAAGTTTGGAATACAGTTCGCTCTTGATCTTTTGCGCACAGTTATTATTTCAGCGGCTTTTGTTTTTGCTTTACTCATTCCTCAAGGAAGGGAAGTCGCCACTCGAGCTGCCGCTCTGTTGGGCTTTGGTGAAGGTCAACAAGTCAGTTGGGCTTTAGAAACATTATCAAAGTCATCTTCGCATGAGTTTGCAGGCTATTGGGCTGATTTTGAAAAAAGATTAGATTTAGAATCTGATCTAATATTCAACCCAAAAGCTCCTTGGAGTTTAGAGAAGAGGCAAGAGGTGCTGACTTCAATGTTAGGCTATGAGTTTGAGGGGGCCGGCATCTCTCTTAGTAAGCGTGTGAGAGAAAATCTTACAGAAAAGCTTGCCTCATCTGAAAGAAGCTGGATGGATCGGATCAATAATGAAATAGGCCAAATCATGCTTAGACAAAGTGAAGCTCAACGGCTCTCTCTTCTCAATCAATTAAAAGACATGGCTTTAGGAAGTCGTTGGAGCGAATTATATAAGCTCTCGCGTGAGCATACTGAAGAGAAATACGCTAAAGAAGCGGCTCTTCTCTCGCTTGTTCATCTAAAATTGTCTAATACTGCTATCCAAGAAGAGACTGTTTCCCAATAGGGACATTTTTTTCCCTTGTGCCAATCTGACCCCAGAGTTTAGGGCGCATTTTGCCCTTTCTTTGACTCTAATCCAGTGAATTTTCATCGCCTCACGTAGTTCTTGCACCTGGCCTCAGACGTGCAACGATGAGGGAGAACAAGATCTTCTAGGATGGAGGATCTGAGGGAGACCACGGATGGCTGATAAACCTTTTGCTTGGTTAGTGACATGTTTACTTTGGGCCGGTCCAGCGTTTGGATTTTCAATAGCACCCCAAGTGAATTGTCCCACTCAATTTCGAGCGATTGCCAGTGAGGTCAAAGATGCTGAGGGCAGCGAGAGCTCACTGAGTAAACAGCTCATTAAGTTCTCTATAGAAGAATCAATGAAAGGAAATTTGGCTTTAAATGAAATTGTTCAGGTCGAACTTTTAAAATTTGGGCCACTGATTGTTGAAGCTGGGCGTGAATATTTAGTTCAATTAAATCAAGGTAAACTTTGTTGGCTTGAAGCTGTTGAATAGTTTTGGGAAAGGATATCCCTTATGAAAAAAATTTTTATATTCATGTTCACACTTTTCTGCTGGAAGCATGCAATGGCTTTCAGAATCACCCAAGACTTTCAGCAAGGTTTTTATTGGTCTTCGTTGCCTGTTAGTATGGTTGTGATGGATCAAAATAGTGCACGCTTAGCTTTGATTGCACAAAAAGCTCAAGAAGCTGTTCAGGAATGGGAGAATTCTCTTTTTACTAATAACATCAATGATCTCTGGAATGTCTCCTCTCAGCAGGGAAGTCCCGTTTCAAATAAAAATATCATTCGTTGGTCTACAAACTTTGGAGCGGAGACAGGACTCTCAGAAACCTCCACTCTAGCTGTGGCCGTGAGATATACGGGAGGTCCTTATATTGCGAGAGCTGAGATTATTATTAACGGAAATCATCAATTGAATTCATTTCCAGAACAGTTGAAAACAGTTTTGATTCACGAGCTCGGGCATACTCTAGGCCTTGATCATTCGGAGGTGTCTGAAGCTGTAATGGCCCCGACTCTGCAACTCAACTATAATGGTCTTCAGTCAGATGACTTAAACGGGATTGAGTACACTCTTAATGAAACTCAAAGACGTCAGGCGATTGGCTACGTCTCTCCTCTCTCAAAACAGCAAACAACTACCACTTCTCCACTAAGTTGCGGCACGATCGATATTTCTGGAGGGCCTGGAAATGGAGGAGGAAGTAATCCGATTATTTCTCTCGGGTTTGGATTGCTCTTGGCCATTGTGATTCTCGCTCCCCGCTTTAGAGGAAGACGTTCATAACCGATAAGTCGGTTGTGAATACTACTAATCAAGAACAATTCTTTTTTTGGCTTCTTATAGATAACAAACTCGATGAAGTTTTTTATTCTGCATCTTCTGAGTTTGCCCGTCTTGGAATTAAGCTAATCCCAGTCAAAATTGACCAGGTCACAAGACTCGCCGCTCTTACAAATATGGGTCATATTACTGTACTTTGCTCTACGAGGCACTCTTTACAGTACTCGCTTTTTACTAAACATATCGCACCCGTGCTCTCCATGTTGCTTAGACAAGACCGATTGACCTTATTTCATTTTTCAAGTTTTCAAAAATTAGACTTGGGAGCCAAAGGTCTAAAGCAGAAAAACTACTTCTTTTTGAAATACCCTCTTAACCTAGAATCGCTCTGTGCTAAACTTAAGAAGTTCCATGAGCTCAGACTAGACCGAACTAAAGCATGGCCAGGTGGCCGACGTGCTAAGGTTCCTGGTTTAGCTGTTTAGATTTAAGGAGAAGGGTATGAAGTCTAGCAAAGACGAAATCACCCAGCGCTATTTATTACTTTTCAAATTGGATGCTCAAAACTTATTGAGTAGGATTAAAGAGCGTCGCAAAGAATTTGTTGAAGTTTTTGCTTTAAGAAGAACTCGTGAACACTTTCCATGGATATTCAGCTCTCGCTATGAAAGAGCTACCATTAAAGATTTAGCCCATTGTTCAACTGAAACAATTTCGGCGCTTGATCAGTTTTATGGACTTGTTGATCAAATGAAGTGGTATCTTTTTCAGACGGAAGATATGCCAAGTACGGTTGAAGACAACATTTATCGAATGTCAAAAAAACTCGAAAAACTTCACTCGACATTAAATCTCTATCTTGACGCTGAGATGTCTCTCGATGAATCGAATGATAATGTTCATGAAGCTTTGTTTGAAGACAATGCCAGTGAACTTCGCGAAGCTGAATCTGGAGGATTATTCTCCTCAGAGGGAAGTTCTCCATCTTTTCCAGAAGATGAAGATGCTGAGCATGAATAGATTTTTCTTTTTTTCATTCTTTATTGTCTCACTCGCTTTTGCGCGACAACCATTGCCAGCCAGTCGATTTGAACATCTCACTGGCATCAAGATGAACAGTGATTCTAAGTCGGCCTGGGATGCAAAGTTTAATCGACCAAGTTTCGTTTTTGGAAAGCGACCAGCTGAGTTCCTGGCCGATAATTATCATTACCTTCCATTTGAGGGAACAGTACTTGATATGGGAATGGGGGAAGGTCGAAATGCCGTTTTCTTAGCACAAAAAGGGTTTAAGGTGACTGGAGTTGATATCAGTTCCGTAGCCGTCAAAAAAGCTCATCTCCTAGCAAAAGAGTATGGTGTTAAGATTAAGGGTGTAGTGGCCTCAATGAATGACTATAAGATTGCGCCCAATAGCTATGATGCCATTATCTGCTTTTACTATGTCGATCGCGGCCTGATAGAAAAAATTAAAACATGGCTCAGGCCTGGTGGAATTTTGATTTATGAAGCTCACACTTCAAGACAAAGGATTCACCCCTCCCATAGACACGATCCTGCAGACTATTTTTTAAAAGAGCAAGAACTCCTCAAGATGTTCAATGGAATGAGAGTGCTCAAATATGAAGAGCCACTCCATGAAAAAGAATTTAGAGCGAGTATCATTCTTCAAAAACCACAGTAACTGACTAAAATCCTTTTATTATAACTTACTTGGCATGGCCCAGAGGAGTGGCATAATAGATCTATGCCAAAGATCTCTTATTTTTTCATTCTTTTAGCTCTTGTTGCGACAGGAAATCTGAAAGCTGAAGTTGAAGCTTCGGCCTCTGAAATATCAAAAGCCGAAGCCACATTTCCAGGCCGAGTTTCACGTCTTAATGCTACAGCTCAATTGATGAGAGTGAGACTAGATTTTAAAAATGCAAAATTTTTGAATAAGAATGACCGCGTTGAATTTTGGAATGAAACTTATCCTGCACAAAAATGCATGGCAAAGGTAGAAGCAAGAAGTACTGAATATTTACTCTTCCGTGTGCCGGAATATGAAATGTGCATCAATCGAGTCCACTTGACCACTGGTGCCTATTTACATTTCTGGAGTCAGGATCTTGAAAATAATTTGAAAACGGCTCATGAACTAGTAGAAGTTCTACTCAAAAAAAGAATGGCACTTTTATCTAAGAAGAGAAGATACCAGCGTGATCTCGATGGCCATGTTGAGAAAGTTGAAGCGATTAACCGTCGATATGAAGTTTTAAAACAAAAACTTGAAGCCGAATGGCAAAAAGAATTATCGGATCAAGAAGAAGACAAAGCAGATTCATTAGTTGCTTATAAGCAAGCAGAAACAAGGTTGAATGAACTAGAGAGTAAGTTAGAGTCTTATCGGATCCATGAATCTAATTTTACTGTGGATCGCTGGTCTCTAGATCCTGATTTGTATATTCATAAATAAATTTTCGCAAGGAGTGCGTGTGTATAAGATAGTTGTTCTTATTGCTGTATTAATGTCTTTAGTGAGTTGCCAAGAGAAAAAAGCAACAGGCTCAAGTCAAAAAACATTTTCTATCAATATTCAGGGTGAGCCTACGACGATAAATCCTCTCACATCTACTGATGGCTATGCTCAAGATGTTCAAGGTTATGTTTTGGAAACTCTTCTAGACCGCGACATTGACACTTATGAGTGGAAGCCTGCCTTAGCTGAAAAATGGGAAATCTCTCCAGATAAAAAATCATTTACCTTCACACTTCGCGAAGGAGTGATGTGGGATGACGGAAAACCTCTCACCGTAGAGGATGTGAAATATTCATTTGATGTTATTTTTGACTCAACTTTTAATACGGCACATATTAGACCATATTATGAAAGTGTCGAAAAGCTGGAGATATTAGACCCTAGAACCGTTAAGTTTACAGTCAAAGATGAGTATTTCAAAAATTTCGATACCTGTGCAACTCTTACAATTATTCCAAAACATTTCTATACCGATAAAAATCGCAGTAAGGAGCATAACAAAGTTTTAATAGGTACTGGGCCATATAAAATTTCACAGTATGAAAAAGGCAAAAGATTTGTCTTAGAAAAAAAAGAAGATTGGTGGGGCAGAAAAGTTTCAGCAGAATCAGTTAAGTGGAATTTTAATCGTATCGTTCTCAGATTTATCAAAGAAGAAAACGTAAGTCTTGAAAGCTTTAAAAAAGGTGATTTAGATTATACCGGACTAAGACCAGAACAGTACATGAAGAAAACTGATGGTGCTGGCTGGGGTGAAAAACTTTTCAAGGTTAAAACGGTAAATAAATCGGCAAAGGGTTATACATTTCTCGCGTGGAATTTGAAGCATCCCATCTTGTCTGACAAACGAGTAAGAGAAGCCTTAGCAATGCTTTATAATAAACAGCTTGCTATGGAAAAATTTGAGTACAATTTATCAGACAATGCAGACAGCCCAGTAGCACCCTCAAGTGATTATCATTCCCCGAATATTAAAAAAATTGAATTCAATCCAGCTCAAGCCTTGAAAGTTCTCAATTCTGCTGGTTGGAAGGATACAGATGGGGATGGCGTTTTGGATAAAGTCATCAATGGATCAAAAACTAAATTTACTGTCACTATTCTTGAGCCGCTGGCCGATTATGTGAAGTATTTAACCATCTACAAAGAAGAAGCTAAAAAAGTTGGCGTTGAGTTTGAAATTAAGCAAATTGAGTGGAACTCATTTGTGAAGCTTTTGGATGAAAGAAAATTTGATGCTGTTCGTTTAGCTTGGGGTGCTGGAAGTGTTGATCCAGATTTAAAGCAAATTTGGCATTCAGCCTCGCAAGCAGGAGGATCAAATTTCAATAATTACTCAAATCCTGAAGTGGATAAGTTGATTGAAAAATCTCGTAGGATTTATCCAAGAGCTGAAAGGATTCCAGTTATTCAAAAAATTACTGAATTAATTGCAGCTGATCATCCTTACCTCTTTTTATTTGCAGGTAAGAATACAATCTACGCTCATAATTCAAGAATTCAGAAAACAAGAGACACATATAATTATGGAGTGGGAAGTCAGTACTGGACTCTTGCTGAATAGAAAATGGGAAAATACTTACTTAAACGTCTTTTAGTGATGATTCCGACATTGATTGGAGTCACCCTCGTTGTGTTTGCTGTTATTAACCTCGCACCAGGTTCTCCTGTGGAGCAAAAGCTTCAGCAACTGAGATTTGGTGGTGGGCTTTCAAATTCAGGTGGACAATCTGCTGCCGGAGCTCGCGGTTCAAGTACAGTCTCTGATGAGGTCTTGGCGGCTCTCAATAAGCAATATGGTTTTGATAAGCCATTGCATGAGAGATATTTAAAGTGGTTGGGAAATATCATAAGACTAGATTTTGGTGAGAGTTTTACTTATGACGAGCCTGTCATTGATGTCATCATTTCCAAATTCCCAATTTCTCTTCAGTTTGGGATTGTATCCCTTATACTGAGCTACTTGATTTCTGTTCCACTGGGAATTATGAAAGCTCTCAAGCATGGAAGCTTCTTTGACACATTTTCAAGTTTTCTTCTGTTTGTGGCCTACTCCATTCCTCCCTTCATGCTGGCGATTCTTCTCATTGTCTTTATGGCCAGCGATAGCTTTTTGGACTTATTTCCAATTGGTGGAGCTTTCTCGGATAGTTACTCAGATTTAAGTTTAACGGGTAAAATCCTCGATCGTATTCATCACTTTATTTTGCCACTTGTTTGCTACACCATCGGCTCATTTACCTCACTTACCCTACTGATGAAGAATTCTCTTTTAGAAGAAATA
>JAIEMA010000042.1 GCA_019752535.1 Bacteriovoracaceae bacterium
CTCTTCAAGATCGACATTTGGTCCGTCACCTTGAGGCTGAGAGGCTTCACGACGAGCTGGCTTTTTGTCATTTCCGCGAGCTCCACGCTTGCCTCCACGACCCTTTTTCTCTTCGCCTTCGTTGCTTTCTACTACTTCATTTGTGTTTTCATCAGACATGTCAGCCTCTCTTACAGTTGGATGCCATTCTCGCGAATTGAATCCGCAAGAACTTTAATCACGCCGGTGTATTGCTTTCCGCTTCTATCAAAAACTGCGACAGAAACTTTTGCTTTTTTAAACTCAGATGCAACAGCTGCTCCGAGCTTCTTAGCTCCTTCAGCATTACCACAATCTGCAACTTTTGTTTTTCCGTATGTTTGCACAGAAAATAAAGTCTTATTAGTTAAGTCATCAATGACTTGAACACGAAGATGCTTGTTTGTCTTAGTCACGCAAACACGTGGACGTTCAGCAGTCCCTTCAACTTTCTTTCTAATAGAAAGACGGCGACGGTATTCTTTTGCTTTCGTCGGATTCTTAATTTTACCGAGTACTTTTCTCATTTGTTCACCACCTGCAATTAATTACTTTTTAGCGCCAGTCTTACCGGCTTTACGAATAACTTTCTCGCCAACATACTTAAGTCCTTTGCCCTTATAAGGCTCATGAGGACGGTAAGCACGAATTTGAGCCGCAACGAAACCAACGAGCTCTTTATCAGAGCCATTAACTTCGATTACGTTTTTATTAACAGTAACAGCTATACCCTTAGGCAACTTGTAATCAATTTGGTGCGAATAGCCCAAGTTCAATTGCAATGTTTGGCCAGTAACCGCAGCTTTATAACCGACACCAGTGAACTCAAGCTCTTTTTTGAAACCTGAAGAAACACCAGTCACCATATTGCTAACGATGGTACGAGTAAGTCCCCACAAAGAGCGACCAACACGATCTGTGCTGCCAACAACTTCAATGGCTTTATCTTTCTTTTCTACTTTTACACCGTCATTCACGACGTATGAAAGCGTGCCTTTTGGCCCTTTAATTTCAACAGAGTTTCCAGCAATCTTAACTTCAACTTTCTCAGGAAGTGCGATTGGTTTTTTTCCAATACGAGACATAAATTCCTCTCTTACCAGACGTTTGCGATTACTTCACCACCAAGCTTCATAGCCTTTGCTTTACGCGAAGACATGAGACCAGAGGAAGTAGATACGATTGATAAACCAAGTCCACTTAGGACTCTTGGCATATCTTGATACCCCTTATAAACACGTAAGCCAGGCTTAGAAACTCTTTCTAAACCAACTAACGCGCCTTCTTTAAGGGCGACTTTAATTGTTATATCAGCAGGACCTTTTGCAATAATTTTGAAAGACTTAATAAAACCTTCGTCTTTTAGAACCTTGCAAATTCCAGCTTTAATTTTGCTGGCAGGAATTTCAACTTTATCTAACCCAGCTTTGTTCGCATTGCGAATGCGGGTTAACAAGTCAGAAATAGGATCAGTCATCATACAATCTCTCCTCTTACCAGCTAGCTTTGGTCACTCCAGGGATCAACCCCTGAAGAGCCAATTCTCTAAATTTGTTTCTGCACAACTTGAAATCGCGATAAACACCACGAGAGCGACCAGTTAATTCGCAACGGTTACGTACGCGATTAAGGTTTCCGCCTCTTGGCATTTTTTGCAATTTTGCACGGGCAGCTTCTCTTTCAGCTTCTGAAAGCTTCAAATCAACTGACTTAGCTCTTAGCTCTAAGCGCTTTGGCTCAAGCTTAATTGCAAGTTTTTCTCTTTTCTTGTTTTTAATCACTGAACTTAATTTAGCCATTTCTTCCTCACTTCTCGCGGAAAGGCATGCCGAATAGCTTTAATAGCTCACGGCCTTCTTCGTTATTCTCAGCAGTGGTAACAAAGCTAATGCCCATTCCACGCACCTTATCGATTCGGTCATAATTGATCTCTGGGAAAATAATTTGTTCCTTGAGACCCATCGTGTAGTTACCTTTTCCATCAAATCCCTTTGGAGAGAGACCACGAAAGTCTTTCACGCGAGGAAGAGAGAAGTTGATCAAACGATCAAGGAACTCATACATGCGCTCTCCGCGCAATGTTACGAATGCACCAATAGCCTGGCCTTCACGAAGTTTAAAAGAAGCAATTGATTTCTTTGCGCGAGCAACAACAGGCTTTTGACCTGTCACAGTTGCAACTTCATCAACAACCAAGTCTACTACTTTACCGTTACTAACAGCATCTCTAGTGATGCTATTAACAATGATCTTTTCGAGCTTAGGAACTTGATGCACGTTCGCGTATTTGAACTTTTCCTGCATCTTCTTTTTTAGCTCTGCTTGATACAGAGACTTAAGACGTGCCGTCATTTTTTACTCCATCACTTAATATCCGCGCCAGATTTAGCGACGCGAATTTTTTTTCCGTTTTTCTCAGTTACTTTTACTCTCGTTGCTTTTCCTGATTTTGGATCAGTTACAGCAACGTTGCTCACATGAAGAGCTTTCTCAATATCAACTAGTCCACCCTGAGGATTTTGTTGATTTGGCTTCATTGTTTTCTTAACAACGTTTACACCCTCAACAACAACTCTGTTTGTCTTCCAGTTGATGTTTTTAATTTTTCCTTGTTTGCCTTTATCTTTTCCGGCTAAGACAACCACATTGTCGTTTACTTTAAGCTTTTGCATTGTGATCCCCTTATAGTACTTCGTGAGCTAGAGAACAAATTTTAGTGAAATTTTTGTTTCTCAATTCGCGAGCAACTGGTCCAAAAATACGAGTTCCAATTGGCTCATTTTCGTTAGCAAGAAGGACACATGAGTTTTCGTCAAAAGAAATTGTCGTTCCGTCTTCACGTTTGATCGGGAATACAGTTCTTACGATCACAGCTCTTTTAACATCGCCCTTCTTAACTTTTCCACCAGATATAGCCTGTTGAACCGCTACGACGATAATATCGCCAATATTTGCATTCATTCGCTTAGATCCGCCAAGTACCTTGATACATTGAACAGTTTTTGCGCCTGAATTATCTGCTACAATTAAATTCGATTGTTGCTGGATCACTGGATACCTCGCCTTACTTCACAATGTTCAAAAGTTCCCAACGCTTCAGAGCAGAACGTGGACGAGATTCAATAATCGTCACAGTGTTGCCAATCTGAGCCTTCTCACTTTCATCGTGAGCATGGAACTTTTTAGAGTTAGTTACAAACTTGTGGTATTTTGGGTGCATTGTTTTGCGCTCAACTTTAACCACGATAGTTTTTGTTGCTTTATCGCTAACGACTACGCCAGTTAGCTTTCTTTTCGTTTTTTTTGTTTCTTCACTCATGTTGCCGCCTTAATTCTTTTTGCTATTTAACGCTGTTAAAAGACGAGCGATATCTTTTTTAAGAGCACGCTTCGTGTGTGACTTTTCAACACCAACTGTGTGCTTCGAAAACTTTGCGTTAAACATCTCAGTCTTCAATACAGCGACTTTCTCTTTGATGTCTTTAGCGCTTAATTTCGCTGCTTCAGAATACTTAATCATGAAATACCTCAGCTTATTTTGCACGAGGAGGCACATGCCCCTCGCGCTCTAAATCTTCTTTTGAAACAAATCTTGTACGTACTGGTAACTTATACTTAGCGAGACGAAGCGCAGCTTCAGCATCAGCTTTTGTCATTCCACCAACTTCAAAAAGTACGCGGCCAGGCTTAATAACAGCTACCCACTCTTCAGGCGAGCCTTTTCCTTTACCCATACGTACTTCCGCAGGTTTCTTAGTTAATGACTTGTCTGGAAATACTTTAATCCACATATTTCCGCCTTTCTTCGTTTCGCGAGATATTGCGATACGAGCAGCTTCAATCTGGCGATTTGTAATAAATCCGCAAGAAAGGGCCTGAAGGGCGAAATCACCAAAAGTAATTCCGTTACCAGTATGAGCAGCTCCAGTCATACGACCTTTCTGCATTTTTCTAAACTTAACTCTTTTTGGGCTTAACATAAAAACCTCTGATCCTTACTTGTAAATTTCACCCTTGTATACCCAAACCTTAACACCAATTATTCCGTATGCTGTTTGAGCAGTAGCAGTTGAATAATCGATATCAGCACGAAGTGTATGCAAAGGAACTTTTCTCTCAGAGTAACCTTCGGTACGAGCAATCTCTGCTCCACCTAGGCGACCTGAACACTTAACCTTAATACCCTTAACTCCAGATCTGAATGCTGATGTCATCACCTTTTTCATGGCACGACGGAAGGCAACACGCTTCTCAAGTTGTTGAGCAATATTTTCTGCAATTAACTTAGCTTCTGCGTCAGGACGCTTTACCTCAGCAATATTGAAAAATAAAGGACAGTTTGTGATTTTTTTAAGATCGTTGCGAATCTTCTCAATACCAGTGCCTTTTTTACCGATAGCAACACCTGGTTTTGCTGAATAAACAGTAACCTTGACTTGATCAGCAGTTCTTGTGATCTCAGTCTTAGCAATCGATGCAGAAGCAAGTTCCTTATCGATATAATTTCTAATCGCTAAATCTTGTTGAAAAATTGTTGCGTAGTTATTTTTTACGTACCAGTTTGAATGCCAGGTCTTGATATAACCAAGGCGGAAGCCGGTAGGTTGTACTTTTTGTCCCATGATCAGTTTCCCCTTATTACGCTTCTTTTAAACCAATAGTTACGTAGCTTGACTTCTTAATGATGCGGTATGCGCGGCCCTGGGCACGTGGCATAATTCTCTTCAACTGAGGACCCTCATCAACCTTAACAATATCAACAGTTAAGTTATCAAGATCATATTTCTTAGTTTCAGAAGCGATCGCAAGACCGCTGTTAATTAGCTTAGAAAGAATAATCGCAATCTCTTTTTTCTCAGAGAATCGAAGTATTTTTAAAGCTTCTTCAACCTTCTTGCGACGGATGAGATCAGCAACACCACGAACTTTGCGAGCCGTTATTCCAACATTGTTGTTTTTTACTGTAATCATGTCAGTCCTCACTTCTTCGCTTCTTCGGCTTTCTTATCAGACGCAGTGTGGCCCTTGAAAGTGCGAGTTTCTGCGAATTCTCCAAATTTATGACCGATCATATTGTCGGTTACATAAACTGGAATAAATTTCTTTCCGTTATGAACAGCAAAAGTTAATCCAATGAAGTCAGGAGTGATCATTGAGCGACGAGACCAAGTCTTGATGACCTTGTTGCCTTTTTGATCTTTCTTAGCTTCAGCTGCCTTGTCGTAGAGGTAAGCGTCTACGAATGGGCCTTTCTTTAGTGAACGTGCCATTTTAGTTTCCTCTCTTACTTACGACGTTTGACAATAAACTTGTCAGTACGTTTGTTTTTACGAGTTTTATAACCACGAGTAGGTAATCCCCAAGGCGATACAGGGTGACGACCACCTGAAGTACGACCTTCACCACCACCATGTGGGTGATCAACTGGGTTCATAACTACACCGCGAACTGCTGGACGAATGCCACGGTGACGTGACTTACCAGCTTTACCAACTTTCTCAAGTTCATGCTCAATCTTACCTACCTGACCAATTGTGGCTCGGCAGTTTGACTTAACCTTACGAAGCTCTCCCGAAGGAAGGCGAAGAAGAGCAAACTCTTCTTCCTTGGCCATGAGCTGAGCATAAGCTCCTGCTGAACGTGCCATTTGTCCGCCAGCATTTGGTGACAATTCTACGTTGTGGACCAAGGTTCCGATTGGAATATCACGAAGAAGTTTTGCATTCCCTGCTTTGATATCTGCTGAATCAGAAGAGATAATTACATCTCCAACCTTCATCCCAACAGGTGCAATAACGTAATTCTTAACACCATCGGCATAAGTTATCAGCGCAATATTGCATGTACGGTTAGGATCATGCTCAATTGACTGAACTGTAGCTGGGATATCAAGCTTGTTACGTTTAAAATCGACCAAGCGATATTTTTGTTTCGCTCCACCACCATGATGTCTAACAGTGATGCGGCCATGACTGTTACGCCCAGCCTTTGATTTTTTTGGGAATAGCAAACTCTTTTCAGGTGCTACTCCACGAGTGACTTCACCGGTCACAACAACCATAGCTCGGCGAGCTGGTGTTATCGGTTTAAATTTCTTTAGGGTCGTCATATCTCAACCTTTTCCTTAAATGCCTTTAAAGAATTCAATCTTCTGTCCATCCTGAATTTGTACCCATGCTTTCTTAGAAGACTGGGACTTCTTCATTCCACCTTTAGAACCTGAACGCTTTGGCTTTCCAGGGACAACAGATGTGCGAACATTTAAAACTTTCACATCGAAATATTTTTCAACAGCAAGTTTGATCTGATTTTTATTTGCTTTCACGTTCACAGCAAAGCTGTATCTGTTACTCACTTCCGTCTCTTTCGAGCTTTTTTCTGTCATCAATGGTTTGATGAGAACATTTTCTAAACCTGTCATGTTACACCAGCCTGCTGAGAAGTTTTTCCAAAGCGGCTTTCTCGATAATCAGATTTTCAAATTTCACTGCTTCATAAACAGAGAAACCAGATACTGGTGCATACTTAGCGCGAGCCAAGTTGCTAATCGCGAAATCAACTTTGTCATTTTGTTCAGTTGTAATCACTAGTGCCGGCAATAAATTGCGAGTGCTAAGTGCTTTGAACATATCTTTTGTCTTGCCTGTTGATTCAAGTTTTTCAACTACAGTGAGTTTTCCAGCTTGAAGCTTGTCCGCAATAATTGAATGAATGGCACCATTCATTACTTTTTTATTCACTTTTTGAGTGTAGTCACGTGGCTGAGGACCGAAAGTTGTTCCTCCACCTGGCATAAGAGGTGATCTCTTAGAACCTTGACGTGCATTACCAGTGCCCTTTTGTTTGAATGGCTTTTTACCGCCGCCCGAAACAAGAGCTTTGTTCTTTGTTGCTGCTGTACCTTGACGGCGACCCGCAAGGAGAGCTTTCACAACTTGGTGAACAACTGGAACATTGATTTTTTCTGCTGAAAGATCGATCGTAGCCTTTAGAGCTCCCGATTTTTCAAATTTTGTGTTTAGTACTGCTATATCAGTCATGGTTGTCTCCCTCACGCCTTCTTGACCGCTTTCGCGATCTTAATGAAGCCGTTCTTAGACCCTGGAACTGAACCCTTGATCAGCATATAGCCGTCTTTAGTATTCACTTCTAGAACTTGGATATTTTGAACAGTTACAGTTTCATTACCCATCTGGCCTGGCATCTTCTTCTCAGCAAATACCCTTGCTGGAGTTGCACGGCAGCCGATAGAACCTGGACGGCGGTGAAAGTGAGATCCATGAGCAGCTGGACCGCCCTGGAAATTGTATCTCTTCATTACGCCTTGAAAGCCCTTACCCTTAGAAGTTCCAGTAACGTCTACAAAAACGTTAGCTTTGAACTCTTCAAGACCAACTTCCTTGCCCAAAGCTTCAGCTACAGGAGCTTCCACTTTGATTTCAGAAAACTGAGTAAGATTTTGTGAAATACCAGCTTTCTTAAGCGTCCCTTTCACAGGCTTCGTAAGCAAACTTTCACGCTTCTCATGGAACGCTACTTGGTATGCACCATAGCCATCTTTATCTTGGGTTTTAACTTGAGATATGACATTTGGAATTAATTTTACGACAGTCACAGGAATATGATTCCCGCTCGCATCAAAAATTCTTGTCATGCCTGCCTTGATTCCATAAATGGCAGGCAGACTAATTGTAGCCTCTGACATCGGACCTCCACAGCATCACCCCGTCACAGGGATGCATTCATGGTTAATAAAATGTATCGAACTCGAGAACGAGCTTTATACTAGTACTTAATTTCTACGTCAACACCCGCAGAGAGATCGAGCTTCATTAGGCTGTCGACCGTCTGTTGTGTGGGCTCAATGATATCAACGAGGCGCTTATGCGTGCGCATCTCAAATTGCTCACGAGACTTTTTATCAATGTGTGGTGAACGGAGAACGGTGTAACGATTGATCTCTGTAGGAAGAGGGATCGGTCCGGCTACTCGTGCGCCTGTGTTCTTAGCTGTTTGTACGATTTCCTGGACGGATGCGTCAAGGATGTTGTAATCATAAGCGCGCAGCTTAATTCTCAGCTTATTGGTCTTCATGCTAGCTCCCAAATTTGTGTCTCGGAAAAGTAATGGAACGACTGGCCTTTGTAAAGCCCCATCCGAGTATTTTTTATTGAGGCCAAAAATTTGGCCTTTTAGTTAAGTAAATATGCCTCTTTTCTGGAGGACTTCTTTGGTCAAATTAGGGGTTAACTTCTCGTAACGACGGAAAGTCATTGTAAAGCTGGCCCTACCTTGAGTCTTTGAACGAAGTTGCGTGCTATAGCCGAACATTTCAGACAGAGGAACCTCGGCTTTTAAAATATCTTTGGCAGCTTTGGGCTCAATTCCTAAGATTTGACCTCTTTTTGCATTAACATCAGCAATCACATCGCCGGCGAAATCTGATGGAGTTGTCACCTCTAAAGCCATCATTGGCTCCATGAGAACAAGACCGGCTTTTTGGCATGCCTCCTTAAAGGCTTGAGAGGCAGCAATTACGTAAGCAACATCATTCGAATCTGTTTCGCTATACTTCACTTCTTCGACAGTTATTTTAATTGCAATAAAGGGATAGCCTGCAAGAGCTCCACCAGGAGCTGAATCTAAAATTCCTCGCTCTACTGCTTCGTAAAACTCAACCGGAACTCCTCGTTCTTTCTTTGGAATTTCTACTTTGATTTCAGCAGCACCTTCAAGCGGCTCTACCTTAAGTCGACAGTGACCATATTGATTTTTACCCTGAATTTCGCGATTAACGACTTGCTCAGCATGCGCACTACCTGTAACTGATTCGCGATAGGCAACCTGAGGTGAACCAACGTTCACTCCGACTTTAAATTCACGAGCAAGACGATCACAAATAATTTCTAAATGAAGTTCACCCATACCAAATATGAGTAGCTGACCAGTTTCTTTATTTTGTTGAAACGTAAAACTAGGATCTTCTATCCGAAGATATTCGAGAGTGGTTTGTAATTTTTCTTCGTCTGCAGTTGTTTTCGGTTCAATAGCGACTGAAATAACTGTCGCAGGAAATTCCATCAAGTCATAAATAACAGGCTTATGATCAGCACATAAGGTTTGACCTGTTGTTGTAAACTTTAATCCTGAAATGGCGACAATATCACCTGCTCCTGCTTCTTCAATTTCGGTTCTTTTGTTTGCATGCATTTGCAGAAGTTTATTAATTCTTTCTTTCTTTTTTTCGAGAGGATTAAGTACTTGCTGACCGACCTTGAGTGTTCCGGAGTAAATCCGCACGTAAGTTATTCTTCCTACAAATGGATCTGAAGCAATTTTAAAAGCTAAACCACTAAAGAGTTCCTCATCATCAGGCTTTCTCTCAACCATAACTTCATAATCTTTAGCATCATGAGCTTTCGTTGATCCAATATCTAAGGGAGAAGGAAGATATTTTACGATGGCATCAAGCAAAGGCTGAACACCTTTATTCTTAAATGCAGATCCACATAATACAGGAATGAATCCATGCTTAATTGTAGCCGTTCTAATTGCATTCTCTACTTCAATAGAAGGAATTTCCTCACCATTCAAGTAGCGATCAGCAAGCTTGTCGTCATAGTCAGCTAGGTGCTCAAGAAGCTCGTCACGATAGAGTTTCGCTTCATCGAGTTCTTCCGTCGTGAGCTCTCTTGTCTCGAAAGCTTCACCCATACTTCCATCTTTCCATTCAAGAGCTTTCAAATTAATCAGATCAATCATGCCTTTAAAGTTTTCTTCCGATCCAATCGGCATCTGAAGAGCGGCAGATTTTTTTCCAAGTTTCTCTCTGATTTCAGAGATCACACTTAAAAAGTCAGCACCCGTGCGATCCATTTTGTTAATGAATGCAATCCGAGGAACTTTGTATTTATCGCCTTGAGCCCACACTGTTTCTGATTGAGGCTCAACTCCACCAACGGCACAAAATACCCCTACTGCGCCATCAAGAACACGAAGTGATCTTTCTACTTCAATAGTGAAGTCGACGTGGCCAGGAGTATCGATAATGTTAATGACGTGACCATTCCAGGCACAAGTTGTGGCCGCAGCAGTGATAGTTATCCCGCGCTCTTGCTCCTGGATCATCCAATCCATAGTGGCGGTCCCTTCATGGACTTCACCAATTTTATAATTTTTGCCGGTATAGTAGAGGATTCGTTCTGAGGTAGTCGTCTTACCGGCATCAATGTGAGCCATGATGCCGATATTACGAATTTTATTTATATCTCTTCCCTTCATGGGATTAAAAAGAAAGTGATTACCACTTCAAGTGAGCGAAAGCTTTGTTGGCTTCTGCCATCTTGTAAACGTCTTCACGCTTCTTAACAGCTCCACCACGGTTGTTAGCTGCATCCAAGATTTCGTCTGCAAGCTTAGTGACCATGTCTTTGCCAGCACGTGTACGTGAGTACTCGCGAAGCCAACGAATTGCCAAAGACTGCTTACGGTTTGGACGAACTTCGATAGGCACTTGATAAGTTGCACCACCGATACGGCGTGATTTCACTTCTACTGCTGGCTTAACGTTGTTCATAGCCTTCTTGAAAACCTTAAGGCCTTCTTCGTTAGACTTCTGTTCAACGATAGCTAAAGCTCCGTAGAAAATTGCTTCTGCTGTCGATTTTTTACCATCGTACATCATGCAATTGATAAATTTAGTAACTAGGATGTCCCCAAACTTTGGATCTGGAAGGACTTCGCGGGATTCTGCTCTGTGCTTACGACTCATTTTCTACTCCAAATCTCTTATTTCTTAGGTTTCTTAGCGCCATAGAGAGAGCGACGCTTGCGACGCTTTTCTACGCCTGAAGCATCAAGGGCTCCACGGACTGTATGGTAACGAACACCTGGTAAGTCTTTTACACGACCACCACGGATAAGAACGATACTGTGCTCTTGCAAGTTGTGTCCTTCACCACCGATGTACGAAATAACTTCGTAACCAGATGTGAGCTTCACTTTACAAACTTTACGTAAAGCTGAGTTCGGTTTCTTAGGTGTAGTTGTATATACGCGAGTACATACGCCACGACGCTGAGGACAGTTTTCTAAAGCCGGAGCCTTAGTTCTGTACTGGGTTTGTGTTCTGCCCTGACGGACAAGTTGGTTAATTGTTGGCATTGCTACCTACTCCTTACTACTTCTAGGAAAGTGACCTGGGGTTCTAACATGGCCCCCAGGCAACTATCAAGACGTTTTATTTTTAAAGACTCATCATGAAAGGATTTTCTTCCTTCACTGTTTCCGCATCAAAACTTGCATAACGCGGCAAGCCGGTTCCTGCAGGTATCAAACGGCCCATCAATACGTTTTCCTTAAGACCTAGCAACGTGTCCTTCTTCCCTTCCAATGTGGCCTGAGTAAGAACTTTCGTAGTCTCTTGGAACGACGCAGCTGACAGGAAACTCTCAGTAGTCAATGACGCTTTAGTGATACCCAATAGCAAAGACTTAGCTTGTGCTGGCTGGAGACCTTGAGCGATTAAGCGTTCATTCTCTTCGGCCAACTCTGCCTTAGTGATTGAATCGCCCTGAACAAACATTGAATCACCGGGTTCAGTGATTTCATTTTTCTTCAGCATCTGACTAACAATAACTTCAATGTGTTTATCATCGATCTTCACACCTTGGAGACGGTAAACCTCTTGGATTTCGTCTACGATGTAACGAGCGACGGCTTTTTCTCCCAGAACGCGCAAGATGTCATGTGGATTCGTTGGGCCATCCATAATTTGGTCGCCTGGACGAACATAGTCACCTTCGTTAACAACAACGTAACGACCCTTAGGAATCGTGTACACGATTGTTTCGCCGCCATCTTCTGGCTTAACAAGAATCTTACGAGAACCGCGAACTTCTGGACCGTATTCAACAGTACCCGCGATATCAGCAATCTGTGAGCTGTTACCTGGCTTACGTGCTTCAAACAATTCAGCAACTCTTGGTAGACCACCGGTGATATCTTTAGTCTTGGTCGATTCGCGCTGAACCTTCGCCATGACCACACCACCATCAATCTTATCTCCTGGATTCACAACAACGTTAGATCCAACTGGGAGTCCGTAAGAAGCGATACGCTTAGTACCTGGGATAGTAATCGGGTTACCAGCATCATCACAAATGATAAGGCGTGGCTGCTTCGAGATATCTTCTTTGGCTTTTGCTTCAGTCACAACTCTGTGTGAGAGACCAGTTACTGAGTCGACAACTTCAGTGAAAGTTGCGCCTAGAACTAGATCTTCATACTTAATTGTTCCAGCAACGTCAGAGATGATTGGCATCGCAAATGGATCCCATTCAAGAATCTTGTCACCTACGTTAATGGTTTGACCGTCTTTAAAGAAGATAGTCGCACCATAAACTGCTGGATAACGTTCTTTTTCAATGCCGTCAGCTGTCTTAATAACGATCTCACCAGTTTTGTTCATGATAATTGAAGCGCCGTCGGCACGACCGAACACCTTAACATTATCAAAGTTCACAACACCGGCAGTCTTAGCTTCAGTTTTGTTTACTTGAGCACCAGCAGTTGCTGTACCACCGATGTGGAATGTACGCATTGTTAGCTGAGTTCCTGGCTCACCGATTGATTGAGCTGCGATAATACCAACAGCCTCACCGTTCGATACTAATTTACCACGAGATAAATCGCGGCCGAAACAAAGTGCGCAATAACCGTACTTCTCTTTACAAGTAAGAACTGAGCGAACTTTAATTTGGTCAACTTCATTATCAAGAAGTGATTGAACATCCTTCTCGATGAATAAATGATTTCTCTTAAAGATTGATGAACCGTCTTTTCCTTTCACGTCTTCAAGCGCTACGCGACCAAGAACACGATGTGCAACGTGCTCAACGATCTCACCAGCTTCGATGCGTGAAGTTTGCATGATTCCGTCTTCAGCTCCGCAATCTGGATTGCGGATAATTCCGTCTTGAGCCACATCAACCAAACGACGAGTGAGGTATCCCGAGTTAGCTGTTTTAAGAGCTGTATCGGCTAGACCCTTACGAGCACCGTGTGATGAAGCAAAGTATTGAAGAACTGTTAAGCCTTCACGGAAGTTTGAGGTAATTGGAGTTTCAATGATCTCGCCAGAAGGCTTCGCCATCAAACCTCTCATACCAGCAACCTGACGAATCTGAACGTTCGAGCCTCGGGCACCAGAATCGGCCATCATAAAGATAGCGTTGAAAGATGGAGCCTTTGTTTTGTCTTTTCCAGACTCAGAAACGAATTCTTGCTTAGAGAGACCTTCAATCAACACTTTAGAAAGTTTTTCGTTGGTTTGAGCCCAAACGTCGACAATCTTGTTGTATCGCTCACCGTTAGTGATTGATCCTTCGTTATATTCGTTCGTGATTTTTTCAACTTCGCCCTGGGCAGTAGCAATAATTTCGGCTTTCTCTTTTGGAATCACCATATCTTTGATGTTGATTGAGATACCGGCTTTCGTTGCATATTCGTAACCCATCTTCATGATCGAGTCGGCGAAAATCACAGTTTCTTTCTCTGTGCCTTTTCTGTAAGCCTTATCAATCAATTTCGCGAGTTCTTTCTTATTCAAGATCTTGTTGATGTCTTCGTAAGCAAGACACTTAGGCAAGATATTGTAAACGAAAGTACGACCCACAGTTGTCTCAATCATCTTGCCTTCGATACGAATCTTGATCGGGGCTTGAAGGTGAAGATTTCCTGTGTGGTAAGCGAATTGAGCTTCTTCTTTAGAAGCAAAGTCTTTTCCGTATCCACGAGCGAATGGACGAACGCGAGTCATGTAGTACATTCCCAAGACGATATCTTGAGAAGGAACGATGATTGGAGTTCCGTCTTTTGGAGAAAGGATATTGTTCGTCGACATCGCCAATACGCGAGCTTCAATTTGAGCTTCGATTGACAATGGAACGTGAACGGCCATTTGGTCACCGTCGAAGTCAGCGTTGAACGCTGTACAAACGAGTGGGTGAAGTTGAATAGCTTTACCTTCAATAAGGATAGGTTCAAAAGCTTGAATACCTAAACGGTGAAGCGTAGGAGCACGGTTAAGAAGAACTGGATGCTCTTGAACGACATCTTCAAGAATATCCCAAACTTCCTGGCGTTGCTGATCAACCATCTTCTTAGCCACTTTAATCGTTGTACAGTGACCTTTTTCGATCAACTTGTTGTAGATGAATGGCTTGAAAAGTTCCAAAGCCATAAGCTTTGGAAGACCACATTGGTGAAGCTTCAAGTTAGGACCCACAACGATAACCGAACGACCAGAATAGTCGACACGCTTACCAAGTAGGTTTTGACGGAAGCGACCTTGCTTACCTTTTAACATGTCTGAAAGTGAGCGCAATGGACGCTTGTTAGCACCAGTGAACACTTTTCCACGACGGCCGTTATCAAAGAGAGCATCAACAGCTTCTTGAAGCATACGCTTCTCGTTGCGGATAATGATTTCTGGAGCGTTCAATTCCTTGAGGCGCTTCAAACGGTTGTTACGGTTAATCACACGACGGTAAAGGTCGTTCAAGTCAGAAGTTGCGAAACGGCCTGCTTCCAATGGAACCAACGGACGAAGATCCGGTGGAAGAACTGGAATAACATCCATCATGAACCAGTCAGGCTTGTTTGAACTCTTAAGAAGAGATTCAACAACCTTAAGGCGCTTAATAATTTTTGCACGAGAAAGATCCGTGGTTGCATCTTTCAATCCGCGACGAAGCTCTTTATTGAGGATATCAAGATCAACTTTTGAAAGAAGATCTTTAATAACTTCTCCGCCCATTCCAGCTTTGAAATCAATTCCACCCTGCTTAAGCTCGAAATATCTCTGCTCAGTCAAGATTGAACCAAGTTCTACTCCGCCCTCTTGGCCTGCAGTCGCAGACTGCATCACAATGTAAGCTTCGTTATAAAGAATGCGCTCAAGATCTTTCAAAGAAAGATCAAGAAGAGCACCAATACGGCTTGGAAGTGAACGCAAGAACCAGATGTGAGCAACTGGAGTAGCAAGCTCAATGTGGCCGCAACGCTCGCGACGAACTTTAGAAAGAGTGACTTCAACGCCACACTTTTCACAAACAACACCACGGTGTTTCATACGCTTGTACTTACCGCAGATACATTCATAGTCCTTTATTGGTCCAAAAATTTTGGCACAGAAAAGACCGTCACGCTCTGGCTTGAAAGTACGGTAGTTAATAGTTTCCGGTTTCTTTACTTCACCGAATGACCATTCACGGATTGTGTCAGGACTAGCCATCTTAATAGAGATGGCTTGAACGCTGACGGGGTCTTTGGGCTTATCAAAAAAGTTTAGCAAGTCTTTCATGTGACCTAGCTCCTCTCAACAATCATTAAAGAATAGTTTCAGTATTCGGTTCTTCTAGCTTCACATCAAGCGCCAATGCCTGAAGTTCGCGAATGAGAACGTTGAAAGACTCAGGCAATCCTGGCTCAAGGACTTGCTCGCCTTTAACAATCGACTCATACATACGAGTTCTTCCGACAACGTCGTCCGACTTCACAGTCAAGAATTCTTGAAGAGTGTAAGCAGCACCGTAAGCTTCAAGTGCCCAAACTTCCATCTCTCCGAGACGCTGACCACCAAACTGCGCCTTACCACCAAGCGGCTGCTGGGTAACAAGTGAGTAAGGTCCAGTTGAACGTGCGTGAATTTTCTCATCAACCAAGTGATGAAGCTTCAACATATACATGGATCCAACGGTAACTTCTTCAGAGAAGGCTTCGCCGGTGATTCCATCAAATAATGTTGTCTTACCACTACGATCGAGATCAGCTAGCTCTAGCATTTCTTCGATGTCTTCCTCAGTTGCACCGTCGAACACTGGACTTGCGAAACGAACACCTGAATAAAGTTGCTCACACAGGCGAGTCACTTCATCATCTTTCGCTTTCTTAAGCCATGCATCCGCTTCAGGAGACTTGTAGATCTTGCTGAGAAGGTCCTTCAAACGAGAAAGATCTTGTTTTTGCTCCATCATGGTCGCAATTTTTTCACCAAGTCCACGACCAGCCCAACCCAAGTGCAACTCGAAGAGCTGACCGATGTTCATACGCGATGGAACGCCTAGTGGGTTCAACACGATTTCAACCGGCTGACCGTCTGCCATGTAAGGCATATCTTCAAGAGGAAGAACACGCGAGATAACACCTTTGTTACCGTGGCGACCTGCCATCTTATCACCTGGCTGAAGTTTTCTCTTAATTGCGATGTAAACCACAACTTTCTTAATGACTCCAGGAGGTAACTCGTCACCTTTGTGAAGCTTAGCAATTTGCTCATTGGCCTTAGAGCGAACACGGTTGATACGGTTTCTGATATCAGCGAAGTATTCAGAAAGACGTTCTTCCTGCTCAGCCTTAAGTGGCAAGTAACCGATCAACTCGAATGGAATGCTGTAAAGCACTTCTTCTGTGATCTTAGTTCCTTTCTTAAGAAGTTCTGATGAACCATCTTCAGAAACGAGCTTATCTTCAGTAAGAGCTCCGCCAAGCATTTCAGCAATTTTCTTAATAGCTGAGCGCTGGATAGCTTTTACTTCGATGTTTTCATCACGACGAACGAGTGTGGTTTCGCGCTCGATGATTGCTTTAGAGCGAGCATCAAGTTCAACACCTTCACGAGTAAAGACGTGAGCATCAATAACAGTTCCGCGAACCGATGAAGGAACGCGAAGAGATGTATCCTTAACGTCTCCAGCTTTATCACCGAAGATAGCTTTTAAGAGCTTCTCTTCTGGAGAAAGCTGAGTCTCACCTTTTGGAGTGATCTTACCGACCAAGATATCTCCTGGCTTAACGATCGCACCTACGCGAATAATACCAGCTTCATCAAGGTCCTTAAGGGCCTCTTCTGAAACGTTTGGAATATCGCGAGTGATTTCTTCTTTTCCTAATTTTGTATCACGGGCTTCAACTTCATAGTTCTCGATGTGAACAGTTGTGAACACATCTTGAGCAAGCATCTTCTCGTTAATAAGAATCGAGTCTTCGTAGTTGTAACCACCCCATGGCATGAATGCCACAAGGATATTATGACCCAAGGCCAAGTCACCATACTGAGTAGCCGGACCATCTGCAATCACATCACCAAGACGGACAACATCACCCTCTTTAACAAGAGCACGTTGGTTGGCACATGTGTTTTGGTTAGTGCGCTGATACTTAACAAGCTTGTAGATATCTACGCCTGACTCGTCTTCTTTAAAGTTATCACGTTGGATAACAATACGATTTGAGTCAACGAAGATTACGCGACCGTCATGTTCAGCCACTAGAATTGCACCTGAATCGTGAGCGATTACGTTCTCAATTCCTGTACCAACAATTGGAGCGTCAGTTTTAATTACTGGAACCGCTTGGCGCATCATGTTTGATCCCATCAAGGCACGGTTGGCGTCATCGTGCTCGAGGAATGGAATCAAAGAAGTTGCGATCGAAATCATCTGAGAAGGCGACACGTCCATAAGATCAACTTCTGATGCATCAACGAGAGCAAGTTCACCCTGCTTACGTGCTGGAATCATATGACCAGAGACTTTGTTGTCCTTAATAGAGGCACGATCTGCTTGAGCAATAATCTTTCCTTCTTCTTCGAAAGAAGAGAAGTAGCGGACTTTTTTCTCAATTGAGCGGTCTTCATTAATAACTCTGTATGGAGTTTCAATAAATCCGTACTCAGAAACTTTTGCATAAGTTGAAAGAGAAGTGATCAAACCAATGTTTGGTCCTTCTGGTGTCTCAATCGGACACATACGACCGTAGTGAGTAGCGTGAACGTCGCGGACTTCAAATCCAGCGCGCTCGCGAGTCAAACCACCTGGCCCAAGTGCTGAGAGACGACGCTTATGCGTGACTTCAGAAAGTGGGTTCGTCTGATCCATAAATTGTGACAATTGGCTTGAGCCAAAGAATTCTTTAATAGCTGCTGCCACTGGCTTTTGGTTAACCAAATCATGAGGCATCATCGTATCAAGCTCTTGAATCGACATACGCTCTTTTACAGCGCGCTCCATACGAACCAAACCGACACGGAATTGGTTTTCAAGAAGCTCACCTACAGCGCGAACACGGCGGTTACCCAAGTGATCGATATCATCAACTTGACCCTTACCATTGTTCAAATCAACCAAGTACTTAACAGTCATCAAGATATCGTCTTTAGTGAGAATTGTGTTCTCTACTGGGATATCTAATCCGAACTTGTAATTGATTTTCATACGGCCAACACGAGATAAGTCGTATTTAGCTGCTGTGAAGAATAATCCATCGAACAATTGAGTTGAAGCTTCAATTGTAGGAGGTTCACCTGGACGAAGACGTTCAAATACTTTGAGAAGAGCTTCTTCAGTAGAGTTTGTCTTATCAAGATAGAGTGTATTACGGATCTGATCACTGTAATTGACGTTATCAATGTAAATAACTTGAACTTTCTTGTTACCTGCATTGATGAGTTCAAAGATTTTAGCTTCTGTTAAAGCTTCGTTGGCAGCGATAAGAACTTCACCAGTCGATTTGTCGAAAATATCATCAGCAACGACTTTGCCAACAACATCTTCTAGCTTCGCTGGAAGAGTTTTCATTCCTGACTGCTTCAACTTTTGAACTGCAGCCTTTGTGATTTTCTTCCCTTTCTTAATGATCACTTCGCCAGATTTTGGATGAACAATGTCATCTTCAACGCGAGCACCAGTCAAAAGGTCGAAATCAAGTTCTCTCTCATAGCCTTTCTCAGACAAATGAAGTGTCTCAAGAGGATAGAACGATTTTAAAAGCTCTGAAACGCTGTAGCCCATAGCTTTAAGGACAACAGTAGCGTGGAATTTACGCTTACGATCGATTCGAGCGTAAAGAATATTTTTATGATCAAACTCAAAATCTAACCAAGAACCACGATGAGGAATAATGCGAGCTGAATAAAGAAGCTTTCCAGAAGAATGCTTCTTACCAGAATCATGCTCAAAGATGATACCAGGTGAACGGTGAAGCTGAGACACGATAACACGCTCAGTTCCGTTAAAGATAAATGAGCCTGTAGGGGCCATGAGTGGAATGTTACCGAGGTAAACTTCCTGCTCTTTGATAGATGAGATTGTTCTTGAGCCATCTTCTTTCTCAACAGTGAGATCAAAGAAAATCAAACGAACTGTCACTTTTAGTGGTGATTCGTAAGACATGCCTCGAGCGCGACACTCAGCCACGGTATATTTCGGCTCTTCAAGTGTGTACGAAACAAACTCGAGAGAGACGGTTTTGTTAAAGTCAAAAATTGGAAAAATGGACTTAAAGACGGCTTGTAAGCCTTTGTCTTCACGCTTTGCAGGTGGAATATCCTTCTGCAAAAAATCTTCATAAGAGCTAATCTGTAGCTTCATGAGACTAGGTGGGGAGATGACGTAGTCATTCTTACTGAAACTTCTCCGCGTCCAGGCGTTGGGGGCGAAAACTTTTGTCATTGCTGACTCCTCAATATCTTCATTTAAGACGCTAATTTAGAAACGCAAAAATGGAAGCGCGCTTTTAAGGCACGCTTCCATGTAAAATTCCCCGAACTTAAACAAGGGATTACTTAACCTCAACCTGGCCGCCAGCAGCTTCAAGTTTCTTCTTGATTTCTGCAGCTTCTTCCTTAGTTGCGCCCTCTTTAACAGTCTTAGGTGCGCCTTCAACAAGATCTTTAGCTTCTTTCAAGCCAAGACCAGTGATAGCACGGACTTCTTTAATAACGTTGATTGGGCTTGCGCCTTTGCCAGTAAGTACTACTGTGAACTCAGTTTGTGCTTCAGCAGCAGGACCAGCAGCGGCAGCGCCGCCAGCTACTGCAACAGGAGCTGCAGAAACGCCGAATTTTGTTTCAAGCTCTTTAACCAAGTTAGCAAGGTCAAGAACTGACATTTTTGATACGTGTTCGATTAATTGATCGTTAGTGATAGACATATAAAACTCCTTAAAATCTCTAAATTTAAATTATGCTTGTGTTGTTTCTTTTTGTTTTGCAACTGCATCCAATACGCGAACAAACGCTCCAACTGGAGCATTAAATGTAGCAAGCAATGTTGCCAACATTTGATCGCGACTTGGAAGCTTAGCTAAAGCTACAACTTCAGCCTTGTTGAGTTTTTGAGCGCCAAGCATGCCGCCCTTAACAACAACAATGTTCTCAAATTCACCTGCAGCATCGTTTACAACTTTCGCTACAGCAGCAGCGTCATCATAAGCAAATGCAACAGCGTTATTGCCTACCAAATCCTTTAGAAGCGGCTCTGCGTAGGTTCCCTTAGCAGCACGAGCAAAAAGTGTGTTCTTGGTGATAGCCATGAACCCTTTAGCTTCGCGCACGCCCTTACGAATGCGAACAGCATCGTTTGAGGGAATTCCCACGAGATTCGTCAAGAAGACAGCTTGTGACTTCTCGATTTTCTCCTTCAGGGAGGTAACAACAACGTCTTTTTCAGCACGTGTCATCATATCTAGTTCCTCCTAAAATTTCGGAGGGGAGTTTCGGCAGGCTTTACACTTCACTGTGAAGAAACCGGCTGTCTTCAACCCCTTCGTGGTAATACAAAAATACTAATTAAGCAGAAAAGTTAGCAGCGTCCGTAGCATCGATTCTGATGCCTGGGCTCATCGTCGCACTCATCGTGAGTGACTTTACGTATGTACCCTTAGATGAAGCAGGCTTCGCGCGGAATATAGCGCTACAAACAGCTTTCATGTTTTCAGACAGTTGCTCTTCAGTGAACGACTTTTTGCCGATTGGAACATGAACGATGCCGTTCTTGTCTGTACGGTATTCAACCTTACCGGCTTTTTGCTCTTTAACAGCTTTTTCGATTTCATTTGTTACTGTACCAAGCTTTGGGTTTGGCATGAGTCCGCGTGGGCCCAAGATACGAGCGATCTTACCGATCTTACCCATCATATCTGGAGTCGCGATCACGCGATCAAAATCCATCCAGCCGCCAGCGATTTTGTTAATGATGTCTTCACCACCAACAACATCAGCTCCAGCTTTCTCAGCTTCGTTCATTTTTTCACCTGCAGTGATAACCACTACAGTTGTCTTTTTACCTGTTCCTGCTGGCATAACGATCGCTCCACGAACCATTTGGTCAGCGTGGCGTGGATCAACACCAAGGCGGAAAGCAAGGTCTACAGTTTCATCAAATTTTGCGTACGTGATGTCTTTAAGAAGCTTTACGGCTTCAGTTACAGTGTAGAGCTTTGTGGGCTCAACTTTTTTTGAAGCATCAACGTATTTGCGAGATGGCTTTTTCATTTTTTATCCTTCCGGTTCAAACGATCTCTAGTGAGATCTCCCGTTAATTCTTATTTCTTAGTGTGTTCTTTATAAGCGAGATTCAAACCCATAGAGCGGATTGAACCTTCAACCGTACGTTTTGCAGCATCCATTGAAGCGGCAGTAATGTCAGGCATCTTAACCTTAGCTACTTCCTCAACAACTTTCTCTTGAACCGTTCCAGCTACTTCGTGACCTGGTTTTTTTGAACCAGACTCGAGCTTGATTTTGTCTTTCACAAGATACGTGACTGGTGGAGTCTTCGTAACGAAAGTGAAAGTACGGTCAGAGTAAACAGTGATGATCGTCGGAAGAGTCACACCATTGTCTTTCTGCGTACGAGCGTTGAACGCCTTACAAAATTCCATAATGTTCACACCTTTTTGACCCAAAGCTGGACCAATTGGTGGTGACGGATTGGCTTTTCCGCCTGGAATTTGCAACTTAATAAAGCCAGTTACTTTTTTGGCCATGTTTTTCTCCTCGGTACTAGCGACACCACTGTGGTGTCTCCCGTTAATTAATTAATTTACTTTTTCTACTTGTGAGAACTCGAGCTCAACTGGCGTTGGACGACCAAAGATTGAAACTTGAACTTTCACTTTGCCTTTATCGCTAATGGCTTCAACAACACCAACAAATGAAGCGAATGGCCCTTCAATAACCTTCACGCTGTCACCTTCAGAGAAGTTTGCAACAGAACGAGTGCGCTTAAATCCATCAGCCATACTGTTTGTTAAAGCTGCGGCTTCATCATCAGAGATAGGCATTGGCTTATCTTTTGTACCGCCGATGAATCCAGTGATCTTGTCTGTGTCTTTTACCAAGTGCCACGTCTTATCATTCATAATCATTTTGATAAGAATATAACCTGGGAAGAATTTCTTCTTCATGCTGCGTTTTTTGCCATTAACGTTAGCAATCACGCTTTCTTCTGGAACCAAAATCTCAGCAAAGAATTCAGTCATGTTATGGTTAACAATTCTTTCTTTGAGAGTTTTAGTCACACGGTTTTCAAAGCCACTCAAAACATGAGCAACAAACCACTTAAAATCAGGTGTATCACCCAATGCTAAAATTCTTTCTTCTGTCTGTACTTGTTCAGTCATAATTACTCTTATTTGTTGATGAGGCTTAAAAGGTAGACGGCCCCAAAATCAAAAAATCCAAAAATAAAACCCATGATTGTTACACCAATCATAATGAGTACTGTGTATTTCCAAGTTTGATTACGATCTGGCCAAACGACTTTAAGAGTTTCTTCAAAAACATCATCAAGGAACGTTGATGAAATTGGGTTTCTTAAAATCATTATGTAAGTGATAAGTCCGGCTAGAACGCCAATGCCTTGAGAGATACCATAGAAGTATGGAATTTTTGCTTCAAGCAAAAACCATTCCGCCATTTTCTCAAGAAAAGAAACTACAACATAGCCTAAAAAAATGCAGGTTAAAGCCAAGCTGGCCTGAATCCACTTCTTGCCTTCTTTACTAGAAGTCATTGACATGAGAAATCCCTCAAAATTTGCAAAAGGAACAATTATGAAAAAAAGCGTGTTTTGTCCACAAATGATTTATTTCTGCTGCGCGTTGCTTTTGGCGGGTGCAGAGGGACTCGAACCCCCAACCTAGTGATTTGGAATCACTCGCTCTAACCATTAGAGCTATACACCCGAAAAAACAAAAAAAAAGCCAACCAGGCGGTTAAACCTGGTTGGCTTCTTATTTAGCAATTATTCTACGATGTCTGAAACTGTACCAGCACCGATAGTACGTCCACCTTCGCGAATCGCGAAACGAAGACCTTTTTCCATCGCTACAGGAGCAATCAATTCAACACCGAAAGAAGTGTTATCACCTGGCATGATCATTTCAACGCCATCATTCAAAGTAATTGCACCAGTCACGTCAGTTGTACGGAAGTAGAACTGTGGACGGTAGCCTTTGAAGATAGGAGTGTGACGACCACCCTCATCTTTAGTGAGGATATAAACTTCACAACGGAACTTTTTGTGAGGCTTAACTGTGCCTGGCTTAATCAAACACTGACCGCGCTCGATATCTTCGCGCTTTGTACCGCGGAGAAGAATACCAGCGTTATCGCCCGCTTGACCTTCATCAAGGAGCTTACGGAACATTTCGATACCAGTAACAGTTGTTTTTTGGATGTCGCGGATACCGATGATTTCGATTTCTTCGCCAACCTTAACAATTCCACGCTCGATACGACCAGTAACAACAGTTCCGCGACCAGAGATCGAGAAAACGTCCTCTACCGGCATCAAGAATGACTTATCAACGTCACGTGTAGGAGTTGGGATGTAGCGATCTACTTCTTCCATCAACTTCACGATTGCGTTTTCGCCCAACTCAGCGTTTGTGCCTTCAACAGCAGCAAGAGCAGAACCCTTAACGATAGGAATATCGTCACCAGGGAATTGGTACTTAGAAAGAAGTTCACGAACTTCCATCTCAACAAGATCCGCTAATTCAGCATCAGCGATATCGATTTTGTTCATGAATACAACTAGAGCTGGAACACCTACTTGGCGAGCAAGAAGAATGTGTTCGCGCGTCTGAGGCATAGGGCCGTCAGTTGCAGCAACAACTAGAATTGCTCCGTCCATCTGAGCAGCACCTGTGATCATGTTCTTCACATAATCGGCGTGTCCCGGACAGTCTACGTGAGCGTAGTGACGGTTAGCAGTTGTGTATTCCACGTGTGCTGTATTGATAGTAATACCGCGAGCTTTTTCCTCTGGTGCAGAATCGATATCCGCATAAGATTTAGCAGCTCCACCGTACTTCTTCGCCATTGTCATGGTGATAGCAGCAGTTAAAGTGGTTTTACCGTGATCGACGTGACCGATAGTACCGATGTTAACATGCGGCTTACTACGATCAAATTTTTCCTTAGCCATGAATGGTCTCCTTCAAGAAGTGTCCGGGAAAAACGTTATTAAATTATGTTTATAGTGCGCACCGAGTATGCTTCAAATTGCGCTCTACTGACAATACAAAATTACTAACTCACAACTATCAAGCCCAAGCGCTCAAAAAATGGAGCTCGCGGCGAGGATCGAACCCGCGACCTCTTCCTTACCAAGGAAGTGCTCTACCACTGAGCCACGCGAGCCAAATACTTTTATCAAGCACCTAGCAGTTCTTTTTTAATGGAGCGGGCGAAGAGGTTCGAACTCTCGACTTCCAGCTTGGAAGGCTGGCGCTCTACCAACTGAGCTACACCCGCTCATTAAAAAAGTGGTGGTGCGGGGTGGATTCGAACCACCGAAGGCTGACGCCGGCAGATTTACAGTCTGCTCCCTTTAGCCACTCGGGAACCACACCACAATGGAGCTGCCCACAGGAGTCGAACCTGCGACCGTCGGTTTACAAAACCGATGCTCTACCAACTGAGCTAGGGCAGCACATCTCATAAGTTTCTAGCAAAATGAGTTTTGAATTTATAAATGCGGGGCCTTATGTTTGCAACAACAAACTATTAAGTACGTGCAGGAAAACATAGCTGCAGCGCAAGCGTGGCAGCTGCCGAGACGTTTAATGACTTAATTTGGCCCTGTGAACTTAATGAAAGGGTCTTAGACACCGTGCGCATCACGCTATTTGATAAACCTTCATCTTCAGATCCTAAAACTAAGCAGATTTTTTGCTGGGCCAGATCTTCACTTGTAAGCGGACTCTCCGAATGCTCAGAAAGACCCCAGACTTGAACGCCTTCATCTTTTAATAAGGTTAATGTGCGCGTGAGATGAGATGAGCGAACGATACTTAAATATTCAGTCGCACCAGAGGCAATTCGAAAGAATGAGGGACTCATGCCAAAGGATTTCTCCTGAGGAAGAATCACAATATCAATGCCAAAAAAACTCGCAGTTCTCAGAATAGCCGCTCCGTTATTGACGTCTGAGACTTGATCGAGAGCGAGGATACGAATTTTTTGGCTTTCTTGAATTTTTTGGCGCAACCATCCCGGATCAAAAGCTTCGAGTGGCTCACTCATTAAAAGAACGCCACCTGGAATTCTTTGAAATTCGACGTCGTGCTCACGATAGATGAGTCGAGCTTCCTCTTGAAGAGCATGTGGAGCGAGAAGGCGTGGCTGAATTTTCAGTTTGCGAGTATCAAACTTGGTGCGTTTTACAAAATCATTCCATCCATCATCTGTCGCCAGAAGCTCAATGTGCGAGCGCCTAGGATTTAACAAGGCGGCGGCAATGGAATGGCTTCCAATAATAAGATCGCTCACGCGTATTTTCCTAAGCTTTGAAGTTTCTCTTTAATCGTTGCAATTAGAGCCTCGCGCTTCACTTTAAGTGTTTCGCCAGTTTTTCTTACTTTGATTTCAATTTCACCTGTCGCTTGAAAATCACGTTCTCCAAGGATAACACGGACGGGAAGACCAATGAGGTCGGCATCCTTAAACATTCCTCCTGGGCCCATTCCACGGTCATCAAAGAGCACTTCTAAGCCGGCATCTAAGAATGATTTATATATTTCTTCAGCGATGGCTTTTGTTTCATCGGCTTTAGCGATCATGCCAAAATAAACATCATAAGGTGCAATCGCTGCAGGCCAGATAATTCCGTCTTTATCGTGATTTTGCTCGATGGCAGCGGCAAGCGTTCGGGTCACACCAATTCCATAGCAGCCCATTTGAGGGGTGATTGCCTTGCCTTGGGCATTCAGAACCGTTGCTCCCATGCTCTTAGTGTATTTATCTCCAAGCTGGAAGACGTGGCCGACTTCGATGCCTTTCTTTAAGACGATCGGCTGGCCGTTCATAACATCACCTTCTTTAGCGAGTCGAAGATCCAATTGTTTGAAGGTTAGTTTTGTATCACGTGAAGGCACAAAACCCTTCATATGATGTTCAGCCTCATTAGCCCCAACAACATAAGATGAATTGAGATCGACAGTAAGATCATAAAGTACAGAGAGCTTTTCAGCTTGTGCTGTAGGACCCATGAAGCCTTTTATAAGGCCTAATTTTTCAAGTTCATTGGCCTGGGCTGGTCTCACATGATCGGCATTCATCGCATTTTTAAATTTCACTTCATTTAACTGATCATCTCCTAAAAGCATGACCATATAAAAATGCTCTTTCTCCCCACGAAGCACGTGCATAATGAGAGATTTGAGAGTGTGAGTGATATCAAATCCGTGAGCTGCCGCCACTTCTTCACAGGTTTTCTGATTGGGTGTGGAAATCTTGGTGAGATCACTGGCCGCTTGAGGCTTAAGATTGGCGCGAGTGGTAGGCGCTTTCTCGATGTTGGCCGCATAACCTGTGGCCGGAACAGTTACTAAAGTATCTTCGCCATTATCAGCTATGAGTTGGAATTCATGGGTCTTAGCCCCCCCCGAAGCCATGGCTCCCCCATCTGCTTCGACAGAGATAAAATCGAGACCCATGCGTTTAAAAATCGCATTATAAGCGCCATAAATTTTTTCATAAAAAGTATCAAGACAGGCCTTATCCATATGGAGTGAGTAGCCATCTTTCATAGTGAATTCACGACCACGCAGAAGACCAAAGCGAGGGCGGATTTCATCACGGAATTTCGTATTGATTTGGTACAGACAAACTGGAAGTTGCTTATAGGAATTGATCGTTTTGCGGAAGACATCCGTCACCGTTTCTTCATTGGTAGGACTCACGCAAAGCTCTCGCTCAGCACGATCTTTAATTCGCAGCATTTGAGGACCCATCACATCCCAGCGTCCAGTCTCTTTCCAAAGTTCAGCAGGTGTAATCACACTCATTTGAACTTCAAAACATCCAATACGATCATGCTCCTCACGAATAATTTTTTTAATTTTTTGAAGAGAGCGAAAAGCCATCGGAAGATACGTATAAAGCCCACCTGCAGTCTTATGAATAAGACCAGCTCGCATCATGAGTTGATGAGAGGGAATCTCAGCATCATTGGGAATTTCTTTTAAAGTTTGCCAAAATCCTTGGGACAAGCGCATGGATATCTCCTGATTGAGAATTAGGAATACCGCGTCTTATGGGTTTTTGGCAAAAACTAATGGGCTAGAGCGATGCCTTGAGGTAATTGAAAGGCGTCACGGGCCTCTGATTTTAAATTTGAAGCGGAAACGATTTCATAAGCCGAAGGCGTTTCCAGAAGTTTGCGGCAAAGAAGGTTATGAAGATTATGACCTGATTTAAATGTCGTGATCTTTCCCGCGATCTCATGACCTAAAAGACTTACGTCGCCTAGAGTATCTAAGATTTTGTGACGAACGAACTCAGTCGCGAAACGCAACCCTTCAGGATTGATGACTTTAAAATCATCCATCACAACTGCGTTATCGAGCGATCCACCTTTAATGAGGCCTTTGCGCTTGAGCATATCCACATCTTTGGCAAAACCAAATGTGCGCGCACGTGCAATCTGATTAATGAAATTTTCACAGGTAAATTCGAAAATCTCCTGCTGCGTTTTAATCACGGGATGAGCAAAGACGATCGTTGAATCGATCACCAAATTATGGTGCGGATCGAACTGAGCCCATTTGCCATCTTTCTCCACGCGAACTGTGTCGAGGATGACGATAAATTTTTTCGATTTATTGAGATTTCTAAGACCGGTTTCTTTTAAAAGGAAAACGAAAGAGGCGCCAGAGCCGTCCATAATAGGAACTTCTGGACCGTCGATTTCAATGTGCGCATTATTAATTCCGAGTCCATAAAGCACGGCCAGTAGATGTTCAACGGTATGAATCGCCCCACGGCCTTCACCAATAGTGGTCGCATTTTCAGTCGCGCCTACACTTTGAGCATCGGCACGCATGGGCTTTGAGCCTGGAATATCAGTGCGTTGGAATTGAAATCCATGATCGGCCTCGGCCGGCTGGATCTTCATTGTGACCTTACGCCCAGAGTGGAGACCAATCCCGGTCACTTTCACTTCTCTGGCTATGGTTCTCTGATAAATCATCTCACTCTCTTTACGGCTTAAAGATAGCAATTAGTATAAAACAAAAATGTTTTAATTTCTTGATAAAATTGTGCAGGTTGTACTTTTCCCGACTCTTTCGGTCAACGGCTTTCGATATGGCGATTGGCTTCCTCAGACAAAACACGCCCTCGAGGAGTCCGTAAAATGAGGCCCTGTTTTAAAAGATAAGGCTCATAAACTTCTTCAATCGTCTGCTTATCTTCGCCCAAGGTGGCACTTAAAGCTTCAATTCCCACTGGTCCGCCGCTGTAGAATTTCTTCATGACATTCAGAATTTTGCGATCCATCGAATCTAATCCTAACTCATCAATATCCATCAGTTGCAGGGCCTGCTGGACGTCAATGAGTTCGGCTTTCTGCTTCTTGGCCACCAAAACATAATCACGCACACGACGCAAAATTCTGTTTGCTATTCGAGGTGTCCCGCGGGCACGACGAGCGATTTCAAATTTTGAATCGGGATGAAGATCCATATTGAGTTTTTTAGCGTTGGTTTCAATGATTTTTGCCAAAGTTTCGGCAGGATAATAATCAAATGAGAGATGACCCATGAAGCGATCACGCAAAGGATTCGAGAGAAGCCCTGAGCGTGTGGTCGCGCCAATTAATGTGAATGGAAGAAGATCAATTTGCATGGTGCGGGCACTAGCGCCTTGGCCGATCAAAATATCGAGACGAAAATCTTCCATCGCAGAATAGAGAATTTCTTCAACAGCAATGTGCATGCGATGAATTTCATCAATAAAGAGCACGTCACGAGGCTTTAAGTTCGTCAGAACGGCGGCAAGATCCCCTTTCTTTTCAATCGCGGGACCTGAGACCAGATGCATCTCACTTCCAAGGGCATCGGCAATGAGCATGGCTAGAGAGGTTTTCCCAAGACCCGGAGGACCTGAGAGGAGCACATGATCCATGGCCGATTGACGAATTTTTGCTGACTCAACCATGACAGAAATATTGGCCACGACTTTCTCTTGGCCCACAAATTCTTTAAAACTTTTAGGACGCAAAGCCGTCTCTTGATCACGCTCTTGTGGATCTGTTTGTCCTGACACAACTCGATCCATAGCTACCTCAATTCACGAAGAAGACCCTTAAGTAGATCTTCGGCAGTTTGATAATCTCTCTCACCCAAAAGTTTGTTCATCACAGGGAGAATTTGACTCTCCTTGTAACCGAGTTCACTGCAGGCCTGAAGAGTTTCTCCCATCAGTTTAGAGAGGGATGAATCCATGGAAGATTTTTTGACTTCCGGTTTTCCAAGAGGAAGCGAGAAGCCAACTGCAAGCT
Source organism: Bacteriovoracaceae bacterium (assembly GCA_019752535.1). Taxonomy (GTDB): domain Bacteria; phylum Bdellovibrionota; class Bacteriovoracia; order Bacteriovoracales; family Bacteriovoracaceae; genus UBA6144. The sequence goes on from JAIEMA010000042.1 coordinate 29,652, forward strand.
TTTGAACTTTATCTTTAAGTGAGAGAACGATTTGTTCGGCGCTCTTTTTTCCCACGCCAGGAGCTTCTTTCAGCATGTTAGCATTCTCTAAAGTAATGGCCTGAATCACACCCGAATGACCTAAGTGAGCAATAAGACCAAAAGCACTTTTGGGTCCGATGCCATTGACGTCAATGAGCATTTCAAAAAGACGTTTTTCATCTAAAGTCAAAAAGCCAAATAAAGACTGCGCATCTTCCCGCACTATATGAGTGGTAAAAAGAGCGACATTTTTTCCTGGAAGATGAGCAGTAGGAACATGCACTTCATAACCTAGACCTTGTGCTGTCAGCACAATGATTCTCTGGGGTTCGCTTGAAACGACGTTGCCTTCAATATAACCAATCATCAGTTCATTTCCTTCACTCTATGGGCTAAAGAAGCGGCGAGCCCTTTGCCTTTTTTGGGCGATTTTTTTTGCGGCATCATAGGTACTGCGGATGTTTTGTGTAGCATATGACAAAACGCAATTGCGACGGCATCGGATTCATCATGAGTTTTAAATTCAATCGGGCCCATGTGAAGACGAAGAAGCTTTTGCATGCCTTCCTTATCTGTTCCACCATGTCCTGCGACAGTGGCTTTAACGGCCGTCGGTGCATATTCATGAACTGGACAGCCCGTCTGAGTCAGGGCAGCAAGCATCGCTCCCCGCGCTTGAGCTAATTTCATGAGAGAGGTGGGAGATTTAACGTAAATCAAACCCTCAACCGCAATCTCGTCTGGTTGATGCTCGGTCAAAAGACGAAGGGATTCTTCGTAAATAAATTTTATTCTTTCAAGGAAATCATCTTTAGCATTGAATTTAAGAACGCCTGAGGTGATGTAGTGCATTTTTCGGCCCTGCAATTCGCAAACTGCAAAACCCGCAAACACAGAGCCTGGATCGATGGCCAATATTTTCATTAAGGAGATTAAAACAGCTCTCTGCAGCGTTCGTCCACTCTAAGAGCCGGCGTATTTACCTTTTAAATAGGTTCCGACGTAAAAAGAAAAAGAACCGAGGACAAGTTGCGCAAGCTCAAGGCGGCCATAATCTCCGCTGCGAAGTCCCGCAAACAAACAAAGACCGACTGCGGCCATTCCGAAAAGTTGCATCCCGAGAGCGACATAAAAGAGAGCTTTCATAACGTCTCTTCTAGCAAATTCACTGCCCAAAGACTAGGATGGGGGCATATTACTATGACACTTCTTCTTAAAGCCCAACCTTTGGTCGATATCCGCATTGCTCAGATGCAAGAGACTTGTCTCAAGCTGAAAGCTCAAGGCGTTGATCCCAAATTGGTAGTTGTTCTTATTGGAGATAACCCCGCTTCAATTAGCTATGTGACCAATAAGCGCCGACTCTGTGAAAAAGTCGGAGCGTCGTTTGAACTCAAGCAATTACCCCATTCCACAAGTGCGAGTGATTTTAAAAAAATCATGAAGGCGATCAATACGGACACTAGTGTTCATGGGTGCATCATCCAGCTGCCTGTCTACGGTGAAACCAAAGCCTTACGTCTTGAAGCGATGGTTGATCCAGCTAAAGACGTGGATGGATTTCATCCTGAAAACACAGCGAATCTTTATTTAGGACGTGTCGAAGAGAAGTCTCTTCTGCCTTGTACGCCAAAGGGTATAATGTCTCTTCTTAAATATTATAAAGTTGAGCTCAAAGGAAAAAATGCGGTGGTCATTGGGAGAAGCCAAATTGTGGGCAAACCCATCTCTTTAATGCTCAATCTTGCGGGCGTGACAGTCACGATGTGTCATTCGGAAACCAAAGATTTGAAAGAACACACCCAAAGAGCCGACATTGTGGTGAGTGCTGTAGGTAAAGTGAATTTATTAGGTGCAGAGCACTTCGATATAAAGAGAAAGACTGTTGTGATTGATGTGGGAATGAATAAAAACGCTGAAGGAAAATTGGTTGGCGATTGTGATTTCAAATCTGTAGCCCCTGTCGTTGGCGCGATTACACCAGTTCCAGGTGGCGTGGGTCCCATGACTGTGCTCTCTCTCATTGAGAATTTGCTTACGGCCGCTCAAAATCAAAAGGATCATGTGTGACACTTCGCACCTCTCTTTATCAAAAGCATGTTGATCTTAAGGCTAAAATTGTCGATTTCGCTGGTTGGGATATGCCCGTTCAATACACTTCCGTTAAAGATGAAACTTTAGCCGTTAGAAAAAAAGTGGGCGTTTTTGATGTCTCTCACATGGGTGAGTTTTTTGCGGAAGGCCCGGATGCCATCAAATTCATTGATTCACTCGTAACGAATGACATTGCTTCAGCTGCGATGGGTAAGGCCATCTATTCGCCACTTTGCCGTGAAAACGGAACAGTTGTAGATGATTTGATTGTTTATAAGCTCGCGGAACAGAAGTTGCTTATTTGCGTTAACGCTTCCAATATTCAAAAAGATTTCGAATGGATGAACGCACACGCCGGAAAATACGATGTGCGTTTCACTAATAAGTCAGAACACTATTCTCTATTAGCTCTTCAGGGCCCTGAATCTGAAGGCATCTTGAAAAAATTCATCCCAAACCTTCCGTCACTAGAATATTACAGTGTCTGGGAATCTGGACAAACGATCATCGCTCGCACGGGTTACACTGGTGAGGATGGTTTTGAGATTTTTGGCTCACATGAATATATTGGAAAACTTTGGGATCAATTGATTGCGGCCGGAGTCACTCCGTGTGGCTTAGCTTCACGTGATGTCTTGCGCTTAGAGGTTTGCTATCCTTTATATGGCCATGAACTCAATGATGAGATCACACCACTTGATGCAGCTCTGGCCTGGACGGTGAAACTCAATAAAACATCTTTTATTGGGAAGACTGCCCTCACCGATTACAAACCCAAGTATAAGCTCGTAAAGCTTTTGGTTGAGAAAGCTATCCCACGTGAGGGTTATCATGTTGTTGATGAGAATGATGGCGTGATTGGCGTAGTCACTTCTGGAACGATGTCCGTCGTTTTGAATCAAGGTGTAGCCTTTGCGCGCATCTCGAGTGATAAATTCTCTAAAGGCCAAAATTATTTTATTGATATAAGACAAAAGAAGTATCCCGCAACTCTCGTTACAAAACCATTTGTTCAAGGAGGACATAAATAATGTCTACTCAAATACCTAAAAATCTCAAATACACAAAAGAGCACGAGTGGATTCTTATTGAAGGAGACACTGCAACTGTTGGAATTACTGACTTTGCGCAATCCGCATTAGGAGACATCGTTTTTTGTGAAACACCTGAAGTGGGAACTGAGCTCGCTCAAGGAAAAACGTTTGGTGTTGTTGAATCTATCAAGTCAGTAAGTGATCTTTACTCACCAGTCTCTGGCACGGTTATTGAAAAAAACTCTGATGTTGAAGGATCACCTGAAAAAATCAATTCAAATGCTTATGAATCGTGGCTCATCAAAGTCAAGGTAAAAAATCCTGGAGAAATTTCTCAATTAATGACTGCTGAAGCCTACGACCAATTCTGCCAAACCTCTGCGTAATCATACTCGGCGCAGAAGATGCGCCGAGTTTTTTCTTTTTTTATTTACGTCTGTGCGAATCTATCCCTAGCAAAAAAAACACTACAAAATTTTTATCTTAAATTCGAAGAACGCTTTACTAAGTCACCTCAGATGAAGATACTGCACCTCTGATTTTTTCGTTTTTATGTTTTTTGTTTTCGACTGAGGAATAGCTGCACTATGGAATCAATCCAACTTCTCAACACCGCCATCATCAAGAGTAAAGAAAAGAAAATTTCTCACTCTTATGAAGAACGCTTGATGAAACTTAGCAACTCTCCGGTGATTGAACACATTAACAAATCCATTGCTCAACTTTCTGAATCACAGAAAATCTCAAAAGACCAAGCTGCGCTTATGGTGATTGAAGCCATCAGAGAACTTGATTCTATTTGGTCTGATTATGTGGTGATGGAAGGTATCGATCGTTTGAAAGGTATTTTGCGCCAATCAAACATGCAATAGTTAGCTCTTTACGACAAAACCCCATTCAATAGTCGCTCTACCATTCACAAGCATGCCGCTTGGTGGATTTGGAAATGGTCCAGCTTGATTAAATGATTCGATCGCCGCATCGTCGAGCTCACGCACTCCACTCGAACTCTTCACCTTTACGCCAACGATCTCACCTTTCTCATTCATCGTGATAAGGAGTGCTGTCGTGTATTGATCTTCACTGGCAATAGAGCGACCAGATTTATAAATCGCATCGGCTTTCTCGCGAAGCGTGCGACCCCAATACTGCTCTAACTTTCCACGGATGCGGTTAAAGAAGCCATAATACTTGTACTCAACAGTATTGAGCTGAGTGAAATCACCAAGGCTTACGTGTTCAATATAATCATTCGTACTTGAGAGTCCTTGAGATTTCTCATCGCCATTAGCTAGGCCCTTTTTGGCAAAAGAAGCGGGAGCTCTTTGAATTTGTGGAGCACCCACGGCCGAGACGCCGATATCACTGAGTTTCAAATCTTTGATCGCTTTCTTCTTGGCCTGAGTTTTTTGTGGTTTTGAATCAAGAGAATCAATGGCCGAATTGCCTTTAGCCGCTTTGTTGAATGTATCAATCTTGCGAGCAACTGTTTGGCGATCATAGCTCATGTCTTTTTCACCAAGAAACGCCGTATCCTTAGGCTTTTCATGCTTTCCGGTATCATCATTTTGAACAATTTGATTTTTAGCTTTGAACTTACTCCACTCTTCATCGGTCATAGGAATGACTTTCACTTCGGTGGGCTCTGAGATCACGGGAGTATAAGCAGTTTGAATAGAGTTCTTTATCTCTGTCCAAAAGGACATCAAATGCACGGCCAAGACCAAAGCCAGGAGTGCGAGCAGTCTGCGATCAATTTGTAGGGCCATAGAGGAGTCCTTTTTCCGTGGATCTCACTCTATTTTTTCGGTCAAATTCAGACTAAATTTTAGATCTCTTTACACCGGCAAGATTGGCCTACTGATTCATGTAATAATCGCCATCTTCAATAGCCGTGGGTTTTGCTTCCTCGCCATCCGGGGTGTTAACTGCTTGATTCGCCTTGGGGCCAGATAATGGATCCATTCCCTCTGCAAAAGACTCCATAAAGCCTGCAGTCTCTCCGTTACGAAGCGGTTTGCCCGTTTCTTTGTTGATAAGAATATTTACAATACCCTCAGGGGCCACAAATTCAGGGTCTCCGTACTTCGCAATCGCAGAATGCATAAAATCACTCCAGATTGGAAGCGCAGTCTTGCCGCCCGTCTCACCATAACCAAGAGTTTGATTGTTATCAAAACCAACCCACGCTGCCGCCACGATATTAGGTGAGAAGCCTGCAAAAAGAGCATCAACGTAATTATTTGTCGTTCCTGTTTTTCCAGCAATGTGAGCTGAAACGCCTCTTGCTGCCGTGGCAGTTCCAAATTGCACAACACCTTGAAGTAAGCGAGTCATGATGAAAGCTAATCTTGGATCATAAACTTGAGAATCATTTAGTGTCATTCTGTAGGGATTTTCTTGTAACGGACTCACACTCTCAGTCGCTTCTTCAGCTGTCGGTTCAGTTGCAACAGCGGGCTCTTCTGGATTAATTGAATATTTTTTTCCTTCACGATCTTTAACAGAGATGATGGTTTGTAATTTAACTCTTTTTCCCCCATTGGCAAAAACAGCATAGCCTTTAACAAGTTCAATAAGGCTTATTCCGAATGACCCTAAACCAATGCTCATATCTTTCGGAAGCTGCACCTTCACACCTAGGCGCTCTACAAAAGATGTAATTGAAGAGACGCCCAAGTCTTGAACAAGCTTAATCGTAGGAATATTTCGACTCACCTCTAGTGCTTTTCTAAAAGTCATCTGGCCCATGAATTCGCCATCATAGTTTTTAGGCTTCCAGCTTAAACTCTCGTTCACGCCACCCAAGGCTTGAGGAGTATCCAAAATAATTGTGCTGGGGTTATAGCCCTCTTCTAAAGCTGCCGCATAAATGAATGGCTTAAACGATGATCCTGGTTGTCTTGCGGCTTGAAGAGCACGATTGAATTGACTCTTTCCAAAATCAACTCCTCCCACCATTGTCATCACATTTCCAGTTTTAGGATCAAGGGCCACGATGGCTCCCTCAGCTTCTGGTCGCTGATCTAGCTCAGCTACAATCATTTTCTGAGCTTGAATAAATTTTACAATAGAGACATCTATCTTCTTTTTTTTGTAATCAGCAGAGAGCTGAGACCAAATGTTTTGATTCTCACCAGTCACACGAATTTGAATTTGATCACCAGGTTTTAAAATGAGTGAAGGCTTTGTTAGAGGGGGAAACCATTTAGGCTCCTCGTCCAATTTCCTTGCATGGGCCCAACTAAATCCAATCTCTGGAATTATGACCCTAGCCCCTCCCACAGACGCATAGATTGCTTTCTGAGAATCATCAACGCTGAGGACGATGGCGGGGTAAGTTTCATTCTTTTTTATGAGATCAACGAGTCGATCATCAGAATTATTTCCCGCGACCCAATCTTTTTTGTCTTCAAGGGTTTGATAATATTTTTGAATATCCTGCCACTCATTTTCAATTGGAGAAAACTCAAATCGATTTTGACCATCCACTCCGAAGTAAAAATACGAAGAGACATCTTTGTAAATTCTTTGTCTCTGTCTCTCTAATTCTTGATCAATGGCCACTTGGTCGGGGAGATGACCCAAAGGCCCTTTGTATCCTTGTCTTTTATCTAGTTCTTTGACGTGTTGGACGACAGCTTTTTCGGCCCTCTCCTGAAGACTCCAATCAAGAGTGGTAACGACTTCAAATCCCTCAGTCAAAAATTCTTCTTCTCCAACCTTGGCAATGACTTGCTGTCTTACCCAATCCGTAAAGTGGCCACCCTTCATGCCTGCAGTCGAGCGAAGACGCATTTTGATGTCTTCTTTTTTAGCTGCCTCATACTCTTCTTCAGTAATTTTGTTAGTCTCGTACATACGTTTCAGAACATAGAGCTGTCTGCGTTTGGCATACATCGGACTGACATAGGGAGAATAGCGACCTGGGGCCACAAGTAATCCCGCAATCAATGCACTTTCAGCGACCGTGGCATCCTTGAGTTCCTTTTCAAAATAGCCATTAACAGCGGATTTGACTCCGTAGTAGCCACCACCCAAATAAATCTGATTCAAGTAGAGGAAGAGAATGTCTTCTTTTGAAAATTTCTCTTCAATTTTTTGGGCCAAGAGAAAATCCTTAATCTTTCTTGAAAGAGTTCTCTCTTTTGAAAGGAGTAATGATTTTGCAACCTGCTGAGTAATCGTTGATCCACCCTGAACGAGTCGACCTTCCTTGAGGTTCACCATAAAGGCGCGCGCAATACCAAGATAATCAACACCGGAGTGATTATAAAAGTTATCATCTTCGGCAGCGAGAAAAGCCCCCACAACTCTGGCCGGTATATCTTTAAAAGGGACAACGTCGCGAGTTTCTTTTCCTATTTCAAGTAAAACAGTTCCATCTCTTGCCACAATTTTAGAATTCATAGGTGGGCGATAATCTGCCAGAGAGTTAATTTGTGGAAGATCTGAGGCGACCCAACCGATCATACCCACCAATGCACCTACTCCAAGTAAGCCCAATGCGGCCAAAACCATAATAACTTTCAACAATCGCTTCACGTGAGCCCTTTGATAAGTGACAACATATTATAGAGGGGGATTGTGATGGGGCGAAGAGCTATTCTTCCCACTCTTCTTCTTTTAAATCATCAGTGAGAATTTTGATCTTCTTTTCTGCATCACTTAGAGATTCTCTGCAGGATCTGTAGAGTTTTACTCCAGTTTCAAATTTCTTCAAACTCTCATCCAAACCGAGTTGACCCTTTTCTAATTCCTGAACAATCTTCTCAAGATTCGTCAGCGACTCTTCAAGGGGCATAATTTCTGTTTTTTTAGACATCTTGGACCTCAGCGTCGGAGATTTGACGTAAAATTTCTTCACTATCAAACCACGGTTTGGATCGATTCTCAAGATTTCCAATGTTTAACTCTATGCTCTGGGGGGAAAAAAAGTTCCGGGGGTGTTGGTGGGACCACACCCGACGTACAATTTTGCCTAGGGACTAGGATGGTCTCTGCTCGTTAGGTCATGGAGGACCATGAAGAATATTTGGGTACCACTATCCGGACAAATTGCTCAGCAACGCAAAGTTGAAACCATTGCCAACAATGTGGCCAATGCCAACACGCCTGGATTTAAAAAAGATCAACTCGTCTTTAAGGAACACCTCACCTCTCTAACGAAGGGAAGTGATGACATTCATATTCCACGCAAAGAATTTTCGCCAGATGATTTCTATCACACTCAAGGTGGCGAGAATGCTTTTGTGGCCGTTGATGGATCCTACACCAATCATGAACAGGGCCAATTAGTTCCGACGAGTAATCCACTTGATGTCGCACTTAATGGCCCAGGATTTATTGAAGTCCTTACGCCCCAAGGCGTGCGCTACACAAGAACAGGGAATTTTACACTTTCAAGTAATGGCGAACTGGTTACTCTTCAAGGCTTTAAAGTTTTGATGCCAATTGAAATGAGACCCGATGAGCTTCGAGGTCCAGCTGCACTTGGAGTTCCTGCACCAGAAGATCGTGTGCTCCGTCTTCCTCACAATCAACCCGTGACAATTAGTCGTGAAGGCGAAGTTCTCACCCGCGAAGGAAGTATTGGAAAGATCTCTGTCGTTGAGTTCGCAGATAAGCAAGCTCTTAAGAAAGAAGGGAATAATCTCTTTATTAATCCAGAAGAAGCCAATTCGAAGCGAGTGGATTTAAAAACTACTGTCGCTCAAGGATTTATCGAAAGTTCTAACGTGAATGCGATTGAAGAGATGTCTGAACTTATTAAAGCGCATCGCCATTTTGAATCAATTCAAAAAGCTATTAATGCATATGACAGTATTACTGGTAAGGCCGTTAACGACCTGGCCAAGTTTTAAGGGGGATAAATGATTCGTGCACTTCACACCGCTGCAACAGGTATGGCTTCTCAGGAAGCTAACGTGAACACCATCTCCAACAACCTTGCTAACGTGAATACAACGGGCTTTAAAAAAGCACGCACAGAGTTTGATGATCTCCTGTACGAAACAGTTCAAGAAGCAGGTGCAAGATCTTCAGCTGACTCTGAATACAACGTGGGCATTCAAGTGGGAACCGGCTCAAAAGTTTCGGCCACAAGAAAAGTTCACACGCAGGGCTCTCCTCAAATGACCAATAACCCCTATGACTTAATGGTTAACGGCGAAGGTTTTTTTGGTGTCATTGGCAACAATGGTGAGATGAAATACACAAGAGATGGAAGCTTTAACGTAGATGCTCAAGGAAATTTAGTCACTCGCGCAGGAAACCGCGTTTTTCCAGGAGTGGCCGTTCCACCAAATATCATGAGTATTAACATTGCCGAAAACGGCGTCGTAGAAGCATTTTTAAGAAACTCTCCAGAGCCCATTAATCTTGGTCAAATTCCTGTTTTCACCTTCGTGAATCCAACAGGCATGCGCTCTGAGGGGGGAAATTTGCTTGCGGCCACTCAGGCCAGTGGTCAGGCCATTCAAGGTGTCGCCGGAACTGATAATGCTGGAATTATTATGCAAGGAGCGATTGAGTCCTCAAACGTCAACGTGATGAATGAGATGACTGATCTGATTAAAGCCCAACGTGCTTATGAGATGAACTCTAAAGTCATGGGTGTTGCTGATCAAATGCTTCAAACTGTGAACAACGTACGTTAAGGAATTATGAGAATTATTTTCGCTATAATTGTTTTGTTTAGCTTCATCGATGGCTGGTCTTGTGAATTAAACATTCCAAATCATGTTATCGTTGTAGGTGAATCGAATGGAAGCTGGCCTTTTGAGTCGAAAGACTGCAGCGCTGATTCTATTAATGAAGTTTACAATGTTCTTAGAGATCAGAAGGGGTTAATCCCACTTTCAAGAATTACAGCTGCTATAAATGAATCAACAAAAATCTTCTCTGACTCTCAAACAATCACGGTTGAGAATATCTATGATCTCATACAAAAAAACTTTACTGAGATTGAAGACGCGCAATCAGTCGTCACAAGTCCTTTCCAGGGCAATCTTATCGCTGTAGAAAATGAATCTAATGTGGCACTCCATTGTCACCCTTGCCAATTTGTAGGCGAAGAAGTTTTGCGCCTTAATGTGAAAAATTTTAAAAGCGGTGAAAAGAATTATAGCTTTCCTGCGAAGTTCACTCGTTATGTCGAGGCTTTTAAGATCAAACAATCCCTACCTGCCTTTACCAAGAATCTTAGTCCAGAGATGTTTGAGAAAGTTCGAGTGCCCTCTAGCGCCTACGCTCAATATCTAACTGATCTCTCAAAGCTTAATTTCTATAAAACCAATAAATCTCTTCGAGCTGGCGAAATAATTCGCACCTCAGATCTCTCTCCACAAACTCTTGTTAATGCCGGAGAGCAAGTTGAGCTTATTTTCGAAAGTAGTCAGATCGTTCTTAAGTCCCATGCTCTCTCAAGGCAAAATGGTGGACTTGGGGACAGCATAGAGGTTTGGAATCAGACAACGGGAAAGAAATATTCAGGAAAAGTTATTGATCATAAGCGTGTGTCGGTGGATCTATGAAATTTATTTTTATTCTTTTTTTTCTCACAAGCTGTGCCTCTTACGTCAATAGTATGCACCGAAAAATTGACCGCGAAGAAGCTAGAAACAGTGGAAGATCGTTGAATGACCCCTATTCTGCTTACCGCGAGCAAGGCTTCAAAAGAAAGGGCGTGGATAAACGCGCCATTCAAAACCCGAACTCAATCAGCAACATGAATCCGACGAATAACAACGAAGTGACTCCACCAGTGAAGCGAGACTATCGCTCGACCGGACAGCGTTCTAGTGCAAGAGATTTTCAAGACAATGGCTCGAGCGGAAGTTTGTGGGTTAATGCTCCAGGTGGATCTTTATTCACTACAGAAATTACAAAGCGCGTGGGTGATATCGTTATCATCAACGTTCTCGAAAGCTTGAGAGGCCAAATCTCTGGAGAGCTCAAAAGAGCTTTTCCCGATTCGGCGCCAAAGAAAACTGCTGCTAAGGCCGGCGCTAAAGGCGCAGCCCCAGCACCAGCCCCGGAGCCCGCTCCAGCTGACAAAGGGGATGAACTTGACACTAAGGTTTATGACAAAATCTCAGGTGTTGTAGCTGAGGAAATCAATAAGGACTTCTTCTTATTGAGAGGAAAGAAGGAAGTTGTTTTCCGTAAGGAAAAAAGGTTCATAGAAGTACAGGCCCTTGTGGCCCGCAAAGACATTACAGATAATGATTCTATCAACTCTGACCTACTTGTTGAGTCAAGAGTGATAATATTGAGGTGATCAATGTTTAAGACCCTGCTCATTGCCACATTAATTTTGCCGACACTCTCTTATGCGAATTCCAATCGCTTAAAGGATTTGGTCAGTGTTAAAGGTGTGCGCGACAACCCTATCATTGGGTATGGTTTAGTTATCGGCCTTAACGGAACGGGTGATGGAGGTGGTGAAATTACCAATACATCTCTAAAGAAGATGTTCCAAACTTTGGGACTCAATACTCAAAAAGAAATCACATCAAAAAATGTCGCGGCAGTTATTGTGACGGCTAAACTTCCAGCTTTTGGTCGTGTTGGACAAAAGATGGATGTTATTGTGTCTTCAATCGGTGATGCCAGCTCTCTGGCCGGAGGAACACTCCTTGTGACACCTCTTAAAGGCGGAGATGGTAACATTTATGCCGTAGCTTCTGGACCGCTTTCCATTGGTGGAATGAATAAAGGAAAAAAGAACGGCACTACGGGAAGAATAAGTGATGGGGCCGTTGTTGAGCGCGAATTAGAAATTGCATTTAACGATAAAAAGTCATTGCGTCTTGCTCTTAAAAAGCCTGATTTCACGACAGCTGCTCGAGTTGAGAAAGTCATCAATCAAGAATTGGGGGGCAAATACGCCACTGCAGCTGATGCGACCACGATTGATCTGATCATCCCCACGCAATATGAAAAGAAGGTTGTGGAACTTATCGCCCAAGTTGAAAACTTTCGCGTGATAGCTGACTCATCTGCTCGGATAGTCATCAATGAGCGTACCGGCACGATTGTGGCCGGAGGGGACATTGTCTTGAAAAAAGTGGCCCTAAGTCATGGAGATCTTGTTTTGGAGGTGAAAGGTGGGGAGAATGCTTCAGGCAAGCCTCAGGCCATTCATTTGATCGATAAAAGCACAACACTCAACGATTTGGTCAAAGCTTTAAATGTTATTGGGACTAGTCCCGAAGATTTGATTTCAATTTTTCAGGCTTTAAAAGAAAACGGAGCATTGGTAGCGGATATAGAACTGATCTGACCGGTCAATTTTACACTGTTGCCAGGGGACTGGCGCCTGACCATGCCCCTATGTTACAATATTAATAAGGTGTCCAAGATGGATGCCCGTCGCAACAACCAGGATGGTATTCGTGACGATAAATTCAGCTCATAATAACAAAGGATTAAAGCCGATTTCCCGCGAGGAAATGCTTAAGCCTTACGTTGAGGTCGCTGAAGGTATGGAAACTCAATTCTCAAATCACATGATTGAGCAAATGAGAAAGTCTATTCCTCGCGAAAAAGAACTGAGTTCAGCAGAATCTTATTATGAATCACTTATGGATAACGAACGGGCCAAATCTATGGCACAATCAGATACAGGGCTGGGCTTAAAGCGAGTGATCTTAGATCAAATCGTCCCAGCACATTTGAAACAGCAACCTTCAGCGCAACAAGCTCGTAGCGCTTATAAGGCTAACGTCAAAGGAGTTGACGAATGAGCAGCAACATCGATACCCGCTCGCCATTCTTTCCCAAGAGCCGCAGCTCTCAGGTCGATCAGTCACGCACAACTGGAGTTGGCGGAACTGAAAGAAACACTCCTGATCGCTCTGGTGAAATCTCAAGCCGAACATCTGGAGACGCAAAAGTTAGCATCCCAGAAGGTGTGAGAGATTTTTCAAGAATTAAAAAAGTCGCAGACTCTGCTCCCGAAGTCGACAACTCAGAAAAGATCGCAAGACTTAAGGCGCAGATTCAAGCTGGAACTTACGAGGTAGATTACGACGGACTTGCTGACAAGATGTTGCAATCCGAGTTTTAAATTTTAGAGAAGGAATAAGTCCATGAAGGACGAATTACTACGCCTACAACATCATTCAGCGGTAGAAATCTGGGAGCATTTTTGTAGATTGCACCATGATCTCTATGAGCTCACTTGTGATGAATACCAAACACTACTTTCTGGTGAAATTGAAGGCCTTGAGGCAATCATCGAGCGCAAAGAAGTGGTGATGAATGAAATTGCTAAATGGGAGGGCTACAGAGCGTCTCTTATTTCTGATTTAAACAAAGCCAATGTTTCTGAGCAGCCTATTACAAACGTCAAAGATTTACTCGCTGTTCTTCAACCTGCTGAAGAGAAATTACCGATCCCTGCTTTAAGAAATTTGAATTCATTACTCATTGATGTGATCACTCGAATTCAAGAGCAAAATAAAAGAAACCAAGTCTTTTTGAATAAGGCCATGTCGTCTCTTCGCGAGTTACGTGAAGGATTTAGTGGCAAGAAGCAATATACAACCTACGGCGCGAACGGGATGACTCGTTCAGCGGCTCGGTAGGCTAAAGGGAGAAGCTTTTGTCAGCCGATTTACTCAATATTGGTAAATCAGGTCTCTTTACAGCTAAGAAGTCCATGGCGACTACTTCGCATAATATTGCCAACGCTAATACCGAAGGTTTCTCACGCCAGGAAGTAAGAACAAAAACTGGAATTACCATTAATGAAGGTCCCTATGTCACTGGGACTGGTGTTGATATTCAAACCATCAAACGTGGCCATGATGAGTTGGTTGAAAAGAAGCTGAACAATAGTTTGAGCCAACATCACTTCAATGAAGAGCGCACAACTCAGCTTGGTCACATTGAAGAAATTTTCAATGAAATCAACTCTGAGGGAATGAATAAGATTCTCAATCGTTTTTTTAACTCATTTAGAGAACTCTCCAATCGCCCTGAAGATGAGACTGTAAGAGGTCTCGTGAGAGAGAATGCAAAGATAGTCGTCGATGACTTTCATCGTGTTCAAAAAGACATCGATCAAACTCGTGGATCTATTAACAAAAAAATTAGCCTTATTGTTGATGATATCAACCATTTGGCAAAAAATATCTCAAAGCTTAATCGCGAAATTGCACAGAATGAAGTTGGTGGAGCTGAAGCGAATGATCTTCGTGATCAGCGCGACAGTGCTCTTCGCCAACTAGCCGAGCACTTCCCTGTTCAGGCCTACTACGATGAACAGAATCGCTTTGTCGTAAACGTTGATGGTCTCGGCACCCTCGTCTCGGGTGATGTTGAGCAACAGCTCATGGTCGGCAATCGCATCTCTGGTGAGGGTTCAGATAAACAGAAGCCGAACCTTGAGATTTATTTTAAATCGCGTCCTTCTGAGAACGTTTCAAATCGCTTCAAGGGCGGAACTCTTGGAGCTTTGCTTAAATCGAGAAACGAAGATTTAAACGCTGTTGAATCACAGCTTGATGAACTTGCCCATGGATTGGCCAATGCGACCAATGCTGTTCACCAGCGTGGTTATGCAAATAAAGTTGTTCCTGTTGATGAGAGAACTGGCATGCCAATGCCTGGTCTTGTGGATGGTCCAGTCACAGGAATCAATTTCTTTAAGCCGCCTTCTGAGAAAAATCGTGCTGCAGAATATTTGCAGTTATCAGATGAAGTCCTTGCCGATGTAAATAACATCGCCACAGGCCTTGAACCCAATAAGCCCGGTGACAACAGAGTCGCTATTGCGATCTCTCGTCTTCAACATGAGAAAGTACTTGGTAATGGTACTGTAACTTTTGAAGAGCACTATTTAAAAACTGTCGGCAATGTCGGCATGCAGTCTGCAAAATCTAAGATCGATACTGAGCAATCAGAAGGAATCTTAGCGCAGGCCCGTTCGATTAAAGAAAGAATTTCAGGCGTCTCTTTAGATGAAGAGAGTGCCAACATGGTAAAGTATCAGAACGCCTATGAAGCTTCAGCAAAGGTAATTAAAGCCTCTGATGAAATGTTCAAAGCGGTTCTGAATCTTTTAAGTTGAGGTAGACAGTGAGTCGTGTTTCTGAAAATAGCTCGATCCACGCCATTAACTACTCTGTAGGTAAAACGAAGAGTAAGGTTGAGGATTTGCAGATCAAGGGATCAAACATGAAGCGCATTCAAAAGCCTTCTGATGATCCTATTGGTAACGTTGATCTTTTACAGATCCGCTCGCAAAACATTGATGCTCAACAATATCTTCGTAACGTTAGTTTTGCTCAAACCCAATTGGGATTCACCGAGACTGTCCTTGAAGAAATCACAGATATTTTAACCAAGGCAAAAGAGCTCGCCATTGGACAGGCTTCTGATATTTACAATCCAGAGGTACGCCAAGGTGTCGCCAAAGAGATTCATCAACTTCGCCTTCAGGCTTTAAGTCTAGCTAACAAACGTAATGGTAATCGTTATCTCTTTTCTGGTCAGAAGCTTTTAACCAAGCCCTTTGACATGGAAGGAAAGTATAGCGGTGATACGAGTAAAATCTTTATTGAGATCAACAAAGATGTTTTCATTCCGATAAATATCACCGGAGCTGAGCTCTTCTTTGATAAACAGTCTCGTCCAAGCTCTAAGCTTGTTCTTCCAGATGCTCCAGGCCAGATCCCTACTCAAGTCGATGCAGCTCTTCCTAATCGCGCTCCGGCCAATTCTGCAGCAGGAGAGGGTGGAGAAAATATTCGCTCGAGCATTTTTGATGAACTCACCTCTTTAGAGAACGCGCTTTTAACCAATAATCCGGATATTGTGCAAAACCTCTTGGAGCAGATGGATCGCTCTATTGATCGTGTCGTTGCACACAGAACCCAAATCGGTGCTCTTGCCAACAATATCAGTAACGCTGAAAACAGCATTGAGAAGATGAAACTTCTCAATGAAGAATATAAGACCAAAGTTGAAGATGCAGATGTCACTGAACTCTTCTCAAACTTGCAGAAAGAGCAGAACATTCTCAAGGCGACCTACCAGGCCAGCGGTACGCTTATGAATCAACAACTCATGGACTTCCTGCGTTAATTTCACACTATCCAAACTCAATCTTGTCTAAAGCTGTAAATTAATCTTGCAAATCCTGACAAGCAGTCATATATGATGCTTCGGCTCTCGCATGAAGAGTGTCGTTGTCATCAAGTTGACACCAATCAAGGATTGAACATGCTCGTTCTAACAAGGAAGCTTGGAGAAAGCATCGCTATCGACGATAACATCAAGATAGTGGTCGTACAGATTAAGGGTAAACAAGTTCGCTTGGGCATCAAGGCTCCTAAAGAGACTAAGATTCATCGAGAAGAGGTTTACCAAGCGATACACGATCAAAACGTTGCTGCCGTGCAAGCTAATATGGATGACATCACTCGATTGGGCGAAGAGCTCAAAAAGAAATAATTTCCTCCTTGATCTAACTTCTCGTTGACTGCTACGATCTGAATGGTAAGGTAAAAATACCTTACTATTTCATTTCGGAGGCTGGCCTTGAAAGTCAAAACCACGAGATTCGGGGAACTTGAAGTCAACCCTACTGATATCATCAACTTTGCTGATGGTTTATTAGGTTTTGACCAACTCAAAAAGTATTTTGTCGTCGATCCGGGTGATAGCACTCTGATTCTTTGGCTACAATCTATTGAAGACGAGAAGGTCGCTTTCCCTATAATCGAACCTAAAATCTTTAAGCATGATTACATTGCTAAACTTCTTCCAGCAGACCTCAATGGTTTGGAATTGGATTCTCTTAGCACTGCAAAACTTTACAGTATCCTTACTATCCCAGCGAACGTGACTGAGATGAACGCTAACTTGAAGGCACCTATTGTTATCAATAGCGCCAAGAAAGTTGGAAAACAAATCGTTCTCGCTGATAGCAAGCTCACTGTTAAGCATGAAATGTATAAAGAGCTTAAGACTTATATTGTGAATTTCTCTTCTGATGATTCAAAGAGAACAACTTACTCTCCGAGTATCACTCTTGAAGCTGGCGATCTTCGTACAACGAAAGATAGCTACACAAGACTCGCTAACGAAATTTAATTCATTCTACGAGTTCAAATAAAAAAGCCCTCTTCAAGAGGGCTTTTTTTATTATCTTAAATTGAAATATTTGTTTCGGTTGCTGTGCGAGAGAGCTGCAAATACATTTGCGCTTCTTGGTGAGAAGGCTCCCTGGCGATAACTCCCTGCCACTCTGATTGAGCTTCAATAATATTACCGTTTCCGTAATAAAGAAGCCCTAGGGCCATGCGAGAAGGAACGTAGTGAGGATGCTCCGTCTTTAAGCGCTTCAATTCTTCAAAGGCCTTAGAGGTGAAACCCTTTTTTGAATAAAGCTTAGCAATCTTAATGCGAATTTCTAAATTATCTGGATCTAGGCCAATCGCTTTGTTGTATTCAAAAAGAGCTTCATCCCAGCGCTGGTAGGAGCCGTACATTTCCGCCAGCTCATAATGCTTAAGAGAAAACTTTTTGTTTACGTGAGGCTCGGCCAATCCTTGCTGAGGTGACATCTTCACGTGCTGGTTGGCTTTATCGAAAACGGCCTTGGCTTCTTCGTACTTACCTATGTCATTGAGTATGACTGATAAAGAGATAGAAGCGTCAGTGTGGTTGGGATCTAGCTCTAATACGCGATTAAATCCTCTTACCGCTTTTCCAAGCTCTCCACGCATATGAAAGATGTTAGCGAGATAGAAATAAGCCTCAGTGGCATTAGGATCACTATCAATAATTTCGTTAAAGAAAAGAGAGGCAGTTTTTAGGTCATTTTTTTGGAAAGCTTCTTTAGCTTTCCGCATGAGATCACTGAGCTTTAGGTTTTCCAAGCTGTCTCCTAGCGGGTTTCATGACGTTTACAGAGTTTCTCCCATGATCGTATCTCTTCAGCAGTCTCCTTGTCGACAAGGGTCTGGAATTTTTCCGCATAAATTAAACACTCTTCCCATTTTTTCATCTGGCAAGAGCTGGCCACTACTCTCAACATAGAATGTTGACGAAGTTTTACCTTGTCAGCATGGTGAGTGAGTATATCGATATACCAGTAACGTGTGGCCTCCCAAACTTCGGTCTTGTAGTAGAAATCGGCAATATATTGATCTTTTTCACGCAACATTTTTTGAATTTTATCAATTTGCGTTTTAGCCTTTTCCACATATTCAGAATTTGGATACTTAGCAACTATCTCTTCATAAAACTTAATGGCTTCATTTCCAGACTCTAAATCGCGATCAATCGTCGATGGCAGTTGCATAAAATAACTCTCGCCAATCATGTAGACGACGTAAGCAATTTTTTCATGTTTGGGGTGAAAATCTCTAAACAAAAGAAATGAAGCGGCAGCTTCTGGAAAGCTTTCTTGCTTAAATTGAACCTCGGCAAGCAAAAGTTCTGCAGGAGTAGCAAAAAAGCTATAGGGATGTTCTGTCTTAATTTGTTGAAGCTTTTCAGTCGCAAGGATAAATCTATCACTTTCTGCCAACTCTTGCGCCTCAAGATATAACTTTTCAGCTTCAGATTTGCCTTTATTTTTGTCGCTGGAGCAGCTTGAAATAAGTACAAAAGCTATGAGTAATAAATATTTCATCGCTGATTCTCCACATAAAGTGATTTGTGAACGTCCTGAATCACAAGTTTAAGAAATGTGGCAACAGGAACGCTTACAATCATGCCAACCAATCCACCGATTTCAGAACCAAGAATAACTGAAGCAACAACAATCAGGGGATGTAAATTGACAATTTTAGACACTAGCAAAGGGAAAACCAAGGCCATATCTACAAAGTTTGCGATCATATAGACAACGGTCATTGCCAACAGAGAGCTGCTTCCATCGGCTTGCATGATGCCAACAAGAAGCGCTGAGCCCCACCCAAGTATTGGACCCACATACGGGACAATATTTGTGACTCCACCGACTATTCCTAAAAGTAGAGCGTAGGGAAAATCAATAATAAGAAGACCAACAAATAGCAGTACGCTAAGAATTGTAGCTTCAATTGTTTTCGCCACGATATAGCCACCAAAGCGGCCATTAAATTGGTAGAGAAGCATATATGTTCTCTCAAGCCATGAGTTGGGAACGAGAAGCAAAAATGATTTTTTGAGACCACTACTCTCGGACAGGAAAAACCAGGTAAACACTGGTGTTAAAAGTAGCCATTCAATAACATTTCCCATGACCTTTGGAACATCGACAATGAGGCTTCCACCATCTTTTCGCAATTTCTTAATCAACATCTCAATCGGATCAACATCCATTTTCAATTTAAAATTAACCAGGAGCAAATCCCTGATCATTATAAATTTTTGCCTTAGCAGATACTCTAGTCTGGGAAGACTCGAGCTTAATTCTGAAACTTCGACACCGATTCGCCCTGTGAGTGAGACCAAAGGCCAAATGAGTAAAGCGAGAAGTCCAATCATGAGGATACTTATGATGAAACGCTCAATACGAGATTGGGATTTAAAAAAATCTTGAGCCGGTTTTAAAACTAGAGCGGCAACATAAGCTGAGGCAATAGGAAATGAGAGTCTTGGAAATAAGGCCAAGATAATAAAAGCGAAAACGACAACAAGACCGAAAAAGTAGGCTTGAGCCTTTTGACTAGAAGGTTGGGCGGTATTCAAACGATTGCTCCATTTTCGCCAAGGCTATGCCTTAGAGTGGATATCTCTTGCATGAGCCCTCCTACTCTTTGAGCTAAAATAAGTGAAATTTCTCTCATGAATTTAGCGCCCACGACTGGATAGCGATCAAGTAGGGCTTCAAGATCAGGCTTAAACAAACCTAACAGTATGGTATTTTCAAGACAGATGGCACTCGCATTTCTGCGATTGTATTCCTCAAGCAAACCCATTTCTCCGAAATATTGTGAACGTTCAAGTTTGGCCACAGTGTGCTCTTTGAGATCGGCCCCCTTGCCTGTTAAATGAATAATTCCCACTGAACCTGAAAAAACAAAGTAGAAGCCATAGCCAGCGTCTCCTTGCTTAAAAATGTATTCATCCCTAGAGAATTGTCTTTTATGCAAAAACTTTGAAAATATTCTTAGTTCATTATCAGTGAATTCGTTGAGAGCACTCACTTTTGTCAGAAAGCGTGGAATGCTATCTTCTTTATTGATATTGAATGGACCGGCCTGCCAAAGATATTTTAAAAGACCAATATCCAATTTATCTGGAATATTTTCATTTTTTAAAACTTTGGCCTTCACATCATTTTCATAACTCATCTTTATTCTCCCCAAAGAAGGCCGGCTTTATTTTTCATTTCTTCTTGTGAAATCCAAAGTAGCTGCGAATTTTCATCATAGACTTTGATCCAATTGTCATCCTTCCATCCTAAAAACCTCAAACCTGGTTGCAAGGTTCTTCCCGTTGCAAAAATCTCCGAAGGTCCTTCAAAAACATTCATTGTCTCAAAACTAATCGCTGCAATTGTTTGGGTTTGAATATAAATCAAAGCCAAACAAGGAGCTAAAATTGAGAAAAGTGTGAAAGCAATTTTCTTAGGGCCCCAGGTTTTTTTTATTAAGAGTAAAAGCGTCGCAATAAACAATAGATTCACACACCATAACTTGATTGGCCCAAGAGAAATCGCCATATCGACAATGTTTGCTTTGAGAGATGAATTGGACTGGATTGAGAGTTTCTCTCTGACTTGATCCAATTGTTTTTCCGTTGCGTCAGAGTAAAGCGTCAAGTATCTGGATTTCTCAAATGAGTAGCGCGCCTTTGAAAATTCACCCGTTTGCAATTGAGCATAGCCCAAATTGTACCAGTAAACGTAAGGATCAATTTGGTCCTTCGCGCTCTGTAATTTTACTATTGCAGCTTGATAATCTGCTTTATTGAGAGCGTCTGTGATTGTTGTAAGAGCGTCAGTGATGGTGCTATCCTCCGTCCAGGGAACCATTATCCTCTTCGGACTTTGGTAAATCAAGAATGCTTCCCAATCAAAGGTCTACATGACACTCGGAGTAACAAATTCTGCCCAGGCAGACCGGGACATTGTTTTCTCGCAGCGCTTGCGCCTAAACGCTCATAGTCTTGAGCTTAAATCGCTTATGTCCGCTTCTAAAGACTGGGATTATGGTCAAGGCATAAGAAAAGCAGTTGGTGAAAGTTACTTTTGGGAGCTTTCATCTGAAGATTTTCTCCCCCTTGGACTCAATCACCCATTGTTTCTCAAAAATCTTGATACTCAGACCCCTGTTGAAATTGTGGCGAGACACTTTCCGACCTTTCTCAATTCAAAATTTTTGGAGCTGAAAGACTGGACTTGGAATCTTTTAGCCTCAGAACAAGTGAATGAACTTAAAATAACGAATAATTGTTTTGAAGAAGATGCAACAATCAAGTGCCAAAATTCTTGGATTGGATTTACTAAACTAAGGGATCATGACTACTGGATTGTTAAAATTAATAACGAGCTCTCTTGGGTTGCGAGCAGCAAACTTCTTCCCCTAAGTACTATTTCATCCCCCGAGATTCGTGCTGTGTTCAATCTATTTTTTACTGAAGACATTATGGGTGAAGGCGGAAGAGTCCAAGAGTTGAATTCAAAGCTTCAAGCTCTGTTTCCTGAGTTTCAAGTCGAAGGATTGAATGTTTTTATAAATGGAAAATCGGCGAATGATCTCTCCTTAAAAGGCATCTCATGTGATGACTTAGGTGATAAAGAGATAAGACTTTGTTTTCCAACATCAGTATTACAGGCCGACCTTGAAGGAATCAGAGAGATTATTTCTCAATAGGACTCAATTTTATGCTTATTCTTAGATCTGTTTCAGAAAGCGATTTACGTGATCTTCATCGATTGAGCGAAATGGTGCTATTTATAAATCTTCCCCCTGATGAAGATATTATTGAAAGCAAGATCGCAAGCTCACTTCAAGCCTTTAAAAACCCAAGTCCTAATTTATGGGAAAACTATTACATCTTTGTTCTAGAGGATAGTGAGAGTGGCGAAGTGCTCGGTGTATCTATGATCCATGCACAGCATGGTACTGAGGAAGAGCCACATTTTTATCTGAAAGTCGGCCAGGAACATAAATTTTCTCAAACAATCAACACTGGCTTTATTCATGGAACTTTAAAGCTTGGACTTGAAATGAATGGCCACACAGAAATTGGTGGACTCGTTCTCAATCCAGAATTCAGAGGCTCTAAGCAAAAACTAGGGAAGCAACTCTCATTTGTACGTTTTCTCTATATGGCGATGAATCCCAATCGCTTTAAACCATTAGTTCACTCAGAACTTATGCCTCCTTTTGACAAAGACGGGAACTCACCCCTTTGGGAAGCCATTGGCAGAAGATTTATGAACATGGGCTATCACGATGCAGACGTTTTAAGCAGAAGCAACAAAGAATTTATTACGAGCCTTTTTCCTTCAGAAAACATTTATCAAACACTGCTTCCTATTGATGCTCGCGATGCCATCGGTAAGGTGGGTAAAGATACAGAGCCTGTCAGAAAAATGTTAGAGAGTATTGGCTTTAAATACACTCAAGAAGTTGACCCTTTTGATGGTGGTCCTCACTATCGTTGTCCGCTTAATGAGATTAAACCTATTAAGAATAAAATTTCTGGCGTACTTGCATTTGAAGGATTTGATTCGAAATCTTCGAAAGAGATGCTTGTGGCTATTCCACAAAAGGATCACGACTTTTTTGCCCTCAAGCTTAAAGTCTGTGCTGAAAATGGAAAAATACTTTTAGATAAAAATGATGTGGCTAAACTTGATATCCCATGGGGAGTCGAGACTGTGGCGATTCCGTTCTAAGCTTGCTTTTTATCTACAAGAACGCCAGTAACGGATGTAATGCGAGTTTTCTCTTTGCCTAATGTATCTGTTTCAGTCACTCGATAAATTTTTAAATCTGAATTTTTTTGATAACTGGCGAGACCATTTTGTTTAAAGATTTTTTCTTCTGAATCCCTAAATCTCTCTCTCTCTGTAAGCATAAGATCAAGTGTGTCGGGCTTGGATTTTTCATATTCTTCATGAGCTGCTTTCTTAAGTTCAGCTTGCTTGCTAGCAGAAAGTATTCCAATGGCTTCAAGTGGAGATTCATCGGCTATAAACTCATGAGCTGCCACAGACTTATTCTCATCAGGATTTTGTTCGGCCTGCTTATGAGGAAAGTTTAAAACTTTGGCCCCTTTGGGCTCAGGGGCTTCAAAAGAATCGTCTTCCCACAGCAGCATTTCACCGCCCGCTGCTTGTTTCATGGCGGGCATTTTTACTTTTGCGCCGTCAGACAAACGCTTTAAGTCATGAGGCGAAAACAACCCCAAAACACTTAAAATTATGGATTTTACAGCTCCCAAAATTCACCTTCTCTTGAGCTTATCGGTCAACTAAGAGCAAAACTTGAGCTTTATAATAAAGATTCATGAAGGGGTATTTATAAATGCCGCTAGACAAAGAGAGAGCCTGGCCCTATAAATCTAGGCTTGTGATATTCACATGTTGGGGTGTGGCGCAGTGGTTAGCGCAGTAGACTGTTAATCTATTGGTCGTCGGTTCAACTCCGACCACCCCAGCCATTTTTTTCTATTTATTCCATTCAATAGAACACGATTTGCGATTAAAACTCAGAGATGAGTAATCGCTAATCGCGTGCTCACAATTGAGTTCTTCTTTTTTGAAACTGGATAAAACGCCAATCACTTTCATGCCTGCATTTTTCCCGGCAGAAATACCCGCGGGAGTATCTTCAAAGACCACACAGGCAGAAGGCTGAACTTTCAATTTTTCTGCGGCCATTAAATATCCCTCAGGATCAGGCTTACCTTTTTTTACATCATTGATTGAAATGAGAAGCCTTGGTAACGAGAGGCCAGCAAGACCTAAGCGGTGATGAGCAAGGCTTCGGTCAGCAGATGTCACAATCGCCCATGGATGATCACCCAAAGAAGAAAGAAGGCGACTCGCACCCTTAATTGATTCTACACCTTCACACTCACTCAATTCTTTCTCGAGCATCCACTGCTCTTCAGCTTTCGCATCCAAATGAGGAGCAAAATGCTTAATTGAATCTCTCGCCGGTTTGCCGTGAATATAATTTAAAACTTCAGGGATAGAGAAATTATTTTTCTTAGCCCATGCGCTCCAGGCCCTATCAACAGCTCCAATGGAGGTGACAAGAGTTCCATCCATATCGAAAAGAAGTGCACCTACGTTCTCAATGACATTTTTCATAGAAATGTCATAGCATATGAAAATGATAAATTCTTCAAAATCATGGGTTGATAAATGCATAAGGCAAAATCAATTGCTTTACTCTCAACTCACCTTGAAGCTGCCGCCAGCACTTAAATCAACGGCCATCTCTGGTCTAAAGAGTCACTGTTCATGGGAGTTTAAACATTTCTGGATTGAAAATATAAAACTATGGATTCGCCAATCAGAGAGAACTAAAAAATTAAGTCGAGAATGGTCTGATATAAATGATCTCATTTTAGATGATTGGAATAAAAGCGAATACTCTTCGACTTTCATGAAGGCATTGAATAGAGGGGTGAGTTTTAAAAAATCATCTGAGCTCGCCCTCAGTGATTTAAAATTTCAAATGATTCAGATGGGAGTACGTTATTTTGGTACACCTGGTAAATTGAACCGCAATTATAAAAAGTTGTTTGAACTTGGTGAATTCGAAAAAAAAATATCTTTTAGTGAAGTTATTTATTTAAATGATAAAACGGTAGATTTTTATTCTTGGGATAAAAAAAATTTCTCCCTCCATCTCCATTCAATACTTAAGGCCCTTACTGTTATCAAATCTAATTCTCCTGACTCCTTTGAATATTTTAAAACATTTACAAAAAGAATTATTCCCATAAATCAACGCGAGTTTGTGAGTTACTCACTTCAAACTTTACCTGGTCACTCTTTCATTAACTTATACAATAGAGACTTTTTAGATCTCATAGATGATTTATTACACGAGAATGGTCATCATCATTTAAATTATTTTCTCATTCTCGAGAACCCACTAAATGAAGATGATGAACTCATTTACTATTCGCCCTGGAGAAAAACTCTCAGGCCAATTAGAGGGATTTATCACGCTCATTTAACTTTTTATTTTGCGCTCAAAATCTATCATGACCTCGCATTAAAACTAAAAAGCGATGATTTGTCCTGGCCAGGAAAGATAAGTGATAAGCAGATACAAAAAATTTATGGCCGGTTTTTAGAGGAGTGGTACATGCTTGAATATACCTCTCATGATTTGAAATTGGCTTACAAAAGAGGACAAATCAAAAAATGTGGTTTTGATTTGTTTAATGAATTTGAAATTGAAAGAAAATCATTTTCATCCATGGTTAAATATGCTGAAAAAAAATTAGTCAATAAAAGCAAGATAAATTCAATTCGTAAAACGTTGGATGATCAAAGGGAAATTACTTATTTGAATTAATGAGACTTTGCATCTCATTGGCCGGCATCAGTTCACCTTTTTTCGCCGCAATCTTAACGCCTCTAGACCAAATTTCTTTGGCTTGATCCTTAAAGCCTAGGCCGACAAAAGCTTTGCCGAGAGCTAAATAAGCGACAGCATAATTGGGGTCACAGCGAATAACATTTTCTAGGTAGTCTTTTGCTTTGGAGAACTCCCCTCTTTCAATACAAAGACTTCCAAGGCCAAAATTCGCTAAAGAATCCTCGGAGTCAATTTCTAAGACCTGAAGAAACATCGCCTCTCTTTCATTTTGCTTCTCAATTTCTCGACGCTGCTTTTCTTTCATTTCTTTCTCAGTCTGAGATTTTTTACCAAAAACAGCGAACTGAGCAACCGTTGCCTTAGACTTATGATCCTCCGCCTCTTGTATGCGATCCATTTTCATCAAAAACAAGGACAGATTAGTGTGGGCCATCACTGAGGTTGGATCAACCTCAAGCAGCTTTCTCATCCATCCCTCAGCTTCTGGATACTTGTTTTGTCGGCCCAAAAGAACTCCTATGGCCTCATAAGAGTCAAAGAATGCGGGGTCAAATTGAATAGAGTTCTTCCACAATTTGAGGGCCTCATCTTCATCACCCTTGGCAAAGAGATCAACTCCACGATGATAGAGCTCTTTTGCAATCTCAGATTTAGACGTACTCCAGCGAGGATAAAACTTCACCCGATAGCGCCCACTGATTTCAATCCCCTCAACCCTAAAGTCTCTCAATATCTCAGCTTGAATGAATTGTTCGTCTTGATTTTTTTTTAATTTCGCTATGATTTGACCATCTATCTCAATCACATCCGCCTGTTCTGCAGAAGATATTTTTTCTAACAAAACGGGGTACCATGCAGCTCCACGATTATGATAGATTTTTGCCACGACTTCTTGACCGGGAAAACACCCTTTCTTTAGATCAACGGCAGAATCAAAAAGACGGGTTTGATTAATAATCACACCAACGTCTTGAGAAGCACTCAACGATGGAAGCCCTTGCCAAGAAAGATAACTTTCAAGTTCAGCGGCGGCTCTATGTGGAACGTCGATTTGCGCAGTTTGAGAAAGCCAAGCTTTCTGACCTCCCAAATTTCCGATATGCCCTTCTAGATCATCATGTCCACCGCTGGCGATCCACCAATCACTGCCTGTGAGTTCATTTAAGGTCACATCTTCAGAGATGACGAATTTTTCAAAGCGTAATTTTAAATTTTCTTTTAACTTCTCGTTCAGGAGAATGGTGACATCCTGATTATTTTTCCACGCAATAAAATAACATTCGATTTTTCCACTACGATCGAGAAATGAATGGATAGACCAGCTCTCAGTTAATTTCTGAGTGCTCTGACCCTGAATGAATTCACAAGCGTCACTTCCGGACGCGAGGAAATGGCTAAATTCTATTTTGCTTTGTGCTGGAGTAATTCTAAAGGGAGACATCACACTGAAAACGATTCACCACATCCACAGGTGTTTTTAGCATTTGGATTTTCAAAAATAAAACCCTTACCGTTTAATCCATCCTGAAAGTCTAAAGTGATACCTTTGAGATAAATTGATGATTTTGGGTCGATAAAAACTTTCACATCATCATAAACAAGAACATTGTCTTTTTCTTTTGGAGCAGAAAATTCAATTTTATAGGATAGGCCAGAGCAACCACCGCCAATAACAGCTACTCTCAAGCCAGAATCGCTTGAAGGGTTCTCGCTAGTCTTGATTGAGCGAATTTGTTGAAGGGCTTTGTCTGTAATACTAATAAGCTGAGAATCCATACTTTCCTCTCTGATTTACTTATATAGGATTCTAACAGATTCATGGCAAGTCCTGACCCTTTTTCAACCTTGGATTTGGCCCCTTCAGGCCTTATAATGGGCTAAGTCCCCAAAAACTGGATTTTTAAGTGAAAATTGACCTCTATCATTATGTCCATTGCCCCTACTGCATAAGAGTGAGGATGGCCCTTGGCTTACTTGGCCTAGAGTATGCTTCTCATGTTTTAAGTTACGAGGATGAAGCCACCCCGACTCAATTAATAGGCAAAAAAATGCTGCCGATAATCCGCGTCGATAACAAGGTGATGAATGAAAGTTTAGATATCATCAGAGTTTTAGACGTTAATGATGTTCTGCAGTCAACTACATGGGGAAATACTGAACATTTCTTGAACGAAATAGGGGAAATCGTTCATAATCTAGTTATGCCTTATTGGATTTGGACACCAGAATTTAGCCCTAAAGCGCGAGACTATTTCGTAATGAAAAAGTCACAAAAGCGTGGACCATTTCCATTGCTTGCGAAAAGAAGACAGGAGTTTGAAGAGAAACTAAAACCCCTAATTGAAAAAGTTGAATCTCAGCTTCATCCTTTTTGGAATTCAAGCACTCTAACAATTAGAGATATCGGTTTGGCCGCACATGTTTGGGGATTGTTTGTTCTTCCTGAATTTCAATTCTCGACAAAAATGTATAATTACCTCATGAATGTCAAAAGTCTCACTCACTTTGATTATCATGCGGATTTTTGGAAAGAGACATGAAAGTCATTTTAAAATCAAAATCACCCCAGAAAGAAGTTTTGTTTGAAGTTTCAAGCATTCATGTCTCTCTCGGTCGTGGCGATAAAGCTCATGTGCAAGTTTTGGATGAAAATTGCTCCCGCGTTCACTGTAAATTTTATGTTGAAGACAACAAATTATGGATTGAGGATGCCGCCTCAAAAAATGGAACTTATGTTAATGGTGTGAGAATCCAGCGCAGTCAGCTTTTTTTGCAAGATAAAGTTTTAGTGGGAGATACTGAGATTTTTATTCCCTCAGAAAAAAATGCTCCGGCAATTGTTAAACTACTTGAGTTTCACGGAAACACAGAAGACAGGCAGAGAAAGGGCCTTGAGGTTGACGACCAAAATGAAATCATGACTCAGATAAGAATGAATCCCATCTCTGCGATTAAGGCCCCAAGTCTTGCGACAAACAAATCGAAGAGACAGCTGGCCTCAAATGCCATGTTTAAAGATTCAATGAATCCCACTATCCCAAAAGAAGACGAAGATCCACGCCTTCAGCAAAAATGGCGCTTTGTGATGGCTTCACTGATTGATAATTTAGGGATTTTACTTGCGATGGGAATTGCCCCATTTGCTTTTTACGTTATGGGCTTCACGAAAACCAAAACAGAATCAGCGGGATTTTCAGACATAAAACTTCTGACTCTTCTTGCAGGAGCTTCCCTCGTTTTAGGACTTATCTTTTGGTTGATAAATACTAAAAACTCTGGCGGAACAATTGGTGAACGTTTATCAGGTGTAGCGGACGCTATTAAAAACTCAAAGAGCTAATCTTTCTTCCAGATCGTTTCCCCTCTATTCATTTTTTTGTTCACGTAACGGGCGAGTACAAAAAAATAATCTGATAAGCGATTGAGAAATTCTAGACCACAGGTCGGCAATTCTTCTTTTGTCTGCAAATGATAATCCACCAGGAGTCTTTCGACCTTGCGACTTGAAGTGCGGCAAAGATGGATGGCGGCTGCCGAAGGATGCCCGCCTGGCAATATGAAATTACTAAGTGGTTCAAGCTTATCATCAAAAAAATCTATATAGGATTCAATTTTTGTCACTTGCTCTACTTTAATTTGAGGAAGTTTCCATTCATTTCTCTTCTCTGACTCACACGCAAGGTTCGATCCTAAATCAAAGAGACGACACTGAATATCTTCTAGCTGAGCCATTTCAGTATCAAAAACTTTTAGATCTCTCATCATAGAGACGGCAAAACCAATTCGACTATTGAGCTCATCGACTTCACCATATAAATCGATTCTTAAATCTGACTTATGAATTCGAGTTCCACTCACAAGCCCCGTCTCACCCCTATCACCTGTTTTGGTATAAATCTTCGACTTCTTCACATGTTTCTCCGGTAGCGCCCACCGACTTCATAGAGCACTTTTGTAATTTCTCCGAGACTGCAATCTCTGACTGTAGAGAGAAGTTCTTCAAATATATTGCCATTAGACAATGCCACTTCTTTTAAGCGCTTAAGCTTGGCATCAGATTTTTGAGCATGCGCCTTGTGGAAATTTTCTAGGCGTGTGATTTGTGCATTTTTCTCTTCATTACTGGCCCGAGAGAGCTCAATTGGCTTCCACTCAGCATGAACCTCAGGAAGATAGGTATTAACGCCAATTATTGGTAGCTCGCCTGAATCTTTCAGTGTCTCGTAATAAAGGGATTCTTCCTGAATTTTCCCTCTCTGATACATGCTCTCCATCGCTCCGAGTACACCGCCCTTATCTGAGATTCTTTCGAATTCAGTCAAAACAGCATCCTCCACGATGTCTGAGAGCTCATCAACGATGAAGCTTCCCTGAAGAGGATTATCTGTTTTATTGAGACCATATTCTCGATTAATGATCATCTGAATCGCCATTGCGCGCCTTACTGACTCAGTGGTCGGTGTTGTGATGGCCTCATCATAGGCATTCGTATGAAGTGAGTTGCAGTTATCTGAAAGAGCTAAGAACGCTTGCAGTGTTGTACGAATATCATTGAAATCAATTTCCTGTGCGTGCAAAGAGCGGCCAGAAGTTTGAATGTGGTACTTAAGTTTTTGACTTTTCTCACTCGCGCCATAGCGCTCTTTCATGGCCACAGCCCAAATTTTTCGTGCCACACGTCCAAGGACTGTGTATTCAGCATCTAGACCATTAGAGAAGAAGAAGCTGAGATTGTCGGCAAAATCATCGATCTTAAGACCACGTGAGAGATAATACTCAACGTAAGTAAAACCATTTGAAAGTGTTAGAGCGAGCTGAGTGATGGGATTCGCCCCCGCCTCGGCGATGTGATAACCAGATATTGAAACTGTGTAGTAATTTTTTATCGCGTGCTTGCAGAAATATTCCTGAACATCACCCATCATCTTGAGTGCAAATTCTAAAGAAAAGATACAAGTGTTTTGAGCTTGATCTTCTTTGAGAATATCGGCCTGAACAGTGCCTCGAACCTGACGCATAATCTCAATGCGCTTCTGCTCATTTTCTACATCATTTCCAGTCAGAACCTGATTAATCGCCGTGTTCATAAACATGGCCAGAATGATGGGAGCAGGGCCATTGATTGTCATCGAGACGGAAGTATTGGGCTGTGTAAGGGCGAACCCCTTATAGAGCTCTTGCATATCCTCGATCGTACAAATTGATACTCCCGACTCACCAATTTTTCCATAGATGTCAGGACGAGTCGCCGGGTCCTCACCGTACAATGTCACTGAATCAAAAGCTGTTGAAAGTCTTTTTGCATTATCGTTTTTAGATAAAAAATGAAACCGCGCATTTGTTCGACCAGGACCACCCTCCCCGGCAAACTGACGCTTAGGATCTTCATCTGCACGCTTAAATGGAAAAACTCCAGCAGCGTAAGGAAAGAAGCCTGGAAGATTTTGTGAGCGCACAAATTGGTATTTATCTGAGGCATAGTGGAAGTGAGGAACACCCACTTTTCCAATTTGTGATTGTGACAGGCTTGTAAACTGACTTGCGACTTCGATCTTTTTTCCTCTTACCTCATAGCTGTATTTACCTGAACGGTATTGATTAGCTATATCATCAAAGACTGCGACTTCTGAGAGCGCTGAAGAAACTTCTTTTTCAACTTCTTGTAATTTGCTTTTTATTTCTGAACTAGAAATTAATTTCGATGTCGCTTCAAGGGATTCCCATTGGCGAATCTTTGCAATGATCTCAAGTGTCTTCTCGTTATATTGACGACAAGTTTCGGCAATATCTCGAAGATAGGAAATTTTTCCAGGCGGAATCATCGCCCCTTTAATTTTAGGAACCTTCTCGCATTTCACCAGAACATCTTCTTTGGCAGATGGCATACCCAAAGCGCTAGAGAGATCCTTATAGAGTGCATTCACTCCAACGTCGTTAAACTTTGAAGCCATCGTTCCATAAATCGGAAGATCCTCATCGGTTGGCGATCCTGGATGACCAGCAAAAAGGTTTTTATTCCTGCGGTACTGTTTTCTCACATCACGAAGTGCATCTTCAGAGCGAGGCTTTTCAAATTTGTTAAGGGCCACAAAATCAGCGACCTCAAGCATTTCAATTTTTTCAAGTTGTGTGGCGGCTCCATATTCCGGAGTCATCACATAAAGTGTTTTATCTGCGATCTGTGTGATGGCATCGGCCGCCTGACCAATTCCCGATGTTTCAACAAGAACTAAACCAAAGTCGCGAGACTTTAAAAACTGGACGACTTTTTGAATTCCCGGCGAGAGCTCATTACCCGAGTCTCTGGTCGCGAGTGATCGAATGTAAAATTGATCAAAGGTAGCTGAACCAAGACGAATTCTGTCTCCCAGTAGAGCCCCCTGATTCTTTTTCTTTGAGGGGTCAATACTGACAAGGGCGATTTTCAATTCGGGATGCGAGCGATGAAACCTTAGAAGAAGTTCATCAATCAAGGATGATTTTCCCGCTCCTCCAGTTCCTGTTATTCCTAAAACTGGTACCGATTTAGGTTTCACTTCGAATGGAAATTCATTTTTATCTTCAATAAAAGTTACAACTTTTGCGATTTCAAATGAGCTTAAGGTTTTCGTTTTAAAACCATCCCATTTAATATTTTCCAATACGTCGTATTGAGCCTTGGCAATCATGTCGTCAATGATTCCCACTAAACCAAGTTGAGTTCCCTCAGCTGGCCCATAAATACGAGTGATTCCACGCTTGTGAAGTTCCTCCGCTTCGGGAGGAGTAATGACTCCACCACCGCCGCCAAAAATGCGAATCGCCTTTCCACCGGCTTCATCCAACAATTGTCTAACGTAAGTGAAATACTCCATATGTCCGCCCTGATAGGAACTCAGAGCAATGGCGTGGGCATCTTCCATTAGAGCTGCATCCACAACTTCCTTCGCTGAACGGTTGTGACCGAGATGAATGACTTCAACCCCCTTAGATTGCAGGAGACGCCGCATGATGTTGATTGAAGCATCATGGCCATCAAATAAACTCGCGGCCGTAACAAAGCGAAGGGGACGACTAAGGTTTGACATAACACACCGTAAAGACTAGGTTTTTAACAAGATTACAAGCCTGTCGATGCTAGCACAAAAGAATCGATTAATGCTATAATGGGCATCTGTAATGAGGGTTCTATGAGCGATATTAAAATTGAAGATAAAAATCACTCGGCGCGCTTTAAACCTGTGCGTAAAGGTAAGAAGCCACCGAAGCTTCTGGCCGTCGTTCATCAAAGTGGATGCACTGGTTGTGAAGTTTGCATTGCTGGATGTCCAGTTGATTCAATTGAATTAGTGCCAGGTCCAGATCCACTAAATCCTGGTTATCAGCAAATGGTTGAGATTGATCTTGCTCGCTGTATCGGTTGCCAAAACTGTTCTCAGGATTGTCCTTGGGAAACGATTTCAATGTACCAACACGATGATGCTTTCATCGCTTGGGGAAATGAGACTTTGGCTTCAAAACTCTATATTGATCCGCCACCTGTAGAAGAAAAGAAAGACGAAGAAATAGCTTAATAAAAGGGCCTCTTCATGAGGCCCTTTTTTTATTTAAATTGTGAAAGGTAAGCTTAGACCTAACATGATCGAAGAGTAATCGACTGACTTCTCATTGGTTGTAGTACCTGATTTCCATTCACTAAATGAACCCGCGCGATATTCAAGATTAATATTAACAAACGGAAGACCGGTGAAACCAATTCCAGCTTTATAGCCTGATCCTTTGTTCAATTCGACATCAGTACCAGATGATTTCGTTGTCCCTGTGGCACTGAAAATATATCCCGCATAGACTCGGAGAAGAACCGGAAATTTAAAGCCAGCAAACGCGCCCCATTCACTCGTATCGACATTTTTGTCTAGAGCACTATCGTTCATATCAATACTACTTTTAAGATAATCTAGCCCAAGCTGAAGACCTAAGTTTTGATAACCAAGACGTCCACCATATGAAGCCCCCTTGCCGCCAGTATAATCAGAGCCACCCTCAAAGCTAAATTTAGTTCCAAGGTTGAATCCAACCGCTGGCTCAATCAAAAGATCGGCTTGAGCAGCAAATGAAAATAAGAGTGTAAAAATGATTGCGAGTGAAACTTTGAGTTTCATAAGTGAGCCTCCTTGGCAGAGATAAGTATTCCCCTATCTCTATTTTAAGGCCCACTTAGATTTAGATCATTATTTTTTTAACCGACCGACAAGCTCATCAATTGGAATCAAGATGACTTCTTGACCATTTGCGCCTGTTTTCAAAGCAATATGGCCTTCAGGCACCTCAACAACTGTTTCACTGGCAATACTTCTTCCTAAACTTCCATCTCTCGTCTGGGCAATCACTTCCCCTGGGAGGGCCAAAACTTCCCCTAATGTGCCTCTACCAAAAAGAAGAAGATCTCCCTCTTGAACAGGGTGAGCACACGCAACACAATTATAGCGATTATCCACTACAATAGTTTTTCCAGCAGTGAGCTTAAAGGCTTGTGCGCCTTCTTTTAGTTTTGTGATTGAGAACATATTGAGATCCGTTTTAATCACAACACCAAGAATTAAAACAGTTGTTATCGCTTGATAAAATTTTGCTTTTTGCAAAATGGAGTCTTCATATTCAATATCTCTCAATTTACTTCCATCATCTTGCATCTGCTCTTTAACTTTAGTGTCAAAAACAAATTTCTTGAGCACGACCGACCAGATGAAAGCACATCCCATTGTAGCGAACATGGAATACATGGTTAGCCTAAAGAGATAAAGACCTTTTGAATTGATAACCACTTGACCAGACTGCCACCAATATCCAATTGATAAAACAAGTGTTGGAATGATTAACCAGTTCACCACATCTAATAATTTATGTCTAAAAAACCATTCTTTTCTCTTCTCATGGTGATCGTACTGAACGAGCTCAAGGCGCTTCTTTTCGTAATTTTCCTTTCCACCAATAAGTTCCGGACGAGATCTCATGAGCCCTTCCCAAAGATAATCTGGACGCTCTAGAGCGGCACTGAACCACCAAGTGTGATGATCGCGCATTTTTAATTTAATAAATGAATGAAAAGGTGTTTCAATTTTTTCAATGTCATTGAATGCCACATCCCAACTCATACTCTTATTAGAGATTCTGATGTGATCATGAAAGACTTGGACCGTTTGAGTTATCTTTGGATGAATCCACCACAGATAGAGTGCTGGAATCAAAAACAGCATCGCTGAGAAACTCCAGACTTCATCTCTTCCCTCAACCGGAAGAGCCCAATTTGATTTGTAAAAAATTAAGACCAGTGCGGCCACACATAAGAGCCAAGCAAGAAGAAAGGCGCCGGCGTACCACTTAAAATAGAATCTAAAGGGCAGTGTTCTAGGTGCAATTGTTTCCAAAGCATATCTCCTGGGACAGTTTTTTAACTTATCGCCAGAATTCCCCAAGAACTTGACTGTCAGGCTTTAGTATTTGTTTTTTTTCGTATTATCAGGATGATAGCGATCAGTATAAAGCCAAGAGAGACCCACTGGGAGCTACTTTGTCCCATCCAAAGCCCTCTTAATTCGTCTCCACGATAGTTTTCAATAACCCAGCGAAGAGCGCCGTAACCTAAAAAATATTGAATCAATGAAACTTCTTGAACGGATTTTTTTTGAAGGATAGAGGCCAGAGCCACCAGTCCGATCGCTTCATAAATCTGAGTGGGATGACGATGCAATCCGTGCATCTTAATGGCCCAAGGGAGATTGCTCTCAACTCCATAACAGCAGCCTGCGAGAAAACAGCCTACTCTTCCAAGGGCATGAGCGTAGAGAAGTGGAACAAGTGTAAAATTCATCTTGGTTATTTTGAGATCACTCTGAAAAAATCCAACCAACCATGTGTATAAACCGCTTAATATCATTCCACCCAAGAAAACGAATCCGCCACCTAACCAAAAACTTTGGGAGTTTACTAGTTCTTCTGTGGACCATTGGTTTTGAGTTAGTAAAAATAAAAGTTTTGCCCCAATCCATGAAGTAATGAAAAGACCAATCATCCAATAAATAAATTTTTTATGTGGAATATCTTTGGGAAGACGAGCCTCGGCTAATCTGAAACCTAAGCCCCATGAAAGTCCAATAAACAATGGATAGCTGTAAATTAGAATCCCGTTCCAGTTTAATAGAACGGGCCACATTAAGCTTGAGACTCTGCTTGGATCTTTTTCTTATTCTTGTACTGCCAGAAAACATCCCAAATAAGAAGAAAGGCAGCAATCGTGATACAGCTGTCAGCAACATTGAAAGCTGGGAAGTCATGTTCTTTATAATAAAACAGAAAAAAGTCTACGACATAGCCGAGAGAGAATCGATCAATCAAATTCCCAACGGCCCCGGCCAAAATAAGTGCATAAGCAAGTGACATATGAAATGGCCCTTTAAGTGATTTAAAGAGCATCACAACAACCCAAATGGAAAACAAAGTAGGAACGGCAAGAAACATAATTTGTCTTGCGAGAGGAGAGGCTTGCCCACCAAAACCAAAGGCCGCACCAGGGTTTTTAACATAAGTTAAACTAAAAAAGCCTTGGATGACGGCTAGTGTTTCGCCCTCAAATTTAAAATAAGATTGAGTCCAGCCTTTTGTTATTTGATCAATGATAATCAAAAAACAAATCATGACTAAAAGTTTCCAAAATCTAGCCATTAGTAATAATCCTTTGGACTGATCTCATATTTTTCAATTTTACGAAGAAGAGTTTTCTTTGGAATATTTGCATTCAGTGCAGTCTGATTAATTCTTCCCTTATTCAATTTCAAAGCCTGAACGATAAATTCTTTCTCAAAACTATCCTTCGCCACTGCAAAGTCGAGCTTACCACCATCACCATGCTGGACACCGAAAGAGAACTGAACACTTCCACTGCCAGTGCTTGAAGAAGTCCCCGTGGCAGGCGATGGCGCATCAAGGACGGAGTCCTTTATCGATTGAAGATCAATGACAGACTCATCCCCACCATCTTTCTCTTCCACTGCCTTTGAACCTTTAAAGACTTGGGATGGAAGTGCTGAGACTCCAATCTGCTCGCCAGACTCCATAATAAAACAGTGTTCAATAACGTTTCTCAGCTCTCTGATATTTCCCGGAAAACCGTAGTTCGTCAGAACTTCAATCGCCTCAGGAGTCATGCCTTTAATTTGAAGGCCATGAATATTATTAAAATAACTCACGTAATGCTGAAGCAAATGTGGAATATCACTCTTTCTCTCTCTTAGAGGGGGAAGATAAACAGGAAGTACATTCAAGCGATAAAATAAATCTTCTCGAAATGATCCATCTTTAATCATTTCTTCAAAAGGCTTATGGCTGGCCGCAATTATTCTAACATCCACTTTGATTTCGCGATTTGAACCGACGGGAGTAAAACTCTTTTCTTGAAGCACACGTAAAAGTTTTACCTGCATTCCCGGCGAGATATCACCAATCTCATCTAGAAACAGTGTTCCGCCGTCTGCATATTGAAACTTACCAATCTTTCTTTCATTGGCGCCAGTGAACGCACCCTTTTCGTGACCAAATAACTCCGACTCAATCAACGTTTCTGCGACAGCTCCACAATTTAGAGTCACGAACTTCTCATCTTTACGAGGTCCGTTGTAGTGAATGGCTTTGGCCACCAGCTCTTTACCTGTACCCGATTCACCACGAATCAAGACGGGAGTATTGACCTTAGCTAGCTTTCCAATCACATCGAAAACTTTCTTCATCGAGTTGGATTCACCAACGAACTTATCCTTACTTGCTCCATCCCCAAGAGAGATAAGAGGAGCAGAAAACGCAGTCGTCTCAACGAGAGAGCGCGCCTTAAGTGCTCTCTTAATAAGAGCCACTAGGTTTTCACCACTGATTGGTTTTTCTAAATAATTGTAGGCACCCTCTTTAACTGCCTTCACCGCATCAGTGACATTGGAGTACGCAGTGAGAATGAGTACAATCATTGAAGGATCGTGTTTCTTAATTTCAGTGAGAGCTTGAATACCATCCATCTCTGGCATATTCACATCCATCACGACGAGATCGTATTTTTCGCGATAGACTTTGCCGACTGCTTCTTTCCCGTTGTCTGCAACATCCACAACGAAGTGATGAAACTCTAAGGCCTGTCGTACAGACTGTTGAAGGACTTTATCATCATCAACCACTAAAACCTTGTGCATGACAGGGCTCCTATTCATTTTTGAGTTTTACCGTAAAGGTTGTACCCACTCCAGGCTCCGAAGCGGCCATAATTGTTCCGCTGTGAAGTTCGATAAAATATTTTACCAGATAAAGTCCAAGGCCAGAACCCTTGATCGCATGGGTTGAATCATTTTTGACCCTGTAGAACTTATCAAATATATGAGCTAAATCATCGGGCTTAATCCCAACTCCATTATCCTTGATTTCAATATAAACCCATTGGGCATCATCCCAAGTTTTTATGCTTATAGTTCTTCCAATACCAGCATACTTCAGCGCATTTTCAATGAGATTTGAGACCACTCGATTCATAAGCACTGAGTCCACTTGTATTGGATAAAGTGGGGCCAGTTCGACTTCAATCGTCATTTGCTGAGCTTCGGCCTCAAAGCGCAGCTTCTCCACAATGCCTTCAATCAACTTATTTACATCCTTGCTCTCTTTTCTCAGAGTCAAGTTTTGGCTTTCAATTTTAGTCAGATCAAGAATTGAAGTAATAAAACTGTTCAGCTCTTTAGTGGCCTGAACGATATTATCTAAAAGCTGTTTTTGTTGTGGGACATTCTCGTATTGAAGTCTCAGGATATCAGCAATGCCTGCAATTTTGGCCACAGGCGTTTTCAAATCATGACTCATCAGTGAGATAAAGTTCTGCTTGAGATTATCGACTTGCTTTAAGAGTTTGGCTTCTTCCTGAATCGCATAACGGGTTTGGTATTCTTCGATGGCCCTAAATGGGACCCAAATATAATAAACAACAAAGATCCCCAGAATCATATGCGAAAGCTTGAACCACCAGCCAGGAAAGACAAAACAGAGATAACCAAAGGCGAAAGTTCCAAGCATCAAGGTGATTGTTATTAATAATCCCTTCGTTGGCTGCACCCTAGAAATAAAAAATGATAACAACACGGCCAGCAGCACCGAAAGTGACTGGGTCAAAATATCAGGAACGGGAAGAAGAGTTCTGTTTTGAACTAAAGACTGAATGATATTGGCATGAATAGCTAGCTTGGGGCTTTTAGCATCATCTTTATTAAAAGGTGTCAGCGCAAAATCATCTGGATTTGAAATATATTGAGTTCCAACTAGAACAATTTTATCTTTAAAAAAACCTGAGGGATAATTTCCTGTCACTACCCGATGGTATGGAATGCTTACAAATTTTTCAGGATCGAGTGGCGAGTTTGCATACTTAAACATAGCAAACGTGGCATCGGCTTCCGCATTATAGGCAGCACCTGGAAACGAATTCGCTTCAAGTTTCTCTAATTTTTTTCCCTCTCTCCATTTATTAGCGACCCATAAATGAAAAGAGTCTTCACCGGAAATATTCAAAGATGAGCGTCTAATAACTGAATCTCTTGAGAAAACTTGGTTGTCTTGATAAAGAAATGCAGTGGAATAACCCAGCGGGCGAAGCTCTTCAACGGGTAGAACTTCCCCAAACATCATTTCAAACTTTGTCCCAAATCTAAAAAAACCCTTCTGACTCTTTTGATATTCCTGAACCGTACTTTTGAGTTCTTCCATGTATTTTTGTTCAACAAGAGAATCGGGTTCATTTTCGAGAGGCACAAGATAGCCCACACCAGAAGGAGAATCAGCTAGAACTTTTTTCAAGAATCTAAAATGACTGGCGTATGTATAAGGATAGGTCTCGCCTAAGAACTGATCACTCTCTTCATCCATGACGACAAGAACCATTGGAGTTTTTTGGGATGACATGAAATCGAAACGAATCCACAAATCGTAAAAAATCGCGTCGAGTGAGAAGAAGGAGTACTGGATAAGTATTAAAATAAATACGACGGTGAAAAAAAGCGGGTAGAGGCTGGAGTACTCAAGCTGTTTAAGACGCTTAAGCATGAGCAGTCCCCACACTGACTTGCTCAATGAGATCAAACGGATGACCAAAAGCCTCGATGGCCAAGATCATCTGCTGAGCAGGTGGATGATGAGAAGCATAGAAGCGATAAGTTAAAATTTTTGAATAATTATCGAGTAACCTGGGTTGCTCTAACTTGCTATTTAATTCTTTCAGACGACTCTCTTCCCATTTATAGGTAGAGAGTTTCTTCAAAAACTTTATCCATAAAGAACTGCCAACCGAGATCTTATAAAAGGTATTTGAAATTGGAGCTATGAAATATTGAATGATCCATGAGCTCGTCTTGGGATTAAAATGCGTAAAACTTAAAAACTTTAAAGGCAATACCCAAACAGCTGCTGAGATCACGAGGCCCAGTGTGTGCTGTTTTGTAATTCTTTGGTTTTCCTGTAAGGCCAAGGCAAAGAAGAGAGCCTCTAATTCTTCATTATTAGCAATCTCTAAGACCTTCTTCTCGACAACAAAGACGAGTCTATTTTTTGCTGAAAGCACTAAAGCTCGATGAAAAAAGCCACTATAGGAATAGATTCTTGGAGCAGATATTTTGAACTTATGGGCTTGTGATCTTGCGACCCTGTAGGCAGAGGGATACTCCGACTCAATCGTCTCCCGGGCCTGTAAAAGATGAAGCAGAACTTTGTCGGGGTAGAGCAAGACCAGCACACAGAGGCAAAACAGAGTACTGCAGGCCAAAACGGCGAGAGAAAACGGGAGGAGAAGTGTAAAAATCACCCATCCCAAGAAGATAATTATCAATAAAATAAGGCGAGCCATCATGGCTAAAATGTCCTGTTTATAAAGGCTTATCTCATTCTACTCCGGTGTGCCTTTAGGTGCATTTACTTTCTTACACGAGCAAGGCTTTCTCATGGACTTAAATTTGGATCGGGGTTATAAATCGCCGCACTTGAATACTGTAGTTTGCCTCAAGGAAGTGAGGTTAAGTTGTCGCAAGGTGTTATGGAATCTGATTGGGACAAAGAATTGCGCGAGGCAAATGAAGCCTTGCTGAAGTGGGACCGTCCTGCTTTGACCCCGGATACCTTAATTTGTGAGTGTTATTGCGTTAGTGTGCTGGATATTCAGCAAGCTTTCGCGAAGACGCGCACAGTAAATCTTGAGAAACTCCAACAGGATTTCAAGTTAGGCACAGGCTGTGGCCAGTGTCTTAAAGATAAAAGTAATTGGATGAATTTGATATTTTGTGATTGAGAAGGAGCTTTACCATGGCTTTTGAACGTTTATTATTCGGAACAGCTGGTGTTCCAAACAGTACAGTTAAAAAGAACAACCCTGTTGAAGGCGTTAAGCGCATTCACGAGTTGGCTTTGGACTGCATGCAGTTGGAATTTGCTCACGGCGTGCGCATGAAAGAAGAAGTTTCTTCAGCTCTACGCAAAGTCTCATATGAGTTGGGAGTTCCTCTTACTTCTCATGGTCCTTACTACATTAACTTGAATGCTCGTGAGCAAGATAAAATCGACTCTTCAGTAGAGCGAATTATCCAAACAGCAAAAATCTCTGATCTTTGTGGTGCTGAAAGCATGACCTTCCACGCTGCTTTCTATATGAAAGACTCGCCTTATGATGTCTTTGATCTAGTTGAAAAGAGCTTGAACGTTATTGAAGAGCGTCTTTCACGTCTTGATATTGAAATTGAATTACGTCCTGAATTGACTGGTAAAACATCTCAATTTGGATCTCTTGAAGAATTGATTTCTCTCTCTAAGAGTGTCGGAAGTTGTAAGCCTTGTATGGACTTCTCTCACTTATTCGCAAGAACTGGTGACGTGAATAACTATGATGAGTTCTGCAAAGTTCTTGAGACTCTTAAGACTGAGTTGGGTCCAAACACGCTTAAAGAGATGCACATTCATATTTCTGGTATCTCAAGCAACTCTAAGGGTGACTTGAAGCACTTGAATCTTGAGAAATCAAAGTTCAACTGGAAAGATCTCATGCGCGCTCTTAAAGATATGGATGCAAGAGGTTATGTGGTGTGTAACTCACCAAACCTTGAAGTTGATGCTCAAATGTTAAAACAGTATTACATGTCACTCTAATAAAAAGCCCCTCGAAAGAGGGGCTTTTTTTATGCCGCTTTTTTAAAACTCTTCTCTTCAAATAACTCTAGCACTTGATGGCGAATAGGATCTTTGGCTTCGGCATTCCACAATACAATCCAAGGCGATCCATCAGCAGTTTTGCACAAGTACATTGAATTAAATTTTTTTTGCGCCACAGATGAAAGCGTAGCGATCAATGGATCACCATTCACCATTTTACCGGACTCTCTCTCAATTGATTTTAGAGGCCCGTGCTTAAGTGGAATATCAATATCAAGTCCGAAGACTTCAAACCTTATTAGGCTATCTGTTAGCCAGCGACCCTCAAGTGTCGTTACTGGTAAGCGGGCCAAGCCGCGACGGCGATGAAAATTAGATTCTGAGTGAGAGGTATAGGGCTGAGAATGATCAGATTCAACATTTTCAAATGTTTCACGCATTAATCGAGAAATTAGTTGGTCTTCACTCATATCAGTCCTCCCGATCATTAATCGGAAGAAACTGAATGGAAATTTAAGGATTTACTTCGATTGACTCAGAAGTCTCATGATAAGTTTTGATATTGCTCACATCAGATATAAGCCATTTGCCTTCAATCCATAGCACTTCAGCAATTTTCTTCACTTCCGAAGTCCAACTTGTTTTTCCTTCACTACGCTTTCTGTATCCAAGTGAATAGGTCAAGTAACAACGCTTTTCCTGACAAGACTTTGAGATGATCTTAAACGAGTCCTTTTTATAACTACTTAAATCAGCGAACTTTCCAAATTCTTCATCATTCATGGACTCAATCGAGACTCTCATTTTGCCAGTCGTATGATCGATAAGAAAATCTCTGCCCACAATTCTCTCAAGTCTTGCTTCTACAAAATCTTTCAAAACTCCTTCGGGAGAATCACTCTTAGAAAAACATCCTGTAAAAATTAAAAGCATCACTAAATATTTCATTTCTACCTCAAAAGAGTGGGCTCCCACCCTAGATCGTTAAAGAGCTCAATCAAAGAATTCCAGGATAGAGCTTCAGTCTTAATATCTTGATTCCATTCTACCCCGATTCCCATTTCATCCCAAGTCGCTGCAATGACGGTCCCTTTTGCCTCAAAGAGATGGCCATCAATGGTGAGTGAGAGGTCTGCCTTCCTGTTCGCTTTTGGCCAAGGCTTATCCAAATAGATAAAAGCACCCTCTGCATCCCAGTTCGTCAGATAACCAGTCCAGTTACCCTCTGAGGACTTTAACTCCACCATGGTTCTTAGCGCCATTGGAGAACCCAAAATCTGAGCTGAGAAATTGGGAGTAAAAACGGCACGCGAGAATTTCCAACCAAGAAGTTGATAAAAAGCATAAGACATACAGACGTATAAAAACAAAACCACCATCAATACTTTATTGAAATCAATAAATAAGCCTTCGAGACTTTTGAACGTAATGACAAAAGCAAAGAAGGCAAAGAAGTACTTAGAATAATACCTATGAAGGTAGATAGAAACGAACGCAGGGATTGAAAGCAGGGCCACTAGCCATTCATCGAGTAGAGCTTTTTTCAAAAAAGTGGTGTTTAAAAATGGCAAATTTGACTGAAGTGATTTCTGTAGGACAAGAAAAAAAATACTAAGCAGTAGAAAAGCTATCGCATTCCTCGACGTGGGGTGAAAGGTCCATACTTTTAATTTTTTCAAATCAAGTCTATCCTTAGTTCATGAACAGCTTAGAAATCATCGCCACGTGTATCTCTTGTGATAATTGTAGAACAGTTTGCCCAGAAAGGGCCATACAGACTAACGGTAAGGACTTTTTTATCGAAAACTGGAGTTGCACACTTTGTGGACTCTGTTTGGAAGTCTGCCCTGTTGACTGCATTAAAGAGAAACAAACTGAGTGATTTCGTTGTAGATAATCTGAGGTTCGGCATCAACGTTTTTGACTGGCCCACTGATAATGATTTTTCGACTGACCTTCTCACCAACTTCTTCTTTGCTCAGATTGATAACTTCATTTGATGCGCAACCGTAAGATCTAGATTGTTTAGAAATCTTCTTGAG
This sequence comes from Bacteriovoracaceae bacterium, assembly GCA_019752535.1. Taxonomy (GTDB): domain Bacteria; phylum Bdellovibrionota; class Bacteriovoracia; order Bacteriovoracales; family Bacteriovoracaceae; genus UBA6144. The sequence goes on from JAIEMA010000042.1 coordinate 73,557, forward strand.
ATCAATAATTTTGTGCTCTTTCAAAAATTTAAGAAACCGACTTTCTTCACCCTTGATTTGTAAATCAAGAACCTTAAACATCGATTCAAAATATCTCTTTGCTGTTCCAAAATCCCAATAGTCACTTTCAGGAGAAAGCTGAGAGTACACATTTTTAGAAAAGGGACAGACACTTTCAAAAAACTTTGAGGGACCTTTCTGCTGATTTAGTGATTCTAAATTTATCAGTGCATTTCCAGAGTATGTAATGATCTTTTCATTCGCTTTAAAATCAATATTTTGAATTATTCCTTGTAGCTTATGACTCGATGTTAATTTCAACGCATTATAGCCTTCAGCTGAGTTTACTTCTCTTGAGATAAGTATTGAGTCCCATTGAGGAAAATTATTTCTCCAGTTTTCCAAATCATGCGAATCAAACCAAAGGAATTGATCTGCATTAAGAACCAAAAGCTCACCCTTGTAGTTAATCTCATTTCGAGAGGCAAGATTATGGACCCCTCCCCCAATGTCTAAAATCTCAGGCTTCTCTTCAAGCCAAATCACGTCCGAAAAAACTTCGAGATCATTGGTTAATGACCTAATCTGATTTGCTTGGTGAAAGAGATTTATATAAATTCGACCTTGGTAGCCAAGGGATTTTGCAAAGCGAACTTGCATCTCAAGCAAGCTTTGTTCAAAAACTGGCCACATGACTTTTGGCAAAACCTTTCCAATTTCACCCATTCGAGTTCCAAAACCAGCGGCCAAAATGAGACATGACTTCTTAGCCTGCATAGTAGACTTCAAAAAGGTATTTTCTAAGATTGTGATATCTCTCGTGCTTCATCATCGTTTGACGAATTTTTTCCATCCCAAAACCAATATATTTTAAATAACGAGCATCTTGTCTGGTGGCATAGATATAAGCAAAACTTCCGACTGCCTTAAAAACTCTTTGAATGAGCATATCATCGTAAAAGTCACAGAATTGCTTCCAGTCTGACTGTCCGTGTGCGGAAGAGGGAAGATTTTCAAAATAATATTTTTTCAAGTATTCACGATTTAAATCGGTAAGTTCGTAGTAGCAGTCCTCAAGTAATGAAACAAGATCATATTGTGGAATACCCCAGCGAGCATCTTGAAAATCAATAAAGATTAACTCTTTGCTTTTAACCATTATATTTCTGGAATGGAAATCACGATGAGTGAGAACCATTGGCTGAGAGGCCAGTCTCGTGCAAACGAGGTCAAGCTCATTACGTATTTTGGATTTTACATCTTCATCAGTAAATTTTAAAAAGTGGCCGAAGAAAAATTTAAAAGTGAAATCCATTTCCTGCATGTACTTTTCATAATCAAACGAGAGATTAAAGAGTCCACTTTTATCTGATGTCTCTCTGTTTAATCGATGAAGCGGTAAAAGCTGTTTAATCACCTGAAGATAAAGCGCTCTCTCCTCGGCTTCGTCACCAATAGTCGCTAAGTGTGAGAGAAGAGTCACGTCTCCCAAATCTTCTTCTAGGATGTAGCCTTTTGCCAGCTGAGTATCAAGAACACCAGGGACCCTGACACCGGCATTCTTAAGAAAACTTTGCTTGGAAACAAAAGGATGTGTCGCTTCACTGTCATTTTGTGGGTTATCAAGACAAACAACATAGGAGTTTTTATCTGTAAAAAGTCGATAATATCTTCTGGTTGAAGCATCGCCAGTCAACTTGTCTACTAAATCGAGCTTTTCGTTTTGTGCGACACCCTTCCCCTGTGACTGAGAAAAGAGTTCTTCAATTAGAAATAGCTCTGCCTGTTCTGGCTTCATACATTACTGTCCTTTACATAAAATAGAAACTGATAGAAATCTTTTGATGACTCTCTTCTGGCAAAAGCTCTTTCGTCCTCAAGCTTTGATCTTCTAATTAAAAAAGCCTTAAACATGGCCTCTTCTCTTGAAATGGAGCCGGCCTCACCAAGCAGAGGAATAAAATCAGCTGTGTTTCTATTCATTGTTTGAAGCCATGACAGATAATAAGCTCCATCAAAGCCGGCCCTTCGAATCGTGTAGTATGCCCATTTATGAATTTCTGATTTTTCAGCACTGGCAATTCTATTAATTCCTAGAACTCGATCCAATGATAAATATCCTGTTGGAATAATATAATTCTTACCATAGAGCTGCTTTTCGCTTCTTACAAATTCAAATGCTAGAATCGAAGCCAGGATTGCCTCGTGTTTTATGTATTTGTTAATAAGAGAATTTGAAAGGAAAACGATTCCTCCCGGTAGAGAGAAATGAAAAGGAATAGCACTTTTTATAACATGAATCGTTGGTTTTTTAGCATTTGAAAAAAAGAGCTCATTGTTTTGAAGTATAACGAGTGATAAGTTTTCAATATAATCTCTCGCTTTACCCCTTAACATAATTTCTTGCACTCCATTCGTTGATAAGAATATTTTCTCGAATGATTTAAGTTGATTAATAAAATCTTCTTGCTCTGTCGTTGCATAAGTCTTTGGTAAAAGACTCTCGCTAGATCTCGAGAATGTGGGTATGCGAAACTGTGAACAGCTAAAGAGAGAGAGAAATAGGAATAATTGAAAAGCTTTCATGGAAATTGTGGGGAGGTTTAAAACCTCCCCAAAAAGAAATCAGAGTTCTAATGTTTCAGACGATGTCGCAGCCACTTTACCTTGATCTAGCCAGTAGATCGTAAAGCCTGCAAAAATGCGATTTGGATTTTTGATAAGGGGCTTATTGTTCTCCCAAATATTTTTCCATTTTTTAGCTGTTCCATATACATTTCCAGAGATTCCACCAAGCGTATCTCCAGTTCTGATCAGATATGGATTCCCTTGAGGAGACCAATCAAATGATTGAGAGGGTTGAGCATACTTGATTTTACTTCCGGCCATCACCACGCCGTTTTTGATTTTTCCAGCGTTTCTTCGTGATAGATCGTGCCATTTTCCGTAATCACCATAGAGCTTAAAGGCGATCATCATGAGAGTTTCATTTTTTTGAACAGTGTACTCACCCTCGCCATCACCAAGAGTAACAGGAGTTGATTCATTGTTACTCAAAATGACTGGAGCAGAGTCATCAAGACTTAGAGCTTGATCAGTGACATCACTGCTTACTTCTGAAGACGCTTCCAAGACTGGCTCTGCCAATGGATCGTTCTCAGTAAACTCATCCGCATCAGATAATTGAATTTGAGGTGTATCTTGTGAAACGTCTTTAGCACTCTTGGTTCTAGAGCAACCAGTGACTAAAATAGCAATAAATAGCATCCATGCAATTGATTTCATCATCACTCCCTCGATGATTGGGGTACATAAAACTAAGTTTATTATACCGCCATACAGAAAAAAGGGAGAAAAAGATTACTTAGGCCTAAAAGGTGAAAAACATATCTTTTTGGTCGATCGAATCTCCGATCTTCACAATTAACCTATTGAAATGGTCTTCATTGTCCAAAAAGTCTAACTCATCTGTATCTACGATAAGAGATTTTCCTAAATCATAACTGTTATACCAATCATCATAATACTTATTCAGGCGTGTAAGATAATCGACCGGAATGGCCTGTTCATAATCTCTTCCACGCTGCTTAATACGCTCTAGGAGCTTCGGAACAGAGCGCTTAAGAAAAATCATCAATGTTGGGGGATTCAGATAGGGAGTCATTGTCCCATAGAGAGTTTGGTAGTTTTGAAAATCTCTCTCGTTTAATGTGCCTTGGTCGTAAAGAGCGCGAGCAAATATGTTGGCATCCTCATAAATAGAGCGATCTTGCACACAGGAAGCACCGGCATCTTCAATTTCTTTATGCGTATTAAATCTATGGGTTAAGAAATAGACCTGAAGAGGAAAAGCCCATCTCTCCATGTCTCCGTAAAAATCTTTGAGATAAGGATTATCTTGAACAGATTCAAAATGTGGCTTCCAACCTAATCGCTCAGATAATTTCTTTGTAAGAGTTGTTTTACCTGAGCCGATGTTTCCGGCCACAACGACAAACATGCTGTTGCTATTTGAAAGTTGCTCAAAGACTTCTTTTGCCATGGATTGAATCCCCATTGAATTAAAGGTGCTACGTTAGCCCTCCTGAGACAGAAAATCTTGACTCGCCTGCTCAGGATGTTTACGGCACCGTTTCACTCATATAAGCTATTCTCATGAGTTGCACACGTAATACATGCTTGGCTTTAGTCTTACTTTTCCTCACCTTTGGAGTAGGCGCACAGACTCTCGTCGAAGAGGCCAAGGCTCCCCTGGAATTTGAACCTGTTGAGGGCACATTTCTCGAGACAATAAAAATTATTTCTGGCTCAAAAAAGATTTTTATTTTAACAAATAATAATCAGCAACTCACTCAGGGCGACTTTATTTCCTTGGCCCTTGAAAACAACCTCGCCGCAAGAGCGATTGTGGCCAAAACTCATGACGGTCAGGTCGGGATTAAAATCATTAAAATTTACTCTCTTTCGCAATGGTCACGCCTGCGTCGTGGTCAAGAAGTTCAGATCGTGCGTGGTGATGATTCAATGTTTGGAAAGAAGGTTGAAAAGAAAGTTGAAACGACAGAAGAAGCACCTAAGATTAAGTCTGAAGAAGATCTTTTTGACACGAAGGTTGTTGATGACGATTCGGCTGAGCTGGATGATGACAGTAAACGCAATATTCGTCCCGACAACGTTGTCTCAGTCGCATTAGGATTCTATACACCCAATCAAAAAGATATTGATGGTAACTCTCAACGAGGGAGTCAATTCACTGGTGCCTGGGCTTTTCAATTCACGGATAATTGGTTCGGAGAATTTGTTTACGCTCGCACCCAGCTCGCTGATTATCCGGCCAAGGGGGCACAGACTTTGGTGAACAATGTGGTGGGTCGCTTAAAGTATAATTTTAAAGCACCACTCTATTCATTCGTTATGCCCTATATTGGTTTTCAATCTCAATCGATTTCATCTAACGCGGGCAAGGGAGATAATCCTGCTCAAAATTCACTTGAATTAGATGTGGTAGAAAAACTCAAAAAAACGGGACCCGTTTTCGGTGTCACTCTCTTGCGTCGTCTTGTTCCAGGCTGGTTTCTTAAAGCAGATCTTGGAACTGATGTGTTAAATCTTGGGGTTGCGGTTGAATTCTAGATTGGTTTTTCTTTTCTTAATTCTTTTATCTTCCTGTGGAGTGAAGGGTCCTCCCAAAATGCCTGCTGGCTCTAGTGTTCCCTCTGTCGAGGAAGAACATCCTGATTTAAAACTTAAACCAGGAACTATATTTCCCAATAAAGCTCCCTAAATGAGTTTGATCATTGCCACAGGCTCTAATCTCAACAACCCTGTTCAAAATCTAGTGTGGGCAAAAAATGAACTCTCAAAAACGACGAAAAATTGAAAAAAGTAATATTTCACATAAAGATGAGAAAACGAGAAAGAAAATCTGTGAGAAGTGTGCGCTATTAAGACTGAATAATAAACAGATGAAACATCAGCT
>JAIEMA010000007.1 GCA_019752535.1 Bacteriovoracaceae bacterium
AGATGCTTATCACAAAAACCCTCGAAAAAAGAGGAGTCGTCTGTCTGGAAGAGGTAAAAGGAAAAAATCTTGATGGTTCAAAATGGATTGCGGATACGTTTTTTGAAGTTAATGGACGGAAAATTGTAATAGAAATTCAGCACTCATCCCAAACTTTGGAGAAGTATCTTAAGAGACAAAAAATCTATTTGGATGCTGGAATAGAGTGCATTTGGCTCCTATACATTGATCGATTTTTGACCTTAAACAAGGCAACAGCTAATCACAGATTGAGGTATGAATTTAACAATATATTCCCCAAGGAAGGTTACTTTCATGGATGTATTAAGGAGCTGCCGGCAGTGTATCTTGTGATGGATTCTGCCCCAGTCGTGCGTGGGGTAGCGGGTTTTGAGTGTTCTATGGATGTCTGGCTTAATGCAATCTTAGAAAAAAAATTTGGTTATCAGGACGGGAAGTGGATCATTCTAAAATAGACCCAATACTTACTTTCTAAAGAGTATAGTGGAGTTCTTAAAAGTCATTCAATCGGCACAAGTTTCGCTTTGGATTTGTTATCTGTTGTGACCTGTTTTTATGGGTAATTTTTGTGGGCTGTTTGTGGGCTACAATCCTTAACAATGGCCCACAAAAGATAAAAATAGAGTGAAATTGGTCACAAAGCCTTTTAGTGTAAAACTGTTCTAAGACACTAAAATAACTAAGAAAAACTTGAAGAAAACATACTGGGAAACAAAAAAACTGCATCATCAATCAAAAATTCATCAGTTAGCACGGTCTGCGACTATACAAAGACTGTACTAAGTGTAATGATTTTAACACGTTGGAAATAAAAAAAGCCCCTGTTTGGTGGAGCTTTTAAAGAAATGGTGCCCAGGACGAGACTCGAACTCGTACGGTCTGTTAAGGAGCCGTGGGATTTTAAATCCCATGTGTCTACCATTCCACCACCCGGGCACAGAGCTTAACATAGTGGTTTGATGAGAAGTTTCTGTCAATTTATCCTTCTAATTCTTTTGCTGGCGCAGGGCGGCTGCAGCTGGTTATTTCCTCATCGCTTAGATGATGAGGCTTTCCTTTCTCGAGTTGAACCTGTCTGGTTCGAGATGAATCAAGGGATAAAACTGGCCAGCTGGCAGGGTGAGGTTCAACCGCATTTGTTTTTTGATCCCCTTCCAGATTTAAACCCTGCATTAAGCCATGTTCAGTTTTTACCACTCTCAATCGCTGGCAGTGAATTTAGCTATGAGCTTGATGTGGTCTCAGGCCAGCGCTATTTCTCCAGTTTTTATTGTGAGCAAAATGATGTCTGGAAAGAAAAAAGAAAAATCCCTGAAAGACCTCTCTACACTTTGGGAGTGATTCCTCGTCACTTTGATCAGTTGAATCAACCTCAAAGGATTATCGTTTTTGGCGGCCAAGGACGATTTAAAATTGAGGAACCCGTCACTTACCGAGTGCGCATTATTGGGGCACTTGTTGAGCAGCTCTGTTTGGTCGGCAAATGCTCAGGCCCTAAAGAGTGGGTTGGCAGAATGATTCTTGTTGGAGTGGATGAAAAGGAACGTAAATTTTCAGGTGCAAAAAAGATTGAAGACTTGAAGAACCTTGTGGATATGGAGCAAGTGAAAGGTCAGCTTGAAAATCTCTATGGGCGCAATCGTCAAGCCGATGTGGACTATCCAGCTGTGAAAATTGGAAATTTGATACCGGCGAGCGAAGCGGTCGATTTTATGCTTAAGCGCTCGATTGTTTTGGTCACTAAAGAGTTAGTCACCTTACAAAAATCTTGTTCAATCATTTATCAAAAACTTTGGAAAGATGTCGGTGAGAAGAATTTCCTTGATCAGCCGGCCCAGACGAAAGAAGAAATTCGAAAGCATGCTGATCTAGTCAAGAAACTAAAGTTAAGTGATAAGCCGACGTATTTTCCACAGAGACTTGCTCATTTCCTGAAGAAGTACGGTGATGATTTAGCGACCTGTGGAAGACTCGTGTATCCAGGGGATCCTAACGGGCAGATGGAAAAATTCAAATTCGTCTCATGGGTCAACATGTTCGTCCAACTTCATAAAGCGGGTTGGGAGTATGATTGCCGGATGCAAGCTTGGCAGCCGTCTAATCTTGGAAAAGAGGCGATGGATAACATGAAAAAATACGGCATCAATTGTACTGAACGCAGCTACGATGCAGCCATGAAGTATTTGCCTGCTTTCTTGAAGACTCTGCGTGCTGCAGTCGGGCAGCGTTGGCGCTTTGTGGGTTGGGATGAACATACTTATGGAACCCACTCAAAGCTTCAAACATGGATCAATACACCGGATCGTGTTTTTGCCTGTGAGAAAGATATGAATGAAAAAATTCGTGAAGGTTGGAAAGAGAATCCTGAAGGCATGGAATGGCTTCCTCGCTTTAATCCTCAACTGCACAAGAATGGGGACTATATTTACTAATGAAAAATATCTTCTCTCCTTTTATTCGCTTCCTTGATTCTTGGGCTGCACAGAAAATTGTGAGAGTCGCTCTGTTTGGACAAGGAATTGCTCTAGAGGAGTGGGCCAGTCTAAATACGTCACCCTATCGTAAAAGAAAGCCCAATATCAAACTAGTCACTCAGCCTGACGAAGCCGAAGTCTTGGCTTTGCATGGCCCTATTACAGATTTAAGTTTTCAAGCTTTAGAATCTTGGGTCAGTGGCTCGCAAAAGTATGCAAAGCTTTTAGCCGTTGGAGCGGAAATCGAAATCAACAAAGAGGGGAGGATTGTATCCCCGAATGGAGAAGCCTCTACGTTTAAAGTGGATCGCATTCTTCCAGGTCATCCTCCGACTCCTGAAGATTTAATCCTCGCTATTCAACAATTAATGGAGCCACCACATGTTTGATTGGGGCACCTTTCGCGAACTCAAAGACTTTTATACTGGCATTTTTGGAAGCTATTATCGTTTTGATCATGATCACCACCATATTCAAGTCTCAACTCGCAACTTAATTCAATGCTTAGATATTCTAAAAAATGATCTAGGCTTTTTGCTGTTAAATGATATTGCTGTCACTGCAGTAGAGGGACATCCTCTTTACCAGAAGCAATTTCCTAAGACTGATTGGGATATCACTTATCATCTTTATCATTACGAATCTCATCAGCGCTTCCAAGTTCATTTACTCCTCTCCCATGGAGAAAGTTTGCCAACCGCTCAGAGTCTCTTTGGTAATGCTTTAAGATTTGAAAATGAAGCCAAGATTCGTTTGGGCTTACTCGTTGATCAGCCCACTCGTTTAAAAATTCCTGACTATAAAAAGAATCCAAACTTAAGTGAAGCTCCATACCCAGAAGAGTTAAACCAGTGGTACCTGTTCGATCTCAATCATCCCATCACTAAACAGCAGTGGGAGCTAGCTTGTGAGGCGAGTGGGGGCAAAATTATTAATTCTTGGATGCAAGCTGGATTTTGGAAACGTGGGTGGGAGAAGTCGGCCACACGAATGACTCCATTGATGATGCAGCCGATTTTGGATGGACTTATTCCAACAGCAGCACCTCTAACGAATATCGCATGGGCGAAAACGGTTGAGGATTATTTTATTTGGAAGATCCCAGAGCGGGCGCAGGCCGTACGGATGATCTTCATGGAGCTCTCGCGTATTTCGCATCATCTCTCTGTTCTTGCTGATCTTGCTGACTCTTTAGGAGTCGATGAAGCTCAGCGTGTGTGTTTTGAAACCAGAGAGAGAATTCGCTCCTTATTTCAATTCTATAACGGGGGCCGTGTGGCCACGCGGTTAGCCTCATTTGGTGGACTCTCTCACGATATTCCCCATGGCTGGGTTCAAGAAGCAATCTCATTCATGAAAGGTCTAGAGGGCGCAATTGTCTTGTATCGAAGAATGGTGGCCCATCATCCACTTTCAAAAAAACGTCTTAAGGTTGCCGCTTTATCAGCTCACGAAGCCCTTGAATCTGGAATAACCGGTCCAGCTCTTCGAGCCACGGGTATTAATTTTGATCTCAGAAAATCTCGACCATTTTATTTCTACAAAGACATCGATTTTGATGTTCCAGTGGGCATCCATGGCGACTCTCATGATCGCATGTTGATTTTGATTGAAGAATGTTCTGAGTCTCTCCGTATTTTATGGCAGGTGATTGATAATCTTCCTTTAGGTGATATTCGTATTGATCTTCCACAAATTGAAGAATTCAACAACGGCACTCTAGATGTAGAAACATGGAAGGCGTGGATAAAGACTGCTGATAGAACTTGGGGAGCACAGTTTACGGGAGTTGAAGGGGCCAATGGAGAGCTGGCTTTTCATTTAGCCCTCAATCCAAATGCTCTTGAGATTTGGGCCCTAAAAATTAAAACAAATGCCCAATGTCTGGCCCATGCGCTTCCCGTATTTTTAAAACAGTGTTCAGTGGCAGATTTATCATCTGCCCTTGCGACAATTAATATCGAAGCCAGTGCTTTAGATAGGTGAAAAAATGATTCTCAAAAAAGAACATTATGTTGAACTTCCATGGTGGCGTTGGGCCCAGTTAAGAGCTCTCTTAGCATGGTCACGGCATAGTGGGGGATTCGCTCGTATGCTTGGCGCAGATGGCAAAAAAGCCTGGCAATTAGGCCCCATAAAAATGCAGCATTCTCGTAAAGTTCCAGTACTAAATCAGAAGCTAGATGAAAACGAAATGCGTTTAGCACGTCAGATTTGTCCCACTCGTGCCATTATTCACGATCTTAGCAAAGGCTGGGAGATCTCGGCCCCAAGATGTATTGCCTGCGGACTTTGCTATTCTTGCGCTCCCAAATCTCTCTCACCTTCAAGTGAGTCAATAGGAAGCTTTGTTCCTTAAATCTTGCAACGCTCAGATATTGCAAAGACATTATGTTGTTCTTGTCTCATTCAATAATGCCATGAGAGAATTAAGAAACCGATAACAAATCGGTGCATCAAGGACATCACTATGCGCACATTCATGACAATTCTCTTTTTTATCGCTTCCTATTTTGCAGCTGATTGGACGGTCACTCATTTCATCGGATCAGAAGGGTTAGTCGGAGCCTTCTTCGATTCGTACTCATGGGTTTGGTATATCGGTTACACGATTGTTATCTCTCACCTCACTATCACGGCCATGTCTCTCTCGTTTCATCGCTCTCATACGCACAAAGGAGTTGAGTTCAATCCTTACCTCGATATGCTTATGCAAGTATGGCTCTGGTGTGTGACGAGCATGTCAAAGCCTGATTGGGTTTCTGTTCACGTTTATCACCACGCTCACAGTGACACAGACAAAGATCCGCATTCACCGGTGAAGAAAGGTTTCTGGCGTGTCTTCCTTCTTGGTGTCTTTGATTACTCTCAGGCCAAGAGCTGGCCAGATGTTTTGAAGATTAGAAAAACTATTAAACTTAATAAGCTTGAAAAATTTATTTCTGAAAATCTTTTTTTCGGACCTTATATTTTCTCATGCCTTCTTCTAGTCCTCTTCGGTGGCCACACAGGATTAATTCTCCTTGTGACAAACTTCCTCATTTCTCCACTCTTCGCTGTGGGGGGCGTGAATGCTCTTGCTCACACTTGGGGATACCGTAATCATCTCGACTCTGGAGACAATAGCCGCAACATCGGCTTCCTGTTCCCGTTGAACTTTATTATTTGCGGCGAGCTTGATCACAATAACCATCACGCTCATCAGCGCTCGGCTTCTTTCCGCCATAAGTGGTATGAGTTCGATATTGGTTGGGCTTATATTTGGACACTTGCAAAATTTAAATTGGCCAATGTACGCCACAGCTATACGACACTGACTTTGAAGCAAGACATGAGCCGTAAAGTGAAAGCTCTTATCGAGCGTGATTCTCGCTTTAAGCAAAAGCTTGAAGAGATGGCGAAGGAATATCACACGTCAGCTCAAGAGCTTCGTGATGCCGTAGAAGCTTATATCCAAGGTCAGAAAGTGAAGTTCAATGGTCAGAAGATTATTTTTGATGCTCGAATGAAAGCATTCATTGAAGAGCTTCAGCGCACAGTTCGTATTAATGAAGAGCTTGGATTAGTTTACGCCTAAATTTAATTGATTAAGCCGCGCTAGGAATTCCTGGCGCGGTATGTACTTCCCGCCCACACTTTCCACGACATTCGTCACCATTTGAGTATCCAAAAATTGAACACCCTCTGATTTAAAAATCTCGATGGCATGCAACAGACAAGCCTTCCCCGCATTATCTTCTAGCGTGAACATACTCTCACCAGATCTAAATTCACCAAGTTTAACGCCATAAAGACCACCCACCAGTCGCTGACCAAGCCAAGCCCCAACACACCAAGCATGACCCAATTCAAAGAGCTCAGAGTAGCCTTGAATAATTTCTGGAGTAATCCATGTTGAGGGCTGATCTTTCCTAGGTACAACAGCACAGAGGCGAATGATCTCTTGAAATGATTTATTCATTTTGATTTCAAAAGGTGATTTCTTTAAAAACTTTTGCAAACTCTTTGGAACATGGAGATCTTTGAAATCAAGAATTCCTCTAGGGTTGGGTGAGAACCAGGCCACAGGAAAATCGAGGGAGAGAGGCCAGGGGAATATGCCCTGTCTATAAGCTTCGATCAGTGTATCGGTTTTAAGATCTCCACCGACCGCAACCAGTCCATCTTCTGTGGCCATCTCTACTGGTGGAAAAACAATCTTACGCATGGACACCTAGAGCTCGGGCGAGGGCCCTCGCTATACTTGCGGCCGTCATCATGGTTGTTTCTTGACCCATATTAGGTGCGAAGTTGTGATTGATAAAAGGGGCCACCTCAACCAGATCGCATCCAGTGACATTAAATTCCTTAGACACTTGGCGAATCATTTCAACACAGGCGACAGGATCGAGGCCTTTGTTCTCTGGAGTGCCAGTGGCCGAGGCGAAACTTGAGTCCAGAGCATCAATATCAAATGAAATATAAACTTCTTCGATGTTTTTTCTTTTAAAGGCGCTCAGGACTTCAGTGATATAAAAAGGCATGCCTTTTTTGTGAATCTCACTGGCCCAGTGTTGGGTGACATTGAGATTTTTCTCCCAGTGGGATCTCTCTTTTCCCGTCGAGCGAATGCCGACTTGAATCAATTGATCGGGATGAGGAAAAAACTCTCTCACGTGATACGTCCATGAGCCAAAATTTAAATCAATCCCTAATCGTTGCTCGAGAAGATCGGTGTGAGCATCAAAATGAAGAAGACCAATCTTTTTCTTTTTTCGAGATTCGGCCCAGGCCTTAACCAAAGGATACGAAACAGAGTGGTCCCCCCCCAAAGCTAAAACTTTAAGTTGAGGGTAGTCTTGATAAAGTAGGCGTAGTGATTCTTCACAGAGAGAGAGTGGAGAGACTGGCCAAGAATTTTTATCCGTATCAAAGAGCGCTTTGCGTACAGAGGAGAGTGTTTTTTCGTTCAGGTATTTATCATGTAAAAGATGAGGCACCACGCGGACATCTCCAAGATCTGTGCATGGAAGCATGCCATCTTTTAGGAGCTCTTCTCTGATAAAGAGTGGGCCCCAGTTGGCTCCACGAAGAATGCCTCCACCACAATCGGAAGGCACACCTAAAATGGCAAACTTTTCAGTTTGAAGATTTTTTAAATTTTTGAGCCATTCCTCACGAACGACACCATTGGGATAATATTTTTTCTGTAAATGCTCCCGCTTCTCTTTGGCCGTTGAAACCGTAAAAACGCCCTCTCCAGGAGGACACAGCCATGAGCCAGCGACATCAATGAATTTCATCGTAAAAATCCTTCTTCCGTCATTCGAAGAGATAAAGGCATCAGTGAGGTCACTTTACCTTGAATCATTTTTTGTAGCGAGTCTTTCTCAAATTCAAGCATGGAATCACATAACCCATTCCATACTCCTGCAATATGTGGTGTGGTTTTGACTTGTTGGCGATTCCATCGCTCTTGATAGGGCTCACGAGAGTGAACATCCAAAACGGCACGGGCCTGGGGATGAGATTGCAAGAATTTCATCAAAGCCTCATCATCAATCAGCTCTCCTCGAGCGCCATTGATTAAAATCAAATCAGGGGCCGCATGAGAGAGAAAATTCTCATCAATGATGTGGTGATTTTTTTTGTTTAATGAAGCCGCTAGCAAAACCACTTCCCATCTCTGATGGAGATCAATCTTTTGGTTCTCCCAGGGATCAAAAACTTCTGCGTGAGGGAGATGCTGCTTAAGTTTTTTTCCAATATGACCAAAACCTAAAATCAGCGTTTTCTTCTCACTTACTAAATCGCGATTCCATTCACGAGACTTGGGCCAGTGAGGCGTGTGACGAATAAAAGTCATCAATTGAAAAAGAGAGGACAGTGTCCACTCCGTCACCGCTTGGGCGCGAATGGAGTTCCCTAAATAAATGGGAACATCTCTCCAAGTCTCAAAATCAGAAGCTAAATTATCAAAGCCAGAATTGGGATGGATAATCGCTTTAATGCGCGGCTTATATTGAATCCAAGCGGAGAGTTTTGTATGCGTATTGGTCATCAAAATTAAATCTCCACTGGTAGGAAGATTTTCTTTAGTGCCGAGGTAGCTTAAACCCTCAATAGATTCCACCATTTTACGCTCCAAGCTCTCAAAATCAGGAGGAAAATAGCTGGATGAATCGCATCTTTTAACAAAAATAGACATGCCTTGAGAGTACCCTTTGATGGGGTATCAAATCAAAGTGAAATCCGATATAAAAAGCCCATGATAAGTATTAAATCAAGCCGTGAAATAGAATTGATGCGTGAGAGCTGTGTTTTAGCTGCTAAGACTCTGCGCTTCATAGAAGCGAAACTCAAGCCAGGCATGAGTACAGAGCAAGTCAATCAGCTCTGCCATGATTACCAGGTTAAGCGTGGGGCCATTCCCGCTCCTTTGAATTACCACGGCTTTCCCAAAAGCGTGTGCACTTCAAAAAATGAAGTCATCTGTCACGGCATTCCAAGTTCGAAAGATATCCTTCGTGATGGTGATATTTTAAATATCGATGTCACTCCTAAAATGAAAGGTTTCCATGGCGATTCGAATCGCACTTTTTTTATTGGAAAGGTGAGACCTGAAATCCAGAAAATGGTGGAAGTGACTTATCAAGCGATGATGGCTGGAATTGCTGTGTGCAGACCGGGTGTGCGCATTGGCGATATTGGGGCCGTGATTGAAGAGATGGCCCATGGTCATGGCTACACCGTCGTTCAAGAGTACTGTGGGCATGGCATTGGACGTGAGTTTCATGAAGAGCCGCAAATCCTTCACTACGGAAAGCGTGGTGTGGGCGTAGAGATGAAGCCGGGCATGACTTTTACTATTGAACCCATGATCAATTTTGGTAAACGCCACTGCCGCCTACTTGATGATGGATGGACGGTCGTCACGAAAGATAAATCTTGGTCTGCTCAATTTGAGCACACGATTCTTATCACTGAAGATGGCCATGAGATTCTCACCACGATTCCAGAGGGATCATGGACAGAGGCCGATGCTGAAATATGACAACTGTAAGTATCGAAACATCTAAAGGTCACTCGACGCTCAATTTAAAATTTGATGATCATTTTCGCGTCCTCTCGGCTCAATCTCTCACTGATGGATCACAAGAAGAAGTGCTGGATTGGCTCTGCCAATGGCTTCCAGGAAAAGTTCTCGCTGAAGCGCAAGATAAAGCCGGGGAAGTCCTACTCACCACTCATCCTCAGTGGGGACTTAAGGAAGCTCAGCTCGTGGACGAGCTTCTTAAAGAAGCTCTCTATCGCACTCATCCTAAGGTGGAAGTCTCAGGTGTGATTATTTGCAGCTGCCATAAAGTCACAAAAGAAGTCCTATTAAACGCGATCAGTGAGAGCACCACTCGTGAACAATTAACGTCTCAAACGAAAGCTGGATCAGGATGTGGGAAATGCATCGCTGTCCTTGAGCAGATGATTGTGGATAAAAAACCTAAAGCGAAAAGATGGAATGGCAAAGCCAATTCTCAGTGGGTGACAGAACTTCAAGACTCTCTCAATCACTTCTCCCAGAGAAGAGCTGATTTACCGAAGCTTCTCATCGTGAGTTTTAAAGATGGAGCAGTTAAAGTTTCCGTTGAAGGCACAATAACCGCTGATCAAGAATGGGATTTAGTTAATGAGCTGACTCAGTTTTGGGCCGAAGGCTTTCCGGCTGGCTTAGCTGTTTTTTTAGACTTCTCTCTCTCACAATCCGCAAAAAACTGATCGGCCCGATGGATGCCGGCAAAGATTTTTGCCAGACGTGATTTCTTATTTGTGATTTTTGCCAGATCTATTTCTTCTTGAAGCCATTTAATCTCATCATTCATTTTCGTGATACCTGGAATATTTTTTTCTAAACAATCCGGAGTCGGAGATTGTGCTTGAAGAGCCGCTAAAAAATAGAGAAGCAACTCTGGGGCCCCTTCGTTCAACTCCCGAACGAGCTCTTTATTCAACGCTCCCTGTGATCCACCTAAATCCTTAAGCGTGTACCAGCCTCTGGGGTCTAGAAGCATGGCTTCTAAGAGCCAGATCGAGCTTGAAGCTTTCTTGGCGCATATTTGTTTCAAGAGATGAGGCTGACCATCAAGACCAGTGGTTTGAATTAATTCAGCGATGAGTCTTTGGTTCAGATCATAGAAAGCACCTGTCTTCTTTTGCGCATGAAAGCGTTTCTCTTGAGCACCTAGACAGACTAAAAGTTGGGAAGCACCGGTTCGCGCAAAGAGCTGAACAGGAATAAAAAAGACTAATAAAAAAAGGGTGAATCGCATAATTCTATCCTATCACAGTGTTCTTTTTTCGCACATCGTGAGAAAATGAGCCCACATGAAAGAGATGACCCTGGTTGAACATTTAGAAGAACTTCGCACCCGTCTAATCCGGATGGTTATCATTTTAACCGTCGTCTTTGCTGGCTGTTATTCTCAGTCGGCTTTGATTTCAGAATTTCTTCTCGTACCGCTTCGTTCTGCTTTAGGGGCCGGAGGAAGAGTGGTATTTACAGGGCTTTTAGATAAAGTCTTGGCCGAATTTCAAATCGCTTTTTGGAGTTCTGTTTTTGTGGCTTCTCCTCTGCTTTTTAGAGAAGTTTGGCTGTTTATTCGCCCTGGCCTTCATGACCACGAAGCCAAAGCTGTAAAACCTTTTATTTTTGTCGGATTCTTCCTCTTCTTGGCCGGAGTGGCCTTCGGCTATTACGTGCTCTTTCCATTTACTTTCAAAACCCTCATGTCTTACGGCGTCCAAGATGTTGAAGCGATGATGAATTTGAAAGATTATCTTTTGCTGGCCTCTAAGATTCTTGTCTTCTTAGGTCTGTTATTTCAGTTGCCCAATGTACTTTTGATTTTAGGTTTTATGGAAATTGTCACAGCTCCAAGTCTCAAGGCCTGGAGAAGATACCTCTATGTTGGTTTTTCAGTTTTTGCTGCCATTGTGACGCCTACCCCTGACATTATGAGTATGATGGCCGTTTGGATTCCGATGATAGTACTTTATGAAATTGGTGTGTTTGCGGTGCAAATAATTGTGCATCCCTACCTCAAACGTAAATACATGTCTGATCAAGAATGATCTTCCTCATGTTTTTGTCTCTCCTCTAGACTGATAATCTAGTCACTACTTATTTCAAGGATCAGTATGAAACTTTCTCTTTTATTGCTTTTGATTTCTCTTCCTGTCATGGCCACCACTGAAAGTCTTAGACCTAATATGACAGAGGTTGGAAAAACCGTTGAAAAATTATTAATGCAATCGAATAACCCAAAAGATTTTTCCCAGAGCAATGAAGTTTTAAAAGAACTTACTTATTTGCAAGATCTCTTCAAAGCTAATAAATCACACTTTGAAATCAGAACTTCAGACTGGAGACTTCATCACAGAATTCTTACAGATGTTGTCGATCAATCGAAGAAAACTTATGTCGCCAAAAAATATGAAGTTTCAAGACAAATGGTGAAAGCCATTCCTGCACTTTGCTTCTCTTGTCACGTTCAAGATAAAAAGCATGCCCTAAGTTTTAGGAAAGAGCTTCCGGCCAGTGCTAATCTTTTAGAGAGGGCCGAATTCTCAATGGCGACAAGAAGACCTGAACAAGCCCTCTTAGCGCTCAATTCCTATCTCAATAACGGCATTTCAAATGAAGAAGCGATCATTCATGCCTTAAGACAAAGAATTCAAGTGAGCATTTGGCTCGAGAGACCCTGGGATCAAATGCAGAGTGACTTGAAAGCCTCTAGCTCCAAATTTGCGAAGCTCTCTCAAGTTCAAATGAACATCAAGGGATGGATCGAAGGAATAGAGAAAGCGAAGAAAGCATTTGTTAAGCCTATTGACTCTGTCTCTCAAGTTCCAGGCTTTATGAAAAAGAATTTCGGAGCTGAAGAGCCGAGTCTTGGGCTTATCGCCACTCCGAGTGAAGAGATTATTGTGTTACAACTTCGCCAAGATCTTCATAATTTGATGGAGAAAAATCCTTCAAAGAATGATCAGCCTTGGATTTTATTTTGGCTGGCCTGGAGTGAGAGAGGTTTAAATTATAGCTATTTTTACTCTCTTGCCGATGGCTATTTGAAATTCTGTATGGATGAGTATTCTAAAACGAGCGTTGCCAAAAAATGTTATGACGAATACTCGTCATTCATTGAATTTGCCTACTCGGGTTCGGCCGGAACAGATATTCCAATGGATGTTCAAAAAGAGTTAGAAGGATTTAAGAAGAAAGTAGGCCGTTAAGTCAGCGCTAAGAGGGCCTGGAGTTCTGTGCGAGTTAAAAGCCAGAACTCCGAGTTTGCGAGAACTTTCGCAGAATGTGGAACATCGATTTCATTCAACAACTCATCCATATAATACAACCCAGCTTTCCTGATATCAGTAGGGGTCTTCTTATGGAAATTCGTTTGTATCACTCCACGCTTAAGCCAAACCGCTGTCATGGGTTTCTGGTTAGCATAAAAGAGAACCATATCTTGCTTTAAGCGATGAAGACTCGCTTTAGCCTCTAAGTATTCTCTTAGTGAATTTTCTATAGTTGAACTCATAGGATAAATTTAAGTGCTTATTTCTCAATCTAGAATGATCTAGATCATGAAACTAAGCCCCAATTGTCGCTTTTAGTTCTTTTAAATCTTTGAGGAAAATGACTTTTCCTTCTTGATCGAGAATGCCTTCATCTTTAAGCGTTGAGATTTCACGAATAAGAGTTTCTGTCGCCACTCCGAGCATGCTCGCCATATCTTCACGTGTGAGCTGAATACAAAGTTTGCGTCCTTGTTTTGTATCTTCACCATAGCGCTCACTCAGATCAAGAAGCATGAAGGCGACTCTTTCGCGAACATTTTTATTTTGAAAGCCACTGATGCGCTCTTGAAGTGCGGCCATGTCACGAGCCACATGTCCCAAGAGTTCCATGGCACAACTTGGCTCTTTTTGAACTAAGCCCTGAAGGTATGAGCGATCGACGAAGCAAATTTTTGTCTCTTCAATCGCAGTGGCCGTGACATCATTCATGCCGCTTTCAACAATGTGCTGAAAACCAATGAGATCACCTGGGCCAGCAATGCGTAGAAGGGTTTCTTTGCCATTCTCACTCGTCTTCGTGAGTTTGACTTTGCCATTTGAAATACAATAAACACCGAAGGCTGGGTTGCCTTCATGAAATAAAGTTTGTCCGCGCTTATAGAGGTTCATGATTTTGTGATCAGAGACTTCTTTTAAGCTCGCTTCTTCAAGCTTACAGAAAATACTTTTGTCTCTATTGCCACAGTCATTACAATCAATTTTTTGCGTTTTCAAAGGATGCTCCTGATCATGTTTCGATATGACCGTACCACTAACTTAATCGCTAAAACCTGATGTGGCTCAGGTTTTTAGAAAATCTTCGGATTCCCTTCACTTAGCCTTGAGCCAGGTCATACTTTTACTCATTTTCGCGCTCTATGATAGCTCTAATGGAGGACTTTATGAACCTAGAGAGACTGACTATTGAAGAATTTACTAGCCCCGCCCCAATGGTGATCCACCCTAAAACGGGTGTGGATGACGTTTTTCATCTCATGCAGCAGGCTAAAGTGCGCCATTTGCCCGTTCAGGTGAATGGAGAAATTGTGGGAATCGTCTCTGACAGGGACTTGCGCCCCTTTTTAAATCGAAATTGGAGTATTTGCATTCTCGTGGAAGACGTTATGCAAAGATCTGTTTTGAGCGTTCCTGAGACCATGGCCATGGGTGATGCCGCCTTTTTAATGGCCAAAAATAAGGTGGGCTCTCTTCTCGTTGTTGATGACCGTGGAGAAGTCTCTGGGATTTTTACAACGACGGATGCTTTAAATGCTTTGGTTGAAATCACGCTGCCTGAGGCCCGTGAACAATTAAGAGAGAGAGATGAGTTGGAGGCTTTTTAAGCCTCCAACAGAGATTTAATTTCTTGGACGAAGAATCAAAACATCGCAAGGGGCTGACTTCATCATTTTAGCGGCAAAGCTTGAGGTGAAAAGGCCCTGAAAGCCTTTTAAGTCTCTAGTGCCCACCACACATAAATGAGCTTTTTGATGCTTTAAATGCTCAATCATTTCTTCTTCTTCAAAAGCAGAAAGCAAAATAGAGACTGTGCTGCTTCCTCTTAACTCTTGAGGTAGCAAAGAGAAGAGTTGAGTGCGCAAATGTTCTGCAAATGTTTCTTTATAAACTTTAAATTGCTCCGGTGTGGGAGTCTCTTGAACTGTCATCATATCCGAGGGGTAAACCACTCTTCTGACGATATGGACAAAATCAATTGGGCCTTGTGTGACTTGATAAGACTTAAGCCAGTGCTTAATGGCGTTGAGTGATGGACCTTCAAGGGGACATGCGACGACAGTTTTCATAAGGATCTCCTGGTTAAGGAGATCCTATGACTTATTTCAAAACAAAAACATGAGGCATATCACTCTTTCTGTAACGCAAGCATGATCTCGCGGCACACTTTACTCGCCATGCACGCGGAGTTGTTCGTTGAATCTAACATGGGCGCGAGTTCTGTGATGTCAGCTCCGATGAAATTCTTACGGTTTAAAATTTTAAGAATCTTCATAAACCCATGAAAGTCTTCGCCACCCGACTCTGGTGTTCCTGTTCCCGGCATGTAGGCCGGATCAAAGAAATCAAGATCTAAAGTGAGATAGATCGGACGATTATCTGGGATGGCCTCAAGCTTCTCACAGCACTCTTTCAGTGACTGCATCAAAGTGCCATTCTCTTTCATCCAGTTGAACTCATCGCGCGGACTAGAGCGAATACCGTATTGTATTAACGTATTTTTGTCGGTGAAGTGATCGAGCACGCGACGAATGATGGAAGCGTGAGAATACTTTTCATCAAGATAGCCATCGCGAAGATCAGCGTGGGCATCCAAATGCAAGAGCACCATATCCGGATATTGCTCCATATGGCGGACAATTGGCCCGTAAGAGATCGAGTGCTCACCACCCAAAACGATGAATTTGATTTTATCTTTTTTAAAATCTAAATCCTTCGTCATCTCCATGAAAAATTCATTAGTGATGTGCCACTTCGAGGGATAGACCGGAAGATCACCCATCGTGACGAAGTTGTAGTCTTGAGTGTCCTTATCTAAATAAGGGGAATAGTCTTCAAGACCATATGAGGCTTCGCGAAGGGCCCCCGGACCAAAACGGGCGCCTGGACGGAAACTTGTTGTGCCATCAAAGCAGAAGCCCACCAGGTGAGTGGTGTTGGAGAAAATGGCCTGCGCATAATCCGTCCCAATAAAGGGGCGAGCTGTTTCAAGACCTTCAATTTCTCTTAAGAGTTTTTTTTCCATCTTATTCCTGACCTATGGTTTTTTTGTGGAAGTTAGAAAGACTGAACGCAGCTCTGTGCCAGTCCATATTGTACCACTTAAGATTTTTTTCAATACTGCTCATCGAACTCACTCGCTCTGGATTGATGTCAGTGGGAGAGAATTTTTTTGATGAGAATCCCCAAGTCCAAAACACTCCCGGGTAGACCAGCATTGGAGCGGTGAAAGATTTAACAATGGGAAAAATCTTTCTCATGTTGTTGTAGATATCTTTCACGCCCCATTCATCGAGGAATGGATTCTCTGTTTGATTGAGCATAATGCCGTCATCGGTGAGTGCGTTGTAAACATCTTGATAAAAAGCATCGGTGAAAAGTGCCGTGGCGAAATCAACAGGGTCCGTGGAATCAATCACGATCACGTCGTATTCTTTTTTAGCTTTCTTAATAAAAGCAAAACCATCTTGGCATAGCACGCGAACGCGTGGGTCAGTGAGCCCAGAGGTACAATCAGGGAAATATTTTTTCGACACTTCAATCACGCGTTCATCAATTTCCACGAGATCAATACGAGCGATGTCTTTGTGTTTCACAAATTCTCTCACCACGCCGCCATCACCGCCACCGATGATCAAAACATTTTTACACTGACGACTTACCATGTAAGGGATGTGAGAGACGACTTCATGATAAACGAATTCATCTTTATCGGAGACCATGGTCTTGCCATCCAGAAGAAGTAGGCGGCCTACAGCATCGGTGTCGACCACATCAATTTGTTGAAATTCAGATTTCTCAGAATGTAGGTGAGCGTTAACCTTAAATCCCATCGCAAAAGTGTTGCGGAAAGATTCTTCGATTTTCCAGCCTTCAACGTTCATAGCACGATCCTTTGGAGCATAATGTTAAGTGCGAGTCTTTATACTGAAAAATGCCTTTTTTTTAAAGAGTAAACTCGGGTAGGATAGGGCAATAAAGAGGATTTTTTATGTACATCATCACTGGTGCCGCAGGTTTTATTGGAAGTGTTCTTGTTCATCATTTCAATCAGTTGGGGATCACTGATTTGCTGCTTGTCGATGAGATGGAGTCTGGAGACAAGTGGCTCAACCTCAGGGATCTAAAATTCACGAGTATCATCCAGCCTGAGGAGCTTTGGGATCACCCGATTTGGAGTAAGCCCCTCGCTATTAAGGGTGTCTTTCACATGGGGGCTTGTTCAGACACGACTGAGATGGATATGGATTTTCTCTACGACAACAATACCCTTTATACCAACGTTCTATTTGAAATTTGTGCCCGCAAAAAAGTGCCTTTTCTTTATGCGAGCTCAGCAGCCACTTATGGCGACGGCGAGCAGGGCTATCAAGATGAACATAAAACTCTGGCAAAACTTAAGCCCCTCAATAAGTACGGCTGGTCTAAGCAGTTAAGTGATGAGTGGAT
Organism: Bacteriovoracaceae bacterium; assembly: GCA_019752535.1. Classification (GTDB taxonomy): domain Bacteria; phylum Bdellovibrionota; class Bacteriovoracia; order Bacteriovoracales; family Bacteriovoracaceae; genus UBA6144. Next base: position 17,271 of record JAIEMA010000007.1, read on the forward strand.
TTTACAGCAAAAGAAAACGCCACCGTGTTGGTTTGGTGTGAAGTTCTTTAATGTCTTTGGCCCCAATGAATATCACAAAGGTAAGATGAGTTCAGTCGTCTATCATGGATTTAATCAAATCAAAAAAGACGGTGTGGTGAAACTCTTTAAGTCTCATCGCAAAGGCTATGTCGATGGCGGCCAGAAGCGTGACTTCGTGTATGTGAAAGATGTTTGCCGCGCGATGATTGAACTCATGAAAGCAGGAAAAACGAAAAAGTCTCTCTCTGGGATCTATAATCTTGGAACTGGTGAGGCGAGAACGTTTGCTGATCTGGCGACGGCCACATTTAAAGGTATGGGAATAAAGCCCAACATCCAATACATCGATATGCCGGAAAATCTTCGTGAGCAGTATCAGTACTTCACGCAGGCCGATATGGGGAAACTCAAGAAAGCGCTGCCGAAATTTAAATTTATGAATCTTGAAGAGGCCGTGGGTGATTATGTGAAAAATCACTTGATGCAAAAGCATCCCTACCTAGGAGTCTAGATGGCGCAGGGAAAGAAAATTGATGGCTTTAAAGCGGCTCTAGAAATGCTTCAGCACTTAGATCTTGCGGCCCAACAAAATATTCTCGCTGATATCGCTCGCCAAGATCCGGAGATGGCGATTCGCCTGAAATCAAGTCTCACGACTTTTGATGATCTTCAATATCTCACACAATCAATGTTACTTAAACTTTGGCCTGAGATTCATATCAACGATTGGGGGCTGGCGCTTCGAGGCTCATCCCTAGAAGTGAAAAATCACATTTTGAGTCTGCTTTCAAAAAATAATCGCAATGATGTGGATGAACTTTTAAGAGGGAAACCTAAACCCTTAAAAGAAGTCATGGAAGCTCAAGGGCGCATCATGGAAGTGGTGATGAAGCTTAAAGAGAGAGGAGAGATCGTGCTCTCAAAATCAAAAAGTGAGAAAATGGTTTGAAAAATTTTGCTCTCCTCCTTATAGGACTTCTCCTCGGCGTGGCCCTCTCTAAAATGTATATGAAGACAGAAGCCCAGAAAAAGCCCAAGGCTTGGGCCCGTGCCGGAATTGAGCAAATTCAAAAAGAAGGGGATGTCAGGGCGCAACTGAAAGCCGCTGAAGACTATTACGGCAAAGCGGTTGTGCTTTTTTTAGCGAGCCTTACCTCTCGACTTGAAGGCAGCCAAAAGCCTGCTCACCTTGGAGAGCCGATCATCAAAGAAATAAAAGAGCCTCAAGAATCCATCACCAAAGATGAGAGAGACATGCTCGCCAGTGTCACTTCTTCTAAAAGTGACGTGAAAGTCAATGCCGAAGCAGTCAATGTGAATGCCAAAGACAAGGCGCTCAGTCAGCTCATTTCTTATAAGAGATCTGCTGTGGCAACGAAAATGACTCCACAGGTGAGAAAAATGAATGGAGTCTTTGAGGGGACTTTCAAATGGCAGGGGAAAAAAAATAAAGGGAGAGTAGATACTGTCTTTATGGATATGAATTTTTCGATGGAAGAAAATTCCCTCCATGGTTCAGCTCTTATTGTGATGACTGATCCAAGTGGAAAAGCTTATTCGAATTCTCGAAATAATGGAAAAAACCAAACGCTAAGACTTGTTCAAGGAAGAAGGGATCAAATTTATATTGAGCCTGCTCCAGGGGATTTTATTTTAATGGATATCTCGCGAGGCAATCGTCTCACTGGAAAATATTTTGATTCGGATGGGATTTATTTGGGAGATATAAATCTTTCAAAAAGATGATTAAGCCGCTTTCTTCTCAACTTGTGTCACTGGGAAATCAATCGTAATAATCAAACCCACACCTGGGTTAGACATCACACCACATTTCCCATTCCATGACTTTACTGTCTGTTGAATGTATTTCAAGCCTTCGCCTCTGCCCGCAAAAAGATCGGGGGAGCGTTCATGGGCTTTAAATCCGCCGCCATCATCTTTGACTTGTATGTGCCACATGCTTCCACGCTGCTTCACCTCTACCCAGAGATTCAAATCAGGTTTCTCCCCATGAGCAATGGTATTTCTTGCGACATGAAGAAGAAGAGAAGTGAGCTCATTAAGATGAGGACCGTGCCAGTGAAGCTTGAGAGACTTGTTATTTTCTTTGGCGAGTCTCATAAGGGTTTCTTCCCAAGAGCGCTCAAGAGGGTGAAGTCTTTCAATCTCATTTTGCCACTGCTTCAGTGGAAGTTCAGAGACGATAATTTGTTTTTCTTCTGCGGTATGAATTTGGCGAGCGAGTTGAGTGAGGCCCAAGGCATGAACATTGGCCTTCAGAGTGTGCAAAATAAGTTTCGGGTGAGAATGACGTGGCAGCTCGCGCAAAAGTCGCAAGCATTCTTGATGGCATAATTCTGTAAGGTTTTTGCCCATAAAGGTTTATCGGCATATTAGGCATTTAGGTTTAGTACTCTGGTGGGGTAGTCGGGAATAAAGAAGTAAGCGCTTACTAACTTCGATAAAAAATGCCTTTTTTTTGCCTAAGTTAGTTTATACTAAGTTTATCTCAAGGAAGAGAAATGACAAAAGTACGACTTAAAGCCACGGAAAGGCGTGAACAGATCTTAGAAATTGCCTCGGGCCTCTTTGCCGAGCGCGGGTTTCATGGGGTCACCACCCGAGAGCTCGCCTCTCGCTTAAAAATCACTGAACCTATTCTTTATCGTCATTTTTCTTCTAAAGAGGACTTGTGGCTTGAAGTGAAACGTTCTCATCGCTTTCCATTTAATGAGTGGGAGCGCTACGTGAACTCGGCCACGCCTTCGACTTCTCATTTTTTATTCATCACCGGGATGCTTGTGTGGGGAATTACCCTCGGGCGTCGCCCTGGATCTCTGGATTCAGTGGAGCGGCACTCGCAAATCCTGCGGCTCATTGGTCATGGTCTCTTCGAAAACGAAGGACCCCTACGCGGACACCAAGAGCATTTCGCCCACACCCTGCTTCCCTGGTGGATGATGTCCTTTCAAGCCGCTTGCTCATCCGGCGATCTCTTAGTGAGTGATGTGAGTGATGAAACCTTGTGGCTGGCTTTTTCTCAGATGCTCTCTCTGGCCCTCACAGAAGCAGGTACTCCCAATGTACTTGTCAGTTGGGAGAGTGAGAGAGAGCGGCTGACTCATATCACTCGTTTTATTCTTCGAGGGATAGGAGTCAAGAACGATGTGATTCTTCGTGGATTCTCTTTTGCGAAAATGTATCAGGGATTTGTAGAAAGGGAGCCCAAGAATTGGACTCCCTCAAATTTATCTAGCGAGCTTTAATTTCGTAAGAATCAGCACCAAACCAGCCTTTAGAGTTCACTTCGTAATCACCAGAAGTTTGAACCGGGCGAATGTCATAGACAACGTTTGATCCACCCATGACTTTCTGTTGAGCACGGATAGAGAACGTCTCTTCTTGACCTTCAGTTAAAGGATAAGCATTTTTAAACTTAATCTTAACGCCATCTTTTTCATAATCAGTCACAGCACCGTACTGAACACAATAAGTTTCTGGGACAGAACATGTGCGAGGACGGTCATAATAAGAGACCACTTCTTCACGGCGATAGACGCGGCAAACTCCATTAGGATCTCTTTGCACACACACGCGATCCATCGTTACGCGTCTCTCGCGAATCACACCACACTGAATGGCTGAAGTACGCATGACATAACGAGTGTCATAGCGCTCACAGATTGGCTCAGACATTGGAACCAACATCTGAATATCAATCTTGTTGGGAGTATCTTTTGTGCGAACTAAAATCGCTTCATGAGAGTTGATAGTAATGGATTCACGATCCAGCATCACTCTCTCTTGAGCGAAGGCCGTCACTACAGTTGAGAGGCATAGAATTGCCATAATGAGTTTTTTCATTGGGATCTCCTTATATATAGATGAACGCAGAGACTATAGGATGAAATATCATTTGGATGATGAAACCTTGTAAGAATGACAGAGTGTGAGAGGCTTTCGTGGCCCTGGCCTTCAAAATAAACGGTGTCTCTTAGGCCTCGATTAAGACAAATTGGCCCTGTTTCAATCATAAGTATTTGAGATTAGACCTAGCTAATTTTGGCATCGTTCATGCTTTAAGGTTCGGCACGGAGCTTGGGCCCTCATGGATGAGGGACAAAAGAGAGGGATCTCTACCGAAGCTTCACATGGATGAGCTCTCAGCTAAGGATAGGTTGAGGGTAACAATAGGTTTCAAGGATTGAGACCAAAGTTTAAGGAGAAACAGATGGAACAGTTAAATGTTGATGGCTTCAAGAACCTTTTCTTAAACCTTTTGGGAGCTGAATTTGTCAGTGAGAACGAACTCACTCAAATCACGGGTGGAGATGAGATTGACACCTTCACTCAAGAGAAGCAACAACAAATGGACTTGCGTTTAAAGTCACGCAACTCGGTCTACCTTAAAAAAGTGAAATACGCTTTGGATAAAATCCATGCGGGAAATTTTGGAGTGTGTGAGGAGTGTGAAGGGGAGATTAGTGTCTCTCGCCTCTCGGCCCGCCCGACGGCCACTCTTTGTATCCACTGCAAAGAAGAAGAAGAGCGCGGCGAGAAGCAAATGATTCACGGCAACCGTCACTCTATTAAGTTTGCTGGCAGCAATGTCATTCCTTTGGAGGGAAAGCGCAGCTGGGGCACAAAAGAAGATCGCACTGGAAACTTAAGTGTGAAAATGGGACAGCCGGAACTTGATCCGACAGCAGGTTAAAAAAAGCCCCGCTAAGCGGGGCTTTTTTATTTTAATGAAGAGCGAGGCTTGAGAGTTCTTGAACCAGGGCTTGAGAGCGGGCCACAAAAGCTTCTTTGTTATCCAAAGTGAGACCTTCACTTGAAAGAGTCGCTAAATCTTGCACGTGAGTGACAAGCTTCTTGGCGAGATCTTTCTTATCAGACTCCCACATCTTCCAGGCGTTTTGGACCATCGGATGATTCGGATTAATCACCAATGTTTTCTTCAAAGGCATATTAAAATTCTGGCCCATGGATTTTGTCATCTGCTGAAAGCGGCGCATTTGCTCATCGACTTTAAAATAGCCTGCAGAAGTAGAGTTCTTAAGACCTTTCACTTCCACATCCAGCTCTTCTGGCTTAGCGGCAAGAGCTTCCTTAAAGAAGTCACCGATTTTGACATCATCGGCACTCACAGGATCACTTTCAAGCAGGTTTTCAATTTCAGTTTCAACAGTAGAGAACTTAATTTTCTTCTCATCTTTTGAGTGCATCTCTGCGTGCTGAGTGAAATGCGGATCAATCATTTGATCAAGAGTGATCGCATGAACTCCAACGGCCAGGAGTTGCTTGCGAAGAGATTCATCACCGGTTTGGGCGTCATGAGTGAGAACCATCTCCTTCATTTTCTCTTTGTACGTTTCAGGAATGGCCGTTTTGTACTCATCAAGAGTGACAAGTTTGTTCTCAGAGTTTTTAAACAACACATAGGCTTGGGCGATTTCATCAAACTTTGTATCTGAAACGCAGCCATACTTCACAAACAGAGAGATATCTTCCCACACTTGCTCATAGCGCGCGCGATCAGAGTTCGCGAGCTTCTTAATGCCTTCGGCGACTTTCTTGATCACGTAGTTTGAAATTTTCTTCACGTTCGGATCCCCTTGGAGCGCCGAGCGAGAAACGTTCAGAGGAATATCAGTTGAATCCATTGCTCCTTTAAGGAGTGAGAGGAATTCAGGCAATACGTTTTTGACGTTATCAGAGACAAAAACTTGCTTGCAGTAAAGCTTGATGCCGTGATCTTGAATCGGCTTTTGCATGTTCACTTTCGGGAAATAGAGAATCCCTTGAAGTGTGAAAGGGTGGTCCACATTTAAATGCAACCAGAACAGAGGCTCTGGGTCCATTGGGAAGAGTTTACGGTAGAAATCTTTGTATTCTTGATCCGTGATACTGGCCGCATCTTTTTTCCAAAGCGGAAGTTTCTCGTTAATGACATCAGCCTTAGCGTCTTTGGCTTCAGCATCAAGGATTGAGACATCCCAAGGCATGAAGTCACAGTAGCGGCGAAGAGTTTCTGAAATCTTCCAGTGGTTCAAGAAATCTTCTGATTCTTTAGAAATTTTAAGTGTGATCGTTGTTCCGGCTTCAGTGCGCTCTCCTTCATCGAAGGTGTAATCCACATCTCCCGAACAAGTCCACTTCACAGCTTTTGAGCCCGCTTTATAAGAAAGTGAATCGACGGTGACGGTGTCAGCGACCATGAAAGCGGAGTAGAAACCTAGACCGAATTTTCCAATCACGTCGGCTTCTTGGCCTTGAGCTTTCATTTTTTCCACGAACTCAGCCGCGCCTGAGAAGGCGAGTTGAGCGAGATATTTCTCGACTTCTTCTTCAGTCATCCCGACGCCGTTATCTTTAAGGGTTACAGTGCCGGCCGATTTATTGACGATGACTTCAACTTTACCTTCAGGGGCCTCAGTATTTTCTGTACGAGCAAAAGCGTGGCGCTTAGTGATCGCGTCACAGGCGTTAGAAACCAGCTCGCGCAAGAAAATATCATGCTCCGAGTAAAGCCATTTTTTGATAATAGGGAAAATGTCTTGGGTTTTAACCGAAATACTACCGGTGCGACTCATTGGAACCTCCAAAACTATGTGATAAATAAGTGAGAACAATATGGAGACGGATGGCCCAGAGTCAAGGGTTCAACGAGAATTTTATGGCATTAAACGACACACGCCCTCTTATCATTCTTACGACTGGTGGAACCATTGAGAAAAACTACGATGAGAGCGAAGGCACACTGCAAAATCGCAACACCATGGTGGAAAATAAAATTCTCAAAAAGTTGCGTCTCCCTTATACAAAAGTTTCCGTCGAATTCCTCATGGCCAAAGACTCACTCGTCATGGATGAACACGATAGAGAATTGATTTGCCAAAAAATTCAGGAACTCTCTCAGCAGGGGGCTCCGATTGTGGTGATTCACGGAACTGATACGATGGATATCACGGCGAGCTACTGCTTTGAAAATGCGCCAAACATTTCTGTACCTGTGATTTTTACGGGTGCGATGAAACCTGTGGGATTTGATGATTCTGATGCCGCTCAAAATGTTATTGAAGCGGTGATGGTCGCGCATTTGATAAAGCCAGGGTATTGGGCCTCTTTCCATAGCCGACTTTTCGAAGTCCCTCATTTTCGCAAAAATCGTCAGAAGGGAACCTTCGAAGCCTTCGAGTGAGGTAAAAGCTGGGCACTTTACTCAACTTTTCTTCTTTGAGCTCAATGTATCTTCAATGATTTAGCCCTATAATCCGGCCAAATCTTCATCCCCCCTTAGAATACTCTAAAGGCTAAAAGTCTCAGTGATTTAGCCCGATAAGATTCCAAGAGGGAGACTCTTTTGCGCTACTTGAATCAAATTTCTAAACACGGCTCAATCATGTTGGCGATGATGCTGACATTGACGTCGTGTATGGAACAAGTGCCCAAGAGAGAGTTGGCCTCAGCTCCGATTGTGAATGGACCAACAGGTGGCAGTTCGGGTGGAGTGGGTGCAACAACTTCAGGAACAACTGGTGGATCAGGTTCAACTGCAGTTCCTCCGAAAGTTGAAATTCGAAATCTCGTTGAACCAAAAATTACGACTGCAGATTATCCCTCATACTTCTCGGGCACCGGTCTCTCGGGTGCAGGCTCGTACGTAAGAAAGCTCACACTCCCACAAAACTATCAAGGTCTCTTGTATCTCGGTGGTATTAACATCAACTCTCTGGCCGGCCGCTTTGTGAAAGTGCGTTTCACGTTTGGTGTCTCGAAAGAGCAAGTCACTGTTCCGGCCACTGTGGCCCGCGCCCCAGGTATCACTCCGAATACAGAGATTGATGTCGTGGTGATGGATTTGCGCCAAAAACCATTTAATACTCAACGATTGATTTACGACCTTTATGATTACCGTGACTACTCTGATCCTGATAATGATCCAGTAGAAACAAACCGTGACCCCAATCTTTATTGTCGCGCTCTTCGTTTGCAAGATGACCCGACATTTAATGGTCAGGGGCTTTGTGATTCTTTAGCTGCTGATGGTGTGACGCCTTTAAGTGAGAAGTGTCTTTATACTTACGCCAAAGTGGTTGATCGCGCTTTAGTTCGAGTCAATGGTGCAGTGGAGACAGCAGTCTATCCTTCTCTTCCTCAATTAGATTTAACCAGTGGCAAACTTGGTTATTATAATCAATCAACAGACACATTACTCAATCGCTGTCTTCCTGATAAAACACTTTCCACTGTCACTACCATTGTCACCGGAATGTCGAATGCGACGTCGGCCACGGGAGTACAAAACTTATCCTTCTCTCTATTTGGTCAAGCTGGAACTCTTGAACAAAGAAATGCAAGCAATGCCACCATCTATTCTCAAGGTGTGAAATATTATGGCCCATTTAAGGCCATCAACGCCAACAATTGGGAGATCACTGGAGATGCGGCTTTTGGTGTAAACGGTCTCTTTGAATTCACTCCGCTCTATCCAGCAGGAGCGACGTTTGGTGATAAGCTCGATGCCATGCACTTGCATCGCTCAAAAATGTTCCCACGCTTCAGCTATATGGATTTGAATCTTGGTGTGAATTATCTTAAAACAGATATTCTCTCTCTCGATACCAAGACGCCAACCACTCAACCAGTCTCTGGCCCAACTGAGCTCGTTGATGGCTGTAATATCCGTGCGCAGAGTGTGAATTATCAAGGCAATCATGTGGGCTCATGTAATGCCACAGGTAAAATTGAAATTTTAGCGACTAATGATGATGGGACAGACATTGTCATGGCCGAAACCAAAGACGTCATTCTGCAACTTGTGCGTGCGACTCAAATTTCGGGTGAAGGTAATGAGTATCTTTATGGAAATTTTAAAACGTGTAGTAATTCAAATCAGTGTGCAAGTGGAGAGTGTTGCTACAACTCTCGCTGTTGGAATAACGAGCTTGTCAGTCAGTGTGTAGAGCAAGCCACGCAGGTGGGGAATCTTCCTGTGGGCTCAACTTGTTCATCTGACTTTGAATGTTCAAGTCTTTGCTGTGATCTTTCAAAAGGCAAATGCGGCGTTCATGATAATAAACTCTCACCTCCAGTGCTTTGTAATAAGCCTTATGGACAGTTCTGTTTAGCCAAAGAGTGGTGTCAGAAATCCAATGTGACTAATTGCTATATTGTGAAAACCGGCACGGATCCTCAAGGCAATGTGACTTGTGCTAAGCGCTGTTATAACTCTCAGGAGTTTGGTGACTGCCGCACGGGAGTCTGTCAGCCCCCTCCAGCAGGTTTAAATCCTGACTTCGATCCTTCGGATCCAGCGGCTTGTGATGAAGCCCAAGATCCTCCTAATCTCTAGCCTAGAGAGTCTTCTCGGGCCATAATAGCAGCCATGTTGCCAGAACTTAAAGATTGTCATTTAGACCATGTCGCTATTGCCGTGAGCTCCATAGAAGCTCGTATAAAAGTGTGGCAGGATTTGGGCTTTGTCTTCTCTCCTGAGCGTGAAATCGTTCAAGAGCAGGGAGTAAAGACGGCTTTTGCTCCCATCGATGTGCATGGGCATATCGAGCTTCTTGAGCCTTTAAATGCTGAATCAGCGATTGGAAAATTTATTGCTCAAAAAGGTGAGGGCATTCATCACTTGTGCTTTAAAGTTTCTGACGTCAAAGCGAAACAAATGGAGATGCAGGCCCAAGGATATAAATTTATTTATTCAGAACCTAAGCTTGGAGCTGGGGGATGTTTGGTGAATTTTATTCACCCAAAATCAACTGGCGGAGTACTCATAGAAATTTCTAGTGGAAGAGATCACGCATGAACTATCAAGCCCCACCACTTTCTCGAGTGAATAAAATTCTTCTGATCGTCATTGTGGCATTTTTTATTCTTCACTCTCTAGGTCACGCTCTGGGGGCTTTCTCCCTTGTTCAATGGTTTGGCCTTGTCCCGGGCTCTACTTTTCCTCTCAGGCTTTACACGCTTCTCACTTATCCTTGGGTTGAGACTCATCTCATGTCAGTGCTCTTTAATGGTCTTGCTCTTTGGTTTCTGGGCTCTGAGCTTGAGCGCCAATGGGGAGAGAAGATTTATTTAAAATTTCTTTTTGCGAGCATCTTTCTCGCTGGCGTTCTCTATCTCTTGATCGCTGCTGTGATTCTAAGAGGCACGTGGCTGGGTGGAGGAGTTTTGATCGGCACGGCCGGATTCACTTATTCACTGACTGCTGCCTATGCCACACTTTATCCTGACCGTGAGTTTTTGATGATGTTTGCCTTTCCCGTCAAGGCCAAGTGGTTTTGTTTAATTATGGCCGGGGTAGAGCTTTATCTGGGTGTCTTTTCTGGGAATCCCGCTTCTTGGGGACATCTCTTTGCGATGCTATTTGGCTTTCTGCTTATTCGCTATCAAACCACCCCATTTTTGGTTTGGTGGTTTAAAGGAAATCAGGGCTCAGCTCAGAAGAAAAGTCGTAACGCGAGTCATCTAAAACTTGTCAAAAAAGATGATGAGAATAAACCGACTCATTGGCACTAAGCGTTGAGGTAGACAGCCTTTCGCGGAACTGTTAATTTGTGCCATCAAATGTGAGGTATTTCATGAAATTACGCCAGGCCCTTGAAGAAAAATTGCTCGATGTCCGTCTTCGTGACCGTCTTCTTGCTGAGAACAAAATCTCAAAAGAAGAAATTGAAAAGATGAAGAAGAATCTTCCAGATGATGCTGATAGAGCTGTTGCGCTTGAGTCAGATGCGCCTTCGACACGTCAGTAATTTCTACTGTACGACAAATTTAGCGAAATAGATTTTTTTCACCACCGGAGCCCCTAGGGCTTCGTTGGTGGCTTTTTTGAGTCTTGTCTCAAGCAGAATTTTTCCAGTAATCGAAGTCAAATCGTCCGGAGTCATCCCCCCGGCAATCTCGATGAGCTTCGTTTTAAATAAATACTCTCTCTCTTTAATGACTGCGAGATCGCCTTCTTTGAAAGGTAAAATACCCATATCAATATCTAAGTAACGAAGACGCGAGCCTTCTGAGTAGAGATTCACAATCATTTTTTTGATCTCAAAGGGCTTGATTTGATTTTCAAGTTCGGCCGTTTGAATCAGGCTGGCTTCTTCACTTTTTTGATCGGTGGGCGGGCGCTTGATGCCATTGTGGGCATAAAAAACTAAACCAGCCGCAAGGATGGCAACTGCTCCGTTGGCGCCTAAGAGAATTTTATCAAACATTGGATTTCCGGTCATGGTGATATGATAGCACATCACCATGACCGGAAAAGACTAAAGATACTTATCTAGTGAAAGCGGAGTGTAAGGAAGGTCTAGGTCACGGGCCACTTGCTCATAAACCAGCTTACCCTTGTAGATATTAACCCCAAGGCGCAATGGTTTATCTTTCATAATGGCCTTATCCACACCCATTCCAGCGATCATACGAGCGTACTTAAGGGTCACGTTCGTGAGGGCAAAAGTTGACGTACGAGCTACGGCACCAGGCATATTGGCGACACAGTAATGAACCACTCCATCCACCATAAATGTCGGATTTTCGTGAGTCGTTGGCTTACAAGTTTCGATACAGCCACCTTGGTCAACGGCGATATCGACAACGACTGAGCCCTTCTGCATTTTAGAAATCATCTCGCGAGTCACGAGCTTCGGAGCTTTAGCACCCGGAACAAGAACCGCCCCGATCACAAGGTCAGAATTCACAACTGAATCTTCGATGTTTTGAGCGTTAGAGAAAATGGTGTTCACTTTATTTTCAAACAACTGATCAAGCTCTGCTAAGCGCTTAGTAGAAAGATCAATCAACGTGACATCAGCACCCATGCCCACGGCCATTTGAGCCGCATTTGTTCCAGCAATACCGCAACCAATGATTGTGACTTTGGCACGACGAACACCTGGAACGCCGCCCATCAATATGCCCTTACCGCCTTTGTCGAGTTGCAAGTAAGTCGCTCCCACTTGAACAGACATGCGTCCAGCGACTTCAGACATCGGCACAAGAAGTGGAAGAGAGTTGTCTTCCAATTGAATCGTCTCGTAAGCGATACAAGTCGCGCCAGATTTCATCAAACCTTCTGTTTGTGGCTTATCAGCAGCAAGGTGCAAATAGGTGTAGAGAATGTGGTGAGGCTTCAAGAGAGCGATCTCATTTGGTTGAGGCTCTTTGACTTTAATGATCATCTCACCCGTCGCGAAGCAATCTTCAAGAGTGTTCAAAATTTTTGCACCGGCTTTGATATATTCTTCATCACTGATGCCAATACCAGCGCCGCCGTTTTTTTGAACGAACACTTCATGACCATCGGCCACTAATTGACGAACGCCACCAGGGACGATCGCAATACGGTTTTCGTTATTTTTAATTTCTTTTGGGATAGCAATTTTCATGGAGAAACTCCTTAAAAGAGGACTGAATAAATTTGGGGTAGTGTACCTTTGGTAAGGCCCGGAAATCCAGGGGGTGTGTTAGGAATACCTGAGTTGATCCCCATCTTTTAGCGGACGAGCAGTTTTAAACCCGTCTTTTAGGAGAGTGTGTGTCAATTCTTCATGGTCCCACTCATGGCCCATGTGAATCAGGCCTGCATTTTGGGGAGCGATGGCCTCAAGAAACACACGTGTTTGCTCATAGCCCATGTGGGTGTCGTGGCGGCCAGGTTTTACGCAATCTATTATGAGCCACTCAAGACTTGAGGCTTTTAAATCCCTCACGACTTCTTCTGCAATTGAGTGACAGTCCGTGAGATAGGCAAGAGAGCCATGTTTAAAAGCGGAAGTCTGAACATAGCCATGGGGAAGTGAGAAGAGTGTAAAATCCTCTTGGGCGATTTGAATTTGATTGGAATGAAAAATTTGCAAATCTAGCTCTGGGATTCCCCCACCAATCACTGGACGCTCGGCATGATAGAGGCGATGTCTATCAAAAATATAATCAAACTTTCGTTTTAATGAATGAGCCGTCTCTTCGGAGCAGTGAACAGGGAGAGAACTTTTTTGATGAAAGCAGTAGGGCCTTAAGTCATCTATGCCGTGAGTATGATCAGCATGATCGTGAGTGATAAAGACAGCATCTACGCGTTGCACATTGTGAGTGAGCAACTGAGTTCGCACATCAGGTGTCGCATCAACTAAAATATTTTTTTTATTTTTTGTCTCAAGAAAAACTGATGATCTCAGTCTCTTATTACTTGGATTCGTTGATTGGCAAATACGGCACTTGCACCCTAAAATAGGGACTCCAGTGCTGGTACCAGATCCAAGTACGGTCAACGTGTTCATCCAATTATCATAAGGGTTTTCATGAGAATTTTGTGGAGTCTTTTTTTACTATCTCTCTTCTCTTGTTCAAGTGGTTCAAGGACGGCTTCTTCGGGTTTACCTGATCCACTCAAAATAAATGTGAAAAGTTTTAAACTTGATAATGGTTTAACGGTTCTTGTCTTAGAAGATAATCGCCTGCCGATTTACTCCCTTTACACATTTTATAAAGTAGGTGGAAAAGATGAGCGCAAAGGCATCACAGGAGCAAGTCATTTTCTTGAGCATCTGATGTTTAAGGGAACAAAAAATATCGAAGCGAGTAAATTCGATTTTATGGTTGAAGGCAATGGCGGAAGCTCCAACGCTTATACCAATAATGATATGACTGTTTATCACGAGAATATGCCGTCTTCGACTCTTGATTTGATGATCGGAGTGGAGGCTGATCGCATGGTGAATCTGGTGATCAAAAAAAATGAATTCGAGCACGAGAGACAAGTGGTGCTTGAAGAGCGAAAAATGCGCTACGAGAATTCACCCAGAGGTCAACTGTATCTCAAGATGATGGAGGAGATTTTTAAAGGAACTCCTTACGGAACTTCTGTGATCGGCGACGTCAATGACTTAAAGAATGTCTCTCGTGATCAGGTCTATAAGTATTACCGCCAGTGGTATGCTCCTAATAATGCCACTCTTGTTATCGTCGGAGACGTCAGTGCTTCGGAAGTAAAATCTTTGGTTAAAAAGCATTTCTCAGAGATTCCATCCTCTTCTGTCCCTGATGACTCAAGAGCAACTGTTCCGGATTCAGCCTTTAAATCACAACTCACAGCTCCCGTGGAAAAGAATGTCGTCGGCCAGTCTAATCTTCCGATGTTCATGCTTTCATACCAAGCCGCTGCTGCTGGCGAGAAAGAATCCTATGCGCAAGATATTCTCAGTTCACTTTTAGGTGACGGCAGAAGTTCATACTTAAGTCAGAAGTATGCACTCAGCAATCGCCCTAAGGTCACCAATATCTATGCCGGCAATTACACATTAGAGAAATCTGGCACATTTATGATCGGTGGAGAGTTGGTGAGAGGGGTTGATCCAGAAAAATTCAAGAAAAGTTTGATGAAAGATTTCAAAAAAGCCTGCTCGGTTGGAATTACCGAGAGGACAATTCAAAAAGTTAAAAATCAGTATGAGATTGGTTTGATTGCTCAATTGAACACTTCTTCAGGTCTAGCTGAGTTCATTGGGCACAATCAAGCTCTCTATGGAGACTGGGCCTACTATCGTAAAGAGTTGCAAATTTATAATGCTCTAACAGTGAAAGATGTCAAAGAAGCTTGTGAGCGTTTAGTCGCTCAGCCGGCCTATGTTTGGGTGACTGTCTGGGATAAGAATCCTTCGGAGAATCAATAATGAAAACACTACTCTTTGTATTTCTCCTCTCGATCAATGCTTTTGCTGCGGATTTTAGAAAGAATGAAATTCAGCGCATGCAATGGGGAGATTTTAAAACCACTTGGCTTGAAGACAACCGCTTCCCCATAGCGACATACAGTATTTACTTTGCGGATGGAGCTCTTTTAGACGGAACAAAAGAAGCTGGAACCACTCAAACTGTTTTTGATCTTCTCTTCTCAGGAACAAGTAAATATGGCCAAGAAACACTCAGTGAGTTTTTTGATTTTTATGGTGTGAGTTTTTCTGCCAATGTGACTCATGAATATTCTGTGCTCACTTTTTCAGCTTTGGTAAAAGATCTTCCTCAAGTGGTTGAAAGATTTTGTCACGTCATGAAAGAGGCAAATTTTCCAAGATCCGAACTTGTGCCTCATAAGAAGAGAGCCTTAGCAAAACTCAAGAATCTTCCTTCTAATCACAGTGCTCTCGCCGAGCGTGCCTTTAGAAGTATCATGATGAAAGGTTCAAGCTATGAGCAAGCGGTAGAAGGGACACTATCATCTCTTGAACTCATTCAACCTTCGCACTTAGAGAAGAGATGGGCTCAGTTAAGAGATGGAGCACCGAAAAGATTTTACGTCTCTGGGCCAAGAGAAGCTTTGTTTGTTAAGGATCAATTCTTAAAAGATTGTGGATGGAATACAGGAGCGACTCAATCCTATAGACTCAAAAATCCATTATCTGCCATGGGGCATAGGATTTTCCTGGTTCCGGTTCCAGGTGCGAACCAAGCTCAGATAAGAATTGGAAAATATTTACCTCGAAATGAAGCGAAAGATCCCGATGAACGTCTCAGTTTTGCGACTGACTATCTAGGTGGTGGTTTCACGGCGCAACTCATTCAAGAGGTTCGTGTGAAGCGTGGACTTACTTATTCAATTGGAAGTTACGCAAGTCTTCAGGCCGAATACGGAAGAGCGGGCATTACAACTTTTTCAAAGAATGAGACGGTGGCCGAAACAATCAAGGTTATTAAAGACATTCTTGAAAAAAACTCAAATCCGGCCAATGTGAAAGAAGAAGATTTAGGGCATATGAAAAGCTATGTGGTCGGTCACTATCCGTTTGGATTTGAGAGTTCCCCAAGCTTCCTGATGCAACTTCTTATGCTTGATCATGTAGGCGAGCCACAAGAGAGTCTTTATAAATTTCCAGAAAAGGTTCAAGCTCTTGGGCCCAGAGAAGTCTCTGATGCTATTAGAAAGTTATTTACTTGGGATGAACAAGTGATTGTTGTGGTTGGAGATCCAGGTCTCGTAGGGCCGCTTTCAAAAATTAGACAAGTTCAAATTATTAAACCTGAATCGCTGCTTTAACCAGCAGCGGTTTCAGAGTTGATCTGGGCACCTGGATAAATCACGATTCTTTCAGCTTTAAGGGTGCCTTCCACATGGCATCCTGGTCTCAAGCTCAATAGACCATGAGCTTCGAGTTCACCTTTAAATGTTCCGTGAATTTCAATGTCATGGCCTTGGATCTTACCCTCGACATTGGCCGTCTTTTCAATGATGAGAAGTGATTTCTCGGCTGCGATGATTTGGCCCTTAATGTCTCCACCCACGGAACTTCTTCCCTCAAAGTGAATCTCACCATTAAGTTTTGAGCCAAAGCCAACAATATTAAAATGTGAGGTTTTAAAGTCTTCAATATTCATTTATTGTCCTACATTTTTAAATGGGCCAGTCATCTCTTGGCGAACGAGTAGATCACCCTCGCGGTTAAAGATTAAGACGAGGAATTTTGCATCCGAATCGGCCGGAGGGAAGGGCGCTTCAACTGGTCTTAGTCTTGAAACAGCAAAACTTTCACCTTTATTGTATCTTATACCTTGAAGCCATTCTTCTTTAGTCATGGCCGGATAGGGAGTTTGACCACGGCTATCGATTTGGAAAACAAATATATGACCTGTGACTCTCTCAGACTCAGGACCGTTATTTATCAGATTAAATCTTAAAACTCTTTTAGTGGCTTCGCTTTCAAGAGTGATGGATTCAAGCTTTAAAACATTTTTTGCAGTTAAGTCTTGAAGTGCGTAAGGTTTTTTGACAGGGCCTAACCAAATTTCAACATCATTAACTGTTGATTGCGCCAACTTTGTCTGCATAGATTGCTGGGCATCTTTTAAACTTTTGATTTCAGCTTCTAATTCCTGAACTTTTGTATCATCGAGTTTTGTGACAGTAGGCAATTTAGGAATCGACATCTTAAAGGGGGTCGTTGGTAAATTGATCCAAATGAAAATCGCCATTATGCAAAAAACAATAGCAATCAGAATCGGAACAACGATAAGAAAGCGCTTGAGCTTCTTTTTTGGGATCACTAAAAGTCTTGGCGGCTCAGGGTGATCGTGAAGAATTATTTCAAAATGTGCCGATTCTTTTTCGATCATTTTTTACTCTTTAAAAAAACGCTGAGAGGGAGTGAAGGCGACATTGTTTTCAGGAAGGCGATCCCACAGTTCAGCAACGATCTTCCATTCATAATCCTCGTTCATTTTTAGATAGAGTGTTTTCTTTCCCGTGTCATTGATTACGACTGAGCGATAATCCTGTCTCAAGGTGACAACAGCATAATCTTCGGCCTGAAGAATAGAGATTGAATCAAGAGTGATCTTAGGAGTATCTGGACGAGAAAAAACGGCTTGCTTATAAGCTTTGTAAGCTCCGTATCCACCCTTTGATCGATCCTTAAATTCTTGGGGATGATAAAAAGAGATATAATCATTAAATCTTTTTTCTTTCCAAGCAGACGCCCACCCTTGAACGGTAGCATTTAATTCACTTCGTCTCTTCTCCCAAGCCTCACGGGGAAGATAAAACACTTCTTGGACGATAATAATTTGAGTATTAGGAAGATCGAGGTATTTTGAAACTTGCTTTAGATCAAGATCATTCACAACGACGCAACCCTTTGAGTCGAGGGCCTTATCAATTCTGCTAGCATCATCCGTTGAGTGAAGCCAAATACCGCTTCCGCTTTTGCCGTTTCTTTGATCCATAATATTTGGATAATCGGTCGTGAAAGCGCCAGCGCCGTACATCTTGGCCATTTCACCGTGACGTTGTTTGAGTGATTTATCAGAAAAGAATTCTACCAAGTTGTAGATCCCTTCAGGCGTTTTGTGATCTCCCTCACGGCTTTTATCTCCACGCATTTTACCGCTTGCGACTTTAAATTTTTCAACAAGTTTTGGTAGACCGTTTTGATTTTCAAAAACCGACATCGAGTGAGTAGATTTTTCCACCAAAAGAACGTGATGGTTAAAAAGGGGATCAAGGGTGATGAGGTTTGCGGGCAAAAAATCCTGGGCCAAAGCTCCCATGTTTAAGCCAAATACCGCTACCAGAGCGAAAAAAATACGTTTCATGGAAAAATCCTATTAAGAGTTACCTATGAATTTTATTACGCAACTCTAGTCGCTACAAGCTCAAAGGAAGGAATGTTTTAGAGTGAAATACTCAAGAAATCTTTGCCGCTTGTCGCTATTTTTAATCAAACGCCATGTTCTTGATATTATTTTAGATAGTATGTAAAAAATGAGGAGTAGCGAGTGGCGTCTAAGAATAAACCAGGTGTAAAAATGGGGTCAGATCCCATTACTGAATTAGGCTTCAAGGATGAAGCAAAAATTGAAAAATTTTTGAGTCATCCCTCGAATAAATTTATTCAAAAAAAATTCGATCAAGTCTTTCCTCGAAATGAAGCTCCAAAGTTTTCCTCAGCATCAGAGTTAAGTAAGCAAAATGCAACTGCTTCAGGTGTGAGTGTGAAGTCCGCCATTATTGAAGAAAGTGTAGATGAGCTCGATTTTGGTTCGGGATTAGATATGAGTTCGGGAGATGAAGTTATGAGTAATGATGATAAAGAGCTTGATTTAGGTGACTCGGACTCTCTCTCACTTGGAGATGATTCACCCTCTGATTCAGCTCCGCTAGAAGAGGGATTGGATTTATCTCTTGATTCCGGCGATCTCTCTCTTGGGGATGATTCTCCCTTGGAGTCCTCTCCAATGGATGAGGGATTAGATTTATCTATGGAGTCTGGTGATCTCTCCCTTGGTGATGATGCCCCTACTGATAGCTCCGCAGATTCAACAATGACAGGTCTTAAGATAGGAGATGATGTCAATTTAGCTGATGACGTGATGGCAAAGCTTGCTGAAATTGATGACATCATGGAGGCAGATGCAACGAACGCCTCTCTCGCAAAACCTGATCTTAAGGAATTAACACCTGATACAGATCCTGGACTCTCTCTAGGGGAGATGGATCTAGGAAATGATGAGGATCTCATCTCAGCAGACTCATTAGTCGCTGATGACTCGCTCTCACTTGGTGGCGATGAGCTCTCTTCACAAGAATTAACAGACGATGAAGAGGCGGGTGAAGATTTCTTGGCCATGCCAAGTTTAGGAGAGGATCTTGAAGAGAGTACAGCCTCAGGATTAACTGATCCTGGAGAAATCTCTGGCCCTGGATTTGATGCTCTTGGTGACGAAGACGAAGGTTTGTTTGAGCCACTTGCCGCTGCAGAAACTAAACCAGAAATTAAAGAAGTCGCTAAAAAATCACTCCCTAAAGCTCCTGAAGTCGCCTTAAATGTCGATGAGAGTGACGAAGATGAAGGCTTAGCCTTTACCATGGAAGATGTCTCGGAGCCGATCCTTCCAAAACCCAAGAAAGCAGATAAAACGGCTGAGCTCCCCATACCGGAAGGCTTTGGTAAAAAGAAAGAAGCAGAGCCTGTTCGAGTTCAGAGTTCGAACTCAGAAGAGAGATCATCTTATAAAGAGGTCGTTGGAAATTACAATCATGAGTTAGAAAGATTGCAAGCGACATTGAATCATTTAAGGGCCGACAGAGCAGAGTTATTGTCAAAGATAGAGACTCTTGAAGAAGACAAAATTACTCACAGTCGTCATTTTTTGGGAATGAGAGCAGAGTTAGATGAGAAAAAGATTGAAGTTCAATTGCTCAAAAAGAGAATGCTCGAAGAGTCTCAAGATTTAAAATATCAATATGAACTTGAGCAAGAGAGAAGAAAGCTTGCTGAAGAAAGAGCGAAAGCCTACCAAGCCGAAGTGCAGGGATGGCAGCAGAAAGTTAAATTAGAAGTTAAAAAAGTGTCCAGTCGTGAAAAAGAATTGGAGCAAAAACTCGAACTCTTGAAAGCCGATGCAGAGACTCAAATACGCCACAGAGATTTAAAAATCTTAGAACTTAAACGTCGTATTGATGCAATGGAATTTGACTTGGATACGATGAATGCGATGGAGCAGAAATCTGTCGGGGATAAGCATGATCTTGAAAATAAGCTTGATAAGGCGATCAAAACTCTGCGTACGGCCATCGGAATTTTAGAGACGGACGATCCAAAGCTTGCCACTTTAGAGAAACTTAAAAAGAATTTGGAAGTCTAGGAATGATTGCTAAAGCTCCACGTGGTGTTCGCTTATTGGGCTTAGGATTAAGCTCCAATTTAAGCGAGAGAATCAAGCAAGTCACAAAGCTCAATCGCTTTAAAGTGCGCTTGGCTTTCTCTTCAACTGTAGAAGGGAACTTTGGGGATAAAACCCAGATTGATATTTTACTCGTCCAAGTCCCATCGCACTTTGGACAGGCCCTCAAAATGGTTCAAGAATTGTTATACCGCTTTCCACGAGCAGCTCTTATCGTCATTTCGCCTAAGAGTGATCCACACTTATTAGTGCATTTCTTTAGGGCCGGAGCTTATGATGTTATCCTTCAACCTTTTGATGATTTTGAGCTCGCCCAATCTTTAAGAAGGGTGACTTTACGGCCTGGAAATGTTGCCAATCCTGGAGACTGGACTCCTCTGCAAGCCGCTGCCCATTTTTTTACGCGTCCTATTGCCAATCAGTGGGACGATCTCGCAGATAATTTGCATCGCTATTTTGCTTTGTTTTTGAAGGTCGACGAGCACAAGCGCTTCCTACTTCCTCATGGAGTTGATGATTATATATCAAAGAAGCACTCATTAAATGGCAGCAAACTAAAAAAGCTTGTCCAATTCCTCAACGATCCGAGTGGTATCTTTTTTGGGCTGGAAAGAAATAAAAATCATCTCTCTTGGATTGTAAAACTCGCCCCTGACTTCATTTGTTATTGGCATGCGGGTGTTTCTGGAAGAGTTACAAATGAAGAGTTGTTTGGAACCCATTTTTTGAATCTCTTAAGAGGCCAGCGTGAACACTATGAGGCGCATCTTGAAAGTGAGCGCATGAGAAGGTTGGCCCTCACTGATGAGATTACAGGGCTATGGAACCAGCGTCGATTGACCCAAGATCTAGAAGAAAAAGTTGAACTTGAAAGTCCCTTTGCTCTGCTTTTTATCGATATTGATTTCTTCAAAAGTGTAAATGATCAATTCGGACACGTTCATGGCTCTCAATTGCTTATTGATATGGCCTCCATTCTCAGACGTGAATTAAGGGGGAGCGATCTAATTTATCGCTATGGTGGCGATGAATTTATTGTTCTATTGCCGGAAACAAATATTGAAGAAGCAAAACAAACGGCGTTAAGACTCTCGGCTTCAATTAAGGCCAATGAGTTCGAGGTTCAAGATAAGCCTTATAAGTTAAGCCTCTCCGTAGGCTTGGCGGTCTATCCTGAAGATGCCAAATCGGCCCGGGCTTTGATCGATTTTGCTGACCAAATGATGTATATGTCTAAGAAATCTGGTCGAGGAAAAGTCTTTCACGTGAATGAAGTCCTCTAATCTATAAATTTTATCTACTTAAAATGTCCTCTCCCCAATTCATGAGATAACTCTAGAATGAAGTTTCTTTTGATTGCCCTCATTTTAGCCGTGAGCCCTAGGGGATATGCAGGTCTTTGCGAAAATAGACGTGCGCCCACAATCGCTGAACAATTGGCCAACTTAGAGTTAAAAACAGAACTTGATCTGATCAATTTAGATCTTTTTGAGGGTGGTAGCATCGTTTCAGGTTACCAATATGAAGTAGAGCCAGCCTACAATAACGGACTTTATGCCCGTACAGACAGTTGGAAGATAGGGGTTAGTGCAATCCCGAGTACGGCTAGTCATTTAGCAGAAGATTTAACAGCGACATTTGGTCTCGGCGCAAAGTTTTCAGCTGAAGCAAGCTTTATCAGATTCTTCAATGATCCGTGCAAAGCAGAAACTGTAAAGCCCTATACTCCAAAGAGAATTCCTCTTAAGGCCAGTACAGCGATAGGTTCCAAATTTAAAATAGGCGACTATTTTATCTTTAAGTCTCGCTTAGGCTTTGTCGTCAGCCTCGATATTCTTAAACTCTTGGGAGATCCTCTTTGGAATATGGGCGTGGATGCAAGCTATCTGATTGAAGGAAATTATCAAGTTCATATCGTGAGAATTGATGAAAGCCATGTACGTCTTAAAATAGTGGCCCGAAGAGGAAAAGACGGGGCATTAGGTTTAGGCGTGGGGTGGGGTGGAGAATTCGATGTCTTTGGTATCTCGCTCCTTGATAGACAAGTCAAAAGACAAGTGAATCCAAAACCTTTAAAGGTGTCTTATCATGATACCAATGCCCAAGTCTTTCTAATCGATTACATTCTTGATTTGTCTGATTCAGAAGTGGCCTCTGCTTATGATCTGCTTCTAAAGAAAGCTCAAGCTTTTGAAAATCTTAAATTAGCTGCGCCTTTTAGAGATGAGAGCACATTAGAAGGTGAATTAATTCTCGATTTAGAGTCAATTGAATCAATCTATAGAAGAGATTTTCAAAATAATAATGTGAAAAGAGTAAAACGGAATCTTCGCTCATCTTCAAGACAAGATGGAAGATCATTTGGTTTAAACTTAGGAAATAAAATATTGGGTTTGGAGTATGATGCTACAGCTTCAGCAAGCCGAGTCACATTAAGAAAGCCAGATGATTCACTTGAAAGATTCTTACTGAAATCTTATGACAGGACCTATGACGGCCACTTCCTTTGGTCATTCACAAGACTTTTCTCGAAGAGAAGTGTCGAAGTGCTGCTGAAATCTGAAGAGGGATTTGAGAAGCTAGAAGCCTTAAACATTGTCCAAACTTTTGAGATGAAGGATAAGAGTCTAGATCGAAGAGAATTTGACGATTTGAAAGTCGCCATCAAGAAAGCATTGCCAACCAGCATCTATCAAGAGATTGATTTTTCAACTTGGAAGCAAGAGAAGAGAGAGAAAGTTAAAAACTTTGGTTACCGCTTTCAGTTGGTGATGGGACCTGAGGTGATTTTTAATACGCCCCATATGAATAGAAGTGAGATCATTGATCTCTATAGAGACTACATAATGTCTAAGAATTTCAGCTCGGATGACTTTTACAAGACGAGTAACAGTGAAGACCAACTCAATAGAAGCCAAGACCGCTTTACTAGCGCGCTCTATCATATTGCTTCAAAATTGAGCATCGCCTCAGATCGATCTGTTTCTGACGTTGCTAGACTTGAAGCCTTCATGGATCTGAGAAACAACACTCTGTTCTCGCAAACAGGTATTGGATTTCTTATGACATTAAATCCTGAGCAAACATTTCGCTTTGATTTGAATCTTTCTGGAAACAATAATCGCTTAGACTTTTCAAAAGGTGATGAATCGGTAGCAAGTTTTTATCGTCAAATATTGACTATTAAAGCAGCACTGGATGATGAAGGTCTCAATCTAAGAAGAGAAGCTGAATCGATTGGCCATCATTAATTACTTAGATATACAGATCTCGACAAAAAAGCCACCGACATTGCTAGAAAATGGAACCGAAATAACGGTACCTTTCGACATGGATTGAATGGTGTGGTCTTTTCCTGAGATAACAGTCGGAATCGCCATTTGAATGCCATAGCCTTTATCATTAAGAACGGCTTTGGCTTGTCCAAATATCATATTCGTAATTTCTCCAGCTCCATCAATGATATCTTGTGTGAGTTCTTGATAACTCTCTCCAAGCATCTTTGAAATAATGTTCAAAAAGGTTTTTTCAGGGAAGCTGATTACGACACAACCATTGAATGTCTCACTGACAACACCAATGACTCCTGAGATGTCACCGCTGCCCTTTGTCGCAGGATTTTTGATAAAGATTTTCCCAGCGACGGCATCGACTTGGGATTGAACCTTCAAAACATGGAGAGTGGCATCTAGGAATGGATTTATAAAGTCTGTGTCTAGCATTTTATTTTTGATCAAACCAAATTCAGTTTGAGCATCCCTTATGTTGGCGCAGATGGTGAAAGCCGTATCAAGGCCTTCTTTTTTTAATTCATTGCGCATTTGTGGTTTGACTAAAATTAAGCACATCTTTTTCTGAAGTGCCTTGAGATCGGTTTGTACTTTTAAAAGCCATCTCCACCAACCCATAGAAACACTTACTGCATGTTCTAGGTTTATGGCGATATGGGCCTGTTGGGTTGTATATTGAGAGAACACATCTTCATAACCTTTAAGATTGTCATTGTGAAGGACACCAAAAAGTTGAAGCGTGAGAAAGCCCTCACTTGTATGAACTTTGCATGGGTAATCGGCTGCACTCATGAGGTGGCTCCTCCATTTAGTACATTACGAAGTCGTCTCAGAATTTCAATATCAAGATCGGCTTGCATGGGATTATTAGTATTCAGACGATAAAGTTCTTCCATCGCCTGGGCTGGACTTAGTGTTTCTCTGCCTGGTGAAAGGCTAGTGAGGTCATCAAATGCATCAGCGATCGCTAATATTCGTGCATCACTGGTTATTTTATGATGAGTCAGACCGTCAGGAAAACCTGAACCATCAAGTTTTTCATGATGCTGGACAATGGCTTTCATGACTCGCTCTGAGAGCGCCATCCTCTTCATCCTAGCAATGTCTATGGAGAGCTTTGGATGCTTCTCCCATGCTTCACGTAGTGTAGGGGTTAATCCCTCTGGATTCATTTGTGCCGCTTCGAGTGGAAGGCCAGTTACACCTACATCATGAAGTAGACCTGCTAAAGCTAGCTCTTCAGGCTTTTCCACTGCTAAGGCCATGCCAAAGAGAGCAGCGTAAGTCGATGTGTTACTGAGGTGAGAGTAGAAGTCGCTTTCTGAATTCACCATTAATTCTAATTTTGAAAGAATATCTGGATTGTTATTTTTCACAATCAGCTTAATAACATTTTTCATCTCTTCAAGGAGAGCCTTCGATTTGCCAAAAGTGTTCTCTTTTGTATCCATGATAAACATGTCAGAAACGAGTTCTCTCACACCACTTTCCATTCTTTTTTTTCTTTCCGTTTCGCTTATATCACCCTCACGTCCAATCTCTGTTAGTCTGGCCGCCGTATATTGATAAAATTTATCAATATCATCTTTGTGAACAAAAAGAGTGTTGTGGCTATTTTCTTTGATCTTATTAAGCTTTGATTCTGAGATCGGTTCACCGCTTTGGGCTACAGAGATAAGCTTTCCATTTAAAGGGAGATAAGCCCTGAGCCCAAAATCCAGCTCTTTCCCAGGATGAAGGTCTAAGACCTGGACGGCACAATAATCTCGCAGCTCTGGAATTTTTGTAAAAAGTGATTCAGCCTTTAGGGCCCTTCCGAAATCATTTTTCTCCCATGGCAGGAGAAAGGCGTTGTTAAAGCCATTCTTGATAAGTTTCTTTTTATCATAAGTTGCTTTATCAGTTGTAAGAAAGAAGAGTGGTGTGTCCGGAAGAACCATTCTTAACGTCTGAGCGAGCTCAAGAGTAGAGATTTCGTTCCCTGGTGGAAGACAAGCCACCGCAGAAGGTAGTGGATTTGGTGGATCCATCATCTTCTCTAGATCATAGGGTTCGAATTTTACAACATCTGCTATAGACCTAAGCTCATCCGGCACATCTTTCGGATCTGAGGCATAGATAATAATAGATATCGAATCAGTCTTTTCACTCATGCTGCGTATTTTTTATGAACGGCTTCAAGTTTAGTTTTTAAATCATCTTGGTTGAAGGGTTTAACGATATATTGATCAACCCCTGCTTTCATCGCCTCAACCACCTGGTGCTGTTCTGCTTCTGCTGTGACAAGCACAAAAGGAGTTTTCGCTAGGCGACCATCAGAGCGAAGTCTTTTGAGTAGATCAAGCCCGGTGCAATTGGGCATGTTCCAATCCGAGATAATAAGTCCAAAAGGTGAGGGGGCATTGGAAAGTGCTTCCCATGCGATAGTACCGTCTGCAGCCTCAGTAATATCAGTGAAGCCTAACTCTTTACATACTTTGCTGACGAGCTTTCTCATTGTCATCATGTCGTCGACAACTAAGATTCTTGTTTTTGGATCAAACATAAAAATTCTCCTTGTGAGCCTCATCTATCGGACATTATATCTCTAAAACATAAGTTGATTTTTTCCAAAATCCAAAAGACTGAAAGGAGGTCAGGGGAAGTGATGACAAATGTCATCTCCGATTTTTTTTTATTTAGAGTTAATAAAAAGATCTAAATACTTTTTCAATCTATTTAAAAATGCCGAATTTTTTTGACAAAAATCAATTCCAAACTGAAGAAGAATAACGGCAAAAAAACCTCTCTTTGTTTTAAATTTGTTCCGATGTTGAAATGGCTTGGACGCACTTTAGACAAAGGAATGTGAATGGAATTCAGTGATGCAGACTTTCAGGAGTTCAAACAAGAGGCTTTTGACTTACTAGATGATGCAGAAAAATCATTGTTAGCAATGTCAAAAGGGGAGAGCCTTAAGAAACATTTTGACCCAATCTTTAGAGCTTTTCATAGCGTAAAGGGTGCGGCCGGAATGATGAGCCTTGATGTTTTGCAGGCTCATATGCATGAACTTGAAAGCTTTTTTACAACCGTTAAAGATGAAAATTCCCTGCCTGCAGATGTTATTGATCGTCTTCTGCAGGGTTGTGATGGTGCTAGAAGAATCCTCAATGGTGAGACTATTGAAAAGCCAGCTCCAAAAGAGGCTCCTGTTTCACAAAGTGCACTCAACGAATTCTTCTCTGAGGCAAAGGAAATTCTACAGAGGACTGAGTCGTCTTTGAATTCTGCTGAAAAAGACATGGCGAAGGGCCTTGATGTGGATGCCTTCTACCGTGATATTCACACTATTAAAGGATCATCTGCACTCTTTGGCTACCGCTCACTCGCTGAGTTGACTCATTGTCTTGAAACTAGAATGGAGAAGCTTCGTGCTGGCGAAGAGTCATTATCTCAAGGTCTTCTCGATATCCTCTTTAAGTGTTTAGTAGTGATGGAAGAGCTTCTGAAATCACCAGATGCCTCACATATTGATCTTGAATACTTAAAAGTCGTTTTAAATGAACAGAGTTTTTCTAGAACAGAAGAAATAAAAATAGTTCCACAGGAGATACCTATGAGCGAACCAGTTCAGGTTGCCCCAGAGGCAATCAAGGAATCTGCACAGCCAGTAGCAAGTGCTGAGGCAGAAGCTAATCAAACACTAAGAGTTTCAGTTGGAGTCCTTGACCGACTCATGACATTAATTGGTGAGATGGTTCTCGTGAGAAATCAAGTCATCCAATACACCAACAAACACGATGATCTAGAATTCATTAATCTCTCTCAGCGTTTAGATGTTGTGACTAGTGAAGTTCAAGGTGAGGTGATGAAGACAAGAATGCAGCCGATTGGAACGATTTTAAATAAATTTCAAAGAGTTGTTCGTGATGTCTCAAAAGACTTAGGCAAAAAAATAGATCTAGCTTTCGAAGGAACAGATACAGAGTTAGATAAAGCTTTGCTTGAAGCAGTGAAAGATCCTTTGATGCACATTGTGAGAAATGCCTGTGATCACGGATTAGAGACTCCGGCCGATCGATTGAAAGCTGGTAAAAGTGAAACTGGAAATCTTTTGATTCGCTCTTATCATGAAGGCGGTCAGGTCATTATCGAGATTGCAGACGATGGTAAAGGCCTCTCTCGCGAGAAGTTAGCGCAAAAGGCAGTGGAGAAAGGGTTAGTGACCGCAGAGAAGGTTGCTAACATGAGTGAGAAAGATATCCAAGGTTTTATCTTTGCCGCAGGATTTTCCACCGCTGCAGCTGTGACTAATCTTTCAGGTCGTGGTGTAGGAATGGATGTCGTAAAGAAAAACATTGAAAAAATCGGTGGTATGGTTGAGCTCGAGTCGACATATGGGAAAGGAACAAAGCTTCGCTTAAAAATTCCACTCACTTTGGCGATTGTTCCAGCGATGGTCGTTCGTTGTGGAGAAGGTAAATTTGCTATCCCTCAAGTGAAACTCGTAGAGCTTGTCCTGCTTGAGAAAGATAAAACAGGTGCTCGTTTAGAAACTCTTCAGGGGCGACCAGTCTTTAGATTAAGAGGCAAGCTTCTTCCAATAATTGATCTCGATGAAGTTCTTAGTGGAAAACCAAGAGAGAAGGCTCGTAACGAAGATGAGATGACAAATATTGTTGTGGTCAATGGCGAAGGAATGACGTTTGGAGTGATTGTTGATGAGGTGCTAGATACAGCAGATATTGTTGTTAAACCACTTAACAAACTCCTTAAATCGCTCTCTCTTTATTCTGGTGCAACGGTTCTTGGAGATGGCTCTATTTCATTAATTCTTGATATTGGCGGCATCTCTCAAATGCAGCATTTAACAGCTGATGGAATCAATGAAGAGCAAACGAAAAAAGTTAAAGTTGCAACCAATTCTGATATGAACGAGTTTCTACTGGTGGGCGCTTGTTCTGAAGCGAAGCATGCCATCCCACTTGCGATGGTTCAGCGAATGGAAGAATTTGATGCCAACCTTGTTGAGGTCTCTGGTGATGTCAATGTCATCCGATACCGCGATAGCATTTTACCAATTGTCTCAATCTCCAAAGCTCTCGGCTATAAAGAGAAGTCAGGAGTTGTGAAAGATAAAATCTCAGTGATTGTCACTCGATTAGGAACTCGTTCAGTAGGAGTTGAAGTTGAAGAAATATTTGATGTTATTACTACTGATGCAACAATCAACGATTCCGTTCATGACCGTCCTGGAATCATGGGCAACATTGTTCATAATGATGAAGTTGTTGTCGTCGTCGATACACTTCGTGCGATGGATGCCTTCCCGTTTCTGAGAGCAAATAACGAAAAGAGGGCGAACAGCAAAAAAAGATCTGGAGCCAAAATTCTGTTTGCTGAAGATACCGACTTCTTTAGACGTCATGTGGGTCAGCTCTTACAGAAGAATGGATATGACGTGCTCACAGCTGAAAACGGTAAGCAGGCCCTTTCTTTCCTGCAAGCATCTGAAGGAAGCGGCGAGTTTGATCTCTTGCTCTCTGATATTGAAATGCCTGAGATGAACGGAATGCAGTTGGCTAAAGCGGTCAGAGCTGAGTCTCGCTTCAAAGAGCTTCCGATGATCGCTTTGACCACAAGATTTAATGATGTCTCTGTTAAAGAAGGTAAAGAGGCTGGATTTAATAGATACCTTGAAAAACTAAATCCAGAAAATTTGTTAGAAGAAATTTCAAAAATATTAGCGAGTGAAGACAAAAGGAGGGTCGCATGAGCAGTGAAGCTATGACATTAGTAGATTCATCGAATTCGGGGCAAACGCAGTATTCAACATTTCTCGTGGCAGGCAGACTCTATGGCATTGATGTGATGTCTGTACAAGAAGTCACTATGCCTATGCCTTTGACGAATGTTCCATTGTCTCCGCCTTTTGTTAAAGGTCTCATTAATCTTCGAGGCCAGATTTCAACGGCACTCGACTTGAGAGAGTTACTCATTCTTCCGAAGGATTCACCCGATGGAAAAATGGCCGTAGTCTGCAAACATGAAGATTGTCTTGTTTCTCTCTTAATTGATCAAATCTGTGACGTCGTCGGAGTGAGTAATGAATCATTCGAACGCACGCCAGATACGATTGATCCTGATGCACGAAGATTCTTTAAAGGAGTGCACAAGCTTCCTGAAAATATATTAACTGTAATTGATGTAAAAAGTATTTTTCACTCACTAAACGATAAAAAAGGAAACTAATATGACACGTAAAACACCAAGCCCAAAGAAGACCGCTCCAGTAAAAACAAAATCAGGCAGTGACGCCGATTTTGTCCTAGATGCGTTAAGCAAGTCCCAGGCCATTATTGAATTCAATCTTGATGGCACTGTTTTGTATGCGAATGATAATTTTTGTCAGGCTTTAGGATATTCGCTTGATGATATTAAAGGAAAGCATCATAGGATTTTCTGTGATGAGAAATATACTAACTCTCAAGCGTATAAAGATTTCTGGTCAAAGCTTAATCGTGGTGAATTTGATGCAGGCGAATACCGCCGCATTACAAAGACAGGTCAAGATATTTGGATTCAGGCGTCTTATAATCCCGTTTTTGATAAAAATGGAAAGTGTTTTAAAGTAGTAAAATCGGCTTCTGATGTCACAAAGCAAAAACTTCAGACAGCAATCTATCAAGCTAAAGTTGATGCCATCAATAAATCTCAAGCAGTGATTGAGTTCACACCAGATGGCACTATCGTTGATGCGAATGATAACTTCCTTAATACCCTAGGCTATAGTCTCTCAGAAGTGAAAGGTCGTCATCACCGCATGTTCTGTGATCCAAGCTATACAAGCTCTCAAGAATATCGTCAGTTCTGGGAAAAGCTTGGGCGCGGTGAGTTTGATGCTGCTCAATACCTTCGCTTCGGCAAAGGGGGGAAACAAATTTGGATTCAAGCTTCATACAACCCTGTCATGAATCCAGAGGGTAAGGTCATCAGTGTTATTAAATACGCTACTGATATTACAAAAGAGAAAAATCGCCAAAAAGAAGTTGAAGAGCATATTAAGGTTTTTGAAGAGATTACCAATTCTCTCTCTGCCGCATCAGAAGAACTCACAGCGAGTGCCACTCAAATGGCCAGCATGTCTAGACAAACAACAGATCAATCCGGAACGGCAGCATCGGCTGCAGAACAAGTTTCTGCTGGAGTTCATGTTGTGTCTTCAAACACACAACAAATGGTGACCTCAATTAAAGAGATCGCAAAATCAGCTTCAGAATCAGCTGAGATGTCTCGCTTTACTTCGGGCAAGGCGCAAGAGACGAACACGACCATCTCTCAACTTGGTAATAGCAGTAAAGAGATTGGTGAAGTGATCAAGGTCATTAGCTCAATCGCTCAACAGACTAACTTACTTGCACTAAACGCCACGATTGAGGCGGCTAGAGCGGCGGATGCTGGTAAAGGTTTTGCTGTTGTGGCCAATGAAGTGAAAGAGCTTGCTAAGCAAACAGCAAAAGCCACTCAAGATATTACCAATAAAATTGGCGCGATCCAACATGACTCTGAACTAGCTGTCAGTGCGATTGGTGGAATCACACAAGCGATTGAGAAATTAAATACCATCTCTGGCGCGATTGCCGCTTCTGTTGAAGAGCAAACGGCGACGACCAATGAAGTCTCTCGCGTTGTTCATGAGTCGACTGAAGGTGTTCAAGGGATCTCGAACAGTATTCGCTTAGTTTCTAAAGCTGCTGAAGAAAGTGCCGTGGCTTCTAGCCAAACACTTGAGGCTTCTCGAGGCTTAACGACTTTAGCTGAACGTTTAAAGAATCAAATCACAAAAATGAGAGCTTCATAATGTCTAAAGTGCGTGTCCTCATAGTAGACGACTCTGTCGTCTACCGCTCTCAAATTCGAGCAGCGATTGAAAACTGCCCAGAGTTTGAAGTTGTTGGTGTTGCCGCCAATGGGGACATTGCTCTTGAGAGACTTAAGGCCGGTGATGTTGATGTCATGACACTCGATTTGGAAATGCCAGTGAGAAACGGTCTTGAGACTTTAAAAGAATTGAAAAAGACAACAAATGGCAAACCCAAAGTGGTGATTTTCTCCTCCCAATCTTACGCTGGAGCTAAATCGACGATGGAAGCTCTCTCTCTGGGGGCTTGTGATTTTGTCGCCAAACCCACGGCAGAATCTTCTTCACTCAGTGGATCGGCATTGATTGCTCAGCAGTTAGTCCCCATTTTAAAAAATCTCAAGTTTGAGAACACAATGATTGAAAACACCACCCCAAAGCCTCTACAAATTCGATCTAAGAAAAAAAATTGGTCACAGTTTTACCCAAAGGCGATTGTGATTGCTTCTTCCACTGGCGGGCCTTCGGCTTTGGAAGTTCTCTTTAGTTCTCTTAGTGGGAGCTTAAGAGTTCCGATTCTTATTGCTCAACACATGCCACCGGTTTTTACAAGGGCACTCGCTGAGCGTTTAGCAAGAGTATCCGGGCTAAATGTTCATGAAGCGATAGATGGAGAGCCTATCTTAGCAGGGAGCGTGTATGTGGCCCCGGGAGATTATCACATGAAGGTTGTGGGTAATCCTGCTCGCATCAGTTTGAATCAAAATCCAAAAATTCATTATGTGCGACCTGCGGCGGACGAGCTTTTTAATTCGGCCTCAGACGTTTGGAAGCAAAATTGTTTGGGAGTAGTGCTGACCGGCATGGGTGAAGATGGGGCCCGTGGAGCAGAGAACATAATGAAGAATGGAGGCTCTGTGGTCATTCAAGATGAAGCCAGTTGTGTCGTCTTTGGGATGCCTGGAGCTGTGGCCCGTCGAGATGCTTACGATCAAATGTTATCAATTCAAGAGTTGGCCATAAACCTCAGTAGTTTGGTCACCGTAAAAGGATGTGCATGAGTTTATTATTTAATAAAATTTTGATTATTGATGATTCAAAAGCAGTCCATGCATTTGTTAAAGATGCATTGGAATCAAAGGGTGTTGTCTTTGATTCTGCCTTTAATGGCGAGGAAGGAGCAAAGAAAGCCTCCTCAAATAGCTATGATTTGATTCTTCTCGATTGGGATATGCCTGTGATGAATGGGCCCTCTGCTCTCGAAGAGATGATGAAAAATAAAATTACTTCTCAAGTATGGATGATGACCTCGCATGGGAAGATGGATGAGATTATGGCGATGCTAAAAATGGGAGCCAAAGATTATTTAGTGAAACCATTCACTAAAGATATTTTGATCCATAAAATTGCTATGCCTTCAGAGGAGGTCGCTTGATTAGTGAACCAATTATCCAGTTCTTTGCTCAATTCATTGAAAAAGAACTTGGAATCATTTATTCAGAGGCAAACTACTTTCAACTCAAGACTAGACTTGAAGAAGTGGCCAAAGCTCTCAGTCTTCCAAGCGTTGATGCCCTTTGGTCTGAAGCAAGACATGGGATGGACAGTCTTCGCAAACAAGTTCTTTTAGATGTGGCCACAAATAACGAGACCTCATTTTTTAGAGATCGTTTAATGTTCGATTGCTTAGAACAAAATATTCTTCCAAGCTTATATGAAGAAAAAAAACTTCCATTAAAAATTTGGTCTGCGGCCAGCAGCTACGGTCAAGAGCCTTATTCCCTCTCAATGATTTTGAGTGAGCTCGCTGAAAAGGGAAAGAGTGTTCCGGCGCAAATACTAGCGACAGATATTTCTCAAAGAGCGCTAACAAGAGCGAAGTCTGGTAAGTATTCGCATCTTGAAGTTCAGCGAGGCTTGTCGGCACCAGTGCTTGTAAAATATTTTAGGCAAGATGAAGAAGGA
Source organism: Bacteriovoracaceae bacterium (assembly GCA_019752535.1). Classification (GTDB taxonomy): domain Bacteria; phylum Bdellovibrionota; class Bacteriovoracia; order Bacteriovoracales; family Bacteriovoracaceae; genus UBA6144. Next base: position 50,577 of record JAIEMA010000007.1, read on the forward strand.
TGGTGGAAAATTTCAGACAAAGAGAGAGCGAGAATTGAGTTTAAAACTCAAAACTTACTTCATCCTTTTAATTTTTTGGATAAGTTTGATTTAGTTCTTTGCCGCAATGTTTTGATTTATCAAAACCTGCAAAGTAAGACGAATATTCTGGAGCGTATTTCTCAACAAATACGCCCTGGTGGCATTTTGGTGATGGGGACTGGCGAGACTTTACTTGGCCTATGTGAAGGATATGAATCAGTCAAAATGGGCTCTGTCGTTGTTTATAAACGCTTAAAGTCTGATGTCAGGATCGCTGTTTGAAGTGACTTAATCTTGTGGCGCTCTATTCTTGGATCAAGGGGTTAGAGCGACTATTTGTTATCAATACATGACATACTGCTCTGTTGATGCAGTTTTCTTTTTTGATGATAAAATAAGCTTCCTAGGAGAGGGAAGATGTTTTATGGCCAGTGCCTATTAATTGAAAGAGACAGTTTTTTTCTTGATCGTATTCAAAACGAAAAATCAGAAATTCCTTTTCTCACTGTTCGCTCTCCTCGAGAAGGTATAACTGTTTTATCTCGCCCCCAATATCGAATTAAAGCTATTTTTGTGTCCACTAGTTTTGGAATTATGGAATCAAAAAAATTACTCAGTGATGTGCGTGCTATTAATGAAGAAATTCCTGTGATCTATCTTTGTCATCATTCTCATTTGGCTATTCCATTAGATAACGACGCAGCTAAAAATCAAGTTTTTCAAATTGAAAATCCTGAAAGAAAGAGTGATCTCATTCATAAGCTTAAAGAATTATTTCCTAATCAGTTTAATTGGCAAGGAATTGAAGCCTCACCAGAAGAGAAGGGACAAGAACTCCAATTGAAAGAAGAAGATTTTATTGGAGTGAAAACGGAAGATTTCCTTCTTACCAGTAAATCTTTTTTTAATGTTTTTTTGAAAATGCCAAGTGGAAAATTTGTTAAAATTCTTCATGCTGGCGACCCGCTTGATTCTGGTCTTTTAGAGAAATATGAAGAAAAAAACGTCACTGAGCTATGGATCAAAGAAGAGGAGCATCGTAGGTACACGAATCTAACTGAAAAAACGGCTGCTCAACTGGTTAAATCTAACAGTGGGAAACAAGTCACGGCCATCTGTCATCTTGGTGACAATGTGGTGAGAGAATTAACAAAATTTGGAATTGATGATAATGCGATGGCGTTTGCTGATAAATTTGTAGGGCATTCTGTAGCAGTGATAAAACGCCTTCGAAATGTTGAATCAAGAATGGATCCACTGTGGGAAGAATTACTCAATAGTGAACATTCAACAGCAGTTGTAGTCCTCTCTGGTCTATTGGCCAATGAACTCGGCTTTGAGTCTAGTAAAGCCATTAAACTTGTTGGGGTGGCAGCCCTCCTCCACGATATAGCTTTATTTAAAGCCGATCCTCATTTTCCAACCGAAAATGAGCAAGATCTCTCAGAAGAGCAAAAAAAGATATTTAAAAGTCATGCGAAGGATGGCGCTGAAATGCTAAGGAAAGAAGGCATTTTTGAGGAAGTAGTTATACAAGCAGTCGCTCAACACCATGATAGAAGAAAAAGCTTACCTTCTCGCCAGATCAATCTTGTGAGTGAAATCATTGGGGCGTGTGACACCTTTTATCACAAAGTAGTCAAAGGACAGGATGAGATGGCTAAAAGATTTTTCTTATCAGATGATCTCAAGGAATTCAGTCCATCTGTAGAGAAAGCTTTTCTCAAAATTCTCTCAGGTTCGAAAACAAAAAAACAGGCATAAAAAAGCCCCTCTTAGAGGGGCTTTTAAATTATTTCTTCTTAGCTACTTTCTTTGTGACTTTCTTAACTGCGACTTTTTTTGTCGCTTTTTTCTTGGCCGGAGATTTTTTTTTACTGGCCACTAACTTCTCAAGTTTTGTTTGAAGCGCAGTAATCTCTTTCTTTTGAACAGCGATGAATTTCTTAGCCATCAAAGTTTGCTTTTTGATTTCTTTCTCAAGCCCACTTTTCTCTGCTGCAAATTTCTTTTTTGCACTTGCAATGTCTCTATCCACAAGCTTCGCGAAATCTTTTTGTGCTTCTTTCACTAAGTTTTTAACTTGTGACTTCAATTGACTGACATTGACGTCGTGAACCAAAGTCTCAACAGTGCTCTTAACATTTTTCACGTTGGCCTGAACGTTTTTCTTTACGTTCTCGATGGCGCCAAGGACTGCATTCGTTCCTGAAGTTTCATTCTCTGACATAGCGATCTCCTGGGTTAAGCCTGGTATAGACCAGGGTTTTTGCTGATTGGTACTCTATACCCAAAACCAAAACTTTTCGACTTGATTTTAACTATAGGACAGAACTGACGCCTCTTATACTCTGTCTTGCTATAAAGATGGAAGACCCTTTTTACCTCATCTTCATAAAATCCGAGAGAGAGCAGTCCTTGAGCATTGTAGCGAAAGCTCAAAATACCTTCCAGCATGGCATCTAGCCTGTCATAGGGAGGAAGTGAATCCTCATCTTTTTGGTTTTCCCTCAATTCTGCGCTAGGAGCTCTTGAAATGATCCCTTTTGGAATTAATTCACCCTTGTTGGCGTTTATCCATTCAGCGAGACGATAAACTTCACTCTTATAGAGGTCTCCAAGAAGTGAGAGGGCACCCACGGAATCACCATACTGAGTGGAGTAACCCACAGCAATTTCAGACTTATTGGAAGTATTGATGACCATGGAACCGGTTTGGTTTGAGCGAGTATAGATCAGCATTCCCCTTAGGCGACTTTGCACATTTTCATCTGTTAAGCCTTCAAATGCGTCTGGGAAATTACTTTGAAAGGCCATCTTAACGTTAGAATGCAAAAATTTAATGGGTAGACTGGTCAGTTTTATCCCCAGCTTCTGACAAATTTGAAGGGAGAGCTCCCAGCTCAAGGGAGCCGAAAAGTTTCCTGGCATATAAACGGCTTCAAGCTCCTGCCCCGAAGCCAGGGAGAGTTTAGCGATTGTTAGCGCCAAAGCTGAGTCCATGCCTCCCGAGAGAGCGACGACGAATTTTTTAAAACCATTCTTTTGAGCGTAGTCTTGAAGTGAGAATTTAAGCCCTTCAAGTACTTGGTGACATTCTTCATCATCCCAAACATGCAGTCTTCGAGGAAGACTCTTATCCACCGAGAAGCGGGCCTCAAACAATGATTCCCAAGTGTTTTCGCAAATTTCTGTTCCCACAGGTTTATAATCTGTTTTAGGTGGCAGAGGGATTGTAAGCGTGTGAGCCGCAAAAATTGGCCCCATGACAAGAGTCTCATCTCCGTTTACAGCAAATGAAGCTCCATCAAAGAGAATCTCATCCTCAGCGCCCACTCGATTAACGTAGAAGAAAGGAGCTTTAAATAAGTGAGACAATGTTCTTGCACGGTCTCTGCGTTTTTCAGCTTTGCCGACATTAAAAGGGGAAGCCGATAAATTTAAAACGGCATCAAATGGGCCCAGGGCCGCCAGATCCATCGCAGGATCGAGTTTATGAAAACTTGAAGCCCACATGTCTTCACAAACCATAAGTCCAAAGCGTTTCCCATTCCAGCTCCATACTCCAGGCTGAGTCCCAGCGGTGAAATATTTTTGTTCATCAAAAATGTCGTAATTGGGAAGTAATCTCTTGGTGTAAATTTGTTTAAGCGGATGACCGGGTTTGATTTCAAAAATGACGTTTTTAATGGAGTTGGGCACACCTTCATTTGAAAACTCATATTCCAGTCCCCCAATCAGGGCGACGATTTCTTGGTTGACGGGTAGGGCTTCTATGGTTTTGCTGAGTTTTTCAAAGAATCTACGGTAGTGCTCAATAAAGGAACTTTGAAGGCAGAGGTCTCCAAGTGGGTAGCCAGTGAGGTAAAGCTCTGGAAAGAGATGGATTCCATCTCTTGTTAGGATGGAGAGCAAGGTTTTTTCAATGGCTTCAAAATCGCCAATTGTGTGATGTGTTTGATGAAGCAGAATTTTCATAAAAGCCCAACATTGACTGGAAGTTACGCTCGGGTTACCAAGCCATATCAGTATGCAAGAGAGACCATGAAAAGAGGATGAAAAATGACGAATTCACGCATCTTAGTCATCGGAGCGGGACTTGCTGGCTCTGAAGCCTCTTGGTTCTTAGCCTCTCGCGGGGTGTCGGTGGTATTGGCCGAGGTCAAGACTCTGAAATTAAACCCTGCTCAAAAAAATCCAGACTTCGCGGAATTGGTTTGTACCAACTCCCTTAAGTCTCTTGATCCCGATTCAGCTCACGGACTCTTAAAAACTGAAATGAGGGCCATGGGCTCTATCGTTTTAGCTGTCGCAGATGAGACTGCCGTTCCGGCCGGCGATGCCTTGGCCGTAGACCGCGCGCTGTTTTCAAAAGCGATGACGGATCGACTCCGTACTCATCCATTAATTAAAGTCATCGATGTCGAAGCCTCTGATCCTCTCGAGATGATGAGAGAACTTGAATGCTCTCACTGTATTATTGCGACTGGCCCCTTAACGACGAGTCCGCTTGAAAGTTGGATGGTCAATAATCTTGGGGCCGAAGATATTTATTTCTATGATGCCATTGCTCCAGTCGTGGATGCTGATACTCTCGATTATTCAAAACTCTATTACAAAGATCGTCACAAGCAGCCGGATGAGAGAGCCGATTATTTAAATGCTCCCATGAATAAAGAGCAATATGATGCCTTCATCACTGAGCTTGCGAAGGCGGAGAAAGTTCCACCTAAAGATTTTGAAGATTGGAAATTTTTTGAATCATGTTTACCAATTGATTTGATGGCAGAAAGAGGAATTGAGACGGCTCGCTACTCTTGCATGAAGCCGATCGGACTTGAACTTCCAGATGGCAGTGAGCCATGGGCCGTTGTTCAGCTTCGAAAAGAAAATCTTCAAGGGGCTGCTTTTAATCTCGTCGGCTTTCAAACTCGTTTGACTTACAAAGAGCAGGTGCGAGTGTTTAGAATGATACCTGGATTAGAAGATGCTTCATTCATTCATCTAGGGAGCTGCCATAGAAACTCATTTCTCAATTCAAAAAGGCTCCTCAACTCATCCATGACGAGTCTTAAGTTTCCTGAAATCTCATTTGCCGGCCAAATTACCGGTGTTGAGGGCTATACCGAATCAGCCGCGATGGGTCTTTATGTCGCGAGCCAACTGATGCGTCGCTTGCAGAATTTGCCAGAACTTTCTTGGCCAAAAGAGCTCGCGATTGGTGCGCTCGTGAATTATGTCATGACGATTGAGAAGCCTACGCCTTCAAATATCAATTTTGGACTGCTTCCGACGATTGAACTCACCAAAGAGCAGCGAAAATCCGGCCCACGCAAGAAAGTGAGGAAAAGTTTCGCCGCAAAGAGAGCAAGAGAGGTTTTCGAGGTGTTTAAGACTCAGCTATAATCTCACTAAATCTATAGAAGTGAGATTGATGTGACTGGTGTTCTTTTTGTCATTTTTGCGAGCTTTCTTTGGGCACTAGATACCCTCATACGCTACCCCTTGGTTGAAAAAGGGATAGATCCTATTGTCATCGTTTTTTTCGAACATGCTCTGTTAACTTTTCTCTTCTTGCCAAAAATTTTTATCGGAGCCAAAAGAATCGGTGAACTGAAAATCAGTGATGCTTTCAGCTTCCTCGTGGTCGGTGGTGCCGGAAGTGCTATTGCTACAGTCGCATTCACCATGGCTTTCATGTATTTGAATCCTTCATTAGTTATACTTCTTCAAAAGTTTCAACCCGTCGTGGCCATTCTTCTCGCTTGGGTAGTCCTCAAGGAGCCCATCCCAAGACCTTTTCTGTTTTGGGGACTCGTTTGTCTCTTTGGCGCTCTTTTAGTGAGCGCTCCCGATATCGAGAAAGTGTGGCTGCTCCTTCGAACTGACCCTGATCGTCTGGCTTCACATGCGGCTCTTCGTGGCTATGGTTTGGTGGGAGTATCTGTGTTGGGTTGGGGAGCGAGTACAGTTTTTGGAAAAAAACTGAGCCTCGCAGGCTTCGAGCCTTCAGCTCTATCGACGGGAAGATTCTTTGTTGGCTTTTTAGTGCTTCTCTTTTTTGTTCCTTGGGGACAATCACTTATTTTTGCTGACCCAAGTGATTATTTAAGACTCTCTGTGATGGTCATGCTTTCAGGAGCACTGGCCGTTTGGCTTTATTATCAAGGTCTCAAAAGATTGCCGGCTAAATTCACAACCATTATTGAGATGTTTTTTCCTCTTTGTGCAGTCGTCGTGAACTGGGTTTTCTTAGGAAAGCAATTAAGCGAGATTCAACTATTAGGTGGGGCTATCTTGGTATTCGGGGCTCTCATCCTTCAGTTAAAAAAGTATTGAAATGAAAGTAGCCTTTGCGATTGATTTTCTGATTGAGAGAAATCCAGAAGTCTTTTTACTGGAACTCATGCTCGCTGGATTTCCAGAGGCTGAGATCTATTGCCTGGTTCATATTCCAGGTAAGATCTTAGGAAGGATTGAAACTCATCGCATTCACTCAAGCCCACTTTCTCGAATGGTTAAATCCAAAAAAGATCTTGAAGAGCGTGCATGGATGTTACCCGGAGCGGCCAAGCAAATCCAAGTGAGCCCAGATGTGGACAAATTGGTGATCCTCACAAGCGGCTGGGCCCATACGATTAAATCCTCTGCGCGCACGGAGCGCTTTTGCTGGGTCTATGATTTCTTTCCAAAAAATTTGGCGCTCAAAGGATGGAGAACAATTTTCAATTTCCATCACAAAGATTTCACTCTAAAAGCCCTTGAGGCCGAAAAAAACCTCTCTTTTTCATCTGAGACCTTGGCCAAGAAATTAAACCACTCAGGTGCCCAGGTGATTCGTCCTGGATTTAAAACAGAGGACCATCCTCTCGTTCCTGATGAGCAACATCCTGGTGTGTATACTCACCATTTAGTCCTATTGGATGGTGCAGATCCGAAAGAAGTAAGAGAGCTATTTCAAATCGCCAAACGGGCCGATGTTCACATTAAGTGTGTTGGGATTGATGATGAATATGCTGTGGAAAAATCTCTGCCTAAAGAGGAGATCGACTTTATCGGAGATCATTGTGCGGCCACCACTGCGGCCTTTACTCATGGTGCTCGCGCGGTTTGGATTTTAAAAGAGCGTCCGTTTTTAAATGAAGCCTTGGGTGCCCTTTGTTGCGGTCGTCCAGTCGTAGTCAAAGAGAATGATTACAATCGAGAGATTTTGCCTTCTGATGGAGCTTGGTTTATCAATTCTTCACTTCAATCAGTATTTGATCTCGCCAATAGAGATTATCTCTCTGCCGATAAAAAAGTCTTGAGAAGATCTGGTTTGAAATTTAATGAAAGATTATTTAAAAATCAGATTCGCGCCTGGGCCGCTATTAAACCTTTAAAGTTGGAAGAATAGCTTCCATTTTCTCGACAGTCTTTTGAATCAATGCTTCTACTGATTCATTGGGATCTTTTTTTATAATTGTCGCTGCTGAATGAGAATGACCACCACCGCCCAGATGACGTGCGAGCAGACCGACATCCCATTCCCCAGACGAGCGAAGGGAAACTTTCAGAACATCTCCATCATCGCGAAACATGCAAGCCACTTTAATGCTATCAAGGATTAAGAGGTGATTGATGAATGCATGGGTATCTTCTACATCTGAATCAAAACGTTTGATCAGATTTTTTGAGAGATGAATCCAGGCAATGTCCCCATTCTTTGTGGCCTGAGCAGTAGAAAGGATCGTGCCCAGTAAATGCATGTGATCAATTTTTTTCGCCCCATAAATACCGTTATAGGCTTCGCTCGGAGTGATGCCAGTCTCCATTAAATCACCCACTAAATGGTGAGTCGAAGCTGAGACGTTAGGGTATCTAAATGAGCTCGTATCAATAATGATTGCAGTGTAGAGAGGAAGAGCGAGTTTTCGGTCAAACTTCACACCTAAACCCTCGATGATCGTTCCAGTGAGCTGGCCGGTCGCTGCTGCATTTGTATCCACACAATGTCTTTCAGGATCCTTTAAGTGTGCAGCAGGGTGATGATCAATAAAGAGGACATTATTTTTGGCATGTATCAATGGCTGCAAGCGCGGACACACGCGATCAACAGTATTGGTGTCGACCACTATCCATAAATCAACAGGTCCATAAGTCTCTGGATGAAATTCATCAGAGCCACTGACCACACCATCGGGGTCCATGTAGCGATAGCGCTGAGGAAGGGGCTCATCATTTAAACAGATGGCCTTGATCCCAATGGATCTTAAGGCTAAGCAAAGACTGATCTCACTTCCGATGCCGTCTGCATCAGGTATCACGTGCGTGGTGAGAACCACGGATTTGACGCCTTGAATTCTTGCTTTAAATTTATCTACAATAGACATGTGCCGTACTTTTCGGAAATTAAACGACTTATATTAAGTCATCATTCAACATTTTCACTGTTTATCTCGCTTAGGGCAACCTATCATCTAAGAGTTTTAAGGGAAGGAGAGTGAGATGCTCGGAAATGCACAGGCTGACCTGGCCATAAAAGCTGAAAGCCTACACAAGGATTATCCTGGGCTCACGGCCGTTGATCATTTGGAATTTTCAGTTCCTAAAGGTGTTGTTCATGGATTTCTAGGTCCCAACGGCGCGGGAAAATCTACGACTATCCGCATGATGTGTGGATTGTTACGTCCGACATCGGGAAGAATTCTAGTTGAGGGCTTTGATCCAGTAGATTCGCCTTTTGAGGTCAAATCAAAAGTAGGTCTTCTTCCGGAAAACCCACCTCTCTACAAAGATATGACTGTCATGGAATATCTTCGCTACACAGCCCAATTACATAAAGTGATAAATCTCAATGCGGCCCTAGAAAGAGTGATCACTCAAACAAATATCTCTCAGGTTGCCCCACGCTTAATTGGAAACCTTTCAAAAGGATTTCGTCAAAGAGTTGGGATTGCTCAAGCCCTCATTCATGATCCAAGTCTAATCATCCTTGATGAACCGACTTCTGGACTCGATCCAGAATCAGTCGTTGAAGTCAGGGCACTCATAAAAGACTTAAAGAAGACGAAGACTGTTCTTTTCTCCTCCCATCTTTTGCATGAAGTAGAAGAGATATGTGACACCATAACCATTATCTCTCAAGGTAAACTTGTTGCTCATGGAATGCTGTCGGATGTACGTCTTAAATTTGAAGGACTCGGACACATTGAAGTCGAGGTGAAGTCTCTCTCAAAAGATCAAAAGAAAAAGATCAGTGATCTTCCTTATGTTGCCAAAGTAGAAAGTGTAGAAACTCCAAATCAAACAAAAATTCAGATTTTTTTAAACACCAAAGAAGAAATGAGAGCTGAGATTGTTCGAGAGATGATTAAAATGAACTTAGATCTCTTAATGATTGATCGCAAAGGTGTGGAGCTTGAGGGCATTTTCCTCGCTCTCACAAAGCATAAGGATCTTCCATGAACCCTATTCGTGTTGTGAGTATCAAAGAAATCTCTCAAATTTGGCGATCACCTCTCGCTTGGACATTATTGGGACTTTTTTCTCTTTTGAGTGGTTGGACATTTTTTAATCTCTTAGTAGGTTACACGGACAACATTCAATCCATTCCTGCTGATATGCAGTCGCAAATTAGTTTCTTGGAAGAAGTCGTCTTGCGACTTTACGGGAATATTAATTTCTTTCTCTTGTTTTTTATTCCCCCTCTCACGATGCGCCTGATGGCCGAAGAGAAGAAGCAAGGAACTCTTGATCTACTTCTGGCGGCTCCTATAAAAGATCATCATATTATTGTGGGGAAATTTCTTGCGACATGGAGCTTTACGATCGTTTTGCTGATACCCACTTTGCTTTTTCCATTTGTTTTATTTTGGGCCGGAGTTCCCGATCAAAAAGTCCTACTTGGCTGCTACCTTGGACTCATTGCAAACACCGCATGCTATGTGGCCGTGGGTTTATTTGCCTCATCGCTAACTGAAAACCAAGTTATCGCAGCTTTGCTTGGATTCTTTTTTATTATGAGCACATGGCTTTTAAGTTGGATTGCTCAATCAACAGATAATTTTATGATTGGCGAGATTTTGCGCTGGCTTTCAGTGACGGGACATTTTGAAACGCTTGTCCGTGGTGTTTTATCAACAGCTGATCTGACTTACTATTTAAGTTTTGTGGGACTCTCTCTCTATGCGAGTGTTCAAGTCCTGGGGAGCAGAAATTGGTGAATCAAAAATCGAATTGGTTATATATTGTTTGGGTGATCGTTGAAGTCTTACTCATCCTTTGCTCTGTGGCCCTATGGCTTGTGGCCCCAGAATACACTGTCCTCAATATCTGTGTGACAGTTTTTACCATACTCCTTGGAGCCATTCTTTTTTATCCAAGAAGAACTGATATGGTGACTTGGCTTGGGAGTAGAGAGGGGAGGAATACCTTTACTCATGCGACAACATTCTTTCTCTATTTCTGTATCGCCTCAATGTTTTGTTATCTTTCATGGAAATTTCCATGGCAAAAGGACATGACGGAGAGATCCCTCAATACGCTTTCTCAACAATCGATTAAAATTGTAGAGCTACTGCCGAAAAACACGACCATTACTCTTTATGCAAAAAGACAAAACTGGGGACGGGCGCTCTCTTTGTTGCGCCTTTATCGTGACGTTCGCAATGATATTGAAATTTCGGCGATTGATCCTGAAACAAACCCTCAAAAAGCCAGAAGTGCCGGTGTGCAAGCTGAGGGGACTATTGTTGTTGAGGCCGCGGGAAAGAGATCTATTTTCGTTTTAAATGACGAACTAAGTGTCACGAACTCTCTTTTGAAAATGATTCGTGAGCGAGCGATAAAAGTCTATTTCACTTGGGGACATGGAGAAGCGACTTGCGAAGATACGGCTCCTGAAGGCATCTCGGCTTTCTGTAAACATCTTCAAGAGCAACAATATCAATTTGCGCGTCTTGATTTGCAGACTCAAAAAGATATTCCTGCCGATGCTGATCTGGTTGTTATTTTTGGTCCAACAGGCGGATTCCTACCGCAGGAGATTCAACGCATTCAAATTTGGTTGGAGAAGGGAGGAAGTTTAGCTCTCTTCTATTCGCCTATGTTTGATAACGATTCAATTGCAGACCTTCGCACACTCGCAAAAAAGTGGGGGCTGATCGCTCATAACAATCTTGTCATTGATAGAGTTTCAACTCTTGAAACTCAAGAAGCGACAATCCCATTAATCACTCAATATGATCGCAATCATCCAGTCACAAGAGGCTTCAGCTCGAGGACCTTATTCCCTTTAAGCTCTTCCGTCTCATTAGCGGAACCGCTCTATCAAGGAGTAGCAACGACAAGTCTTGCTCTGACTTCAAGCTATCCTAGCTCTTGGGGTGAAAGTGATCTTAAAGGCATCTCTCAAGGTAAAGCATCTTTTGATGCAAAAACTGATATCAAAGGTCCTGTCTCAGTTGTCGGTGTGGCCGAACGTCTCACCGAGAAGCCCGGTGAGAAAGATACGCGTTTTGCTGTAATCGCCAATGATGTTTTTATTCGTAATGCCTATCAAAATCAAACAGCGAATATGAACTTAATGCTCAATCTTTTTGGTTGGCTCTCTCATGATGAGGGGATTGTGTCTCTCAATCGCCCCGGGCTTCACCATGATCCCGTGGTTTTAAGTGCACCTCATTTGAGAATGGTTTTTGTGATTACTGTTATCACGGTCCCACTGCTCGCATTTGTTTTTGCTCTGCTTGTGTATAGGAAGCGCAGACGTCTATGAAAAGAAATTTGACCCTGGGGGGTATATTAGTTTTTCTCCTTACTCTGACTTGGTTTTTGACAGAAGGCGAGTGGGTCAACGAGAAAACGAAATTTGAAATAGCTCTTACGAAAGCCATGCAAAATCCTCAAAGCATTCAGCTTCCAAATGCTTTACTTGAAGTTGTGGATGGAGTTTGGAGGACTGGCTCCGGGGAAGTGGCTAGAGCTGAAGTTCTAAACGAACTTCATAAATCCCTCGAGAACATTCATGTGACACGAATGATTAAAAGTCCCCCGAATAGAAAAGATTTCTTTTCGACGGGATTGAAATTTCGTCTTGATGAATCTCATTTTGAATTCGGAGATCTCGCTCCCTCTGGCGATAGTTTTTTCCTTAGCCTGGCCGGTGATCCTGATGTCTATGTTATCGATCTTGAGGATATGGGCTCTCTTGCGGTTGGAGATAATGAAAATGTTTTACTTCACGCGAAGTACTCTCGATTGCGCGACCTACTTCTTTATCCTGAAGATTCTTGGAGAGAGACAAAACTTCTCACTCTGATGCGCATCTCTGCATTCGATCAATGGAAGAAAGGTGATCTCTCGCTTGATGGCATGCAACTCTCTCAGCGTAGCTGGGGCCAAAGCGTCATGCAGGGATTTCTCGCCGGTCTCCATTCACTGCAGGTGAAAGGTGCCATCTTGACTCAAGTGCCTAAGCATAAGAGCAAGATTAAAAGCTGGGTTTTTCAAATTAAAAATGATCAATCAATCACTTGGGATTTCTATGATTATCCAGAAGTGAACGCTCTCTATGTTTGGGTTCCGCATTTAGGAAAAGCTTATCCTCTAGATGAAGATTCAAGCTCTCTGATCCAGAGTTTTCCGGAAAGACTTTATGACAGATCGACACCTATGACTCTTTCAAAATCTAAAACTAATTTGAGCTTCTCTCTTCCTGATGGGGAAGTGATCAATGAAAATGAACGAACTCTTTTAGTGCAAAATTTTATGCACGAAACTCAAAGTTTCGCTGGTCTCGACCTTCTCAGTATAAATGAATGCAAAGAGCTTACAAAACAGAGTCAATTTGTCGTGAATGACGGGTCTGTACACTATTTTTGGAAGCGATATCCTGCCGGCTGGTCTATATTTGACTGCGCCATTGGAATACGATGGATTTGGAGTCTCCCCTTGGAGTCTAAGCTAGATTTTGCTAGCCTTGTGGGTAAGGATTAAGCATGCAGGAATTGTATTCACATTTTCATACTTTCATTTTGTGTCTTCTTAGACCGAGAGTCATGCTCGATTGGATGCGCTATGGGATTTCTCCGGAACAGAACTCCGATCTGCCACGACCGGAGCTCACTTCTCAAATAGCTCTCTCTTGGTCACTCGCTGCCGTACAAGCGATTGCTCGTTTGATGATTGCTAATTTAATTGTTCAGCTCTTCATTCATTTTCAAAATAATAATGATTATTTTTTTGGTCTGATTGAGACTGAAGATGGTTTGCTCCCTTATTACATCATGTTGTTTTCAACGACTTTAGATCTCATCTTTTTTCCGATACTCACTCTTGTCGCCACTGAGTTCTGGAATCTCGTTTTACGTTTATACGCGTCTCTCCTAGATGTTGAAGAAGATACTGATGATGTCGCTCGAGACATTACAACGGTGGCCCTCAGTTCAAATTTCTTTCTCGTTTTACCTGTTATTGGTGTTGTTTTCCGCCAGATTTCTTGGCTCTATCTTTTGTACGTCGGATGCCGTCATCGAATGGGCGCGAGCCGCGCTCTTTCTGTGGTCATTTTAGTGACTCCAACAGTCGTAATGCTGATGGGCATTAGTCTGATCTCACTCGTAGTATTTTATTTATTCATGTCTTAATGTTTGGCCTACATTTTCTTGCGGCCATGCATGATCAATGAGTTGCAGCGTTTGAGTATCAGACTCTCGTTGTCATCTTAACATATTCTTGAAATTGTAGAGTTCACACACACACTTATCCTTCGAAGGCAGGTAGCTCTAGAATGATGCCACAATTTTCAGGTTCAGTTGAAGTCGTTTGCGGCCCTATGTTTTCCGGTAAAACCGAAGAACTCATCCGTCGCGTAAAACGTGCTCAGATTGCCAAACAAAGAGTTCAAATTTTTAAACCCGCTATGGACGTGCGCTATGCTGAGGAAGAAGTGGTAAGCCATTCTTCATTGGCCATTAAGGCCGAGCCAGTTGATGGGGCAGTAGACATTCTCATTCGCCTTAAAGACTCAACTCGTGTTGTCGCGATTGATGAAATCCAATTCTTTGATGAAGCCATTGTCACTGTGGTCACAAAGCTTGCGGCTCGAGGCTGCCGTGTGATTTGTGCGGGACTTGATCTCGATTACAGAGCTCAACCTTTTGGCCCTATGCCTCAATTGTTGGCGATTGCTGATGAAGTCACTAAAATTCATGCCATCTGTACTGTTTGTGGGGCCCCTGCTGTTCGCTCTCAGCGTCTGACGAAGAGCAAAGACAAGATTCTCCTTGGGGAAACTGAAGCCTACGAGGCGCGTTGCCGCGGCCACTACCAGAACGATGAGTCTGAAGAGCAGGCCCTTTTGCCTCTTGAAGAGGAAAAACGTCTGGCAAACGAGCAACTCAGTCACTGACGTTTCAAAACATTAAGGCTAGCATATTCGTGAATCCTTAAGGAGGAAGCATGGAGATGTATACGCCTGAAGTTATGATTTCAGAGGAAGAGATTGCTTTACGCATTCAAGCTCTGGGTCAAGCGATCACAAAAGATTTTGGAGAAGAGGAATTGGTTGTGATCTGTGTCCTTAAAGGCGCATTCATTTTCTGCTCTGACCTCATTAAAAAAATCAATCGCCCTATGACTTTAGAGTTTATTGCTCTCTCCTCTTACGGTGAAGGCACTCAAAGCTCTGGTAATGTTCGCTTAGAGATGGATGTGACTTGTAATATTGAAGGCAAGAACGTTTTGATCGTTGAAGACATTGTCGATTCTGGACTCACGATTAAGACTCTCATGGCGATGCTGGCCTTAAGACAACCTAAAACGGTGAAGTTGGCTTCACTTCTCTACAAACCTTCAAAGCTCAAGCACCATGTCGAAATTGATTATCTTGGCTTTGAGATTGAAGATAAATTTGTGATTGGCTATGGACTTGATTATGCCGGTCGCTACCGTGAACTTCCTTATATAGGTGTGCTCAATGCAGGTAACTGAGAGCGGATCAGTTAGAGTCGATCTTGTTGGTGGAACTCTTGATATTGAGCCGATCAATCTGATTTTAAAAGATGTCTGGACACTCAATGTGGCCACTGGGCTTAAGGCTCAAGTGAACTTGATTAAAACAAGTTTCAATGGAGTTGAGATTCATTCAAGCGATTACAACAAGACTTACAAGTACGAATCGAGTGAACTCAGCGAGGAGAACGTCCTCTATACGAATCGATTTGAAGAGATGACGTTTGTTCTTCAAATTTTAAAACTTTTTGGCATTAATTCAGGCTTAAAGATTGAACTTAAAAGTGGAGCTCCTGCAGGCTCAGGCCTTGGTGGCTCTTCCGCGATGGGAGTGACTCTTTATAAAGCTCTGTGCAAATTCACGGATAAGTCTTTTGAAGTGAAGGAAGCTGTAAGACGAGTCAAAGGTGTGGAGTCTCGAATCCTGAATCAAGGAGTCGCTGGTTACCAAGATTACTTCCCCGCTTTAGTGGGAGGAGTTCTGGCGCTCAAGGGAATTGAAGGCGATATCATTATTGAACAGCTCTTCACTCCAGAGCTTAAAAAAGTTTTAGAAGAAAATGTTGCGCTTGTTTACTCTGGGCAGAGCCGCGCTTCAGGAATTAATAATTGGGAAGTCTATAAAGGATTTTTTGATAAGAGATCTGAAGTCGTAAACGGTATGGCCGCCATTGCTAAAGTGTCTAGTGATACAAAAACGGCCATCGCCAATAAAGATTGGAAGCGCATGCTTGATCTCATTGGCCGTGAAGGGGAGGAGCGTGAAAAACTATTCCCTAATATTACCACTGATAAAATCCGTGATCTGGCTTCTGCTCTAAGAGCCCAGGGACATAACGTGGGATTGAAAATGTGTGGCGCTGGTGGAGGAGGATGTTTCATCCTTATTCATTACGGCATGCCTCTTGATGCGCTCGATGCTTTGATTTTGAAATGCAATATGAGACGCCTGGAGTTTGAAGTTGAGGCGCCGCTTTGAATCCCAATGCCAATGTCGCCGGTCTCTCACTTGGCGGCGGGCGCAGAGAGAATTTCTTCTTTTGCCTCCTCGAGCACTATCCTGACAGAGGCCGCTGGTTTCTCAAATCCCTTCATCAAGTCAAAGATGAAGAAATTCAAGACCGAGATGAAATCATTACCGCTTGGATTGCTCAATATGGTCTCCAAAAACTGATTGTCGATTTCCCTCTCTCTCGACCTCTTTGTGATAACTGCCAACTCAAATGCCCTGGAGCGAATGCTTGCCCTCAGACCGCCGTAAAGGAGGTCAGAAGAGAGATGGATGATCTTCTTGAGACAGACGCTCGCATGGAGAAAGAAAATCCAAAAAAATATGAGCAGACTCGTCTTGCGGCCGAAGAGATGGATTGGGCTAAAGATCTTCTTCATAAGACTGCTGATCAGCACATTCTCTCTCGCTCATTTAAAAGAAAATTGAGAAAAGGGTTTGTTCCTTATTGGCATAGGCCGATCGATTTTTGGATTTGGAAGAATTATTACGATCAACTGCTCTCTGTTTTTAAAACCAGCTATGACTCTTATGGGCATGTCTCAGTCATGCTGCTGGCTCGACTTAAATACCTACTCAGGCATCTGCCTACAAATTTAGATCTTCATGAATCAAGCATCCAAATTGTTTTACTAGAACTCTATCGCGCGAAACTCGTTGGAAAATTTCAACTCTTGCAACTTTTTGATTTAGACCTTCAAAGCATGGCCCGTGAAACTTTGATTCGCGGTATTGAAGAGAAGCTACAACTCTTTATTTACGATAATGATTTTGAAATGTTGGTGAAAAATCCCAAAGCCTTTGACTCCTTTCTCTTGGCGCTGGCCGGTCAGGGAGTGCTCATGAATAAGCTTCGCTCCATACCTGAATGGGGTAATAGTGACGGCGGCAATTTCATTGTCCCCGACTTCAAATAGGCCCTTTGCCAATAATAAATGCTCCCTATTGAGTTCACTCATCCATTAAGCCCTTGAAATTATTAGGTGAAAAGCAATCGCTAAGTTTGTGAAATGATTCAAATTACAATGGGATTATCCGACAAGTGAGTGAGGGAGATCCTATGAAAACTTTGATTTATTCAGCTCTACTGCTTCTTACCATTTCGGCCTTTGCTCAAGCCCCTGAGGTGGTCACGCAGCCTGCTGAACCAACATGTGATGATAAGTTGCATGAATACATCAAAGGCTTAGTCGCTAAAGATCATAACGGCATTCTCTCCCTTCAGTACCAGCTCACGATGCTTCAACTGGCAAAGAAAGTTGTTGGATCTCAAAGTTCATCTCTTGAAGAATACATTAAAAAAGATATGGCCCGCTTGAACGCACTTGATAAGCAGGATCCCGCTACGCTTGCCGATCTTGATCGTTTGTATGATTCAAATGCCAGTGATCACTTGAAAGCCGTTTATCAAAACATTAATAGCTTAAAGCAGTCTGCTGCCGGTCTTAATTACATCGCTAATAAAAGAATCGAAAATGACGATGTCTCTTCATATATCCTCTATGAGTCTCTCCTCGATAAAAATGACAACACGTTTTCAAAGAGAGATGTCGCGATCATTTGGATGATGAAAAACTTGAAAGACAAAGCGGCCAGGAATTCTGGGGAAGCCAAAGCTTCTGTGGCTGAGGTGAGTGATCAAATTGCTCGCTATACAGGTTTAATTAAAGGGACCTCAAAATCTTCTGTCAGTGACATTACTAAGGAATTAAACGCAATAAAAAGAAAGATTGATCTCTTCATGATAGATGCCAAAAAAGCTCTTTATGCTGCTAATCCTCAATGTGTTGATGATAAAAAAGCATGGATTAAGTCGGTCTGTAGCCCTATTAATGAGTCCGAAGAGCTCTCTGAACTGATGCTTTCTATGACGGATGTGAGTAACTCTGTCGCTCGAAATGTGGTGGGACAAATCACAGCTAGAACAAAAGACATTTCAAGAGCGCCAGCTGGGCGTGAAGAGCTCAATGCTTGTGAGGGGAAACCATTCAAAGACAAAGAGTTGAGCGCTAGTCGCTGGGAGCTTGGTGTGCCAGACAAACATGGAATGCATCACGCAGAAGAAGCAGCAGCTAAGTTGTTGTTTAGCGCTGGTGAGATTCCGATGGGCCCATTTATTAAGTGTGGCAAGCATATTAAGAAAAAATTGTTGCAGATTGATTTCTATAAAAAAGAAACTTGCTGTAGCAATAAGATTACTCCTTATAACGAAAATAAAGTTCTTGCGAGTCTTGAGCTTGATCTGTTTTGCAAAGGCTTCGTCGGTATACCTTATTTTGCGGAAGCCGGTATTAAAGGCGGAATACAATTTGAAGGTGGTGTTGGTGGAAAATCTTCAATTGATAAAGAAAAAAATTGTGAGCCTAAGCTCTGTGTTTACGGTAAAGCGGCCGTCCGTCCGTATCTTGCACTATACTTAGACGCTTTAGCCGGTGGTGCCACGATTGAAGGTGGAATCAGAATGGAGCCTTACGCTACTTTTGGTTACTGCGCTCCAAAAGCGAATGCCGCTCACGGACATTTAACGGCTGAGTTTGTTCCAAATAAACTCTACCTTTATTATCAAGGTTCTCTTGGTTGGGGCATGGTCTTAAAATCGGGAAGCTATAAGTTGGCAGAGATCGGTGAGCCAATTGATTTACTTGGACACTAAAATAAAAATGAAGCTATGATATTTTAATGATAATTTCATTTCTGATTTTCGTACTTCAAGTTCATGCTTTGGAAATTAAAATTCCCAAATATCTCAATGGGGTTATAGAGGATAAATCAGCTTCCTCTGGAAATTATTATGTCTACAACGCTGAGGTGATTCAGGGACCTAAGAAAATCATTGCTAAAAATAACAAAAACCTCACAGCTGAAGAGCTCGCTTCCTCTTTGGTTTTTGCCTATGAATCTAATGATAAAAATCTTTTTTTAAGTCTATTTACGCCAAAAGCGAAAAATCAAATCCAATCTCTTCCACCTGCTCAGTTTGAGCAACTTTGGAAATCATATCTCACACGAAAGAATTGGACTTTTGAATTCATGCATTCTCACAAGAATGGTCATGTCATCGTTTTAAAATCTCAGAATGTGGCGAATCCCAATGTTCAGTTTGCAGTGAAGGCCGGAGGTCGTTGGTTCTTCGATTTACTCGAAATTGATGAAAACGATTTAAGATTTCAAAACATTGGCCTTTGGTTTAATTATCAACCCATGATCATTAAGTCCGCACAAATTCTTAAACCATTTAAGTTAGCCGATTTAACGAAAACTCTAGAAGTTCAAATCACTGAGAAATACATCCTTGTTTTAAGAAAAAACAAATCAGGCTGGGAGATACTTGGTCAAGTCAAAGATAATGAAACTGATTTCTCTGCATGGATTGATGAAAATAAGGCACCTGGTCTCATCAAAATTAATATAACTGATTATGGAACTAACGAAAAAACCAATGGTGAAATTTTAGTTTTAGAAAGCAGTTTTCCTATTGCGAGTGTTCCCACAGATATCGCCCTCAAAGGTCAGTTTACACCTTAGAGCTCAATCTAAAGCCGCTCTGGCTGAGTTCAGTTTTTCTAGACCAAATGATCAGGCTCAATCCAAGATAGCTTGGAATCGAGAATATATTGATCGCTTCCCATAGTCCTCCGACTGGAAAACCTTCAAAAAGAGTCAAGATACAGAGAGCTGCAGCGCTAAATGTGTAGCTGATGACGTATTGGTAAGCCCATTTCTTAGCGAACAGAAGGTAGAGATAAAAGACAGAATTCACCATGACAACGGCCATAATGATCAGGCTTAGAGTGATATCTGTGATCCCAAGCAGCTCAAGCTGGAAAGCTGGATCGAGATGACCCCAGCTTTCACCCCTAAGCATCAGGGCCATGCTCCATAAGCGCTGAGAGAGGGCTTGCTTCTCCCAGTATTTAAAAAAATAGACGGAATTGAGCAGATCTAGGATCAGAGCCGAAAATGAGGTGACTCTGAGTAACACATTAAGATTTCTTGATCGCAGATAACCTAGGGCCTTGTCTTTCATTCCATTTTTATATCCTTTTCAGGAGGTGAGTGGAATAAAATTCTTCTCGCACGAATCCTTCTATCGCGTCACAATAGAGAGAATGGAAGAATATCTTAAAAAATCAGAAATTTTTGAAAAGCGACTTCATGCCTTGGGACCGATGTCTGAGAAGGCGAAGCGCTATCTTTTTTTTCGAATGATCGGCCCCTTAATGCAAAGTCGACTTGAGAGAGTTCTTAATCTCTCCCACACCCCTCGAGTTCTTCTGCATGGCAATCCTCATTTAGATAATTATGTTCGTACCTTCAGAGGATCGGCCTTACTTGATTTTGATCGCTCAAGGATCGGCCCTTATTCGTGGGACATAATTCGCTTCCTTGCTTCGCTCTCTCTTAGGCGAGAAGAGGATAAGGGGTTTCTTGATAGGGATGTTGTCGAATACTTTATAGATGGCTATTTTTCGCATTTTATAAATCCGGAGGTGCCTTTTAAGCAGATTCGTATGCTGAAAAAGTTTGAACCTCAGAAATGGCAAACCAATACATTTGAATATTTAAAATCAAATCGTAAATGGGCCAAGAAAATGCGTCAGTTCCCAGTTTCAAAGCAAGGCGATTTGATAAAGACCTTACTCAAAAGTTATCTTGAATCTCGTAATGAGCTCTCACTGCTGCAAGAGTACTCCGTCGATGAAGTCGGAGTCACTCCAGGAACTCTAGGGAAGAAGCATTATATTTATTCTTTGATCCCTAAAAATAGAGACTCGCTTCTTGATTCTGTGATGATTGATATTAAAGAAGTTTACGCAGAAAAGGACACTCGCTATTTCATCTCACCTTGGCCACATCATGGAATCAGAATGATTGAGGCCTCAAGGATTTATGCCGATGGTATGGAGCAGAGGCTTGGTTATGCAACGGTTGGTGGCAGGCAATATTGGGGAAGACAAATTCCAAGCTTTGCCGCCAAGGTGAAAAAGTTTTTAAATGAGGATGAACAAAAAGATGTCGCTTACTCCATTGGCTCTCAGCTTGGCAAAGGTCACAGAAAATCGGTGGCCCATCAAAAAGTCGCTGATGAGATCATTAAAGACTTTCAATTAAATTTTGATCGCTATCTCAAAGTAGCCCGTCTCTTTGCTCTTGAGACAAAGCTGGCTTACGATTTTACCTGTGCCAAAAATCGTCTTCTTGAGGTTTATAAAGAATGGTAGTGCTCGCCCTTCTATTTCTTGTCACAACAGTCGGCTCACTCATTTCTGGACTCACTGGCCTCGCTGGAGGGGCAGTTGTTCTGGGCGGATTGATGTTTTTTATGCCCGCCTCTGAAGCCTTGGCTATGCATGGAGTAGTGCAAACTGTATCCAACGGCACAAGAATTCTCTTTTGGATGAAAAGTGTGCACTGGGACGTCGTACTTCGTTATAGCTCCCTGCTTATTCCTGGCGCCTGGTTTGGAGGTATCTTATTTTCCTATCTCAATTTGAATTTAGTCGAGGTGCTCTTAGGCGTCCTGATTCTCGCTGCGATGTGGGCACCCACTCCCAAAAATTATAAATTAAAATTCACCAAGAATGGCTTTATCTGGCTGGGTCTTCTCTCAGGTTTTTTTAGTATGCTCGCAGGAGTTGTCGGCCCGCTTCTCAATCCTTTTTTTGATAAATTAAATATTAAACGTGAAGAGATGGTTTCTACGAAAAGCGCCTGCCAATTGATTCTTCATCTCGTGCGAATTGTGACTTACGCCGGTGCAGTCGGTGTGAGTTTAGGGCATCTCAAATTTGAAATGATTGTGATGGTGATTGCTGCGATCTTAGGAATTTATCTCTCAAAGCCGGTTGGAAAGCACATCACCGATAGACAACTTGATATCGCTCTCAAGGTCTTACTGACATTGATAGGTTCAAAAAATATTTTTCACGGATTAACTCAGTATCTATTGTAGATAGAGTTTCGGTTCTGGATATTCCCAATAGTATTGGCCATCTTCACCAGGAATTTTTACTTTGCAAAGAGAAACGGGAATCGCACCAAGGCGTCTGATTTTCTCAGACCACGTTTGCATGGACTGATTAATTTTATCTTGAAGTTCAGTGGCCTTATCTTGACGATTTTTGAAATACGCTAATTGGGCATTGAAGTTGTTCAATTCTTTTTTTGTTTTTGAAGTAATGATCATCAACAATGAGACAAGTTCTAGCGCTTCTTCATGACTAAAGACGCGAGGCTCACTCAAGCGGTTGAGTTGTCTGAGTGGAACGATTTCATTGTTAAATTCAGTCGTCATGAATTACTCGTAATTACCTTGTCTTAGCTTGCGGTCTAAGTCTTTTTTAGCAGCAGCGTCACGTTTATCATAGAGTTTTTTGCCCTTAGCCAGAGCAATTTCACATTTTACTCTCGAATCTTTGAAATAGAGCTGCGTGGGAATAAGGGTTAACCCTTTTTGTGCTATGCGTTTATTGATTTCGTCTATTTCGGAGCGATGCATCAGAAGCTTTCTTTTGCGATTTTCCACATGATTGTTCAGATTCCCAAAAGCGTAGTGAGGAATAACGAGGTTATGCAGCCAGGCCTCACCAGAGTTATCAATGGTGACAAATGCCTCTGTAAGAGTGGCTTTTCCGTCTCTGAGACTCTTTACTTCTGTTCCTTGGAGCACAACGCCCGCCTCATACTTCTCTTCTAAAAAGAAATCATATCCGGCCCGGCTATTTTTAGCGATTTGCTTAATACCCATAGCGACACTTTAATTGATGCGAAGGCGCTGGTCTAGCTGGTAGAGCTTGATGACTTGCTCAAATGTTAATGCTTCGGCCCTGACACTTTCAGGGACCTTAAGTTCTGCAAAGAGAGTCTTAAGACTCTCTTCTCCCATCCTCTCTTTAAGTATCCCTTTGAGCTGTTTGCGGCGATTTTGAAACATCAAACGAAAGAATAGTTCTATGGAACTCCACTCCTCTAGGGGAAGTGTCGATTCAATTTTTCTCTTGAAACTTAAAACCTGACTCATGACTTTTGGGGGTGGCTGAAAAGCTCCGGGGGGAACATCGCAGAGTCTCGAGGTTTTAAAAAAGATTTCCGCCAGCGCATGAAGAGAGCTCATGGTGTTTTTTCCAGGTTTTGGTAAAAACTTTTCTGCGACTTCTTTTTGATACATTAAAGTCATCTGAATGATGGAGCTGCACTTCATAAACGATAAAGTGAGAGGAACTGAAATATTATAAGGAAGATTGGATACCAACCAAGCTCGCTTATGGCCTCTCTCGAGAAGAAATTCATTCCAGTCCACCGTTAAGGCATCGGCCATGACTAAATGATCATGAGGGATGACGCCTTCAAGAATTTCTTTAAAGCGTTTATCCATTTCAAAAGCATAAACAGGAAGTCCGTGCTTCACAAGATAGGGTGTGAGGACTGCGGGGCCTGGCCCAACTTCAATGATGGCGTCGCAATTTTCTGGGCGATCTTCTGTGATCGATTTGATGACGTGTGGAGAGTGAAGAAAATGT